>NZ_JBIVXE010000002.1:281921-642720 GCF_044769125.1 Glutamicibacter sp. NPDC090743 | reverse complement strand
ACAAACTTGGCACACTATTGAGTTCTCAAACAACAAACACTCTCGACACCACAACCACCAATCCTTCGATGACTGCTTCGCTCCGGAGCAACTTTTCCAACTTACCAGACTTCCTGATCCGATCAAAATCGGCGGAAAACCTTCAGTGAAAAGTGATTGGCTGCCGGGTAAACAATCGGTAGATTCCGTGTTGTTTCCGTTCCGGCAACAGATAAAAACTATACACAGGTTCTTGGGCACTTACAAATCGAGGGGCCGCGTTCTAGGTCACATTCATTTCGCTGTTCTAGTCTGGGCTCATGAGCGACCTGCAAAGACTCCTTGGATACCGTGAACCCATCTTCAATGCATCTATGGCTGGCGCGGCTGGCGGCGCCTTGGCTGCAGCTGTTTCCCACGCGGGAGGTGTAGGGATGATCGGTTCGCCAGCAACTCCCACAGCTGACTGGATTGAACAGCAAACGCAATTCGTTGAATCCCTGAGTACTCCATGGGGCGTCGGCTTCATGGCCTGGGCGCTGGAAACGGATCTCTCCCCGCTAGAGGCCTTCTTGGAGTTCGGGCCCTCGTTGGTGACCTTGAGCTTCGGCGATGTCACCCGGGCCGCGGCGGTAGCCCATGAGGCTGGAGTTCTGACCGCCATGCAGGTAGGCAATGCGGCAGATCTGGAACGCGCGATGGCTGATGACATCGACATCATCATTGCCCGTGGCGCAGAAGGTGGCGGACATGGCCGCAATGAAGCCGGAACTCTGCCGCTGCTGCAGCTGGCAACCGCCCAGCACCAGAAGCCTGTGGTGGCGGCCGGAGGCATCGGCACTGCGCGAGGTATCGCCGCGGTGCTGTCAGCTGGCGCGGAAGCTGCCTGGATCGGGACCCGTTTCCTCTCGGCAGCAGAGTCCAGCGGGCACGGGAACATGAAGAGCGCAGCACGCAATGCGGGCCTGGATGACACTATCTATACCCGCGCCTTCGATCTCGCCCAGCAATTGCCATGGGCGCCCGAGTTCGGCGGACGGGCGCTGCGCAATGAGTTCAGCGACAAGCACGCGGATCTTTCCAGCTGGGAGCCGAACGATGCGCTGCGCGAGCAGATGGATCAGGCCCGCTCCGAAGCGCTGACGGACATAGCCCCGGTCTATGCCGGTGAGGCAGTGCAGTTCGTTGGCGCCGAGCAGCCCGCCGCCGAAATCATGCAGGAGCTGTGCGGCTTCCGCCAGGTCCTCGGGCAGGCTGCTCGACGCTTTGCCTAAATCGGCTGGTTGTCGATCAGACGGACGTTGCCCACCTTCGCCGCGACAAGGATCAAGCCCTCGCCGGTGAAGGGGGTGTCCTGGCAGTTGAATGCCAGTTCCTGCAGGGTATCCGGGTCAACGACGGCGAAGTAGTCCAGCTCCACCAGCGGGGCCATCTGGTACATGCCGATGGCATCCTCGATGTACAGCGGTTCATTGCGTGCCGCACGGTCGGCAACCAGCTGGATCGAACGGTGCAGCACCAAGGCTGCTTCCTTCTCTTCCTCGCTGAGCAATGCATTGCGGCTGGAAAGCGCCAGGCCTTTCGGGCTGCGCACGATCGGCACCGCACGCAGTTCTACCGGATAGTCCAGGTCGGCAACCATGCGGCGGATCAGCATCAGCTGCTGGGCATCCTTCTGGCCGAAGTAGGCGCGGTATTCGCCCCGACGCGGGTCGGTCAAGTGCAGCAGCTTGGCGACTACGGCCAGCATGCCATCGAAGTGGCCTGGACGCGAGGCGCCTTCATACATTTCGCCCAGCGCGCCGGAGCTCAACTTCACCAGCGGAAGGCCGGCATGGTAGATCTCGGAAGCGTCCGGGGCAAAGACAAGATCGACGCCGGCGGCCGCGGCCAGCTGCACATCAGCGTCGAGCTGGCGCGGATAGTTGGCGTAGTCGCTGGCATCGTTGAACTGCAGCTCATTGACGAATACGGAGATGACTACCAGTTCGTTTTCTGCGCGGGCGGCCTTGAACAGCGAAGCATGTCCGCGGTGCAGGGCTCCCATAGTGGGCACGAAGCCCAGCGATCCCGGGTTAGCTGCGGCAATAGCAGCCTTCAGCTCGGCACGGGTCTTTACAATCTTCGGGGTTTTCACGCTTCTATTCTAGAACTCGCAGAAGCTCTTCCAGCGTGCCTTGGGAGATCAGTCCGCGTTCTGCGGCGCGCAGCGCGGTAGCGCGCGAGAGGCTCCGATAGGAATTGTTGGTTTCCGCCGGGGCGTCGGCCAGCGCTTGCAGGTGCGCGGTGACCGTTCCGCTATCGCCTCGTGCTACCGGGCCGGTCAGTGCGCCCGCGCCGGAACGCAGGGCATTATCCAGGCTCGCGTACATCAGGGCGCGCAGGGTATTGGATGGTTCTTCCACGCCGATCCGGCGCAGGATGTCCGCCGATTGCGCCGTGATGGTGTTCAGGTGGTTTGCCGCATGGGCCAGGGCCGCGTGGTAGCTGGCACGATCCTGCTCGGCGATCACCACCGGCTCCCCGCGCATTTCCACCACCAGCGCCTGGGCTACCGGGAGGATGGCCTCGTCCGCGGTGACCGCGAAGACGCAGTCGGTCAGGCGCTGGAGGTCCATGCTCATGCCGGTGAAGGTCATGGCCGGGTGGATTGCCAGTCCAAAGGCGCCAGCATCCAAGGCCGGTTGCAGGATCGAGGTGCCGTACCGCCCGGCGGTGTGCGCGATCAACTGCCCGGCGGCGATATGGCCGCCCGCTGCCAGTCCGGACACCAGTTCGCCGAGCACGTCGTCGGGTACCGCAAAGAGCACCAGTTCGCTGCGGCGCAGGATTTCTGCTGGGTCCAGCAGTTCCACGCCGGGCAGCAAGGCGTCGGCGCGATCGCGCGAATCCTCCGAGACGGCGTGGATTCCGGTGATCCGGTGTCCGCTGGCTGCCAGCGCCGCACCAAGCACGGTGCCTACCTTGCCGGCGGAGATGATGCCGATTCCCAAGCGTGGTGCGTCCACTTCTACCTTTCAACCAGGCGCCGGGTTTGCGCCCGAATAAATTCTGCTGCGGTGTCCGCATCAATCTGATGCAGGTATCCGATGATGTTTCCGCCGGCACAGTGCAAGCGGACACCGGCCAGTTTACGTCCTTGCTCCCACGGCCCCTGGCCCCAGCTCATGCCCTGCACCCGGTTATGCGGCACGAAGCTGGCCTGCCGGGCCAACCAGCCATACCGGGAAATCACCGTGGTGCCGGTGGCCAGGAACGCCTGGTGCTTCCATGCCCCGGGCGATAGCGGCTTGGCGCGTTCCGGGGAGCCGGTGAAACCGTGTTCGCATCCGGTGCTCACCGCGGTGGCCAGCACCTCGCGCTGGTTGGCGACGCCAAGATCCGGCAGCAGGATCCCCATGATTCGGGCGACCGACTCGAAGTCGCCCACCGGGAGCACCTGCAGGTTATCCGCGTCATCGCTCTTGGTGCCCAGCACGTTGACTTCCACCTTGTACCAGCCCAGCATCCGCCAGAAGAAGGGTGCCGTCACCGAAATGGCCTGGACGCGGCCGGCAGGAATGGAGTGCTGGCGGGTGTCAGCCAGTCCGTAGCTGATGCGCATGCCGGTGTCCGAGGCGCTGGCGGTGAAGTTCCAGCCCTGGTTCAGCTGCTTGTAGTAGAAGCTGCCGAAGGCCAAGGCCGCGGGGACCAGGGCCGCGATGATTCCGTCGACCCCGGCAAGCCAAAGCACCAGCATCGCCAGACATGCGAGCACCCCGAACATCACCGGCAATTGCAGGAACATGGAGCCAATCAGGCGCCCAATGGGCACGTTGGCCATCAGCGGCAATGTGTCCGCGGCGGCCTGCGGCTGGGCTGCAGCGCGATCCGCCGCGTCGTGGGAGCCGCTTTCTTGGGCAGCGGCAGGTTCTTCGCCGCGGGCCCGCTCCAGGATGACCACGCGCAGCGCGTGGGCATCGGCCTTGCGCAGGAAGGAAAGGCGCAGCACCGACTCGGAGGAATCGGCCACGTCAAAGCGCAGTTCGGCGAGACCCAGCAGCCGGGCTACCAGTGGCTGGGCAATGTCTATGCCTTGCACCTTGTCGATGCGCGCCTGCTTCTGGCTGCGGAATAGCATCCCGGAATTCACGTACACGTGGGTGCTGGTGAGCTTGTAGCGGGTGAAGTACCAGGAAAGGAAGTAGAAGATGAGCACCACGGCCAGTGCGATGCCGGCGCCCGCGACGGTCCACATCAGCCTGGTGCCGGAGAAGCGCTCCGCCCAGGACAGGTCGTCGGTGTTCTGCCAGTAGATGTAGCCCAGGCCGATGATGGCCAGCCAGCCGTGGACGAACGGGCTGGCTGGATGCACCCGCTGCCATGGCTCGGCACTGTCTCCGGTGGCCAGTTCTTCGGCCTGGCTCATAGCATTTTCTCTTCGCCGGCGGCCACAAGCCGTTCGCGCAGGGCCTGCCCTTCGCCCTCGGGCAACCCGTAGACGTGCGCGGTGGCAGCGCTGCCGGCGGTGTTCAGCGTTAGCTGGCATAGCCCATAGCGGCGCTCCAGCGGCCCGCTGTTGACCTCGACGTATTGCATGCGGCCGTAGGGAATGACCACCTGCTTGCGCCACATCACCCCGGAGCGGACGATGAAGTCTTCTTCGCGTTCGAGATAGCCCAGTGCGGCGACCTGGCGGCGGATGATGCGCAATGCCGGCAACGCGATAGCCAGCACCAGCAGGACCGGGGAAATCACCAGCCACAGCGGGACGCCGACGCCGGTGACTGCCAGCACGGCAGGGACCAGGGCCGCCAGCAGGAACAGGCCCCAGGTGATCACCCAAGTGGTGAACTTGACCTTGGCGTAGTCCCGGTGGGCTGGGGTGAAGTTATTCGGTGACCACGGAGTCGCTGTTGCCATCGGTATCCTCTGGAGGTAGTTTGCACAGTTGCTGAACAATATACCCAATAATCACCATGAGGACACCAGCACCAGTCAGCACTAGGCCGCGGGTCAGGGTGGGGGTGATCCCAGTGGCCGCCCAGAGGGTGATGATGGCCGGAACATGCCAACCGGCAATCACCGCACCAGCATACGCCGAGGCCTGGGCCAGAACCAGGGTACGAGCTGCGGCGATCGGCTCGAAGTCCGATTTGCCCAAGGTGGAGCGCTTCACGCGGATCCCCAGGAACAGGATCACCGCGCAGACTGCGCCCAGCGAGTACAGGGCGGAGTAGTCCAGCACCGGCGCGTACCTGCCTGCCGCGGTGAGCAGGCGCAACGCGATCCAGCCGGCCACGGCCCCGAGCCCGGCGCACCAGAGCAGCCAGCGCAGCTTCAGCTTGGCCATAGCCGTATGATGTCCTTCGTATCGGCAGCTTCGGCGGCCAAACGGGAAACCAGTTGCCCGTTCAGCACCGCGTCCGGATCCATCCAGCTCCACGGGGCCAGCACGAAGCCGCGGATCGCGGCGCGCGGATGAGGCAGGGTCAGCCGCTCATCATCCAGGTTCAGCTGGTCGTAGGCGATCAGGTCCAGATCCAGCGTGCGTGCTTCCCAGCGCACCTCGCGGGTGCGGTGGTGCTTGGCTTCTATCCACTGGCACAGATCCAGCAGCTCATGCGGGGCCAGCCGGGTACGCACCTGGACGACCTGGTTGGTGTAATCGGGCTGTTCCGGCGGACCGCCTACCGGCTTGGTGATGGCCAGCGGGGAAACCTTGAGCAGCTCGACTTCTGCGCCGAGGTCCTGCACCGCGGCGGCCAGGGTAGCCTGCGGATCACCCAGGTTGGCGCCCAACGCGATGATCGCGGTGTGCTGCTTCTGGTGCCGCGTCAGCGAGATGGTGACATCGGTGAACGGTACCGGGATTGGAGCCTGCGGCTTGTGCACCACCACGTCGATGGTGAACACGCCCGGGTAGGCGGCGAGGATCGCCTCGGCGATTTCGCTGCCCAGCTTCTCGATCAGGTCCCACGGGCCGGCCTGGATCTGCTGGACTACCAGCTCGCTGACTTCGCCGTAGTGCACCGTGTCAAGAACATTGTCGCTGGCTGCCGCACGTGAGATATCCACGTGCAGCACCACGTCAATGATGAATTCCTGGCCGTCGCGCTTCTCATGGTCGAAAACGCCATGGTAGCCGGTGGCCGAAATTCCGTAGATGCTAATGCGATCCATAGGCCTGCACGACTTCAATGGCGTCGCGGTTGCCGGTGACATCGTGCACGCGCACTGCCCAGACCTTGTCGCGGGCGCCCAGCACGGTGGTCGCTGCGGTCGCGGAATCGCGTTCCATCGGCGCGCGGCTCTTGGAACCCTCGGCCAGCAGTTCGCCCAGGAAGCGCTTGCGGCTGGTGCCGATCAGCACCCGGTGGCCCAGCTCCTCGATGGCAGGGACGTTGGCCAGCAGCGCCCAATTGTGCTGCGCATCCTTGGCGAAGCCCAGTCCCGGATCGATGATGATCTGCTCCGGGGCCACGCCCTTGGCGACGAATTCATCGCGCAGCATGCGCAATTCGCCGATGACCTCGGTGACCACGTCCTGGTAGTTGGCCTCGGAGACCATGTCCTGCGCGGTGCCGCGGCGATGCATCAATACGTAGGGGACGCCGGTTTCCGCGATCAGCTCCGGCATGCCCGGCTCATAGGTCAGGCCGGAAACGTCGTTGATGAGGTGCGCGCCGGCGGCGATGGCCGCGCGGGCGGTGGAGACATGCATGGTGTCCACGGAGATCACCGCGCCGGCCTTCACCAGGGCTTCGATGACCGGGATGATACGCTCGCGCTCCAGGGCAGGATCGACGTTCGTGGCGCCCGGGCGGGTGGATTCGCCGCCCACATCGATGATGTCGGCACCCGAGTACAGCAGCTTCAGGCCCTGGTCGATCGCGGCATCGGCGGACAGGTACTTCCCGCCATCCGAGAAGGAGTCCTCGGTGACGTTCAGGATGCCCATGACCAGGGTGCGGCCGGTTGGCAGGTCGGCCATGGTCTTCTTGCTGGACTTGCGGATCACCGGCAATGGGCTGGTGTTCGGGCCGGTGCCCGGGATCGCTCCAAGCGACATGGGGGTTCCTACTTTCCGAGGATCAGGCTCATGGCTTCGGCACGGGTGGCGGTTTCCCGCAGCTGCCCGCGCACCGCACTGGTCACGGTCTTCGCGCCGGGCTTCTGCACCCCGCGCATGGACATGCACATGTGCTCGCATTCAACGACGACGATCGCACCGGAGGGGTTCAGGTGCTCCACGAGGGCATCGACGATCTGGGTGGTCAGGCGCTCCTGGACCTGCGGGCGGCGGGCGTACACCTCGACCAGCCGGGCCAGCTTGGACAGGCCGGTGACCTTGCCGCCCTTGCCCGGGATGTAGCCGATATGCGCCGAACCGTAGAAGGGCACCAGGTGGTGCTCGCAGGTCGAGTAGAACGGGATGTCCTTGACCAGCACCATCTCATCGTGCTCGATGTCGAAGGTGGTGGACAAGTGGTCTGCCGCTTTCTGGTGCAAGCCGGCGAAGAACTCCGCATAGGCCTTGGCCACCCGCTTCGGGGTGTCTACCAGGCCGTCGCGGTCGGGATCCTCGCCAATGGCTTCCAGGATCTCGCGCACGGCTGCCGCGATCCGCGGCTGATCAATCTCTTGTAGTTCACTCACGCTTCGATCCTAGTCGGTCGAGGAAGCTGCGCGCTCCTTGGGGCTTAATATCGGGCCCTCGTGGTGCACCGGACGGGCCTCGTTGCTCAGCCAGACTTCGCGCTTGTCGCGCTTCACCAGGTCGGAGAAGATCTCGGCGATCTCCTTCTGGTTCAGCGTCTCGCGCTCCAGCAGCGCCAGGGCCAAGCGGTCGAGCACATGGCGGTTGGCCATCAGCGCCTGGTAGGCGTCGTTGTGCGCCTGCTCGATCAGCTCGCGCACTTCCTGGTCCACCAGGTGGGCCATTTCGTCGGAGAAGTCGCGGGAGGCGGTGCCCATGCCCTGCTCGGCAGCCGAGCCGGCCAGGCGCACGGCGCCCACCTTCTCGCTCATGCCGTATTCGGTGACCATCTTGCGCGCGGTGGCGGTGGCCTTCTCGATGTCGTTGCTGGCACCGGTGGACGGATCGTGGAAGACGATCTCCTCGGCGACGCGCCCGCCCATGGCGTAGGCCATCTGGTCCAGCAGCTCGTTGCGGGTGACCGAGTACTTGTCGGATTCGGGAACCACCATGGTGTAGCCCAGCGCGCGGCCGCGCGGCAGGATGGTGATCTTGGTGACCGGTGCGGTCTGGTTCATGGCCGCTGCCACCAGCGCGTGGCCGCCCTCGTGGTAGGCGGTGACCTTGCGCTCGTGCTCGTCCATCAGGCGGGTGCGCTTCTGCGGGCCGGCCATGACGCGGTCGATGGCCTCGTCCAGGGCGCGGTCGTCGATCAGGTTAGCGTTGGAGCGGGCGGTGAGCAGCGCGGCCTCGTTGAGCACGTTGGCCAAGTCGGCACCGGTGTAGCCCGGGGTCTTCTTCGCGACGGCGTTCAGGTCCACGGTGGCATCCATCGGCTTGCCCTTCACGTGCACGGCCAGGATCTGCTCGCGGCCCTTCAGATCCGGTGCCTCCACCGGGATCTGGCGGTCGAAGCGGCCCGGGCGCAGCAGCGCCGGGTCCAGCACGTCGGGGCGGTTGGTCGCGGCAATCAGGATGACGTTGGTGGTGGCGTCGAAGCCGTCCATCTCCACCAGCAGCTGGTTCAGGGTCTGCTCGCGCTCATCGTTGCCGCCGCCGATGCCGGCGCCGCGATGGCGGCCGACGGCGTCGATTTCGTCAACGAAGATGATCGCCGGGGAGTTGGTCTTTGCCTGCTCGAACAAGTCGCGAACGCGCGAGGCGCCCACGCCGACGAACATCTCCACGAAGTCCGAACCGGAGATCGAGTAGAACGGTACCGCCGCCTCGCCGGCTACGGCCTTGGCCAGCAGGGTCTTGCCGGTGCCCGGAGGGCCGTAGAGCAGCACGCCCTTGGGGATCTTCGCGCCCAGGGCCTGGAATTTGGCTGGTTCCTGAAGGAATTCCTTGATTTCGTGGAGTTCCTCCACGGCCTCGTCGGCGCCGGCGACATCCTTGAAGGTCACCTGCGGCATGTCCTTGGTGATCAGCTTCGCCTTGGACTTGCCGAACTGCATGACCTTGGAGCCGCCGCCTTGGGAGCGGGCGAGGATGAACCAGAAGATGCCGGCGATCAGCAGGAACGGGATGATGATCCCGAGCATCGACAGCAGCCAGTTGCTTTCCACCGGCTGGTCGGTGAACTTGCCCAGGTTGGCCTTGTTGATCTCATCGACCACCAGTTCGGCACGGGCGGTGGAGTAGTAGAAGCTCACCGAGGTGCCCTTGTCCACGCCATCGACCTTCAGCGAGTCGCGCAGCTTCAGATCCACGCGCTGGTCGCCGTCGAACATCTTCGCTTCGGTGACATTGCCGCTGGTGAGCTGGTGCAGGCCTACGGAAGTGTCCACCTTGGCCGAGTTATTGCCGAAGACCATCGGCAGGAACAACACCACGGCGACTACGCCGACCAGGACCCAAATGATCCAGCTGTTAAAAAGCTTCTTCGTTTTCATTGATCCGACAGGCCCCGCGCCTGGCGCATCCCCCTCACGCACTGCTCTGGCGTCCGGGTCACGCCACCTTCGATATTTCTCAACGCCCCATTGGCGAGAAAAGTTCCCTACTGGTAAATATGCGGGGCCAAGGTGCCCACGCAATCAAGGTTGCGGTACTTTTCCGCGAAGTCCAGGCCGTAGCCCACCACGAATTCGTTCGGGATGTCCATGCCGACGTACTTGACGTCGATTTCCACCTTGGCTGCTTCCGGCTTGCGCAGCAGGGTGCAGATTTCCACCGAGGCCGGGCCGCGGGATTCCAGGTTGGACTTCAGCCAGGACAAGGTCAGGCCGGAATCGATGATGTCCTCGACGATCAGCACGTGCTTGCCCATGAGGTCGGAATCCAGGTCCTTGAGGATGCGCACCACACCGGAGGACTGGGTACCCGAACCGTAGGAGGACACTGCCATCCAGTCCATGGTCAGGTGGGAGTTCAGTGCGCGAACCAGGTCAGCCATGATCATCACGGCGCCCTTGAGCACACCTACCACGAGGATGTCGCGGCCTTCGTAATCCTTGTCGATCTGCGCGGCAAGTTCTTCCACGCGGGCCTGGATTTCTTCCTTGGTGTACAGAACGTGCGCAAGATCGGCTTTGACTGCATTGGAATCCACGAGAATTCTCCTGATTCTAGAGGTGTGGTACTTACCTAGAGTGCCACATTTAGCGGAAGGTTGTTTAGCCGGTTGTGGTGAAAACGATCACCGATTGCCGCCGGAAGGCGCTGATCCTGCCATCCAGCTGCACAGGACCAGCTGATTTGGACTTGGGGACGCCGAGCCCGGCCAGCGCGCACAGCGCCGCCGTTCGCTCATGGCCCACATTCCTGGCCCCGGCTTCCATGGCGGCCAGGCGTAATACTCGCGAGCTGATGGCCACCGGCAGCTTGGCCAGGTCCGGGATCGCCAACCCGTGCTCGTCCTTGGCCGCTTGGGCCCATTCGTCGAGGGCTTGGGCGTCGGCGGCGGCCAGGCTGGCGGTGCGCGCCAGTGCTTCGGGAACATGCTCGCCAAGTTCCTCGCGCAAGAAGGGCAGGATCCTATGGCGGATGAGGTTGCGCTTGTACCCGGTGTCCGCGTTGCTCGGATCTTCCCAGTAGCCAAGCCCCGCCTGCCGGCAGATTTCCTCGGTTTGCGCCCGGGACAGTTCCAGCAGGGGGCGCCGGTAGGCTCCGCGCCGGGCAGGGATGCCGGCCAGCGAGCGGGTTCCCGATCCGCGCAGCAGCCCCAGCAGCACCTGCTCGGCCTGGTCGTCGCGGGTGTGGGCGAGCATCAATGCCTGCGCGTTGAACTGCTGCAGGGCTGCTTCAAAGGCCTGGTACCTGGCCGTGCGGGCCGAAGCCTCGTCATCCGAGGTCTCGACCTGGAGCACCGCCACCGGGTCCAATCCCAGCTCGCGGCATTGCCCGGCGGCTCGTTCGGCCGCCTGGGCGCTGCCGGGCTGCAGGCCGTGATCGATAACCACGGCGCCGAAGGAAGCGGGCAGCGTCGCCGCGGCAATGGCCAGGGCTAGCGAGTCGGCACCGCCGGAAACCCCGATCAGGTTCAGCCCGGGCGCGCTGCTGGCACTGATGGCGGCGCGGGCAAGGTGAAGGGCGCGGCTCATCGGGTGCGGGCCAGCCAGCGTTCCGGGTCATCGAGTTCCCCGGCGCTCGGGAACATCTCGCGGGCGGTGAAGATTTCGTTGAAGCCCTCGTAGCCGATCGCGTCGACGATATGCCGCACGAATTTTGCCCCGCGTTTGTACTGCAGCGCCTTGGCATCCAATCCCAGCAGCTTGCCCAGCAGGATCGCCAGGGCCGAACGGTTCTCGCCACGGGCTTCGAAGCGGCGGCGGATGGTCTTGATGCTGCGGATCGAGGTGACATCGTTCATCACGACCATGGCGTGGCCTTCGAGCACCGACATGATGCTGGTCAGTTCGCTGACCTCGGACTTCATGGACTTCAGGCGTTCACCCAGTTCGCCCATGGAGTGGGTGGTGCCGGCCAGCGGCTCGAAAGCCTCGGCCAGGGTCTGCTTCATGACCCCGGGAATCCAGGCAGCGTGCTCGAATTGCAGGCGGTGGGTCTGCTCGTGGGTGGCGATCCACAGGTAGAAGTCGCGGGCGTTCACATTCAGCTCGCCGCGGATCTGGGTGATGGTCGGGGCGTTGAGCAGCAGGCGCGGGCCGACGAACGAATCGAACTGGCCCAGCACCCGGGTGCCCAGCACCGAGAGCACCGCGCCAAGTTCTGCGCCGGCAATCAAGGGGACCACCCCGGGGACGTCCTGGCGCGCTGCCGGGAGCAGGGCCGCGAAATTCTGGCTGACGGCCTTGGCCCAGCCGGACCGGTCCACCACCAGGGTCTGCGAGGGCGCGGAAGCAGCCAGCTTGGAAACCTTCTCGGCCTCCACCAGGCCTTCGCCGGCGGCGATGCGCAGTTCCTCGATGATCCGCGCGGCATCCTGGGCCTGGATCCCCGGCCCGGCGGGCATCAGGGTTTTCGCGGCCTTGGCCGCCAGCTTCCAATCGACGAACTGGTTCATTTGCTGCTCCTGCGGCGTTCAGCTCCGGCAGCCACAGCCACGGATGGCGGTGACAGCAGAGTCAATGGTTGGCTTGTGGGGTGCGAGTGTTCCGTTGGGCTGATCGGCATAGATCGAGAAGGCGAGCAGGCGCCCGTCTTCGGTCATGGCCATGCCCGTCAGCGTGGCCACGCCGGTCAGCGAGCCGGTCTTGGCGCGGACCAGGCCAAGTGTTCCGGCACCGCCCAGGCGGTTCATCAAGGTGCCGTTGTAGCCGGCGACCGGCAGCGAGTAGACGACCTCGCGCAATTCCGGCTTCTTGCTGGTGGCGGCCGAGCGCAGTACCGCGGTCAGCGCCGCGGGCGAAATCCGGTTCCTGGCAGCCAGGCCGCTGGTGTCCACGAGCGTGTGGCCAGCAGCCTGATGGGCCTGGGCCACAGCAGCGACGGCGGCCCCTGCCTGCTCCCCGGGCATCTGGCGGTCCAGCGCCACCAGGCGGCCCATGGATTCGGCAATGTAGTTATCCGAAACCAGCAGCATGTGCTTGATGACATCGCGCAGCGGTGCCGACTTCACCTCGGTGATCTGCTCGCCCCCCGCATAGGGGCCGCGGCCACCCTCATCCACCTTGACCCGCTCGCCCAGGGCTCGGGCGAAGACCTTGCGGACCTGCGCGGCCGGGTCGGACTGGTAGGCGGTGCTGGTGCTTTCCCCGGCACGCCCGGCGTAGTGCGCAATCGGGTAGACCTGGCCAATGTTATTGGAGGTGAACAGCGACTTGTCCCAGGCGGGGTTGCTGTGCGCATCGCCGAACAGCGAGTCGTCCAGCCACAGCTTGACCTCGCTGATGCCGCGCTTTTCAAGTTCTTCGGCGGTCTGCTTGGCCAGGGTTGCCAGTCCTGCATAGCCCTTGGGGTGCGCCGGGTCCGATTCCCCGTCGCCCAGCAGCACATCTCCCCCGCCGCGCAGGATCAATGTGCCGCCATCGAGCAGCACGCTGGTGGACAGCTGGGTGTCGCCGCCGAGGGCATCGAGGGCCGCGATGGCGGTAACTACCTTCAGGCTGGAGGCCGGGGTGCCATTTATTTCGGAGTTCCTGTCATACAGGACTGTGCCCGTGGCCACGTCGACCACCTGGGCGTTGAAGGACGTCCGGTCGGGCTTGTCCGCCAGGATGCCATCCAGCTTCGCGGCGAGGATCCCGGGGTCCGGTTGCGCGGCGTTGGGGTCCAGGTCCCGCACGGCGACTGGGGATTTATCGGCCAGCTGCGCGCTGGCCGGGGTGTAGAAAGCCTCGGGCTCTCCGGTGAAGAATCGCGGGGCCAGCAGCATCGCGGCAATCACTGCAACCATGGCAACAATCGCCACCCCCAGCGTAATAGCGCGTCGGGCGGCAGTGTTCATATGGTTACATTCCTCTCGCAGTTTTATCCATCAGGCGCAATGGGGCGATACCCTTATAGCTGATATCCCTAAGACTAGTTTAGGAGTGTGCTTTTCATGAGCCACGACGTGACCATCGAGATCCCCACCGGATCGCGCGTCAAGTACGAGATCGACCACGAGACCCACCGCCTGCGCCTGGATCGCGTGCTGTTCACCTCGATGCAGTACCCAACCCACTACGGCTACTTCGACGATACTCTGGGCGAAGATGGCGATCCATTGGACGCCATGGTCTTCATCCCGGGTGTTGACCTGATCCCAGGTGTTGTTGTCGAAGCACGCCCAATTGGCGTATTCAACATGACCGACGATGGCGGTGGCGATGCCAAGCTGCTGTGCGTTCCTGCCGACAAGCGCTTTGACCACATCAAGGAACTTGAAGACATCGACGAATGGCTGATCAAGGAGATCGAGCACTTCTTCACCCGCTACAAGGACCTGGAACCAGGCAAGTGGGTCAAGGCCGAGGGTTGGGAAGGCCGCGAGGCTGCCGAAGCCGAGCTGGCTCGCTCCATCGAGCGTTTCAAGGCCTAGCCACTAGGCTCAAGCCGAACATGGCGGCGACCCCCGAATCGGGGGTCGCCGCCATTGCTTTTGCTGCCGGTTCACTGACGGAGACCCGGACCTGCCCGGCGCTAGGCTTCAGGCAGCATTCCGCTGAGCACATCTTCCTGCGCGGAAACTTCCAGGGTCTGCACGTCCTTGAGTTTCCGCTCCACCGCACGGGTCCGGGTACCGGCATCGCGCACCGTGTTCTGCGCCGTGGCCAGCTGCTTGCCCAGCTTGTCCCAGACATCTCCGTACTTGCGGAACTCTTCCTTGGCCGCCGAGAGCACCTGCCACACCTCGCTGCTGCGCTTCTCAATGGCCAGTGTCCGGAAACCCATTTGCAAGGAGTTCAGCAGGCTCATCAGGGTGGTCGGCCCCGTGACCAGCACCCGGTGCTCGGCCTGCAGCTTGCTGGCCAGCCCCGGGCTGCGCACAACCTCGGCGAACAGCCCCTCGGTGGGCAAGTACATGATGGCGAAGTCGGTGCTGTACGGCGGGGCGATGTACTTGCTGGAGATCAGCTTGGCCTGCTCAAGGATCGCCCGGTCCAGCGCCTTGCCCGCAGCGGCGATGACGGCCTTGTCGCCGTGCTCCTGGGCATCGAGCAGGCGCTCGTAGTCCTCTTGCGGCAGCTTGGAGTCGATTGGCAGATAGATCGTTCCGGCATCCCGCCCGGGCAGGATCACCGCGAACTCCACGACCTCGCGGCTGCCGGGCACGACCGCCACGTCCTGCTCGTACTGCTCTGCGGTGAGGATGTCTTCCAGCTGGCGCGAAAGCTGCACTTCGCCCCATGAACCACGGCTCTTCACGTTGGTGAGCACGCGTTTCAGCCCGCCTACATCCTGGGCCAGGCTCTGCATTTCCCCCAGCCCCTTCTGCACCATTTCCAGCCGCTTGCTGACCAGTTCAAAGGATTCGCCCAGCCGCTTCTCCAAGGTCCCCTGGAGCTTCTCGTCCACCGTCTCGCGCATCTTCTCGAGTTTGGCTTCATTGCCCGAGCGCAGTTTCTCCATTTCCTGCTGGAGCAGCCCCTGGACCTGCAGATGGCGGTTCGCATTGGCTTCTGCCATCGCGGTCAGCTTGGCGTCGATCTCGGTACGCACTTCGCCCATCCCCTGGCGCAGTTCGGTGCGCTGGGTCCCCAGTTCCTGCCGGAGCTCCGCATTAGCAGCACGCACCGAGTCCTGGATCTGGGTGCCATCAGAGCCGGATGTCCTGCGCACCAGCAGCAAGGCAATACATGCCGTTGCCAGAATATTCAGGATGACGAGTACAAAAACCGCGATTACCATGAGCACCTAACCAAGAACTGTCGAGCGGACCATTGCCTCAGTCCTATCAGCGGACACCGACAGTTTGGGTCCATAATGGGCCCATGCATATTTTGGTCACCGGTTTCGAGCCGTTCGGCAACGACGAATTCAATGCCAGCCAGGAAGCCGTTTCCAGCCTTCCCAGGCAGCTGGGCGAGCATCAGGTCCTCACCGCCATGCTTCCGGTGTCCTTCGCGGCCTCCGGCAAAGCACTCGAATCGCTCTTGGCGAAGCACCAGCCCGATGCGCTGATTTGCGTCGGCGAAGCCGGCGGCCGGAATGCAATCACGCCGGAGCGATGGGCTTTTAACGAAGATGATGCCCGCATCCCCGACAATGATGGCGCCCAGCCACGGTCAGCCGCCATCAAGGCGAATGCGCCGGGACGCTTGGATGCCACACTTGATCCAGCAGCGGCCGTCCGCGCCCTGCTCGCCGCAGGCTATGAGGCAAGGGTCTCCGAGGATGCCGGGCGTTTCGTGTGCAACCACATTGCGTATTTGGCGTATTCCCAACCGGTCCCGGCATTGTTCATCCATGTTCCCGCACTGCGCCCGCCAGGGGTTCAAGCCACGGTTGGTGCTGAAACCGACGCATCGGCCAGCCAACCTCGGCCCGGGGACCTGAGCCAGCTATCGTCGGCCCTGGGCATTGCGATACTGGGAAGCCTCGCCCCCGGTGGATAGACTGCTTTCATGGAAGCGGTAATGGCACTGGACGGCCTGGAAGTTGGCATTCTGGTGCTGTGGGCGCTGGGCACGCTCTTTGTGCTGGTGCAGTTCCTCCGCGAACGCTGTGTGCGCACCGCCATACCGCTGGCCCTAGCCATGCCTATTCCCCTGTTTGGCGCCGTCTACTCGGTGGCCCGCTTGACCGGGATCATGATGAAACGAAAGCCTGGATCCGATAATGAATAGCAGTCCCACCCGCTGGATGGTTCTTTTTTCGCTTGCCATCGGCTTTCTTTTCATCGGAGCTTTCGCCCTGGTTGTCTCGGGGCTCGCCGCACCATGGCTGGACTGGGACTAGGAATGTGACCATCTGATACTTGCGGGATTACTGCCGGGGTTCAGCGCAGGGCTAGCCTTGAAGCATCATGACCCTGCATAATCTCACTCCGCTCGATCAGCTGCGTGCCGGAAAGCTCCCCCTGCGTCTTGCAAATCTCTTCATCGGCCTCATGCTTTTTGCGCTGGCCATGGCACTGCTGATCCGCGCCCAGCTCGGCGTGGATCCGTGGGATGTGCTTCACCTGGGCCTGGCCAACTACATTCCGCTGTCGCTGGGAACGATAGTGATCATCGTCGGCGTCGTGGTGCTGCTGGCCTGGATTCCGCTCAAGCAGTGGCCAGGATTGGGCACCGTCGCCAATGTGCTGCTCATCGGGCTTGGCCTGGACTTCTTTCTCTGGCTCATCCCTGATGTCCACGGGTTGGGCTGGCAGATCCTGACCCTGGTTGGCGCCATCGCCGTCAATGGCCTTGGCGGCGCCCTGTACATCGGCTGCCATTTCGGCCCCGGCCCGCGCGACGGCCTGATGACCGGGCTGCATTTGCGCACCGGCAAATCGATCCGCCTGCTGCGCACCATTATCGAGGTGTGCGTGCTGGGGATCGGCTGGTTGCTCGGCGGTCCGGTGGGCGTGGGCACGGTGGCTTATGCACTGCTGATTGGCCCCGCTACGCAGTTCTTCTTCAAGTACACGACCGTTGCGCTGCCCGCCCAGCAGGGCGCGCCCAGCAGCACCCTGTCCTAGTTCCTCCTGATCCCGCCAGCCGGCGGACCAGCATCAGGCTGGAGCAGCACCGTTAGCCGCCAAGTGCCGCACAGTGCGCGACAAACCCGGTTGCACACGCAATACTTGAATCATGTTTGTCGTTGCGCTCAGCCCCCGGCCCCGCTCGGTCACCGATGTTGCCGCCGCCAGCGAGCAGCTCTGGCACCAGCTGGAACAAGTCGACACCCACGCGCCGTTCACCGCGCTCAGCGGGCAGCTGCTGCTCGGAGTGCCCAGTGACCCCGATGCCGCCGTCGACGCGCTGCTGCGCGTGGCACGGCTGAACTTCTGCAATATCGGGCTGGGTATCGGCAGCCTGTACGAGCCGGTGCCCGCAGAGGCCGACCTGGTCGAGGGCAGGGCGGCGCGGCGCGCGCTCGGCGCGCTGGAGGCGGCCAGCCACCGCGGCGAAAGGGTCCCGATCTGCGTTTCCTCGGGCAATGACGAGATGGACGGCGAGCTCGAGGGCCTGCTGCGCATGCTCGGACAGTGGATCCGCACCCGCACCGAGGCCGAATGGTCCGTCGTTGACCTGTTGACTCCCGGTGTGCGCGGGCAGCAAAAAGCGGTCGCCGGGATCCTGGGAATCACTCCCCAGGCAGTATCTGCGGCGATCGTGCGTTCGGGCTACAACGACGAGCTGGGCGCGCGGGCAGCGATCGCCCGGCTGCTGGAATACACCGACCAGCTCTAGAACCTGGTGCTAGCTGCCCAGCAGTCCTTCCAGGACGATGGCCAGGCCATCCTGGTCAACGCCTTCAGTCACGGCGTCGGCCACTGCCTTGACCTCATCCGGCGCTTGGCCCATGGCCACGCCATGTCCGGCCCACTGCAGCATTTCGACGTCATTCCGGCCATCGCCTACTGCCAGCGAGTCCTTTGAATCGAACTTCAGGATCGCCCGCAGCCGCTCCAGGCCGCTGGCCTTGGTGGTACCCTCGGCGGCAATATCCAGCCAAGCGGTCCAGCCCACCGAGTAGGTCACCCCGGAGAGCCCCAGGCTCTGCACGGCATGCCCGAATTCCTCGGCGGTGTTGTCGGTGGAGAAAACCACCACGCGCACGGCCTTGCTGTTAACCAGCTCGCCGAAATCAACGACCTTGCTCTCGGCGCCAAAGCTCATGTCGCCGAAGGTTTCGCTGGAAAGGAATTCGCCGCGCTCGTTCTCCAAGGCGTACTTGGCTTTGGGAAGCTGGTCGCGCAGCGCCTTGAGCGCTGTCGACGGATCGAAGATCTCGCGGTGCAGGATCTCGACTTCATCCTGGCACACCTTTGCGAGCACGCCGCCGTTGCTGACCACGACATAGCCATGGTCGATGCCCAGTTCCGCCATGATGGGCAGGGCCGCACCCAAGGAGCGGCCGGTGGAGATGATTACCTCATGGCCCTGGGCCACTACAGCCCGCGCGGCATCGCGCACGCGCTGGCTCATTTCCCCCTGGTGGTTGACGATGGTGCCATCCACGTCAAGGCAAATCATCAATTTTTGCTTGGTCAGCCGGTCATCGTTGCCGAGCTTAGTCATAACAGTCATGGCTCAAGTTAACCACCACCGCGGGTTTTTGGCGATGACCCAAGGCACAGCGCCAAGTGAACAACCGGTTAAAAGCATTTGCCGGCTGCCCGCGAGGGGCAGCCGGCAAATGGCCGGTCATTGGCTACTTGAGTACTTCGAGTCCGCCAAGGTAAGGCTGCAGCGCCTTGGGCACGTTGACCGAACCGTCGGGGTTCTGGTGGTTTTCCAGAATCGCCACGAGCCAGCGGGTGGTCGCCAGGGTGCCGTTCAGCGTCGCCACCGAACGGGTCTTGCCGGCCTTGCCGTCGATGATCTCGCGTTCGCGGATATTCAGGCGGCGGGCCTGGAAGGTGGTGCAGTTCGAGGTCGAGGTCAGTTCGCGGAAGGTGCCCTGGGTAGGAACCCAGGCTTCGCAGTCGAACTTGCGCGCGGCGCTCATGCCCAAATCCCCGGCGGCGGTGTCGATCACGCGGTAGGGAAGTTCCATGCGCCCGAGCATGTCCTCTTCCATGGCAAGCAGCTTCTGGTGCTCTGCTTCGGCGTCCTCGACGCTGGCGTAGACGAACATCTCCAGCTTGTTGAACTGGTGCACGCGGATGATGCCGCGGGTGTCCTTGCCGGCCGAACCAGCCTCGCGGCGGTAGCAGGAGGACCAGCCGGCGTAGCGGATCGGGCCGTCGGCCAGATCCATGATCTCGTCCGCGTGGTAGCCGGCCAGGGCCACCTCCGAGGTGCCGACCAGGTACATGTTGTCGCGCTCGAGCTTGTAGATCTCGTCGTCGTGCTCGACATCGAAGCCGGTGCCCTGCATGGTTTCGGGGCGGACCAGGGTAGGGGTGATCATCGGGATGAAGTCGTGCGCCATGGCCACATCCAGGGCCATATTCATCATCGCGATTTCCAGCCGGGCGCCGATGCCCTTGAGGAAGTAGAAGCGCGAGCCGGAAACCTTGGCGCCGCGTTCCATGTCGATGGCGTCCAGCTTCTCGGCGATCTGCAGGTGGTCCAGCGGCTCGAAGCCCTCGGCCTTGAAGTCGCGGGCGGTGCCCACGTGCTTGACGACGGTGAAGTCATCCTCGCCGCCGGCCGGGATGCCGTCGATGATCAGGTTGGGGATGGAACGCTGCAGTGCGGTGCACTTGGCGGAGGCCGCGTCGGACTCGGCCTGGGCGGACTTCACCGCGGCAGCGAGCTCCTTGACCTCGGCAAGCAGGGCGGCGCGCTCGTCGCCCTTGGCCTTGCCGACCTTCTTGGAGAACGCATTCTGCTCGGCACGCAGGCGCTCGTAGGTGGCGATGGTTTCACGACGTGCCGTGTCAGCTGCCAGCAGCTGGTCAATTAACGACTCGTCGGCACCGCGCGCGCGTTGCGAGGCACGGTACAAATCCGGATTTTCGGTGAGCATTTTCAGGTCGATCACATGTTAAGGGTAGCAATCATGAGTACGATGAGAGCATTATGCAGACAAATCGTGTGATCGTTTTCTCTGCCGTGGCTGCTGCAGCTGCCGCCGCGGCGACCAGTTGGTATTCGGTGCGCAAGCTTTCGAACTACAGCAAACCGCTGATCAAGCAGCCCGAAGCGGCTGAACAGGCAGCGGCTACCAAGGTGGCCCTGGTCATCAATCCTTCCAAGTCAGGTGCTGACGAAGCAAGGGAAGCCGTGGTCCGCGTCTGCGCTGAAGCGGGGCTGGAAGCACCGCTGGTCCTTGAAACGACCAAGGACAACGCCGGCCAGGATGCAGCCCGTGAAGCACTCGATGCGCAATGCGACACAATTATTGCCGCAGGTGGCGACGGAACCATCCGCGCCGTCGCGGAAGTGCTCGAAGGCACCGGCGCATCCCTGGGAATCCTGCCGCTGGGCACTGGCAACCTGCTGGCCCGCAACGTAGATATTCCGCTCGATGACCTGCACACCGCGGCGCTGGTGGCAGTGCGCGGGATGGTTCGCCGGATCGACGTCGGGCACATGAAGCTGCAGCTGCTGGACGGCAAGGAGGCGGATCATGCTTTCCTGGTCATCGCCGGCGTGGGCACCGACGCCGACCTGTTTGACGACACCAACGAAGAGCTGAAATCCAAGGTCGGCTGGCTGGCCTACTCGGAAGCCGGCCTGCGCCAGTTGCCGGGCCAGCGCAAGAAGGTCAGCTTCAAGCTCTCGGGCGACGAGAGCTGGCAGACCCGCAAGGTCCGTTCGGTGCTCTTCGCCAACTGCGGAAAGCTGCAGGGCCTGGATTTCGTGCCCGACGCCAAGATCGACGACGGCGTGCTCGACGCAGTGATCCTTTCTCCCCGCTCGGCCGCCGGCTGGACCTGGATCCTGCTCAAGACCGCATTCCGCGCCAAGAACAAGATTCCGGTGATGAGCTTCTACCAGACCTCTGGCGTGTCGCTGCGTTGCGATGAGCCGATGAATACCCAGATCGACGGGGACCCCACCGGCCAGGTCAACGAACTGCAGGTGTCCGTGAACCCGAGCGCCCTGCGCCTGCGCACCCCGTAGCGCATGCCGAAGGCCCGGCCGATTTCCCCTTGCGGGGAGCTAGGCCGGGCCTTCGCGCTGCCTGCTTAAAGCCGGTCGCGCAGCGACTGCACCCAGGAACGGGCTTCACTGAATGCCGCATCTGAATTATGGGTATCCACGGCCGGCTCCAGGCCTTGGGCGGCTGGGTAGGAACCGAGGAAGCGCAGGTGCGGGGACAGCCGGTGCAGCCCCGACAAGGCGGCGGCAACGCGTTCCTCGGCCACGTGGCCTTCGATATCGACGGAGAAGAAGTACTCGCCCAGGCTCTTGCCTGTAGGACGCGATTCGATGCGCGAGAGGTTCACGCCACGGGCGGTGAATTGCTCGAGAATTTCCATCAGCGCACCGGGACGGTCCTCGGGCAGCGGCAGGATCAGCGTTGACTTGTCCACGCCGGTAGGCTGCGGAATCCTTCCCGGACGAGTCACGAGGATGAAGCGGGTCACCGCGCCGATATTGTCCTCGACCCCGCTGGCCAGCACCTTCAGGCCGCGCTCCTGGGCTACCAGCGGAGAGCAGATCGCCGCATCATGCGGCGGTTCGTCCTCTTCGAGAGCCAGGGCGCCGGCTGCCGTGGAAGAAGCCGGGGTGAATGCGGCCCCGGGAATATTCGCTTCGGCCCATAAGCGGCACTGCGCCCAGGCATGCCCGTGGGTGGAGATCTGCCTGATCTGCTCCAGCGAGTCGATGCCGGGGCGTACCGCCAGCACGAAAGTGATCGGAACCAGGATTTCGGAAACAATCTGCAGGGCTTCGCCCTGCGCAATGGCGTCCAAGGTGGCCGAAACGCCGCCTTCTACCGAGTTCTCGATCGGGACCATCGCCGCGTCCGCGGTCCCCTCGCGCACCATGGTCAGCGCCACGTTGACGTTGGAGGCCGCGATCCGCTGCGCCTCGGCAGCCCCGGGAACCTGCAGCAGGGCCGACTCGGTGAAAGTGCCAGCAGGTCCCAGATAGGCATAGTTCATCGTACGGTTGGCTCCTGGCCGTTATCCGCTTCCATTGGCAAGCCCGCTTCGATCCACGCATCGGAACCGCCGGCGACGTTGAAGGCGGTGTAGCCCATCACGGTGAGCCACGATGCGGCCTGGGCCGAACGGCCACCGGTACGGCAGATGACGTAGGTGTCTACATCCGGGTCAAGCTCGGAAATCTTCTCTGGCAAGGAGCCAAGGGGAATATGGGTTGCTCCGGCAGCGCGGCCGGCTTCCCACTCGAAGTCTTCGCGCACGTCAAGGATGAAGGCATCCTTCGGGACATCATTGACCGAAACAGTCTCAAAATCGCTCACGGCTAGCATTCCTCTCACATAGGGTGTTTGCTTATAAGACTAGTCATTTCCTGCGTCGAAAGCCGACATGTTTCCCTCAAGCGCCCTGAAATTGCGAGACGAGCTGGCCCGCGGCGAGCGTTCAAGCCGCGAGGTCACCGAGCACTACCTCAAGCGCATCGAAGAGCAGGCGGACCTAGGTGCTTTCGTCCACGTGGCAGAAAATGCGATGGAGGCCGCGGCAGCGGCGGACCAGGCGCATGCCCGTGGCGACATTGGCCGCTTGCATGGGCTCCCCACCGCGTTCAAGGACCTCAATGACGTGGCCGGGATGCCTACCACCTATGGCACTGCGGCGATGCCTGCGATGGTCGCTGAACGTGATCACTCCTTGGTGGCCAGGCTGCGCGCCGAGGGCGTGGTGGTCCTGGGCAAGACGCAGGTTCCGGAATTCGGGCTGAGCAGCTATTCAGAGAACCTCGTGGCGCCCCCATCACGCAATCCCTTTGATCCCACGCGCTCGTCGGGCGGTTCCTCTGGCGGGCAGGCCGCGGCGATTTCCGCCGGCATGATTCCGCTGGGTCCGGGCTCTGATGGCGGCGGTTCGGTTCGCATCCCCGCGGCCGCCTGCGGACTGGTAGGCCTGAAGCCTTCTTTGGGCCGCGTTCCCAGCGACATCCTTGATGGCTACACCGATTCCATGGGCGCACCGAAGCTAGCGGTTAGCGGACCGTTGACCCATGATGCCTTGGATGCGGCTTTGCTGCTTGACGCCATGCGCGGCAAGGACCACTATCTGCCGTTGCTGCAGGGAAGCTACCCCCAGCGCCTGGACGGACTGAAGATTGGGTACAGCACCCATTCCCCGTTTGAACCGGTCTATGAAATTACCCTGGCGCAAGAAGCCCGGGCTTCATTTGCCCAGGGCCTTGAACGCCTTGGAGAACGGCATCGCGTCCAGCCGGCCAACCTGCACTACGCCACGGACTATCCGGAAACCTTCGCGGCGGTGTGGACCAATGGCCTGAAAGACGTTCCGGTCGCGGATGATTCGCTGCTCGGCGACTTGGCAAGGGATTTCCGCCGACGTGCCGCCGACCGCTCGCTGGAACAGAGCCTGCAGGCAGGTTCGAGGTTGAAGCAGATTGCGGCCGACTTCGTGCGCCAATGGTCCGCCTACGATGTCGTGGCCACCCCTGCCATGGCCTCGATCCCGCCGAAGATCGGGCACTATACACAATCCACAGCCGATGTGGATTATATGTTGCAGTGCCGGTACACCCCCTACACCTCCATGGTGAACGTCGCCTCAGTAGCGGCCATCACCGTTCCGGTAGGCCACTCCAACGAGGGGTTACCAATGAGTATTCAGCTGATTTCCCCGCGCTCGGACGAAGGACTGCTGCTCGCGCTGGCCGTCCAGATGCAGGTGTGACCTTTCCCATATAAGTAGGTACTCGGGTGGGCAAAGGCGAAAAATATTACGTATGTCTACTGCAACAACGAGCACCAAAGCTTCCGGAAAGACCTTCTTCGGTCACCCCGGTGCGCTCGCAAGCCTCTTCAGCGTGGAAATGTGGGAACGATTCTCCTTCTACGGCATGCAGGGCTTGCTGGCTTACTACATGTACTACTCGGTCACCGACGGCGGCCTGGGCATGGACCAGGGTCTGGCTCTGTCGCTGGTCGGCGCCTACGGCGGCGCTGTCTACCTGTCCACCATCCTGGGCGCGTGGCTCTCCGACCGCCTGTTCGGCTCGGAACGCGTCCTGTTCTTCTCGGCTATCGCGATCATGATCGGCCATATTGGCCTGGCGCTCCTGCCCGGCTATGCCGGACTGGTTATCGGCCTGATCTTCGTTGCCGTCGGTTCCGGCGGCCTGAAGGCCAACGCTGTAGCCCTGGTGGGCTCCCTGTACTCCAAGGAAGATCCGCGCATCGATGCCGGCTTCTCCCTGTTCTACATGGGCGTGAACATCGGCGGGCTGCTTGGCCCACTGCTCACCGGTTGGCTGCAGGTCCAGTACGGCTTCCACATCGGCTTCGCCGCTGCCGCGGTCGGCATGGCTATCGGCCTGGGGATCTATGCCCTTGGACGCAAGAAGCTGCCGGACTCCGGCCGCATCCCAAGCAACCCGCTGCCTGCCTCTGAGCGCAACCGCTATGTGGTCATCTTCGCTGCCGTGATCGTTTTGATCATTGCCGCTTTCGCATCCAAGATCGTGACTCCGGAGAATTTGGCAAGCACCATCGCCTACGTGGTGATCGCCGCTTCGATCATCTACTTCGCGTTGATCCTGCGCAGCAAGAAGGTTGACGCCACCGAGCGCAAGCAAGTCTGGGCATTCATTCCGTTCTACATCGGTTCGGCTGCCTTCTGGGCCCTGTTCCAGCAGCAGTTCACCTTCATTGCCGCTTACTCGGATCAGCGCCTGGACCGCCACCTGGGCAGCTGGGAAATGCCACCGAGCTGGGTTACCTCGATCAACCCGGTCTTCATCATCATCTTCGCCGGTATCTTCGCCGCATTGTGGACCAAACTGGGCAAGCGCCAGCCACGCACTTCAATGAAGTTCGGCCTGGCACTGGTGGTTGTGGGTGCGGCCTTCTTGCTGTTCATCCCGCTGGAATCCTTCGTGAAGACCCCGCTGCTGGCGCTGGTCGGCATCCTGCTGCTGTGCACCTTTGCCGAGCTGCTGCTCTCGCCAGTGGGCCAGGCAATTGCCACCAAGCTGGCTCCGGCCGCCTTCGGCACCCAGATGATCGCCTTGTTCTTCCTGTCGGTTTCGCTGGGCACCACCCTGTCGGGTGTGCTGGCCGGCTACTACACCGAGGGCAACGAGATCCCGTACTTCATCGCCATGGGCGGCACCGCTGTTGTCCTGGGTATTGCCATGATGGCAGCTACCCCGGCCTTGAAGAAGCTGATGGGCCCGATCCTCTAAGCGTTCGAGCATGCGAAAAGCGGTTGGTTCATTTGAACCAACCGCTTTTTTCATGCCCGGGGGTTATCGAAGAAGCCCTTGTGAGAAGGTCACGTTGTCGTAATACGAGTCGTAGCCGAACCCGGTTGACAATGCCCAGAAGAACCAGATGGCTACCGCATAAATGACTATGGCTAGTGCCAATCCAATCCATGAGGTAATTAGCCCGGCCAGGCTCAAGCCCCGGGAGCTGGGTTCACGCCGGTAGGCCAGGTGCCCGGTAATGACTCCGGCCAGCGGAACAAGGATAATGACAGTGAAGCCTAGCAACGACAAGATGCCAAGCACCAGGGAAGCCACCGAGAGGCCGGCGGATTCAGGCGGTCGTTGGTAGGGGTTCTGCGGATACTGGTAGTAGCTCATTTGCCTACCATTCTTCTACGAAACTGCGATAAGCGCATCAATCTGAAAGGCAATCTGTGGCACACCTCCGAGCTGGCCAGCCAGCCCAAGAATCAGACCTGATCAATTTGCAGGAGGTACTCGATGCCTACAGCACCCTGGTTCCTTCCAGCGGCAACCCCGACCAGGCCGTCATTTTCGGCACCTCGGGACATCGCGGAAGCTCCCTGAACACCACCTTCAATGAAATGCATATCGCTGCGATCACCCAGGCCGTGGTCGACTACCGCAACGGTGCGGGGATCACCGGCCCGATGTACGTGGGCAAGGACAGCCACGCACTCTCCGCGCCCGCATACCGCACCGCCCTTGAAGTCTTGGCAGGCAACGGCGTCACCGTGCTCGCCGATGACGGACTGACTCCCACTCCAGCGGTCAGCCACGCAATCCTGGTACATAACGCTAGCGGCGGCGAACAGGCCGATGGCCTGATCATCACCCCATCGCACAACCCGCCAACCGACGGCGGCATCAAGTACAACCCGCCGCATGGCGGACCGGCAGAATCCGGAATCACCGGACCCATCGCTGCACGGGCCAACGAATTGCTGGCCAGCGGAGCGGTCAAGCGCGGCGAGCCGAATGCCCGGCCTTTCGACTTCCGCGAACTGTACATCGCCAATTTGGCTGAAGTCATCGACTTCAAGGCCATCGCCGAGTCCGGCATTTCCATTGGCGCAGATCCGCTGGGCGGGGCTTCGGTGCACTACTGGAGCGAAATCGGCCGCCGATACGGCCTGAACCTCGAAGTGGTCAACGAGTCCGTGGATCCGCGCTTCGGCTTCATGACCTTGGACAAGGACGGGAAGATCCGCATGGATTGCTCCTCCGCCCATGCAATGGCCTCCCTCGTGGCCAATCGCGAGAAGTACGACATCGCGACCGGCAACGATGCCGATGCTGACCGCCACGGCATTGTCACCCCGGATGCCGGCCTGATGAATCCGAACCACTTCCTGGCCGTGGCCATCGACTACCTGCTCACCCACCGTCCGCAGTGGCCAGGTGATGCCCAGATCGGCAAGACCCTGGTCTCCTCGGTGCTCATCGACAAGGTGGTGGCTTCCCACAGCCGGACCCTGCGCGAGGTACCGGTGGGCTTCAAGTACTTCGTTGAACCGCTGGCTTCCGGCAGGGTCGCTTTTTGCGGCGAGGAATCGGCCGGGGCGAGCTTCTTGGATTTCTCCGGCAAGGCGTTCAGCACCGACAAGGACGGCCTGATGCTGGCCCTGCTGGCCAGCGAGATCCGCGCAGTAACCGGCAAGAGCCCCAGCCAGCTGCATGCCGAACTGGTAGAGCGCCACGGCCCCAGCTTCTACGACCGCTTTGACGCGCCCGCAAACCGCGAGCAGAAGGCCGTACTGGGCAAGCTGGACCCATCGATGGTCACCGCTACCGAACTGGCATCGGATCCGATTACCGCCAAGGCCACGCAAGCGGCCGGCTTCCCCATTGGCGGCTTGAAGGTTTCCAGCGAGCACGCATGGTTTGCCGCGCGCCCATCGGGCACGGAAGACATCTACAAGATCTATGCAGAATCAACAAAATCACCCGAGCATCTGCAGCAGGTGCTGGCTGAAGCTCGGGTGATTGTTGATGCTGCGCTAGCTGGCTAGTGCAGCTTTGCGGTCCATGGATCGATGGCCACGGCTGGCTGCTTGCGGGTAGCCAGCCAGTGGCCCAGCCAGAGCAGCAGGAAGATCGGCAGGCCAATGTAGCTCGAAGCCATCTGCAGCAAGTTTCCATCCACGATCGCCTGGTAGTTCTGGCCGACGATCACCACGATCAGGATCACGAAAGCCAGGATCGGTCCCAACGGGAACAGTGGCGCCTTGTACGGCAGGTTCGCGAGATCCTGCCCGCTGGCAATATATGCCTTGCGGAATTTGTAGTGGCACACTGCGATACCCACCCAGGCAATGAAGCCGGAGAGACCCGAAACGTTCAGCAACCAGGTATATGCCGAACCCTGGCCGACAATCGCGGTCAGGAAGCCGAAAAGGCCTACCGAGGCGGTTAGCAGCATTGCCGGCATGGGAACGCCGCGCTTGTTCAAGCGGGCGAAGATCTTTGGAGCCTTGCCGTCCAACGCCATCGAATAAAGCATGCGCGCAGAGGCATATAGGCCGGAGTTGCCTGCGGAGAGGATAGCCGACAGGATCACCGCATTCATCAGTGCCGCGGCGAAGGCTACGCCCGCACGTTCGAAGACCAGGGTGAATGGCGAGGTGGTGATATCCGATGCCTCGGAAGAGAGCAGGGATGGATCCATATACGGGATCAGCATGCCAATGACGAAGATCGCGCCGATGTAGAAGAGCATGATGCGCCAGAAGATCGCCTTGATGGCGCGTGGGATGTCGCGCTGGGGGTTCTCGGCTTCACCGGCGGCCACGCCGATCAGTTCGGTTCCCTGGAAGGAGAAACCGGCGATCATGAAGACCGAGACGATGGACAGCCAGCCGCCAACAAATGGCGCTTCGCCATCGGTCCAATTGCTGAAGCCAGGGGTGGAGTCGCCCAGGATGCCGAAGATCATCGCGACACCGCAGATCAAGAAGACCACCACGGTGATGACCTTGATCGCGGCCAACCAGTATTCGCCCTCGCCAAAGGCCTTGGCGGACAGCGCATTCAATCCGGTGAGCAGCACCAGGAAGATGGCCGCCCAGATCCATCCCGGGGCATCAGGGAACCAGTAGGACATGATGATGCCAGCTGCCACCAGTTCGGCAGCCACGGTAATGGCCCAGTTGAACCAGTAGTTCCAGCCGATCGCGAAGCCGAAGTGGCGGTTCACGAAGACCGTTGCGTAAGTCTGGAAGGAGCCGGCGACCGGAAGCCGGGCGCTCATTTCTCCCAACGACTGCATCAAGAGCAGCACCATCATGCCGATCAGCGCGTAGGCCACCAGCGAGCCACCGGGGCCAGCTTGGGCAATGGTGCCGCCGGACGCGACGAATAGTCCGGTACCAATCGAGCCGCCAATGGCAATCATCTGCATATGGCGAGCTTTGAGGCCACGCTTCAGACCGTCCTGGGACGGTGCGGGCTCAGTCATGCGTTACATCTCCTGATGCTTGAAAATTTCCAACCTATCAATCCAAGCACCCTGACAAACCATAAAGCTATGAACCGCGCTACAGTAAGCGATCAATAATCTTTCGCTTGGCCCATGAATATGGAGGATATATTGCGCTCAGGGTATCAACGACGGTTGTTTTGTTGAATTCCGAGCGCATCTGCGAAAGCCGTTCGAACCCGTGCTTGCCGTGGTAGGCCCCCATTCCGCTCGGTCCCACACCGCCGAAAGGCAGGGTTGGAACGATCATCTGGGCCAACGGAGCATTATGCACAATGGAGCCGGCTCGCACCCGATCAGAGAAAATCGACTGCAGGCGCGGGCTTTCGCTCATCAGGTAAGCGGCCAGCGGCGACGGCCGCCGGGCAATGAATTCGAGGGCTTCCTCGAAGGTTTCCACTTCGATCACCGGCAGGATCGGACCGAAAATCTCTTCGGTCATCAAACTTCCCTCGAGGTCCACATTGCGCATGATGCTCGGCGCGATGCGCAGGGTATCCTCGTCGTACTCGCCGCCGAAAACCACCTCGCCTTGCTCGAACATCGACAGCAGCCGCTCAAAGTGCTTGCGGCTGACGATGCGGCCAAAGTCCGGATGGGTCAGCGGTTCCTTGCCGTAGAAGCTGGTGATGGCCTGGCCCAGGCGCCTGATGAGCTCAGACGAGTCGCCCACGCTCAATACGTAATCCGGCGCCACGCAGGTCTGGCCGGCATTCATGAACTTGGCGTAAGCCAAGCGCTTCGCGGAAGCCAACGAATCGTTCTCCACCACGGCCGGCGATTTTCCGCCCAATTCCAAGGTGGTAGGCGTCAGATGCTTCGCGGCCGCGGCAGCCACGATCTTGGCCACGCGTTCGCCGCCGGTGTAGAAAATGTGGTCCCAGCGGGCGGCAAGCAACTCGGTGGAGGTATCCACGCCGCCTTCAACTACCGCGTAAACCCGTTCGTCGAGGTAGACCGGGAGGAACTTAGCCAAGGCGCCTGAGGTCGCAGGAGCCAGCTCGGATGGCTTGATGACCGCAGCGTTGCCGGCAGCAATGGCCGCGACCAGCGGTGCGAGCACCAGCTGAACCGGATAGTTCCAGGCTCCGATAATCAGCACGACCCCCAGCGGGCGCGGCTCGACCTTGGCCATGGCTGGCTGCAAGGCCAGCGGAACCTTGACACTGGTGGAATCCATCCACTCAACGAGGTGGCGCTGGGCGAAATCTATTTCCGCGCGCACCACGTCAATTTCGGAGAATTTGGCTTCGGTGGCACTCTTGCCCAAGTCCTCGGCCAAGGCCTGGACGAAGTCTTCCAGATGCTCTTCCAGCATCTTCTCCAGTGCCTTGAGCTGCTGCAGGCGGAAGCGTCGCGGATGCGTGATCCGCGTGTCCGCAGAACGCCGCAAATGACTCAGAACTGTTGCTATGCGCGATGGATGCTCGTCCACCGGAGGTGCGGAATCACCGACCGGTTCGGGCAACGGAGTGGAAGTAAACAGACCCATGATTTGAGCGTACGTCACTGGGACTATTTTTCATCGTTTAATTCGCCAGAGGATTCAATATGTATCAAATAGTTGATACATTGATTTCCATGAACCAGTTCTCGGCGAGCGCCATATCCATCGCTTTCGTTGCCGCAATCATCTGCGTTTGGTTGCGTTCGGTGGCGCACAGGCGTGGAACACCAGCTATCGACCGGGCCCGATCCCACTCGTTCTGGTGCGCATTGATCGCATTCTTTGCTTCAACCTCATGGGATTTGTCTGAGACCTGGCGCGTTTCAATGACCGAGCCCAATTCAGGTTCGGCTCTCGCTGAAGCACTCACTCCGGGGATCTGGGTTCTTCTGGTTTACCTCATCGGCTTGTTCACTTGGCCCAAGGAACTCCAGCCAGTGCGCACCGCTTCATTAGAGGCCCGCAGCCTGACAACTCCGTTTCCCAAGGCCCTAGGGGCTTTCGTTGGGCTTTTGCTGCTGATCGCGGTCGGCTCCCTGTGGCCGGCGTCCAAAGTCGAAGGGCTCGTTGGCGTTCCGGCCTCGGAATTCACGACCTTTGATTTTGACGGCATCTATTCATACACGTCGGAGGGTCCGTATGATGGGCGGTTGCCGGGCACGCAGATGCTCCCGGTATTCATCGTGGCCCTGGCAGGGATCATCGTGGCCGCGGCTGTGATTACCGTAGTTATCCTGAAAAAACCTGCCTTGGCCGGCATCTCGGTCGAAGACAACCAAGCGTTGCGCACGGTCTGGCTCAACCGCTTGATGCGCAATATCGGCATCGTCTTGCTGGCCTTCACCGTGTCGGTGGTCAATTACTCGCAGGCTAATTCGCCGGATGGACAGTACGAGTTCGTTAGCTATGGCGCCCTTGCGGTAGCCCTCACGTTGCTCTTCTGGGGACCGCGCTCTACATTCTCAGCTCAATCCACCACCAGGGAACGGACCGCCTTCTCGCGTTTGCGTGATCAACTATTCACCTTGCAATACGTAACTGCAGCACTCACCTTGCTCAGCGTTGCAATCGGCTGGTCATTCTTGCCACTGGATGACGAGCTCCAGATGCCTACCAATGAGCGAACTACGTGGATCTTAATGATCTTTGCCGGTGCGGCTTTGAGCTATGCCGTTCTCAATGCGCTTTATCTCAGCTACGTCAGCACGGTGGCCCGGCAGGCGTCTGCAGCACCCAAGTACCACGCACCCTTGCCCTTGTGGTCCTACATCGCCGCTGGCTTGCTGTTTGCCACCAGCACCTATTTTCTTCTCGATCCGCCACTGGACTATTTGTGGGGCTTCGCACCTCCAGGCAAGACAATGGTTGCAGGCTTGATCCTGCTGTTGCTGGCAACCCATCTTGGATTCGTCTGGTTCTCCCGCCGGGCGATTATTCCCTGGGCTGTCTCGTCGGCCGAAGAAATCTGGTACCGCAAGGTCCTGGAACTGCGTTCAATGCGTGTTAACACCAGTGCAGTGGTAGCCATGCTGCTCATTGGCTACGGATTCCCGGCCGGGCTGGGACTCTTTGCATTGCTCATCTTCGTTGTCCCAGCAGTCATTTTCCTAGAGCGCCCCGGTAGCGCCTTCGTGCGGGAACATCAGCCGGCAGCTACTTCATGAGCACGCAGATCAGTGTTGACCTCCAAGCAGCTACCCCGCCCTATGAGCAGATCCGCTCGCAGATTGCTTCACTGATCTCCTTGGGAGATCTGCCCTCGGGGAGCAAGCTGCCTACTGTGCGTGCGCTGGCCACGGACCTCGGCGTCGCTGTCGGTACAGTGGCGCGCGCCTACAAGGAGCTGGAAGCCGAAGAGCTGATCACCTCCCGGCGCCGTGCCGGCACAGTGGTCAACGAGCGGCCGCAGCCGGTGGATACCAGTGAAGATCTCCTGGCCGCCGTGGATCACCTCTGGGCGTTGGCGGCCGCGCAGAAGGTGGATGCGGCCACGCTCAAGGCCTTGGTGGCGCGGCGCGAGCGTAAGTAACTTGTCCTCGGAACCGGTTGTGCGTACGCTCTATGGCAGTGACACGGGGTGTCGGATCAACCGACTGAGATAAGACCCGTAGAACCTGATCTAGTTCACGCTAGCGGAGGGATGTCGCATGGCTTTGCATGCAGTTGCCCAAAAATACCGGCAACAATCACCTTTGGTTTTTTGCCTGACCAATACCGTCGTATCCAATTTCACCGCCAATGTCCTGCTGGCATCCGGGGCTTCCCCGGCCATGACGGATCTGCCCGGAGAGGCCGGCCCATTCGCACAGGCAGCTTCAGCCGTATTGGTGAATTTGGGAACTCCAAGCACTGAACAGCTGACCGCCATGGAAGAAGCTGTGCAGTCGGCGAGCGCTGCAGGCACCCCCTGGGTCCTGGATCCAGTGGCAGTGGGAGCGCTTCCGGTGCGCACGGAGTTTGCCCGGCGCATTGTCCGGCAACGCCCGACCCTGATTCGCGGCAACGCCTCGGAAATCCTGGCCCTGGCCGGCCGGCAATCTGCTTCGCGCGGTGTCGATGCCTTGGATGAGGTTTCTGCCGCCTTGGCGGCGGGACGCGAACTGGCCACGGAAAACGACTGCGTAGTGGCCATTTCCGGCCAGGCTGACGCCATCATCGACGCCACGCGTACCGTCTTGGTGCAAACCAACGGAATTGGCTTGACCCGGATGACAGGTGGCGGCTGCGCCTTGGGCGCGGTCTGCGCCGGAATGGTTGCGGTCCACGATGACCCGTTCGAGGCCACCATCGCAGCCCACGGTTTCTATGGCCTGGCCGCGGAAAAGGCCCTGGCTGGCAGCTCCGGTCCGGGCAGCTTCGCAGTTGCCTTCCTTGATGCGCTGTCGGCTGCCGATCCCGGGGAACTGAAAACTTTGAAGTACGAGGAATTGAACCATGCATAATTACGGCGCTTATCTAGTAGCCAACACTGCCAGCTGCACCCCACGCAGCACCCTGGAAGTTATCGAGGGCGCCGTCGCCGGAGGGATCGGGTGGATCCAGCTGCGCGCCAAGGATGAAAGCGCCCGGGAATTCTTCGAGCTGGCCTGCGCGGCTGCCAAGCTCACCGAGGGCAAAGCCCAGTTGCTGATCAATGACCGCATTGACGTCTACCTCGCGGCACGGGCTGCTGGCGCAGCAGTGAACGGCATCCATATCGGGCAAAAAGATGTGCCGGTACAGCTGGCTCGCCAGATCATTGGCGAGGGCATCATCGGCTTGAGTACTTCCAGCGATGAGCAATTGGCCCAGGCGAACAAGGACGCCTCGGTGATCGACTACCTCGGTGTAGGAGCCATCCGCGCCACTCCGACGAAAAAAGACCATCCTGTTCCCCTGGGGCTGGACGGCTTTGCGCGAGCCGCTGCCTTGGCCAAGCTGCCCTGCGTAGCGATCGGCGCAATTACCCAAGACGATGCCGCCGCGATCCGCGCCGGCGGCGGCGCAGGCCTGGCCGTGGTCCGCGCCATCTGCAACGCCGAAGATCCGCAACTTGCCAGCGCGCAGCTGGTCGCAGCCTGGGAGGCCTCGAAATGAACATCCTATCCATCGCAGGCTCCGATCCTTCCGGCGGCGCCGGAATCCAAGCGGATCTGAAGGCCATTGCCGCCAACGGCGGCTACGGAATGTGCGTGATCACCGCTTTGACTGTGCAAAACACCCATGGGGTATCCGGAGTTCAGGCGATCAGTGGCGATTTCGTCCTCGCGCAGCTCGAAGCCGTGAGCACAGATATCCGCATCGATGCGATCAAGATCGGGATGCTGGCCAACGCCGAGGTGATCCGCGCAGTCACCCGCTGGCTGGAAACTGTTGACGCCCCCGTCGTGCTGGACCCGGTCATGGTGGCGACCAGCGGGGATCGCCTGCTCGACGACGAATCCGCCCTTGATTCGCTGCTGGATCGCGCCACGGTGATTACCCCGAACCTGCTGGAGCTGGCCAGCTTGCTGCGCGAGCCTGTGGCCCCTTTCTGGGACGAAGCCCTGCGCCAGGCCCAGCGGCTGGCTGCCAAGCACGACACGCTGGTGCTGGCCAAGGGCGGGCACCTGGCCGGGGCGGATTGCCCCGATGCCCTGGTGTCGGCGGGCGGGGTGCAACTGGAGCTGCACGGCCCGCGCCATGCCACCAGGAACACCCACGGCACCGGCTGCACCCTTTCCAGCACTCTGGCTACCCGCTTCGCTGCCACTGGAGATTGGATCGCCGCGTTGGAGCAGTCCAAGTCCTACCTCTCCAAGGCCATCGCAGCGGCCGACCAATTGCAGGTGGGCAGCGGCCACGGCCCGGTCAACCACTTCATCGACTTCTTCGGCACGGCAGATCCCATGGGCGACTGGTGGCAGAAGATCCAGCCGATCCGCGAGGAAATCGACCAGCTGGATTTCATCACCCGGCTATCCGAGGGCACCTTGGACCGGGATGACTTCCACTACTACATCGCCCAGGATGCGCTGTATCTGCTGCGCTATGCCAAAGTGCTTTCGCTGGCCAGCTCGATGGCGCCGGATCTCGGTGCCCAGCGTTTCTGGTCGCGTGGCGCCAACGGCATCCTCGATGGCGAGCTGCAGCTGCACGGCAGCTACCTGGACGAGTTCGCTGATACGCCCAGCGCCACCACGCTGAACTACACCAACCACCTGGCCGCCAGCCAGGAGAGCTACGGGGAGCTGATTGCCGCGATCCTGCCTTGCTACTGGCTGTACCAGGACATCGGCAAGCGGTTGTCGGCAGCCAACCATGCCGAGCATCCTTATCGGCAATGGCTGGAAACCTATGCATCCGAGGAATTCGATTCCGCCACCGAGCAGGCCATCGAAATGGTCCGCCAGGCGTTCGAGCAGGCAGATCCGCAGCTGCGGGCCCGCATGGAGGCCGCTTTCATCCGCTCGGCGGAACATGAGCGCTCTTTCTTCGCGCAGGCGCACGAGAACCGAGTAGACTTCTCTACGGCCTAAAACCCGCAGGGCCCGGGAAGAGGAATCATGAGTTGGAGCATTCACGGCAACGGCAGGACCATCACCCCAGGTGAGGTAGTTGCCCCGGATGAGCGGCTGCATTGGCCGCAGACCGTTTCCATCGGAGCCCAGCACATCCTGGCGATGTTCGGCGCCAGCATCCTGGTGCCAACCATCACCGGCTTCCCGGTCACCACGACCTTGCTGTTCACCGGCCTGGCCACCGTCATCTTCTTGCTGATGACCAGGAACAAGGTGCCCAGCTACCTCGGCTCGTCCTTTGCGATGATTGCTCCGGTGCTCTCGACCACCCAGTCGCACAGCATGTCCGGCGCGCTGGGCGGCATCGTGATGACCGGGGCCTTGCTGTTCGTTGTCGGGCTGATCGTGCAGAAGACCGGCACCGGCTGGATCCACGCCCTGATGCCGCCGGTGGTCATGGGCACCATTGTGGCGCTCATCGGCCTGAATTTGGCCAGCGCAACGCTGGTTCCCATGACCGAGTTCCCGCTGACCACTTTCCTCACGGTGATCTTTACCGTGGTCGCGACCGTTGCGTTCAAGGGCCTGCTGGGCCGGCTGTCGATCCTCATGGGACTTCTTTGCGGCTACCTTGTTGCACTGGCCCAGGGGCAGGTGAGCTTCAAGGCGGTTGCTGCCGCGGAGTGGATCGGACTGCCAGAATTCCACACCCCGACCTTCCACTTCGACACTGCGCTGATGTTCCTGCCTGCGGTGTTCGTGCTGATCGCCGAGAACATCGGCCATGTGCGCACCGTGGGCGTGATGACCAATCGCGACCTGTCGAAGTTCAACGGCCGTGCGCTGATGGCCGATGGCGCTGCCAGCGTGCTCGCCGGTTTCGGCGGCGGTTCGGCCACGACCACCTATGCCGAGAACATCGGCGTGATGGCCGCTTCGCGCGTGTACTCGACCGCGGCCTATTGGATCGCTGCGATTGTGGCCGTGGCCCTGGCCTTCCTGCCGAAGTTCGGCGCATTGATCGGCACCATTCCAGAAGGCGTGATTGGCGGCTTGGGCATCGTGCTCTACGGCATGATCGGCATCGTCGGCGCGCGCCTGTGGATCGAGGCGAAGGTCGATTTCGGCAACCCGATCAACTTGATGACCGCCGGCACCGGCCTGATCATCGCCATTGCAGTGACCAAGGAAATCGCCTTCGGCCAGCTCCAGCTGGGCGGCATCGCCCTGGGCTCGATCGCCACCTTGGTGGTCTTCCACCTGATGAGTATCGTCGCCAAGATGCGCGGCAACGATTTGGCGGACTCGCAGAAGCCTGCGGATAGCTAGCAAATAAATTCCCCGCAGGCCGGCATCGCGAGAACTCACAATGCCGGCCTGCTTTTTTGCCAAGAATTCGGAAGCTGGCCAGTCATGAAGCGGCGACGCGCACTGGGCCTCCCCCGGTCTTGAAGTAAGGACTCCTTCCAATTTGTGATCGATCTCCCATAAAAAATCGGAAAATCGGGATTCTGCGGCTCTCGAATCCGATAGCATGGCTCATTGTGACTGCGACTACATCAGACGGAAAACTCTCCGCGCGACTCATCTTCATCGCCCTCGGGGCGGCATTGGGTGGGTTCGTTTTCGGATATGACTCATCAATCGTTAACGGCACCGTGGACGCTGTCGAGCACGAATTCGGGCTCAACGCGGTAACCATCGGATTCACCGTTTCCTGCGCCCTGCTCGGCGCAGCACTGGGAGCCTGGATAGCCGGTGTGGTCTCCGAACGCGTGGGACGCGTGCGCACCATGCTCTTCGCCTCCATCCTCCTGGCAGCATCAGCCATCGGCTGCGGCCTGTGCTTCGGCGTAACCGACCTGATCATCTGGCGCATTGTCGGCGGCATCGGCGTGGGCTTCGCCTCGGTGATCGCCCCTGCCTACATTGCCGAGGTCTCCCCGGCCGCGCATCGCGGACGCCTGGGCACCATGCAGCAGATGGCCATCGTGCTGGGCATCTTCGTGGCCTTCCTGGTCAGCGCGCTGCTGGTCTTCGTCATGGGCTCGGCGGATGCCGTCGGCTTGTTCGGCCTGACGGCCTGGCGCTGGATGTACCTGTCGCTGCTGGTTCCAGCAGTGCTCTACGGCCTGCTCTCGCTGCGCCTGCCCGAATCTCCCCGCTACCTGGTCGAGCGCGGCCGCTTCGTTGAAGCAGCTACCGTGCTGACCCGCGATATGGGCATGAACGCCGGCACGGATACCGAAAAGAAGATCGAAGAGATCCGCTCCACCGTGCACATCGAGCGCCGCCAGGTCTTCAAGGACCTGCTGGGCCGCTTCGGCTTCCACCCGCTGGTGTGGGTCGGCATCCTGCTCTCGGTCTTCCAGCAGTTCGTCGGCATCAACGTGATCTTCTACTACTCCACGACGCTGTGGAAGTCCGTCGGCTTTGCCGAATCGGATTCCTTCACGATTTCGCTGATCACCTCGGCGACCAACGTGCTGGCAACGATCGTGGCGGTGCTGCTGATCGACGTGCTGGGACGCAAGCTGCTGCTCACCATCGGCTCGGCCATCATGACCGTGTCGCTGGGCATGATGGCGGTAGCGTTCGCGCAGTCGGTCACCATCGACGGCGCCGTGTCGCTGCCGGGCAGCTGGGGCATCGTCGCCCTGGTCTCGGCCAACCTGTTCGTGGTCGGCTTCGGCGCCACCTGGGGTCCGGCCGTATGGGTATTGCTCGGCGAGATCTTCCCGAACTCGATCCGCGCCATGGCACTCGGAGTGGCAGCCTCGGCGCAGTGGATCGCCAACTTCGCCGTTTCCACCACCTTCCCGGCCCTCGCCGAGGCAGGCTTGGCATTGGCCTACGGCATCTACGCATTCTTCGCGCTGCTTTCCCTGATCTTCGTGATCTTCCTGGTCAAGGAAACCAAGGGGCGCCAACTCGAGGAGATGACCCTCTAGGCACCACCCGCAGGGCATTGCGGATTGCGCAAAGGAGGCAGGAACCAAGATGGTTCCTGCCTCCTTTTGCGTGCCCGGATGCTTACCAGGCCTTGTTGGGCACATCCACGCCGACGTCGCTTTGCAGCGAGAGCACATGCTCCAAGCTTGGCCGCCCTTCCAGCGTCGGGCCCTGGCCGGCGAGCGCCACGCTGACTGTCTGCCCCGGCTGCAGATCGACCTGCCGGCCGCGCACCCAGATCGGACGGGAGAAGGCTCCGTGCAGGGTGAAATCAATGGCTTCAGCCCGCAAGCCCACGGAAATCCTCATGCCCCGCCACCCGAGGTTGAAGCGCAGGGCCCGCCATTTCTCCGGGAGCCGCGGATCAAAGCGCAGCTGGTCGTCATCGTCGCGCAGCCCCGCGAAGCCGTAGATCAGCGCCGACCAGACGCCACCGGTCGATGCCACATGCACGCCGTCAGCGGTATTGCCATGCAGGTTTTCCAGATCCACGTTCAGCGCGTGCTCGAAATACTCCCAGGCAAGATCGCGGTAGCCCACCTCGGCGGCGAGAATCGACTGCACTGTCGCCGACAGTGTCGAGTCGCCCGTAGTCAGCGGGTCATAGTAGTTGAAATCCGCAAGTTTCTGCTCGGCGGTGAAATCGCTGGAACGCAGCCACAAAGCCAGCACCGCGTCGGCTTGCTTGATGACCTGGAAGCGGTAGATCACCAGCGGATGGTAGTGCAGCAGCAACGGCCGCTTATCCGCACCGGTATTGGCCAGGTCCCAGACTTCGCGGTTCAAGAAATGCTCGTCCTGGGGGTGGATTCCGACCGTTTCGGAATACGGGATGTGCATGCAATCAGCGGCCTTGAGCCACAGGGCGATCTCCTCGTTTTCCAATGAGTGCCTGCTGGCCAGTTGCGCGAACTCGCGCGGATGCTCTTGGGCCATTTCGGCCAGCAGCTGGGCGCTGCGGCGCAAATTGAAGCGCGCCATGACATTGGTGTAGAGGTTGTCGTTGACTACCGCGGTGTACTCATCGGGCCCGGTGACCCCATGGATATGGAAGCGCTCATTGCCCTGGTCGCCACGCCAGAACCCCAGCGAGGCCCACATGCGCGCAGTTCCCACGAGGATTTCGGCACCGCCGGCCAGCAGGAACTCGTCATCCTCCATGACCCCGAGGTACCGGTTGAGCGAATACACCACGTCGGCATTGATATGGTACTGCGCAGTGCCAGCCGGATAATAGGCGCTGGCTTCCTCGCCGTTAATCGTGCGCCATGGGAAGAGCAGGCCTTCCTCGTTCATGATCAGCGCCCGCCGGGTCGCTGCAGGAATCATCGAGACCCGGGCGCGCAGCGTGTTGCGCGCCCACTGCTGGTTCGTATAGGTCAAGAACGGCATCACATAGATTTCGGTATCCCAGAAATAGTGCCCGGAATAGCCGTTGCCGCTCACGCCCTTGGCGCTGATGCCCAGGCCGTCGGCACGTCCGGCAGCTTGGGCGAGCTGGAACAGGTTCCAGCGGATCTTGCGCTGCAGCTCGGGCTCATCGCTCTCCACCACCACATCGCTGCGGTCCCAGTAGTCGGCCATGAAACGGCGCTGGGTGCGGAAGTGCTCGTCAATCCCCAACGGCACCAGGTGCTCCAAGGCCCGCTCAGAACGCAAGAGCATCTCCTGGGCAGGATGGCGCCGCGAGGAGTGGTAGACCGCGTACTTGGAGACGCGCACGCCTTGCCCGGCTTCCAGCCTGGTGCTGATCACTTCATCCGCGCGGTCATCGTCCACCTTGCGGACCACGGACAGCTCCGCCTGCGCTCCGCCAGTGGTGGCCACCTCGTGCTCCACCATTGCTGCTACCGACATCCCGGATCCGAAGACCTGGTACGAGATGCCCAGCCGGGCGCCATCGCGGTGGGTGCCCGCCGGATGCAGCGGGTTGGCCCTGGCTTCCTCGCTCTTGCGCGGATCGGCAGGAACCCCGGCATCGGTTTCCTCCGGGGAAGCCACCTTCCGGCTGGAGCGGTACCCGATGACCGAAGACTGGATCAGCACCTGCGCCGGAGCATCGAGCAGGCGCACATGCACGTCCTGCAGCGCCACGTGGCGATCCGTGAAGGAAATCATTGAGCGGGCAGTGACGGCTACCCGGTGCCCCTCGGCAGTTCGCCACAGGGTGTGCGCGGTCAGCGTCCCGTCAAGGAAATCCAGGCGCAGCTCATCACGCAGCATCTCCGTGCGGCCGACTTCCAGGGCTTCGTCATTGATGAACACGCGCATGGTCCGGAAATCCGGGGCGCTGATCATGGTCTGCCCGGTTTCGGCCAGCCCGAAGGCGCTCTCGGCATGGCGGATTTCCCAGGTCTCATGCAGCCCGTTGATGAATGTGCCGCCTCCTTGGTCCCCCAGACCCAGTTGCGCAGCCCGTGCACCCAGAAAACCGTTGCCCAAGGAGAAAACGGTGTCTTCGGCGCCATCGCTGTCACGCTGGTTCCCGCGCCACAGCGACCAGGAGTCCTCTTCCCAGGCCTTGGCTGCTTGCTCGGAGACCAGTTCGGAAAGGTCATGAACCACAAAATGGGCCCCTGCATCCAGCAAGGCGGCCTCATTGCCTTCGCGGGCCACGCCGATGACTCCGAAGCCTCCGGCACGCGCTGCCCTCACCCCGCTGGTGGCATCCTCGATGACGGCGCATTCTTCCGGACGCCAACCCAGATCGGCGGCGGCAGCCAGGAACGTGTCCGGGGCCGGTTTGCCCGCCAGCCGGCGCGCGGCAGCTTCCTGGCCGCCCATCACCAATGGGAAATGCTCGGCCAGTCCTGCGGCAGCCAATACCACGCGGGCATTGCGCGAGGAGGACACCACCGCGACGTCCAGCCCGGCATCCAGCACCTGTTGCAGGTAGGCCACGGAGCCGGCATAGGGGTCGATCCCGTCGCGCTGCAGCACTTGGGTGAACTTTTCGTTCTTCATATTGCCCAGCGCGCAGATGCTGCCTTCCCCCGGCAGATCGCTTTCAGCCCCGCGGGGCAAGCTGATGCCGCGGGATTCGAGGGTAGCCGCCACCGCGTCATAACGCGGACGGCCGTCAAGCAGGTTGAAATAGTCCTCGGAAGTGTATGGGGCCACGCCCGGGTGCTTGTCGAAAAAGGTGGTGAAAAGTTCTTCCCACGCCTTGCGATGCAGCAACGCGGTAGGAGTGATCACGCCATCCAGATCAAAGAGGACGGCCTTGTAATCACGATGTCGGTACTCAGGACGAAAAGCGTTCACAATCGAAATCCTTCGAAAGAGGAGCGAATTACTGGCCGTAGTCCTTACCGTAGCAACTGAACGCGCTTGCTTCGACATACTACGATAAGAATGTGGCTCAGTGGATAGATGTATGGAATAGCGAAGACTGGCGTGAGGCAACCGCCGAGTGGATCGATGCTGCGTGCGAGGCATATGGCATTCAGCGCACCGCAGGACCGGATTTTTGGCCCGCAGATTTGCACCAGATCCAGGCGGCGGTTCAGACCGGTGCCGCAGATCTGATCTTCAGCGCCAACGCTCCGGGGCTGGCTTCGGAACCAGCGACCACGGTCGCTGCCGGCCAGCTGCTGCCCGATCGCGTGGTGATGCCACTGGCTATCGACCGGATCGCCGGCTACATGCTCAGCCCGGATTTCGGGCACACCCTGGCGGATCTGGGCGATTCGGTGGAGAACTGGGAGCTGGCCATGGCCTCGCTCGGTTCCTTCCAGGTCGCGCTGATGGGCCACGAGGAAGAATTCTTTGATTCCGGGGTCACCGTGGTGGACCCGCAGTTCCTGCCCGAGCAGTACGAGCAGGCGCTGATGATGCATGTGTCCCTGGACCCGGCACACCCGCTGTACCTGGAGGGATCCATGGCGGACAAGATGGTTTCTCATCTCGATGAGTTGAGGAGGGCCACCGCTGCCCTTCATGCCGGTGCGGTGCCGTTGAGCATCGAGCACGGCAACTTCGATCTGTCGCAGGTGGTGGTTCCTGCCGAAGCCGGAGACCACGGCCGCATCCTGAATCTGTCCTCCGCGCACTGGGCTCACCCCTTCTCATCCCTGAACACGCCGCTGGCCGCCATGTGCGAAGCGTGGGATTGCGATACCGGTGATGAGCGCGTGATGAAGGTGCTTTTCGCGTACCTGGACCAGTTCTCTGCCTACGGCTCAGCAGATGAGCTGTACGACCTGATTAATCCAGCCTGCCTGGTTGCGCCGCTGTCGCAGCACGAGACCTGGTTGCGCCTGCTCCTGGATGCCAGCGACGAGCAACTGCAGGAGCACGCCGAGACCGTTTTGGGAACCCTGGATATCTCCTAGGGCCGCAGTTCAAGAGCCCAGAACCCTGGCCAGCAAGGCCGCGTCATCGCTCATGATGGCGTCGGCCTTGCGCTCCATCAGCAGCCGCATGGTCGGCTCGTCGTTGATGACCCAGACATGCACCTGGGCGCCGGCTCGGTGGACCGCCTTGATGAATCGACGGGTCGCTACCGGCAGCATGCCCTGGTTCAGCGGCACCTGGACCGCCCAGAAGCCTGCCAGCAGCCGCTTGGGAACCCAGCCCAGCAGGTGGGCGCACAGCCAGATGGCGACAATTTCCCGTTGACCCGGCGAGCGCCGTATCGGAGCGGAAAGCAGGTGGCCGACCGCGGCGCTGCGTGCCGTGGAGAAGGACGCTAGGGCAATTTGCCGATGGGCTTTCCTGCGCTCGATGAGCTCGGCCAGCGGGCCGATCACGTGCTCGTCCTTGACGTCCAGGTTCAGTGTGGCGTGCGGGAACGCATCGAGCAGTGCATCAAGCGTGCACAGCGGTTCCCCTCCGGCCCGCACCATTGCCAGCTGCTCGTCGGTGAAGTCGTTGAAATTCCCGCTCGCGTCGGTCACCCGGTCCAGGCTCTGGTCATGGAACAAGTAGACCGTGCCGTCGGCTGAGGCGTGCACATCCGATTCCAGATGGGTGATGCCCAGGTCTGCGGCGCGCTGGAAGGCTGCCAGCGTGTTTTCCTCGTTGCCCGTGCGTACGCCGCGGTGCGAAAAAGCGTAGGTCATTTCAGCAGGCCTTCAATGACCTGGGCTACCCCGTCATCGGCCAGCGAGGGTGCCCGGAAGCGGGCGGAGGCCAGCGCCATGGGGTGTCCGGAGGACATCGCGTAGCCGTGGCCGGCGTATTCGAGCATTTCGATGTCGTTGGGCATGTCGCCGAAGGCCATCACTTCAGCTGCGGCGATTCCCAGGCGTTGGCAGTATTCATGCAGCGTGGTGGCCTTGTGGATATCCACATGCGCCATTTCCAATAGGGAAACGTCGAAGGCGGAGTGGGTCACCGATACCAGTTCTGCCAGCTGCGGCTCAACCGAGGAATAGAACTTGTCTATCGGCAGGTGCTGGGAGCGGGCAAGGAATTTTACGATGCCCTCGGAATCAATTGACTCGCTAGCCAGATCCAGGACTGCCTGCACCCCGAAGTTGTGGTGGCGGTCGGCAAAGCCTTCACCCAGGTGCAGCCCCTTGGTGGTCTCGGCAGCGAAGGACGCGCGCGGTTCCAGCTCCAGGATGATTTCGCTCGCCCGCCGCGCGGTGGCCGCGCTGAGCGTGCGCGACCAGATCACTTCGTCCTGTTCCAGGTCGTAGAGCACCGCGCCATTGGAGCAGATGACCGTGCCCATCCCGTCGAAGGCTTCAATGATCGGGCTCAGCCAGCGGAAGGGGCGTCCGGTGACGAAGACTATCTGGATGCCAGCGTCGCGGGCTTGGATGAAGGCACGTTGGGTGCGTTCGGAGATGGTGCCGTCCTTGGCGACAATGGTGCCGTCGAGGTCCGAGGCGATCAGCTTGATCATCTACAGCTCCTGGCGGCGTGGCGGGTTCGCCCCGGCACGCTGCACGGTCACCGCGGCGGCCAGGGCCGCGAATTCCAGGGCTCGCGAAAGCTCCGCAATCTGCAGCTGGTTCAGCTTTTCGCGGTTGGCCGCGCCAATCAGTCCATGTTCGGCCAGCCAGCACAGCAGCGCGGCGGTGAAGGTATCGCCGGCACCCACGGTATCGGTGACTTCCACCGACGGCGCAGTGAATTCGGCGTCGCCGGCGCGAACGACGCCCCAGGACCCGCGCGAGCCTGCGGTGGACACCACGATCGCCGGCCCCATGTCCAGCCAGGCACGGGCCGAGTCCTGGACCGAGCGCATCGGGTACAGCCACTTCAGGTCGATGCCGGAGACCCGCACCACGTCGGCCTGGCCGACGAATCGCTCGACTTCGGCCACGGTCTGCGAATGGTTGGTGACCAGCGACGGGCGCAGGTTCGGGTCGTAGCTGATGGTGGCATGGGTGCGCGCGGCCGAAAGCAGCGGCAGCAGTTCTCCGGGGCTGAACAAGGTGGCGATGGAGCCGGTGTGCACCAGCTCGGCATCCTGGGCCAGCTCCGGCCCGATGGTCGGCATCTGCCAGTAGGCGTTGAACGCGAAGGCCGCGCCGCCGGCCGGGTCGAGGATGCCATGGGCAATGACGGTGGCCTGGTCATCGGCTCCGCCCAGGTATGCCACGTTGTTGTCCTTGAGGTAATCCTCGATCTTGCGGCCCTTGTCATCGGCGCCCCAGCGGGAAATCAAGGTTCCCGGGTACCCCAGGCGGGAGAGCGCAACCGCGACGTTCAACGGGCTGCCGCCAACGAACTCCTGGGCTGGGGCAATGCCGGAGGCCAGGACGTCAACGAGGGCCTCGCCGATCACGGTCGGGTTCATGCTGCTCCTTCAGTAGTGCAGTGGGGACAGGGCACGCACGCAGGCAGCCCATTGGCTGCTGTGCGGATCGATCCAGGTGTAATGGTCTCCCGCGAACAGCGAGAAGCTGTGCTCCTGTCCGAGCGCAGCCGCTTTCTGGGCTGCGATACGGGCAATTCTTACCGGAACATCGCCATCGTCCCGTCCATGAAAGATTACGACACGGGCATGCATTGGCCATAATTCCACCGGATTGCAGGCGCCCAATGACGCGCCTGAGAGCATCTCGTCCACTGCGCTGCCGCTGAGCTTCAGGCGCTGCGCCGTTTCAAGGTCCAGGACCCCGGCCTGGCTGATCACCTGGGAGACCCGTGCATCATGGGCGGCCAGCACGCAGGCCAATTGCGCTCCGGCTGAATGGCCGATCAGCGTGATCGGCCCTTCTTCCTTGACCAGGCCCAGCGCGAGCCGGGCATCGGCCAGCATTTTCGCCGCGCTGCCCGGCCCGCGCCGGTATTCGAGGTTGTAGGCAGGGATCCCGCGGGCAGCGAGATCCTCTGCCAGGGGCACGCCAAGGCTAGCGGTGTACTTTTCACGCCAGTATCCGCCGTGGATGATCATCACCGCTCCGCGAGCGGTGGTGCGTTCCGGCTCGTAGAACTGGACCTGCTGGTCCGGGTGCGCCCCGTAGTGCATGGTCGGCGCCCCGGCTAGTTGCCCGGGAAAACCGCGGCGCGCTTTTCGACGAAGGCGGCACGGCCTTCCACCGAGTCGGCGGTTCCGAAGGCCTGCTGGAAGGACTGCGCTTCAACCAGCAGGGCGTCATGGGTGTTCAGCGCGTCCATGTCCACCATCGCGGCCTTGGCATTGCCAACGGCCGTCGGTGCCACCTTCGCGATCTCCTCGATGGTGGCCACGGCCTGGTCAATCAGTTCCCCGGCCGGGACAACGCGGTTGGCCAGGCCAATGCGCAATGCTTCCTCGGACTTGATGCGGCGGCCGGTGAAAACCAATTCACGGGCCATCGCGTTGCCGACACGTCGCGGCAGGCGCACCATGCCGCCAAAGCCGGGCACCAGCCCGAGGTTGACCTCCGGCTGCCCAAAGCTGGCCGTCTCGGAAGCGTAGATGAAATCGCAAGCCAGGGCGAGTTCGCAGCCGCCGCCCAGGGCGAAGCCGTTGACTGCGGCGATCACTGGAACCTGCAGCTTCTCCAGGCGTTCGGTGACCGCGTGCATCTGGCGCCCGTAGGCCAGCGCCGCCGCCGGGTCCATTTCGCGCAGCTGGACGATATTGGCGCCGGCGACAAAGGACTTCTCGCCGGCACCGGTGAGGATCACGCCGCGGTATTCATAGCCGGTGGCCTCGAACCAGTCCAGGAAGGCTTCAAGGTCGTTGACGACCTCTTTTGCCAACGCGTTCAGCGACTTCGGCTGGTTGACGGTCAGGATGAGGGCCGAGCCCTGGGTGCTCAGGCTGAGGGTATCGAATTGCTTCATACCCCTAACTCTCTCACGTAACGCGCGTCACGTATTGGATTGTCAGCGGTGCTTGCGTGGCTTTGCCTTGGCACCCTGTGGCTTCTTGGATGAGCTCTTGGCCTGCTGTTTTGCCTTGGCTTGGGCTTTCGCCTTGGCCTTCTTCTGCTCATTGACGCGCTTGGCCTTCTGCTCCTGGTTGCGCACCGAAGTCTGGCGCGATGAGCTGGCGGTACGTCCGCGCACAATGCCGATGAATTCTTCGAGCAAGGCGGTGTCTTCGGTGGCGGTAGGCCAGGCGATGCCCACCTGGGTTGGCGAACCGTCTTCAATGAAGCGCACCACCACGTCCTTGCGGGCGAAGAGCCGGGCAATGGACTGCGTGGTGCGCAGCACCTGGGCTCCGGATGCGACAACTTCCATCGCTACCGGAATGCCGCCCACGGATTCCGGGTAGTCGGCCAAGTCGAGTTGAGGGAAGGACTCTACGGTCTCCAGCGGAACGGATTCTTCGAAGTACTCCACGTCGTGGTCTTTGCCCGCGCAGACCACTTCGAGTTCCTCGTAAAGCGGGATGACGTGGCGCGTTGCGTCCTTGGGCGAGTCGCCGCGATAGCGCACGAATACTGCGTCAGCCTCGCCATTGGCCAGCAGATCCAGGATTTCCCCCTCATCCAGGCGCCAAGCTTTCAACTCGATGGCAGGATAGCGTTCCTGGAAGCGGTCCATCCATTTGCCGGGGGTGACGCCGGTTGCGTAGGCGATTCGAAGTTTCTGCACGGGTTAAGCCTACGCTCTGCCGGGTTAAATGGCGCAGGCGGGCACCGGTGAACCGGTGCCCGCCTGCGTCCGCGCAAGCCGGGGAGGCCTACTTGTCGGTCTTGACGACCAGAACGTCGCATGGTGCCGAGTGGGCCACCGAGGAAGCTACCGAACCGAGCACGCGGCCCAGGCCCTTCATGCCCACGTTGCCGACAACGATCATGGAAGCCTTGCGGTCCTCGGCGTCGGAGATCAGCACGTCACCTGGCTTGCCGTGGCCGGCAGCAGCGGTGATCTTGACGCCTGGCACAGCGTTCTTCACGTCGTTGGCTACGCGCTGGGCGAGCTTGCGGGCCTGCTCTGCGTCATCCAGGATCCAGGTATCGGAACCGATGGAAACGACCTCGGTGTTATCCGAAGCGTGAGCGGTGATGACCACCAGGTCAGCGTCGAGCTTGACGGCGAGTTCTGCAGCGCGGCGGGCTGCGCGCTGTGCGGTTTCGGAACCGTCTACGCCTACGATGATGGTTTCAGACATATTGTTCTCCTTATATGAGTGATGCATTAAGTGATGGGTAACACTTTATGGCCTTCAGGCCACTTTAGCCTGCAAAAAGTCCACGGCGCGCTGCCATGCGATGGCAGCCTGTTCGGGATCGTAGTTGCCGGCAGGGTTCTCGTCGTTGTGGAATGCGTGATCGGCGTCGTAGTAGAAGTACTGGACTTCCGCGCCTGATTCCTGGCGAATCTGCTCTTCCTGAGCCTTCGCCTGAGCCGGCGAGTACATCTGGTCCAGGTTCGCGTAGTGGCCCTGGATGGCCGCGCGGACTCCGGAAAAATCGTTGGGCACACCCTGGCCGACGCCATAGAAAGGCACGGCCGCGGCAATTTTCCCGCCTTGCTGGGCAGCCATCTGCAGCACGAAACCGCCACCCATGCAGAAGCCGATGACGCCCAGCTTCTCGCTGGTGACGTGCTCATTGGCCAGCAGGTAGTCCACGGCACCGCTCAATAGCTGGGCCCCGGCGGCTTCCGGGAGCTGGGACATCATCTGCCCGGCTTCTTCACCGTCGTGGGTGATCCAGCCTCCATAGAGGTCCGGAGCCAGAGCCACGAAGCCCTGCGCGGCCAGCCGGTCGGCAACGTCGCGGATATGGTCGGTCAGACCCCACCATTCCTGGATCACGATGACCCCAGGGCCCTTGCCGGACCCCGGCAAGGCGAGATAGCCATGCGCTTGCGCGCCTGAAGAAGGGAAAGTCACGTTCTGGTGCGGGGTTTTGTCCGCCATGGTGCCTCCTGCTCTGCGTGTGACTCCAGTTTATGCAGGTCTGGACGCCATTGGCATTGACCTGCCCCACATTGCGCCAAAGTTGTTCTATTTTCCGAGCGTGACCTCGCCGATACGTTCCAGCGCATCGACCACCAGATTCCAGAAGCCTTCGTGATCCAGGTCCACCGCCACGGAAGTATTGCAGTCGGCGGAAGCCGGCGCGCGGAAGTCCGTGACCGTCATCCCCAAGGTCAGCTCGCCACGCAGCTCAACGCTGACCGGGGCCTTGACAGTGCGCACGATATCCGGGTCGATCACGTAGGCCACGGCGCATGGGTCATGCACCGGCGGTGCATCGAAGCCCTGGTGGTCTCGATAGGCCCGGGCGAAGAAGTCCATCAGCTCGCGCACGAAGGTCGATGGGCCGGTGCCGATCTTCTCGATGCGTTCAACCACCTCGGAGGTGGCCAACGCCTGGTGGGTCAGGTCCAATCCGACCATCACCACCGGCCAGGCCTCGTTGAAGACGATGTGCGCAGCTTCAGGATCGATCTTGATATTGAATTCTGCCACCGCCGACCAGTTGCCGGTGTGGTAGCCGCCGCCCATCAGCACCACTTCGCGCACGCGTTCAACGATGCGCGGTTCCTTCCGGGCCGCCAAGGCGATATTGGTCAATGCGCCGGTGGGCACCAAGGTGATTTCACCGGGTTCATGGCTCATCACCAGGTCGATGATGACGTCCACGGCGTGGCGCCCATCGAGTTCGATGCCCGGCTCCGGCTGGGCCGGCCCGTCCATCCCGGAAACCCCGTGGACGTCTCCCGCGGTTTCCACTTCGCGCACCAGCGGACGGGCGCAGCCGGCCGCGAAGGGAATGCCGGTAATGCCGGCGATGGTACCCACGGCCAGCGCGTTGGCAGTGACCTTATCCAGGGTCTGGTTGCCGGCCACGGTGGTCACGGCTAGCAGGTCGATCTTGGGATTGCCATGGGCAAGAATCATTGCCACGGCGTCATCATGACCCGGGTCGCAGTCCAAAATGATCTTGCGCGGGGCATTGCTGTCCTGGGTCATGGCTTCTTCCTTCGCTCTGCCAGCTGGTGGCCGGTAGCTAAGTCGTGGGGGCGGATAGGCATCCTTTGATAATTCTTTCGCGTCCCCATGCTATCGTCAAGCGCTTAACGCAAAGCTGTCGCGTGTCACAACTCCGACTACGATGGAGCCATGAAGAATGGTGAGAAGTCCGGCAACTCGCGCGCTCCACGCCGCGTGACCGCAGCGATGGTAGCCGAACACGCCGGCGTTTCCACCGCAACGGTCTCTCTTGTTGCCAACGGGAAGTCGGCGGGCCGGGTCTCGACCGCGAATGAGCAGCGCGTGCGTGAATCAATTCGCGAACTGGGCTACTTCGTCGACAGCATCGGCAGCTCGCTGGCCAAGGGCGTCAGTTCGCTGGTGGTCCTGGTGGCCCCGGATATCTCCAACCCCTTCTTTGCCAAGGTGATCGCTGGCGTGCGCTCGGTATTGGCTAGCGACTACCAGCTCCTGCTCTCGGTCACGGATGCCGGCGTCTCCCCCAGCGCCAGCGAAACGAGGAAGATCATGGGCCTCCGTCCGGCCGGGCTGCTGGTCCATGCCCCAAGCCAGGATTTCCTCGAGGAAATTTCGAGCAACCTCCCGCTGGTGGCCCTGGATGCCCCGGGCATCGATCCATCGATTCCTGCCGTGAATATGGACGTCGCCCAGGGAGCGCGGGAAGTCGTAGCCCATTTCGCTGCACAGGGACACACCAAGGCCGCCTACCTGGATGCCAGCACCGGCACCGAGACCCTGGCAGTGCGCCGCGAGGCCTTCCTGGCGGCGGCAAGGGAGTACGGCATCGAAGTGCTGCCATCTTCTGTTGCCAGCTCGATGATCGACGTCACTGAGGCTTCAGCAGCCTTTGGCCAGCATTGGCCCAAGTGGCATGAATCGGGCGTGACCGCACTGGGCTGCGCAACCGATAACCACGCTTTCGGCGTGCTGCATGCTTCGCGCCTGCTTGGTATCCGCATTCCGCAGCAGCTTGCGGTGGCCGGATTCGACGACCTTCCCTACTCGGCAACGTCCAGCCCTTCCATCACTTCCGTGCAGCTCAACGCCCAGGAAGGCGGATGCCAGGCCGCATTGAAGCTGCGCGCGCTGCTCGATGGAAAGACCCCTGACCCACTGCAGACAATGCTGCCCAGTTCGTTGATTGTCCGCGGATCGACGCTGGGCAACAAAGGAGACTAACCGGTGAACATGCATAAATGGCCTGCCAAGGTCACTGCCGCCATCGCCCTGCTGATTGCCTTGGGGCTGATCGTCATGTCCAGCGGAGTGCTGGGCCTCATTACCAGCCCGGCAACCCCACCGGGCACCGGCATCGAATCCGCCGCGCGCAGCTGGGTGCTACTGGATTAGCTTTCCGCTCTTCGAAACTTCGGGATCGGTGCATGAGGACAAATCAAAGCAGCACGGCCGGCGCTTGCCATCACGCAGCTTGGAAATACTGGCCTCCACTCGGCGTTCGCGCGTGGAAGGGTTCTTGGTCGCACCGATCCAGCGTACCCATTCCCAGCGGGCCATGGCAGTGAGCCCTGCCCACATCTCATCCAGATCCCCAGCCTCGCCCAGGGCACTGGCCAGGTCTTGCGGAATCCCTGTTTCCGGCCAGGTTCTAGCGACCCGGGCGGTCAATTCCACTTGATCCCCCGCCTCGGCCAACAGCTGGGGCGCGCCCTGTCCATCGAGGGCCAACCAGTGGCCTCGGCGCCCGTCGGGATCTATTACGACCACGTGGCCTTCATGCGCCTGGAGAAGTTCCACCGCAACCTGTCCGCGGCTTGGCAACTTGTCGCTGGATTCCTGGTCGAGCCTGATTATCTTCCGATCGTTGACCAGATCTGCAGTTCCATTCAGTTCGAATATCTCATTGGATACCGCCATGGGAATTCCCCTTCTCCGTTGTCCAAGGGCAGTCTATGGCACGGCGGCATTGCGCTTCCACGTGGCTAGACTGCTGTTATGACCCAACCTCCGCTGCTCGTTAGTTCCTGCCTGGCCGGCATCCCTTGCCGCTACAACGGCAAGGCGAAGGCAAACCCTGCCATCGTCGAGGCCGTGGCACGAGGAGAAGCCGTTGCGGCCTGCGCTGAGGAATTGGGTGAGCTCCCTACTCCGCGTCCGCCAGCGGAGATTGTCGGTGGCGATGGCCACGATGTGCTGGAAGGCCGGGCCTGCGTGATCGACATCAACGGCGAGGACATCAGCGGGCAGTTCATAGCTGGTGCCCAGACGGTTTTGGATCTAGTCCAGCACCAGAGAATCACCGAGGCGATCCTGCAGGATCGCAGCCCCTCGTGCGGCTGCGGCACCATCTACGATGGCTCGCACACCGGAAAACTCGTTGCCGGCGATGGCGTACTGGCCGCCCTGCTCAAGCGCCGGGGCGTCAACGTCAGCGCGCCACCGGCAAACTGACACACCCTGCAAGATAACGATTCAGTTGCTCTTTTAAACAAAAAATAACCCTCGATCCGAAGATCAAGGGTTATTTTCCATTTGTGCGCGAGGGGGGACTTGAACCCCCACGACCTTGCGATCACTGGCACCTGAAGCCAGCGCGTCTACCAATTCCGCCACTCGCGCATATTCTGTTTTCGTTGCCATCGTTCTTTGCAACAAGAAATAGCTTACACACTCATTTTCCGTTCACCTAATCGAAACCCTCATTTGTGGTTAGGGACACATGGGAAACCTTTTTGGGGCATTTATCGTTGATATTGACGCACTTGAGCCGCTCAAGGATTTTTCGGCATTTGCACAGCTGAAAACAGTAAGATCGAATATGAAGTTCTGTGTTCACAGCTTGGACGGCGTGAATGCAGGCTCGCAATAACCAGCCATGGACCCTAAGGAAGGAGCACGAATAATGGGCTTTCTCGACAATGTCGAACGCGGCTTAGAGAAGGTCGTCACTAGCTTCTTTCGTGGCACCAGCACCGCAGATCTCAAGCCAGTCGAACTGACTACCGCGCTACGCAATGACATGGACCGCGGAATCATGCCAATCAGCGAGGGCCGCAGCCTTGCAGCCAATGACTTCGTTGTCTCGCTGAGCACCAAGGACTACAACACCGCGCAGGGTTGGGGGCGGGGCGTCGTCAACGAAATGGCAAAGGTCACCGCCGAGCATGCGGCAGCCCAGGACTACTCGGTCCACGGCGATATCACGATCCATTTTGTTTCCAAGGACGATTTCAAGCCCGGAGAAATGGAGATTGCCAGCTCGGTCAAGGAGTCCAGCTCGCGCCCAGCAGCCTCGGCTCCGGTAAAAGAGCGAGCAGCAGCGCCCGCAGCACCATCCGCCACCCCGCCGACAACCGCACAGCCACGTCCATCGGTCCGTCCGATTGCAGAGATCCCCAAGAAACCCATGCAGAAGCAGGCAATTCTTGAGGTCGCTGGACAGCGCTACGCCCTGCATCACCACTCCATCGTGCTGGGCCGTTCGGCCAGCACCGATATTCCCGTGGATGATTCCGGCGTTTCCCGCCAGCATGTGCGCGTCGAAACCCGTGGCAAAACCAGTTTCGTCGTCACCGATCTGGGTTCAACCAATGGAACCTACGTGGACGGCAAGAAGATTTCGGAAGAAACCCGTATATTTGACGGTTCGATCATTACTATCGGACAGACAAAAATCGTCTTTCGGCTGATTACCTCGAACAACGGAGGCCGCGCGTGAACGACCTGGTTCTAAGCTTGTTCCGATTGGGCTTTTTGGTCCTCATCTGGCTGCTCGTATTAAGCGTTGTCGGATCGATGCGCCGCGACTTGGCCATCGGATCGCGGGCCCGCACCGGCAAGCCCAGCGCTCGGGAACTGAAGAAGAATCCTGAGCTGGCGGAACCAGAAGTGCCTGCGCGCAAGGCCGCCACGTCATTGGAAGTTGTTGAGGGCCCACTGGCCGGCAGCAGCATTCCCCTCCGCGGCCAACCGATCATGTTCGGGCGAGCTCAGGATGCCACCGTCGTTCTCGATGATGACTACGCTTCAGGACGCCATGCCCGCCTGTTCCCGCAGGGATCGCGCTGGTTCATTGAAGATCTCGGCTCAACCAACGGCACCTTCGTGGGTGACAACCAGCTCTCACGCGCCCAGGCAGTGGAGCCCGGCCAGCGAATCCGCATCGGAAAGACTGTCCTGGAATTGAAGCCCTAGCCTATGGCCCTCAAACTAAAATTTGCTGCGAAATCCGACGTGGGGCGGGTTCGCAAGAAGAATGACGACTCCGCCTACGCCGGTGCGTACCTCGCGGTGCTTGCCGATGGCATGGGCGGACACGTCGGCGGTGACGTGGCGTCAGCCTCCACCGTGCTTGATTTGGTGCATCTGGACCACGATGGCACCGCAGATCCGCAAAATGCCCTGCCGGATGAGATCCAGGCCGCCAATTTGGTGCTGAATGAACTCGTCGGCGCCAACCCGAAGCTTTCGGGGATGGGCACCACCGTCACTTCCCTGCTGCTGTCGGGAAGTAACCTGCACATGGCACACATCGGCGACTCCCGCGCCTACCGCTTGAAGCACGGGGTCTTCGAGCAGATCAGCAAGGACCACACATTCGTGCAGCGGCTGGTCGACGAAGGCCGCATCAAGCCGGCCGAGGCCGAGGTCCACCCGCATAAGAACGTGCTCTTGCGCGTGCTGGGCGACTCGGATGCCTCCCCGGAACTCGATGTCGACCAGTTCGAGGCAGAACCCGGCGAACGCTGGATGCTGTGCTCTGACGGACTCACCGACGCGGTGCCGGTTCCGGTAATCGAGCAGATCATCCGCACTACCGCCGACATGGATGAAGCGGTCAATGACCTGGTTGCCATCACCTTGAAGAATGGTGCGCCGGATAACGTCACCGTGGTGATGTTCGAGGTTGTCGAAAACGCTGTCGTCGAGGGCGAAGCGCCTGCCGAACCAGAACCCGCACCGGATACCGGCCAGCTCACCATTGCCGCCGAAGGCGATGTCGAAGCCAGCGCTTCGTTGCTCCGCCATGAGATTTCCCAGCGTCCCCACCTGCTGGTGGGCGCCGCCCAGCTTGCGACGCAAACCGGCCAGATCCCGGTGGTGACCCAGCACACCGGCGAACGCCGTGCAGCTGCCTTGCTGACCCACCGTTCCCCGGCGGCCGGCGAGGTGCTGGATCCACTGGACGCGCCGGTGCAGCAGCGCCGTTGGATGATGCCGATCCTGCTGACCTTGACGGCCTTCTTCGTCATTGCCCTGGGCGTCTGGGGATACATGTGGACCCAGACCCAGTACTTCGTGGGCACTGTCGATGGAAAGGTCGCAATCTACAAGGGCGTTCCCCAGGAGCTTGGACCGATTTCGCTCTCCGAGGTCGATACAGTCAGCAAGGTGCCGCTCGAAGCCCTGCCGGAGTATTCACGCCACCGCGTTGAATCGACCATCTCGGCAGAGAACCAGCAGCATGCCCAGATGATCATCCAGGAACTCCTGGTCACCGCGAAGCAGAACTGCCCGGTCACCGTTCCCGGATCCGCGGATTCCGCCAACCAGCTCGAACTGCCCGCCTACTGCCAGGAGATAATGCAATGACCGAAGTGCAAACCGCACCGGTGCCACGGCGCAATCTCGAGCTGCTGCTGGTGCTGCTAGCCCTCTGTGTGGGCGGTGCCGCGTTCTATCTGGTGGGCAGCTCCACCGAGGATGTCGACAACACCGACTTCTACGTGCAGATGGGCATCCTGGCGGCACTATCCCTGACGGTTCATGTGCTGCTGCGCATCTTCGCCAAATATGCCGATCCGGTAATACTTCCGATTACGATCGCGTTGAACTCCCTCGGCCTAGCTATGATTCACCGCATTGACCTGGCTAAAGGAACGTCCCAGTCGGCGCGCCAGCTGCTCTGGACCGCCATTGCCATCGTCATTGCTTCGGTAGTTCTCTGGGCTATCAAGGACCACCGCCTGCTGCGTCGGTTTACCTATATCGCACTGCTGCTATCGGTCGTATTGCTCTTGCTTCCGCTGGTTCCCGGACTGGGTGTCACGATCAACGGTGCCCGCATTTGGATCCGCATGGGCATGTTCTCGCTGCAGCCAGGCGAACTCGCGAAGATCACCTTGTCGATCTTCTTCGCTGGCTATCTCTCGTCGAACCGCGACTTGATCCTGATGGCTGGCCGCAAGTTCGGACCGCTGCAGCTGCCCCGCCTGCGGGATATGGCTCCGATGGTTATCGCTTGGCTGCTTTCCATCGGCGTGCTCGTGGTGCAGCGCGATCTCGGTTCCGCGATCCTCTTCTTCGGCCTGTTCATCGTGATGATCTATGTGGCAACCGCGCGTATTTCCTGGGTGCTCATTGGCGCCTTGATGGTTGTTGCCGGCGGCATCGTCGCGGGCCTGACCATGGGCCACGTAACCCGCCGCCTGGACGTTTGGCTCAACGCCTTTGACCCTGCGATCTACCAGGCCAAGGGTGGCAGCATGCAGATCGTCGAAGGCTTATTCGGCATGGCTGACGGCGGCTTGTTCGGCACCGGCCTGGGCGCTGGTTCCCCCTACCGTGTTCCGCTGGCCAACTCCGACATGATCATTGCCTCCTTCGGCGAAGAAATTGGCCTGATCGGCGTGGCCGCGATCATCCTGCTCTACATGCTGCTGATCTCCCGCGGCTTGCGGGCCGCCTTGGGCTCGGCCGATACCTTCGGCAAGCTACTAGCTGCAGGCCTGTCCTTCACCCTGGGCCTGCAATGCATCGTGATCATCGGAGGCGTCACCCGGCTGATCCCGCTGACCGGCCTGGCAACGCCATTCATGGCCGCCGGCGGCTCATCGCTGCTGGCGAACTGGATCATCATCGCGTTGCTGCTCCTGATCTCCCACAACTCGCGCCGCCCGAAGACTGGCGGCGTAGGACCAACCGATGAATTTGCAAGTGCCAGCACGACCCTTACCTCCAGCACCAAGGCGGTGACGAAAAAGTGAATCATGCAATCAAGCGCGTTTGGGTTGCGCTAACCGTCCTGTTCGTCATCTGCCTGGGTGGACTGAGCTACATCCAGTTCTTCGACGCCAAGCCGCTCTCCGAGAATGCGCTGAACAAGCGCGAACTCTACCGCGAGTTCGATCTGCCCCGCGGCGCGATCCTGGTCGACGGCAAGCCAATCGCCGAATCCGTTCCGACAGATGATGGCCAGTTCGAATTCCAGCGTGTTTACCACGACGCGAAAACCTACGCCCATCTGACTGGCTACTATTCGCTAGCGAATGGCACCACCCAGCTCGAATCGCAGCTGAACGACTGGCTGACCGGCACGAGCTCGGATCTGCTCTTCGACCGCTTGTCGGCCATGTTCACCGGTACCCGTTCCGAAGGCGCCTCGGTTGAGCTGACCATTGACGGGCAGTTGCAGAAGACTGCCTTCGAAGCGATTCCTGACGATTTGAAGGCCACGATCATCGTGACCAATCCGAAGACTGGCGACATCCTGGCGATGGCTTCCAAGCCAAGCTACAACACCAACCAGCTGGCGGTGCACTCGACCTCCCAGGCGGCCCAGAACCTGAAGGACATCAGCAACATCGACGGCTTGAGCCCCTACCGGAACCCGGCCATCAGCAATCCGGTGACCCCAGGTTCCTCGTTCAAGATCCTCAGCACCGTTGCGGCCCTGGAATCGGGCAAGTTCGATATGGAAACCCCCATCGACAATCCGGTGTCGGTGAATTATCCGCATACGAACAAACCGCTGAACAACTTCAGTGAGGGCATCTGCGCGCGGGATACCCGGGCAAGACTAGAGTTCATCTTTGCCCAGAGCTGCAACACCCCGTTCATCGAGATCAGCCAGACCGTCGGCAAGGATGCCTTCACCGAGGTTGCCGAGCGCTTCGGCTACGGGCAGCAGCTGAGCATCCCGCAGAATGTTGTCCCAAGCGAGTTCCCTTCTGCTGAGGCCAATGAAGCGCAGATGGCGCAGATGGCAATCGGCGAATGGGAAAACAAGGCTACTCCGCTGCAGATGAACATGGCCGCCATGGCCATCGCCAATGACGGCGTGATCATGAAGCCGAATTTGATCGGCAAGGTCATCGCGCCGGATCTTCGAGTTATCGAGGACCCGAAGCCGGAGAAGTTCTCCACGGCCACCACCCCGGAAGTTGCCGGACAGCTCACCGAGCTGATGGAAGGCCCGGTTGTGAGCGGTACGGCCATGAATGCCCGCGTTCCCGGCGTGGATTTCCGAGCCAAGACCGGCACCTCGCAGCGACCGTCAGAGAACGGAGTCCGCATGGTGAACTCCTGGATGACCGGTTTCGCACCGGCCGATGATCCGCAGGTTGCCATCACGGTCAATATTCAAGACGTAGATTACAACACCGGCCACAACACGGCAGGTGCACTTATGAAGACGATGTTAGAGGCGGTGTTCAACAAGTGAGGCCAGTAACCGGCACCACCTTGGGCGGTCGTTACAAGCTGACCGACCGCATTGCGATCGGTGGCATGGGCGAAGTTTGGAAGGCACGAGACCAGGTCCTAGGACGTCTGGTAGCGATCAAGATCCTCAAAGAGGAATACACCGATAATGAGAGCTTCCTGACGCGTTTCCGCGTGGAAGCACGCCACACCGCGCTGCTGAACCACCCTGGCATCGCTGGCGTCTTCGACTACGGCGAGGAACAGGGCTCCGCCTATCTGGTGATGGAACTGGTTCCCGGCCCGCCGCTGTCCACCATTATCGAGCGCGAGCGCAAGCTCGACGTGGACCGTACGCTCTCGCTGATCGCGCAGACCGCCCGCGCGCTGGCAGCAGCCCACGAGCACGGCCTGGTGCACCGCGATGTGAAGCCGGGTAACATCCTGGTGATGCCTTCGGGCGTCGTGAAGATCACCGACTTCGGCATTGCCCGGCTTGCTGACCAGGTTCCGCTGACCGCCACCGGACAGGTAATGGGAACCGCCCAGTACTTGGCCCCGGAACAGGCCACCGGGCAGATCGCCACCGGCAGCTCTGACATCTACGCCTTGGGCGTGATCGGCTACGAGTGCCTGGCAGGACGCCGCCCGTTCACCGGCGAATCGCAGATCGCCATCGCCCTGGCACAGGTCAACGATGCTCCCCCGGCGCTGCCGGACACCATCCCGGCACCGGTACGCCAGCTGATCATGTCGATGCTGGCCAAGAACCCGTCGGATCGCCCGAAGGACGCAACGGCGCTGGCGAAGGCCGCCGATGCACTGCGCTCCGGTGATACCAATACCGCGACCTTGGCCGTTCCCGGCATGCTTGCCACCGGTATCGCCACCGACGCAACCCAAGTGGTCAACATAGGTAACGACGCCACCCAGGTGGTGCCGCGTGCTGATTCCGCGCCGACAATGACCAATGCGATGCCAACCGTGGTGGAACCTGCCGGCGCTACCAGCGGTTTATCCGGGTCCAGTGCCGCAGCCGGCGGATTCGATGACGAGGACGTGGATACCCAGGATCCGGCTGGCGAGGCCGGGGCCAAACGCAGCCCTTGGCTGATCCCGCTGATCGTGATCATCGCGCTGGCCGCCGTGATTGCCTTGCTGGCGTGGCTGATCCCTGCCATGAGCAGCGACAAGGACAATCAGCCGACGGCTTCGGTCACGCAGAGCACCGATGTTTCCCAATCCCCTTCTCCGACCGAGGAATCCACCGATCCTTCGGAGGAAACCACCGAAGCATCGGAGACCTCCGAGTCCTCTTCCCCGACCCCGAGTGAAACCGTGACCTACGTAGAGGTTCCGGCCTCGCTGGTGGGCCAGGATATCGACACCGTGACGGCAGAGCTTGAGGGCAAGGGCCTGGTCGTTGACGCGACCCCGCAGGAAACCAATGAGTACGAGCCACGCGAAGTCATTTCGCTGAACCCGACCGGCAGCGTCGAAAAGGGCGAAACCATTTCGATTACCTACGCCATGGCTCCTGAAACCGTTGGCGTGCCTTCGGTAACCGGCATGGGCTACGAAGCCGCGCAGAAGCGCATCCAGGACGCTGGGCTGGCCGTGGCCAAGGGCGAGGAACGCCATGACTCTTCGGTCGCTGGCACGGTGCTTGCGCAGGACGTTCCAGCCGGCAGCGAAGTAGAGCCGGGCACCACGGTGACCCTGGATATTTCCATGGGCCCAGAGCCCGAAGCATCCGAGTCCGCTACCCCGTCGGCATCTGAATCCCCAGAAGCTGCAGAGCCGGACCAAAGCGAAGCGCCATGAGTGAAGTCGAAGCCTTGCCCCCCGGCTTGCCACGATTGATCAACGATCGCTACGAGATCGAATCGCTGGTAGGCCGCGGCGGCATGGCGGATGTCTATCTTGCCGCCGACCATGTGCTTTCGCGCAAGGTCGCGGTCAAGGTGCTGCGCCCGGATACCGCAAGCAACCCCATGGTGGTCAATCGATTCCGCCGTGAAGCCAAGGCCGTCGCGGGCCTGAGCCATCCGAATATCGTTGCCGTCTACGACACCGGCGAGCTGCCTGCTACCGATCATAGCCGTGAGCGCTTGCCCTTCATGGTCATGGAATACGTGACCGGCCGGACCCTGAAGCAGGTGATCGCTTCGGGCGATGTCGACGCTTCCTTCGCTGTGCACGTCACCCGCGGCGTATGCAATGCCCTGGATCATTCGCACAATAACAATGTCGTCCACCGCGACATCAAGCCGGCCAACGTGATGGTGACCGATGCCGGCCACGTGAAGCTGATGGACTTCGGCATAGCCCGTGCCTTGGACACATCGGCGACAATGACGCAGACCGCCGCTGTGGTGGGAACCGCCCAGTACTTCTCTCCTGAGCAGGCACGCGGCGAACAGGTCGATTTCCGTTCGGATATCTACTCTGTTGGCTGCCTGTTCTACGAGCTGATGACCCAGCGCCCCCCGTTCACCGGTGATTCGCCGGTTTCGGTCGCGTACCAGCACGTTGGCGAGATTCCGTCAGCGCCCAGCGAGGTCAAGCACGACGTTGACCCGATCTTCGACCCGATCGTTTCCAAGGTTCTGTCCAAGGAACGCGATGACCGTTTCCAGAGCGCAGGCGCTTTCGCGGCTGCGTTGGAAGATGCACTGAACGGCATTGAATTCCATGATGACGAACCGGCACCATCAACCTACACCTTGCCGATATACGGCATGCACGGCGAGACTGAAACCGGATTCATCGCGCAGTCAGCGCCAGGCACCAGCCAGCACCCGGTCTTCGTCGAAGATGAGGCTCCCGAGGCCCCTGCACGGCACAAGTCCAACCGCGGCCTGATCATCCTGCTGACCATCATTGCCCTGATTGCTGTGGGTATCGCCAGTTTCCTGGTGATCCGCTCGATCCAGGCCGAGGCTGAAAAGCGTGCCCCAGTTGCTGTGCCCAAGGTCCTGGAGATGTCCGAAGACGACGCACGTGAATTGCTGCGCGATTCCACCTTCCAGGTGCGTGTAGAGCGGGAATTCAGTGATGAAGTAGAGCAGGGCAAGGCGACCCGAACCGACCCGGCAGAAGGGTCCATGGTTTCCAAGGAATCCACGGTTGCGCTATTCATTTCCGATGGTTCGGAACAGCGCACGATTCCCAAGGATCTGGCGAACCAGTCCGAGACGGCTGCCCGCGATGCCCTGCGTGAAGCTGGCCTCGAAGTGGGTGAAGTCAGCCGGGAGAACTCTGCAACCATTCCAACCGACTGGGTAATTGGCACCAGCCCGGAGCTGGGCTCCAAGGTGAAGGCCGGCAGCGAAGTCGACCTGATCCTTTCTACCGGCATGGTGACCGTTCCGGTCGTTACCGAGATGAGCCGTGAGGAAGCTGAAGAGAAGCTCTCTGCGGACGACATCGGGTTGGAAGTTCAGTTCGATGAGGTGGCAACCGACGACTACCCTGAGGGAACCCTGTTCAAGCAGTCCCCCGAGGCCTCCGAGGACGTGGCTCAGGGAAGCCTGGTGAAGATTTCTGTGGCCAAGGCTCCGCCGGCACCAGAACCAAGTGAAGAACCATCGCCCAGCGAGACCGAATCTCCAGATTCAGAAGAATCCGATGATCCGTCCGACAGTGCTTCGCCGACCAGTGACGCTCCGGCTCCTTCCAATGGGAACGGCCCGCCAGATCGGACTAACCCGCCACGGGAAAACGGGCGCGACCGATAGGCTGCTAGGCTACTCTCCGCTGAAGAGCGGGCTCAGGGTCGTGGCCTTCTTGGCTGCCCCCTGAAGTCCTACGAATTCCAGCCAATTGCCCAGCATCTGGTATCCCTGCTCGGTCAGCACCGACTCTGGGTGGTACTGCAGGCCCCATAGTGGTGCTTCCCGGTGCGCCAGCCCCATGATGACTCCCCCGGCGGTAGCAGCGATGATTTCAAGCTCAGCAGGGATGCTCTCGCGTACGGCTGCCAGGGAGTGGTAGCGCGTTGCGGTGAAGGGGTTGGCTACCTGGTTGAAGACCGGGTGGTTTTCGTGGCTCACCAGCGAGGTCTTGCCGTGCATTAGTTCTTCGGCGTGCGTGACCGTGCCGCCATAAGCTTCAGCGAGCGCCTGATGCCCAAGGCAGACACCGAGCATTGGCTTGCGCTGCTGCCCGCACCACTTGATCAGATCGATGCTGACACCCGCTCCTGCAGGCTCGCCCGGGCCCGGGGAGATCAGCACACCGTCGTATTCCGCAGCCAACTTGGTTGCTTCCCCAACGCTCAAATCGTCGTTGCGGTATACGGTGGTTTCCGCGCCCAGCTCCTGCAGGTAACCCACGAGGGTGTACACAAAGCTGTCGTAGTTATCGATCACGAGGATCCTGGTGCTGCTCACGGGGTGCTCTGGCCAATCGTTGAATCGGTGAATGGGCTGATGTACTGGTTCAGCCATGGGAAAACGTACATCATCAGTAATAGCACGATCGCGGCAATGAGAATCAATGCTTCAAAAATACGAAGCCACAAAGGGCCGGGCAGATTTCTAAATATCCAGGCGTACATCTCTTCTCCTAGCTCGTTGCGTCGATGACCATGTCACGGATTTCCTTCGGCGGACCTGCATCCAGTGGACGCCAATCGGTGAGTTCCGAATACGCGATCATGCGTTGCTGGGTCGAGTACTTCGGATGGCAGGTGGTCATGGTCAAGATGGACTTCGTTGGTTCCACTCCCCACCGGTGCGGGGTAGGCAACAGGACATCGCCATTGGATGGAGCCACAATCTCGGTGGCATACCAGGTGTAGGTGTAATACCCCTGTGCAGTCTGCAGATAGATTTTGTCGCCGTCTTGCAGCTTGTCAATATCCCAGAAGACCTGGCCATGCGTCTGGCGGTGGGCCGCGACGGCGAAGTTGCCCAGCTCCCCCGGTTGCTGCGTGGTCGGGTAATAGCCAATGCCGAGATTATCGATCACGTGGTCTTCCACGCCGTAGGTCACCGGGTGGTGCGATCCGCTAGCGCCAAAGCGCGGGAAATACATGATCCCGAAAGTTTCTCCGGGAGCCACTTCCGTGACCGGAGCCGGACCGTAGTCCTTCTCCTCTTCCTTCTCGTTGCCTTCCGGCACCACGACCTCGCCGAGTTCTTGCACGAGGTTTGCGGTGACTTCCTTCTGGGCCTGGGCCGAATCGATATTCGTCCACCACAGTTCCCACACCACGTAGAGCATCAGCAAGATGCCAAGGGTGATCAGCAGTTCGCCAAAGAATCCGGCAATACGGTTTCCTACCGACAGTCGTCGGTGCTGCATGCGACGTCCCTGCGCAGTGGCTGATCGGTTCACGGCGGTCTGGCTCCTTAAGGGAAAGAAATGCGCGAAATAGGTCAACTAAGATGGGTCGATACTGGCCAAAACCCAGAGTTCCAGCGGGTAACGGCTAGTATGGAAGCTACGTAGGAATGCACTAAGCAGTTCTCAGCATTCTTGCACCCAAGCCTACCGGGAAGACCTGAAGGTCACCCACATTTACTACATTAAGCAGATGAAGCCGAGGGAGCATTCGAGTGCCGGAGTCAAAGCCACGACGCAAGAAGAATTCACAGCCGCAGGAGACGCGCCAGAGCGCCCATGCCATCGATAAGCCGATGCCAGGCTGGTACAAGCCAGTCATGTTCGGACTGATGCTTCTGGGCTTGCTGTGGATCATCGTTTATTACGTTTCGCAGACCCTGTACCCGATTCCGAATATCGGCGGTTGGAACATCGTTGTCGGCTTCGGTATTGCGATGGTCGGCTTTTTCATGACAACGGGCTGGAAATAGCCGTATCGCCGGCCCCCTGCTGAGGGGGCCGGCGAAGTTGTTTAATGGCGGCTTTTGATATTAGTGGCTGACGGCTTTCAAGCCGATGATGCAACCAACCAATCCGAGAATGAAGACCATCTTCAGTACGCTGAAGGCTTCCTGCCCGGTGGCCATCGAGTAAATGACGGCAAGCGAGGCTCCGATGCCTACCCAGATGGCATATGCAGTGCCGACGGGAATTTCCTTCATGGCGTAGGCCAGTCCACCCATGGACACAACCAGCGCCGCGAAGAAGACGATGGTCGGAACGAGTTTGGAGAACCCCTCGCTCATGCCAAGAGCGATGGCCCATACCGCTTCGAATAGTCCGGAAACGATCAAAATTACCCAATGCATGCCAGATACTTTCTGGCCGTCTTGTCGCCCTCCGGGTACGGCTCCCTCGTCCGGGTCCAAGCAATGATTGCTGGTGACCACCTCAGGCTAGCAAATGCAGGCCTTGCTGTCTCGCGGCTGTGACCAAAATGCCACCTATCCTCGCGAGGATCTGCGAGTCCACAGCCCAGCGCTGAAAATACAGTGGCACATCGATAAACCATTGCTCGTTGAGTACCTGCAGCCCGCTGGCTTTCTGCAGCTGCGTTTCTGGAACCATCCCCCACCCCATCCCCGCTTCTATGGCCGCAACGAACTGCATGGAATCTGGAACATGGTGGACCTGGCCTTCCGGCCGCGCTTTAGCCCCGGCAACCCGCTGGAGCATCTCATGCTGCAAGGGATCCTCACGATCGAAGACCACCATCGGAGTGCGAACGAGCTCTTCCACGGCCCCAGTTGGTACATGGCGTTGGACCACCGAAGCTGGCGCGGCTGCGCGATAGCGCAGTGCACCCAGTTTGTCACTGATGCAACCCTGGATATTCTCCTCCGCATTGGTGACCACGGCGCTGACGCGACCGGTTCGAAGTAGCTCCAGTCCCCTGTTTTCATCGGTACGCACTATTTCACAGGAGAGGTCTTCGAACTTCGCGAGCTCGTAGAATACCGGACCGAACCAAGTGGAGAGCGAATCCGCGTTGACTCCAATGGCGATCGGGATCGGATTTTTGGAGGCTATCTCTTTGGAGAACTCTGCACTGAGCAGCGTCATCTGTCGCGCATAGCGCAGAACTTTAAGTCCATGCTCGGTAGGCCTAACCGGGCGACTGCGGACGAGCAGGACTGCGCCCAGGCGGTTCTCCAAGGCCTTGATGCGCTGGCTGACGGCCGAAGCGGTCACTCCCAGATCAATCGAGGCATCATCGAAGCTTCCCGCATCAACTACCGCAAGCAGGGTTTCGAGGTGTTCTACATCCATGTTCACATTAGGAACTCTAATCTAGAATCAGAAACTTAAGTTCGACGCAGATCAGCTAATCTCTTACAGTTTCTACATGCTCTCTGGATCCTTGTTCTTCGGCTTTACCACTGGCCTGTCCCTCATCGTCGCCATCGGTGCGCAAAATGCGTTTGTGCTGCGCCAGGGAATCAGGAAAGAGCATGTTTTCATCACCGCTTTGGTGTGCTCATTATCAGATGCGATCCTGATTGCCGCCGGAGCCAGCGGCATGGGAGCGCTTGTCGACCGAGCGCCCTGGATATTGGTGATTGCGCGAATAGGCGGTTTCATCTTCCTGGCAAGCTACGCGATTTTCGCTTTCCGCCGAGCACTGAAGCCCGAGGCGCTGAAAGTCTCAGGGCTCCCCGGTGCAACAACAGCCGTCTCGATCATCGGAACGACGTTGGCCCTCACCTGGCTGAATCCACATGTCTATATCGACACGGTACTGCTTCTTGGTTCAATTGCTACTTCCCAAGCCGCAGGCGCACCCTATTTCGCCACTGGTGCGATCATTGCCAGCTTCACTTGGTTCTTCGCACTTGCCTACGCCGCACGCTTCCTTGCCCCGCTCTTTGCCAACCCCAAGGCGTGGCAGGTACTTGATGTACTTATCGGAACCGTCATGCTCATCTTTGCCAGCATGCTGATCCTGCCAGTTCTCACCAAGTAATCCACAGGCAAACACTCTTATCCACAGTGACTGTGAACAACTTTTACAAACAGTTGTTCACAAAGTTATCCACAGCTGGGGAGAACTTGGGTGGAGTTCATGATTTTTCGGATAAAGTACAGGTCGACGGAGATATTGGAAACTGAAATGACACGCTTGTAAGTTATTAACACTGTGGATTCTGGCTGTGGATAAGACGTGATTCCGCTTATTGAACCGTGATTCTCATGATTCGTTTAAACTTTCGAACCCGAAGTTATTAACAGTCGGTGGATTCGTATATGCACTATCTACAGGGGTTGTTAAAAAGTTATCCACAACTGGGGACAAGGTTGTGAGTATTGGGTACTCGAAGGCGAATATCCCTGATATCACGGGGCCTAGGGGCTGTTAATAACCACTAGGCCTCGAGAGTTACACGCTTGTAAGTTATTAACAGTGTGGATAAGCAGTGTGGATAACTGTATTGCCTCTTTTCGAACTATCCCAAGGGCCACTTCACTGCTTCCGTGGAGAGGTAAAGGGCTGCCAGCAACGCAATCGACAAGGCCGTGAGTAAAAGTATCTGGGTACGCGCACGCTGTGGATTACTTCGCGGGATCAGCACAATGCAGCAGGCTGCGAGGATACCCAATATCGCTCCGCCCAGATGCCCCTGCCACGAAATACTGGGAATAACGAAGCCGAGAACGACATTCAGCGCCAGGATAATTCCCATGGAGCGAAGTGCCTGCTTATTGGAACGGAACACTACGAAAGTTGCGAGGAACAAGCCTGCCAGTGCGCCCGAAGCGCCGAGCGTGGCGCTGATCGGGTTGCTCAGCAGGAGAACGCCCAGTGAACCGCCAAAAGCGCTGAGCAGGTATAGCCAGGTGAAGCGCAGCCGTCCCATCCTTGGTTCGAGCATGGTGCCGAAGATGTAGACGCCGTACATGTTCATGGCAAGGTGCAAGAAGGAGCTCGTGGAGTGGGCAAAGGCGCTGGTGATCAGGCGCCATGGCTCATAGGCGGCCAGAGCCGGCGCAAGTACAAGCTGATTGGTGAATCCAGGGATGATCCACTGCAGCAGATACACCAGCACGTTCAGGCCGATGAAAGTGTAGGTGATAACAGGAGCACCGGATCGAGCCCGGCCACCGAATTGGGTCTTCTGCCGCGGCAGGTTCTTATTGGCTTGCGCGACGCAGTCTACGCATTGCACACCTACAGGTGCAGAGACCTGGCACTGCGGGCAGACCGGACGTCCGCACCGGTGGCATGAAACATAGGACACCGTCTGCGGGTGTCGATAGCACGTCGGAGTTGCTTGGCCCTCTGGGAAAACCTGTCCAAAGGACATCAGTACCTGCCTTGAGTTGTGGGAGAAGGATTAAATACTCGAGGCCCCGACAATGCCGCTAGGGAATCGTCGGAGCCTCGGGTTGGTGCGCCTGTGTTGTTACAGGGTCTCGATGTCGACCGAGTTGATAACGACGTCTTCCAGTGGCTTGTCACGGCCATCGGTAGCAACGGCGTTCAGCGCGTCAACGATCTTGCGCGAGTCAGCGTCAAGGACTTCACCGAAGATGGTGTGCTTGCCCTGCAGCCAGGTGGTAGGAACGGTGGTGATGAAGAACTGCGAACCGTTGGTTCCGCGGCCCATGCGGATGCCCGCGTTGGCCATGGCCAGCTTGTAAGGCTCGTTGAAGTTCAGTTCTGGGTGGATCTCATCATCGAACTGGTAGCCTGGGCCGCCGAAGCCCTGGCCCAGTGGGTCGCCACCCTGAATCATGAAATCAGAAATGATGCGGTGGAAGATGGTTCCGCTGTACAGCGGGGTGTTGGTCTTCTTGTCACCGGATTCTGGGTGTACCCACTCCTGCTCACCGGTCGAGAGGCCAACGAAGTTCTTTACGGTCTTTGGTGCGTGGTTGCCGAAGAGATCGACAACGATATCGCCCAAAGTAGTGTGAATCGTGGCTTTATGAGTTGCGTTTGCGGTCATGCCTTCATTCTTCCACGATCTATGCTCGACCCGCTAAATACTGACGTACGCGTTGAGAGAAAATTTGGACCATTCTTAGGTTGCTTGTCCGATACTGCTGGCCACTGGGCATAGAACTGCCTAGTCTTGAACTGTCGGATAGCGTGAATTTTTTCGGATCGGGAGCAATGCATGAGCAAGAAGAGCAAAGCAGGAAAAGTACTAGCCGTTGGCTTGATTGCGGGACTTGTCGCAGTGCTGGTAGCCGTGTGGAAGGCCTCGAAACCAATTGAGGATCCATGGGAAAACGAACCACTTCCTGCACAACCACACGAGCCTGTTGAATCGCGTGAAGCCAGCGTGGAAGAAATCCGCGAAATCCTCGAAGATGACAAATAAAGCCGTCTAGGCTGCTTTTGGTTGGGCTTGCCCTCGAATCACGAGGGCAAGCCCAACAAGTATCACGGCCAACCCGGCATAGGTAGCGATAGGAACTACCTGCCCCAAGAACATTGCCGCTAGGATTGCCGCGCCAGGAATCTCGAGCAGAATCAGCGTCGAGACCGTGAGCGGACCGAGCACGCTGAGCAAATGATTCATGGCGGTATGGCCAAAGATCTGCGCGCAAAGCGTCAGCAGAATGATCGCCATCCATCCTCGGGCGTCGAAACCCCAAATCGGCGTTCCAGTCAGGAAACAAAGGATTAGCAGCACTGCGGCGGTAATGGCATAGCAGCTCGAGGCATACGTTGTAGTTCCCAAGGTCCTGCGAGCCACGGATCCGGCCAGCGTGTACACAGCGGCCAAGACGCCACCGGCTAGTGCCAAGAGGTCGCCAATGATGGCATCACGTCCCAGCCCCATGTCGAATCCCGTGATGATGATTGCACCAAGCAGCGCAATGCCCATGCCAAGGAAAACCTGCGTTCGATATTTGGTTCCGCGAAGAACCTGGTAAATCGCGATCCAGACACCTTGGATGCACACCAGTGCCGTTCCAGCAGCCACGCTGGTTAGTCGCATCGAATACATGAAGCACACGAAATGCAGTGCGAGAGCTACACCTGCTACCCCGGTGAAGAACCATTCTCGCCCGGTCATCTGCAGATAAGCTTTGGAGTTCTTTCGCAGTGCCGGTGCGCTGAGCGCGGCCGCCGCAGCTCCATTGCGCCAAAAGGCCATGGAGAGAACCGGGACACCAGGGAAGGCGGCAATAATGGGGCCAGATGCCGAAATCCCGAGAATTCCGACCAAGGCAAGCAAGATGGTCACCAACCAAGATTACAGTTTCCCAGCGCATGGGCTTCATTCGAACTTGGAACGTGCCGGATCCGGCGAATACTTGGACAGATCAAGATATTCTTATGATGGAATACTTTTATCCGTGCCCGCACTCTCGAGCTATTTAGCGTCTTTTCTCCGCCAATAAGCTGCGATCAATGCGCCGGACAAGTTATGCCAAACAGAGAATACGGCACCTGGCAGAGCGGCTTCAGGCGAGAAGTATTGCTTCGCTAGCCCACCGGCGAGGCCTGAATTCTGCATGCCGACTTCGATGGCGATTGTTCGCCGGGAAGCTTCGGGAACGCGCAACAGGACACCCATGGCATACCCCAAAGCCAGGCCCAGGGCATTATGCAAAATGACCGCAACCAGGACCAGCAGGCCAGCAGTCAAAATCGTCTGTGCACTGCCCGCGACGATGACCGTCACCACGAAGGTGATGGCTAGTACCGACAGCCATGGCAGCACACCACCGATCTTCGCCACGAACTGGTTGAACAGCATGCGCAGGACGATGCCTAGGACCACAGGGATCAGTACGATCTTGATGACGCTGACGGCCATGGATCCAGCATCGACTGGCATGTACTGGCCAGCCAGCCACAAGGCCAGCGCCGGGGTCAGCAGCGGTGCGAGCAAGGTCGACACGGAAGTCATGGCAACGGACAGGGCGACATTGCCTCGAGCCAGGTAGGAAACCACATTCGATGCCGTGCCTCCTGGTGCGCAGCCAACCAGGATCAGGCCGGCGGCCAAGGCCGGGTCAAGCTGCAGCAGCGTGGCGACCAGCCAGCCCATGGATGGCATCAGGATGAACTGCGCTGTGACACCGCCGAGCACCGGCAACGGGTTCTTGAACACCAGGGCGAAGTCTGGCAAGGTCAGCGTCAGCCCCATGCAGAACATGATCACCATCAGCAGGGGATTTATCCATCCGGAAAACCCCACGAACGCTTGGGGAACAAGCATTCCGCACAGTCCGCCCAGCAAAATCAGCACAGGGAAGAGCAGTACCGCGATGCGGGAGTCTTTTTCGTTCTTGTTGGCATTTGCCGCCGCGGCGGAAGGGCTGGACTGTTCATAGGGCACCTAGGTATTTTGCCACTAAAGAGTTGCGGCCACAACGAGACAACTGAAGTTAATCCACTGCCCTTGTCATATTCACTTGCGTGTAATTGACGAAAAGCATGCTGAAGATGTGAAGGTAGCAATCGTCGCTGAATCGTTCCTTCCCCATTTCAATGGGGTCACCAACTCAATCCTCAAGACGCTGGATCACCTCAGGCAGACTGGCCAGGAGGCCGTGGTCATTACCCCTGCAGGCTCGCTGGCAGGGGAGCTGTCAGGCCATGGCGTGCCAAAGCTCTATCAGGGCTTCAAGATCCTCACAGTTCCGTCGATGCCTTTGGCAAGCTATCCCGAGGTTCGGGTAGCTGCCACCAGTGTGGCGCGCCTGCGCAAGATGCTGGCTCGAGAGCGCGTCGACGTAGTTCATCTGGCTAGCCCGTTCATCCTTGGATGGCAGGCTCTGCGCGCTGCACAGGAACTCGAATTGCCCACCGTGGCGCTGTATCAGACCGAGGTTCCCAGCTACGCGGCACGCTACAAAATGCCGTGGCTGACGCAGAGGCTCTGGGAGCACGTCAGAGCGATCCACACGGGTGCGGACCTCACTCTGGTTCCAAGCACGTTTTCCTACCACCAGCTCGAATCTCTGGGCGTTCCGCGGCTTGCCATTTCAGGCAGGGGAGTAGATACAGCGCAGTTCACGCCAAGACGGCGAAGCGAGCAGTTCAGGCAGGCGGTTGCCCCGAATGACGAGGTAGTCATTGGCTACGTCGGCCGGCTGGCAGCAGAGAAGCAGGTCGCGGACCTGCAGGCCCTGGCGAGTCTTGAGAATACTCGGCTGGTGATCGTCGGTTCCGGCCCACTCGAGGACGAACTGCGCAGCCTTTTGCCCAACGCCCACTTCACCGGTTTCCTTTCCGGGGAACGCTTGGCCGAGGTCATGGCTTCGATGGACATCTTTGTGCATCCTGGCGCCTCAGAGACCTTTTGCCAGACCATTCAGGAAGCCATGGCCTGTGGTGTGCCTGTCGTGGCCGTAGGCCGTGGGGGACCGCTGGATCTGGTGGATTCCTCGCGCACGGGCTGGCTCTATCAGCCAGGAAACCTTAGTGAGCTGCGCAGTCGGGTCAGCGACTTGGCCTATGACGATGCGAAACGGCTGGCTTTTGCCAGCGCTGCGCTTAGCAGTGTCCAGGATCGGTCCTGGCACAGCATTGGCGAGCAGCTTATTGGACACTATGAGCATGTCCGGATGGCCCGGATCCGGCACTAGCGAAATAGAATTTTCTTCTGGATACGCAAAAGGCGGAAAGTTTTCACTTTCCGCCTTTTGGCAAATGTGGAGCCTAGGAGAATCGAACTCCTGACATTCTGCTTGCAAAGCAGACGCTCTACCAACTGAGCTAAGGCCCCGTATTCAATTTTGAAGTTTCCACTCCAAGATCAATTCATCCGAATCAATCAAAAAGAATTAGCGGAAAGTTTTCACTTTCCGCCACTTTCTTTTGTGGAGCCTAGGAGAATCGAACTCCTGACATTCTGCTTGCAAAGCAGACGCTCTACCAACTGAGCTAAGGCCCCAAAAGCTTTAGGAAACTTTATCGGCTACCTGATGCCAGGTTTCCTTCGTTTCCGACGAAGCCTTCGCTTTCTTGACCAAGACTACTGCAGCAGCCGCGATCGATGCGAGAACCAGGAACTTTTTCATTACTCCCTCTTTCTCTCCAGCAAGGTTTCCGTGGGCGTACCAAGACTTGAACTTGGGACCTCTTCGTTATCAGCGAAGCGCTCTAACCGCCTGAGCTATACGCCCTTGCTTTTGTTTTTGTTCCCTTCGGAACGAAATAAAACTTTACCGGTGTTCTCCCAAAGATACAAATCGAGCCCGGGTGTCATGCATCACAGCATGAATCCCGGGCTCGACTTGGGGTGTTCCTAGTCGTCGGTGAGGGTCACTCCGGCTCCGCCGACCAGTGAAGCAGCAATGTTGTACAGCACCGCGCCAAGCATGGAGACCACGGAAATTACCACTACGTTCACCACTGCGATGATCGTCGCGTAGGAAGCCACCTGGCCCAGCGACATGGTGTCGCGCAGGTCGAAGTTGCCGTCGGCGCCAATGGCCTCGCGCATCAGCTGGTTGAACGCATCAAAGGTTCCGGTCAGATCCAAGACAGCCCAGATGCCCACGGCGGCAACCACGGTGATCACACCGAAAGCTACCGAGAGCAGGAAGGCCAGCTTCAGAACCGAGAAGGGCTCCACCTTGGAAACCAGCAGGCGGGCCTTGCGGACCTTTGCCTTGGGCGCTGGACGAACCAGGCGATCCTGGCCATTGGCCGGACGCTGCTGGCTGGTTGGGCGCTGCGGCGCTCCTGTCGGGCGCTGGCCCGCTGGACGCGCTTGGCCTGTTGCTGGTCGTGCGCCGGCGCTAGCCGGACGGGCGCCAGTACCGGTCGGAGCCGGACGCTTTACCTGGGTAGGTCGCGGCGCTGCGCTCTTCGGGGCACCGCCGCTGGGGCGTGGCGTCGAGGGCGTGCTCATGCGTTACCTCCGTTAGTGTCGTCATCGTTTTCCGCGCCGGATTCGTTTTCTGGCACAGCCGATGACTCATCGATCGTGTTTTCTGCGTCCAACGTTACGGCATCTTCCTCCAAGTTCTCTTCGAGCTCGGTCTCAGAGTTCTTGGCAACCGCAAGGATCCGGTCCTTCTTGTCCGGCTTGGCGAAGATGACGCCCATCGTGTCGCGGCCCTTCGAAGGAACCTGTGAAACGGCCGAGCGGACCACCTTGCCCGAGCCCATCACCACCAAGACCTCATCGGTCTCGTCGACGATCAGCGCGCCAACCAGCTCACCGCGTTCCTCGTTGAGCTTGGCCACCTTAATGCCCAAACCACCGCGGGATTGCACACGGTATTCCTCCACGGTGGTGCGCTTGGCGTAGCCCTCGTTGGTCACGGTGAAGACATAGGAGCCTTCGCGGACCACATCGGCTGCCAGCAGCTCATCGTCTTCGCGGAACTTCATTCCGGTCACGCCCGAGGTTGCACGGCCCATGGGGCGCAGCGCGGTATCGGTGGCGGTGAAGCGGACCGACTGGCCCTTGCGTGAGACGAGCATCACGTCATCGGATTCACTGACCAGCTGCGCGGAGACCAGTTCATCGTCCTCGCGCAGGTTGATCGCGATCACGCCGGCGGTGCGGTTGGTGTCGTAATCCTCCAGGCGGGTCTTCTTCACCAAGCCGTTGCGGGTAGCCAGCATCAGGTAGGCCGCATCCTGGTAGGTGCGCAGGTCCAGCACCTGGGCAATGTGCTCATCCGGCTGGAAGGCCATCACGTTGGCTACGTGCTGGCCCTTGGCATCGCGGCCGGCCTCGGCCAGCTCGTAGCACTTGGTGCGGTAAACCCGGCCGTGGTTGGTGAAGAACAGCAGCCAGTTGTGGGTCGAGGTGACGAAGAAGTGCTCCACCACGTCGTCCCCGCGCAGGTTCGCGCCCTTGATGCCCTTGCCGCCACGTGCCTGCGAACGGTAGTTGTCGATGCGGGTGCGCTTGACGTAGCCGCCGCGGGTGATGGTGACGACCATTTCCTCTTCGGGAATCAGGTCTTCGACGCTCATGTCGCCGTCGTAGCCCATCAGCACCTTGGTACGGCGGTCGTCGCCATGCTTGTCGACGATCTCGGCCAGTTCTTCGGAGACTATCTGGCGCTGGCGTGCCGGATCGGCGATGATCGCCTGGAATTCGGCGATCATGCGCTCGAGCTCGGCATGGCGATCCTGGATCTTCTGGCGCTCGAGGGCGGCCAGGCGGCGCAGCTGCATGTCGAGGATGGCGCGGGACTGCGCCTCGTCGATGTCCAGCAGTTCCATCAGCCCGTCGCGCGCCGCCTCGGTGGTAGCCGAGCGGCGAATCAGGGCGATGACCTCGTCCAGGGCATCCAGGGCCTTGAGCAGGCCGCGCAGGATGTGGGCTTCTTCCTCGGCCTTCTTCAGGCGGTATTCGGTACGGCGGACGATCACTTCGATCTGGTGGGTGACCCAGTGGCGGATGAATCCATCCAGCGGCAGGGTGCGCGGCACCCCGTCGACGATCGCGAGCATGTTGGCCGAGAAGTTGGACTGCAGCTCGGTGTGCTTGTACAGGTTGTTCAGCACTACCTTGGCCACGGCATCGCGCTTGAGCACGATGACCAGGCGCTGGCCGGTGCGGCCCGAGGTCTCGTCGCGCATGTCGGCGATGCCGGCGATCTTGCCGTCGCGGACCAGTTCGGCGATCTTCACCGCGAGGTTATCCGGGTTGGCCATGTACGGCAGTTCGGTGACCACCAGGCAGGTGCGTCCCTGGATTTCCTCCACGTTGACCACTGCGCGCATGGTGATCGAGCCGCGGCCGGTGCGGTAGGCATCGGCGATGCCCTTGGTGCCCAGGATCATGGCGCCGGATGGGAAGTCCGGGCCCTTCACGCGCAGCATCAGCTCGGCGAGCAGCTCCTCGCGCGAAACTTCCGGGTTCTTCAGGTACCACTGCACGCCCTCGGCGACTTCGCGCAGGTTGTGCGGCGGGATGTTGGTTGCCATGCCCACGGCGATGCCGGAGGAGCCGTTGACCAAAAGGTTGGGGAAACGCGCCGGAAGAACCGTTGGTTCCTGGTTCTTGCCGTCGTAGTTGTCCTGGAAATCAACGGTGTTCTCGTTGATGTCGCGGACCATTTCCATGGCCAGCGGGGCCATCTTGGTTTCGGTGTAACGCTGGGCGGCGGCGCCGTCGTTGCCTGGGGAGCCGAAGTTGCCCTGGCCCAGGGCCAGCGGGTAGCGCATGACCCAGTCCTGGATCAGGCGGACCAGCGCATCGTAGATCGCGGTGTCGCCGTGCGGGTGGTACTGGCCCATGACTTCGCCGACCACGCGGGCGCACTTGTTGTACGAGCGCTCAGGGCGGTAGCCGCCGTCGTACATTGCGTACAGCACGCGGCGGTGCACAGGCTTCAGGCCATCGCGCACATCCGGCAGCGCACGGCCGACAATGACGGCCATGGCGTAGTCGAGGTACGAACGCTGCATTTCGGTCTGCAGGTCGATCTGGTCGATGCGACCGCCTTCTGGGACCGGCTCGATGATCTCGCCGTCCATTGGTGCGTTCTCAGGGGTTTGCTCGTCGCTCAATTTCTTCCCTTACAAGTCAAAAAAGTCTTCGGTGGATATCTGTGGTGGCGGCGGCCGGCTAGATATCCAGGAAGCGCACGTCCTTGGCGTTCTGCTGGATGAAGTTACGGCGGGACTCGACGTCCTCGCCCATCAGCACGGAGAACACCTCGTCCGCGGCTGCGGCGTCGTCCATGGTGACCTGGCGCAGCGTACGGTGTTCCGGATCCATGGTGGTGTCCCACAGTTCCGAGTAGTCCATCTCGCCCAGGCCCTTGTAGCGCTGGATGCCGTTGTCCTTGGGCAGGCGCTTGTTCGATGCCTGGCCGGCGAGCAGCGCATCATCGCGTTCCTTATCGGAGAACACGTAGTCATGCGGCGCATTGGACCACTTGATGCGGTACAGCGGCGGGGCTGCCAGGTAGACGTAACCGTGCTCGATCAGCGGGCGCATGAAGCGGAAGATCAAGGTCAGCAGCAGCGTGGTGATGTGCTGGCCGTCCACGTCGGCATCGGCCATCAGCACGATCTTGTGGTAGCGCAGCTTGGCCATGTCGAACTCTTCGCCGATGCCGGTGCCGAAGGCGGTGATCATCGCCTGCACTTCGGCATTGCCCAGCGCGCGGTCCAGGCGGGCACGCTCCACGTTCAGGATCTTGCCGCGCAGCGGCAGGATGGCCTGGGTGTGCGGGTCGCGTCCGCGCTTGGCGGAGCCTCCTGCGGAGTCGCCCTCCACGATGAACACTTCGCACTCGGCAGGGTTCTTCGAGGAGCAGTCCGAGAGCTTGCCCGGCATGCCGAAGGATTCCATCGGCGACTTGCGGCGGGCGTTGTCGCGGGCCTTGCGGGCGGCCATGCGGGCCTGCGAAGCCAGTTGGGCCTTGCGGATGATGTCGCGGGCCACGTTCGGGTTGCGCTCGAACCAGTCGCCCAGTTCCTCGTTGACCACGCCCTGGACGAAGCCTCGGGCCATCGAGTTGCCCAGCTTGGTCTTGGTCTGGCCCTCGAACTGGGGCTCGGAGAGCTTGACCGAAATCACGGCGGTCAACCCTTCGCGGGCGTCCTCGCCGGTGAGGTTGTCGTCCTTTTCGCGCAGGATCTTGTTATCGCGTGCGTAGCGGTTGAGCAGGCCGGTCAGGGCCGCGCGGAAGCCCTCTTCGTGGGTGCCGCCTTCATGGGTGTTGATGGTGTTCGCGTAGGTGTGCACGGATTCGGCGTAGGCGCTGGTCCACTGCATCGCGATTTCCAGGCTGATGCCGCGGGCAGCATCTTCGGATTCGAAGGCGATGACCTCGTCGTGGACCAGTTCGATCTTCTTGGCGGCGTTCAGGTGCTTGACGTAGTCCAGCAGGCCGTCCTTGTACAGGTAGTCCACGGTGCGCGGCTTGACTACCTGGTTCTCGATTTCCTCCTCGACCTCGGCCTCGGGCTCTTCGTTGTCCTGCACGCGCTCATCGGTGAGGGTGATGCGCAGGCCCTTGTTCAGGAAGGCCATCTGCTGGAAACGGGCGCGAAGCGTCTCGAAATCGAATTCGGTGGTCTCGAAGATTTCCGGATCCGGGTAGAAGGTCTGGCTGGTGCCTGTCAGCTCGGTTTCTTCGCCCTTGGTCAGCTCCTGGACGGTGTGGCCGCCGTTGCCGAAGCCGATGCGCCACGCATGGCCCTGGCGGCGAACGATGGTGTCGACCTTCTCGGACAGGGCGTTCACCACGGAGATGCCCACACCGTGCAGGCCGCCGGAGACCGCGTAGCCGCCGCCGCCGAACTTGCCGCCTGCGTGCAGGATGGTCATGACAACCTCTACGGTTGGCTTGCCCTCGGTTGGGTGGATGTCTACTGGGATACCGCGGCCGTTATCTTCACAGCGCACGCCGCCATCTGCCTGCAGCGTGACGTTGATGGTGTCGCAGTAGCCAGCCAGCGCCTCATCGACGGAGTTGTCGACGACTTCGTAGACCAAGTGGTGCAGGCCTCGAGGGCCGGTGGAACCGATGTACATGCCCGGACGTTTGCGTACCGCTTCGAGTCCTTCGAGGACGGTAATATCCTGGGCGCCGTAAGTGTGTTCGACTTTGGAAGTCATCGATTCCGCGGGGGCTTGGCTTTCAGCCGGTTCCTGCGGTGAAGCATTTTCGGTAGACACGGGTGCTACGAACTCCTCGGATTTGGCGCGCGATTGCCCGCTGCGATGGATTCAGCGCGTCAGGCAATCATGGTCTGGAGGGACACCGCCACCGGGCAAGCCCGCAGCGGAGTCATTTCACTACCTCTAATTCTACCGCGTAGACCAAAATAAACGGTGACTTTGAGGCCTAAATCGCCCACCAAAAGCTGCTAATTGACGTTCTGAGGCAGTTGTGGCGATCAAGTGTGGGGGGATCCACCCTCCGGGTCCGTGAGTGCGCCATATGCCGTGCCAGCAATTTCTACCCGTATGTGTCGCGTGGACCCCGGCCGGCCACCGAACGCATGCCATGGCGCCAGGAGGGAGCATTAGGCCCGAGCACCTTGAGCACGGTGACGATCCCGGGACCCAACTCGGCATCGAATTTCTTCAGAATATCGTGGCTGAGCAGGCGCATTTGCGCAGCTCTCGCTGTTGTATCGCAGCGCATCACCACCACAGTGTCTTCAAAGGATTCCGGCTTGCAGTGCTTCGCGTTCTCCACGCCAATGATGTCGGGCCAGCGGCCGAGTACCGATCCGACCGCGACCTGGGTGTTCCAGCCGCGGGACTTGGACAAGCGGGAGACTACTTCGCCGATGGCGCGCGGATCGCGGATCGCGCCCTCGGCGGATTCCGGCTTTTCCGCGGCGAATCCGCGGCGGGCGGCTTTTCGCTTGCGCACTTTGTCCATGCGCGCCGCATCTATGCGCTTCTCGCCACGTTCTTCGGCGAGCTTTCGCATGCGGTTGAGCAGTGCTTTGGCCGCATCGATCTCTGGATCGAAGCGGTGTTCATCCCGTTCTGATGGCTCATGCATCGACAACCTGGCCAGGGGAGACCTGGAAGTAATGTCCCTTCAGTGCTTCTGGAACATCTTCGACAACGGCGGCGGTCACCAGAACCTGCTCGGCTCCGGCAACGATATGCGCCAAACGATCACGACGGGTGGTGTCCAGCTCGGCAAAGACATCATCAAGGATCAGGATGGGTCCAGAACCTGGGCGGGGATCGTCATCGCCGAAAACACGGTAGGCGGCAAGGCGCAGGGCCAGGGCAAAGGACCAGGTTTCCCCGTGCGAGGCATAGCCCTTGGCAGGGGTCGGTCCCAGGATCAGGGTCAGATCGTCCCGGTGCGGTCCAAAGAGCGAAATTCCGCGGTCGACTTCCCGACCGCGATTAACTTCAATGGCGTTCAGCAGCAGTTCCTGGATTTCTTCTTGGTCCAAGGACTCAAGATCCTCTGCCGGCAGGCTGTTTTCATCGAGTTCGCCCTCGAGCGAGGACCGGTAGACGGCGCGCGCTTCCTTCGCGCCATCGGCCAAATCCGCGTAGGCGGCCTGCATGTACGGGCGAATCAAGGCCAGGACGTCAAGGCGTCCGCGGATCAATCGAGCGCCCGTCAAGGCCAACTGCAGATCCCAGGCCTTGAGGGTGTTTTCCTGCGAGGTGCTCAGCTTGGACTTGCCGCGGATGGATTTGAGCAGGGCATTGCGTTGCTTCACGATGCGGTCGTAGTCGTTCTTGGTACCGGCGTCTACCGGGCGCAGGGCTACCAGGAGCTCGTCCAAGAACTTGCGGCGGTTGGACGGGTCGCCCTTGATCAGTGCCATGTCCTCCGGGGCGAAGAGCACGGTGCGCACCATGCCCAGGATCTCCCGAGCGCGAACCGGGTTGGCCCGGTTGATGCGGGCACGATTGACCTTCCCACTGGTGATTTCGACCTCGATCACCGTGGTTTGCGGGCCACGATGCACGGTGCCGCGAATCAGCGCGCGCTCAGAACCGAAATGCAGCAACGGGGCGTCATTGCTCACGCGATGCGAAGAGAGATTGGCCAAATAGCCAACGGACTCAACGATATTGGTTTTGCCGACGCCGTTGGGGCCGATCAGAACGTTGATCCCAGGGGCCAGGTGCACGTCGGCCTGCGCATACGAGCGGAAGCCCGTGAGTGAAAGCTGCGAGATATACACCGAGGTCCTGACAGAAAGAAGGTGGTGGATGGTTAAAGCCATCCACCACGAAATTGGCTTAGTTCGAGTTGGGCAACCGAACCGGCATCACGAGGTAGCGATACTGGTCCTGGTCATCCTCATCCAGCTTCTTCTGGCCGGTCAGCATGGCCGGCTTGGGCGCACTGGTGAAGGAGAAGCGCACGAAATCGGTATTGAAGGAGTTCAGGCCTTCGGACAAGAAGGTCGGGTTGAAGGCCACGACGATGTCTTCGCCGCGAAGAGACGCAACAATAGCTTCTTCAGCCTGCGCGTCTTCGCCGGTGCCGGCATCCAAGGTCAGCTGGCCATCGGTAAAAGCCATGCGAACTGGGGTATTGCGTTCGGCAACCACCGATACACGACGAACAGCTTCCATCAGCTCGCTGGTGCGAACGGTGGCATGGATTGGGGTGTCGCTTGGGAACAGCGAGCGGATCTTCGGGTATTCGCCATTGATCAGCAACGAAGTGGTCCGGCGGTTGGAGCTTTCGAAGCCAACCATTTCGCCGTTCTCGCTCATTGCAAGCTTCAGCTCGCCAGAGCTCGAGAGAGTCTTGGCAACTTCGTTGAGGGTCTTGGCCTTGATCAGGAAGGAGGTCGAGATTTCCGCCTGGTTAGGAGTCCAATTGAGTTCACGCAGAGCCAGACGGTAGCGGTCCGTGGCCAAGAACGTGATCAGGTCGTTTTCAATTTCAACCTTGATGCCGGTGAGAACTGGCAAGGTGTCGTCCTTGGACGCCGCAACGATAACCTGCGATACAGCTTCGGAGAATGCTTGGCCATCGATAGTGCCGGCGATAGCTGGAAGTTCAGGCAGGGTTGGGTATTCATCAACTGGCATGGTGGCCAGGTGGAATCGTGAACGGCCACAGGTCAGCGAGATCTTCGAGCCTTCGGTCTCCAAGGTGACCGTCGAGTTAGGCAGCGATCGGGTGATCTCAGCCAAGAGCTTGCCGGAAACCAAGATCGAACCCTGCTCAGAAATGTCCGCGGGAATCTCAATATGCGAGGAAATCTCATAGTCGAATCCCTCGAGCCGAACCAGGCCTTCATGGGTGGTGATGAGAATGCCAGCCAAAACAGGTGATGGTGGTCGCTGTGCCAGGGACCGGGCAGTCCAGGATACGGCGTCTGCCAATACATCCTTTTCAACGCTGAACTTCACGAAAAATCCGCCTTTCGGAACCCATAAGTCTTAAGTCAGGCCAAGAAGGTTGTTCCCTCGCCAAGTTCTTAAGCATAGAGCAGGTAATTGCACGTTTTATCCATCTAATCTTGCCACGCCCTGATAGCGCAACGTCTGCTCAATGAACGAAGTGTGGACGATGCAACAAAAAAATTGTTCTGCACAGGATTTGGCTCGAGGGTGTGGAGTGGACTCGTTATTTGGATGATTAAGGGTTTAAAGGAGAAGTGTTAATAACCCTTGTGGATACTGTGGATAAGGCCTGTAACCCCAGACCCGCCCACGATTGTGCATGTGAACAATCTGTGGTTGAACGTGAGACTCAGTTCCACCATCCTGTTGATACTCAGTTCCACGATTTTTAACGTCCACATGGTTTGCGCACTTATCCGCAGGTCTTCACCAAATCATCCACAGTCTTATCCACACCTGTGATTTCTCGCCGCTAGTGCTCCCGCTGGCTCTGCTTAATCCGGTTGGTTAGCTCGGTGACCTGATTAAAGATCGCTCGACGCTCGGCCATGAGCTCACGGATCTTACGATCTGCGTGAATCACGGTGGTGTGGTCGCGGCCGCCAAGTTCTGCACCAATCTTCGGCAACGACATGTCGGTAAGCTCACGCAGCAAGTACATGGCGATCTGGCGCGCGGTGACCAAAGTACGAGTTCGCGATTTGCTGTTCAGCTCATCAATACTCAGTCCGAAGTACTCTGCGGTCTGCTTGATGATGGTCGACGGCGTGATTTCCTGGGCCCCGTCTTCGCTGATCAAGTCCTTGAGCACGGTTTCGGCCAATGCAAGGTCCACGGGCTGGTTATTCAGCGACGCGAAAGCGGTGACACGGATCAAAGCACCTTCGAGTTCCCGGATATTCGTGGAAATACGCGAAGCAATGTACTCCATGACATCACTTGGAGCTGAAAGATTTTCGGCGTCGGCCTTCTTACGCAAAATCGCAATACGCGTCTCCAGCTCTGGTGGCTGAATATCGGTCAGCAGGCCCCACTCGAAGCGCGAACGCATGCGGTCTTCGAATCCCTGCAGCTGCTTGGGAGGCAGATCAGAGGTGATGACAACCTGCTTGTTGTGGTTGTGCAGCGCATTGAAGGTATGGAAGAACTCTTCCTGGGTAGCGTCCTTGTTGGCCAAGAACTGAATGTCGTCAATGAGCAGAATGTCGACATTGCGGTAAGTCTGCTTGAAACTTGCGCCCTCGTCGTCGCGGATCGAGTTGATGAAATCATTGGTGAACTCTTCGGAGTTAACGTAGCGCACGCGGATGCCCTTGTAGAGATGGCGTGCGTAGTGGCCAATGGCATGCAGCAAGTGAGTCTTGCCCAGACCTGAATCACCATAGATGAACAGCGGGTTGTAGGCCTTGGCCGGCGCTTCGGCAACAGCAACGGCTGCGGCGTGGGCAAAGCGGTTCGATGAGCCGATCACGAAGGTGTCGAAAATGTACTTCGGGTTCAGCCGGCCGAACTCCTGCGAATTCGATGGGGGAGTTGGCTGCGGTGCTGGCTGGGGGCGCGGACCAGGAGTCTCAACGACTGCTGGAGCTGACGGCGCGGCGGCTTTGGCTTCAGGCTCATCTTCTTCGAGCTCATCCGAGAGCGAGAGATCAACGCTGACGGCGCAACGGATCTCGTCCTGGAAGACTTCTCGCAGTGCTTCATCCAGCGGCTCGCGCAGCTGAGTCTGCAGAATATCGCGGGTGAGGTCATTGGGTACCGCAACTAAGAGCGTCGTACCGATTAGTCCCTGAGGTTTAGCCAGCGATACGAAGGCACGGTAACGCGCCTTGACGCGATCATCATCCTCGATCTTCCGGATGACTTGGCGCCAAGAGCTACCAATGCTATTGGTTTCGTCGCTGCTCACTAAGGGCGCCCCGCTTCCGTTTAAATGCAATCTTGGTCACAAGAATCCTGTTTCCAGGCTTCTAAAACGTCGTTTTCTGGACCACGTCTGCATTGATTCTATCCATCATCCACACAGTTATGCACAGCTCCGTGGAAAAACCGGGTGTTATTACTGTGGAAAACGGGTTTTCCCTTGAAATCAAGCGTTTTTCGCTGCGAGATGACTAGCTGTTTTGCGGAAAACTGTGAATTTTCTTTCGTTATGCACAGCCTTAATCCACAAGTCTGGGGTAGATTATTCACAGGCCGACTCTCGAAGCAGGGAGCATGGGCAGAACTCTTGCGCCAATTTGACCTTGCGCGCATAGTTTTCTATTGTTATTCAGTCCTATGCGCATCTTTTTGCGACTTGCTCATTTTTGGAAGAGCCCGCGAAAAAAGCGCATTTTATAAAAAGCACGAGCGTCATCCTGTTGTTATCCAGCTAGCTAGTAACGGGTAGTACGCATCATCTAAAACGTTTTGGAGTGTCACCGTGAGCAAGCGGACTTTTCAGCCTAACAACCGTCGTCGTTCGAAGAAGCATGGCTTCCGCCTTCGTATGCGTACCCGTGCAGGTCGTGCCATCCTTTCGGCACGTCGCGGCAAGGGTCGCACCGAGCTGTCCGCATAAATTTGCGAAACAGCTCTTGGCAGCATGACTTCAACGAGCTCAGCTAAAGAGCAACCCGAAGCCGATGTTGCCTAAGAATCAGCGACTGCGCCTAGCGCAAGACCTTACAGCCACTGTACGTTCCGGCGTCCGAAGCGGACGCCGGAACGTCGTGCTATATGCACGGCACCGAGAAACCGAAGAGTTCCTTGGTGACAGGTTTGGATTCATTGTTTCCAAGGCTGTAGGTATTGCCGTTAAAAGGAACCTCACCAAACGACGAATGCGGGAAATCGCCCACGAGCTGCGGCGCGTGGACGGCGACGTCGATTTCGTCTTCCGTGCACTTCCTGGCGCCGCCGAACTCTCTTGGGAAGAACTCAACTCCCAGGTCAATTCAGCCTTCTCCGCTGTTTTGCGCAAGATTGAGGCGCGCTGATGCGTAAGGACTTAGCTCCGCGTACCGGTTTGCTGTGGTTCATCATCGATATCCCACGCAACATCGTTATCGGGCTGCTCAAGACTTACCGAAAACTCATCTCGCCACTATATGGCGATGTATGCCGATACTTTCCTAGCTGTTCTGCCTATGGGCTCGAAGCAGTGACTCAGCACGGCGTTGTCAAAGGCGCCGGATTGACCACTTGGCGGATTCTCCGATGCAATCCGTGGTCCCACGGAGGCGTCGACCACGTTCCTGAGGGACCGAGGATTTGGCCAGAAGGCAAACTGCCGAGGATCATAGTTCTGAATCATCCTGTGATTCCCGACGATGAAGACGCCGCGGAAAGCGGCCGCAAGGAGCTCGACCACTGATGAACAACTTCCTAGACACGATACTGACTCCGTTTACGTACGTAGTCTCGTGGGTTCTGTGGGCATTCCACGAACTGTTCACCGCGATTGGAATGAACGGGGATTCGGGTGTTACCTGGACCTTGTCGATCATCTTCCTCGTGCTGCTGATCCGTACTTTGCTGATCCCAGTGTTCGTCAAGCAGATCAAGTCCCAGCGCGCGATGCAGGCACTGCAGCCTGATCTGCGCAAGCTGCAGGCCAAGTACAAGGGCAAGACCGACCAGATGTCGCGCCAGGCTATGGTTCAGGAGCAGCAGGCGCTGTTCAAGAAGCATAAGACCAACCCGCTGTCTTCCTGCTTGCCCCTGCTCGTGCAGATGCCGTTCTTCTTCGCGCTGTTCCGCGTTCTGAACGAAGCCTCCCGCGCCAGCGATGATGGACGTTCGATCGGCGCTCTGTCCGCTGAGCACATCCGCAGCTTCGACAATTCCTCGATCCTGGGCGCTCCGCTGTCCGAGACCTTCTTGGGCACCATCAATTCCGGTGCCATCAACTGGGCAGTGATCATCGTTGCGGTGGTCATGATCCTTGCAATGACCGCATCGCAGTTCTTCACCCAGCGACAGCTGATGACCAAGAACATGAGCAAGGAGGCCCTCGAGGGCCCGTTCATGCAGCAGCAGAAGATGATGCTGTACATCCTGCCCCTGGTCTTCGGTATCGGTGGTATCAACTTCCCAATCGGTGTGCTGATTTACTGGACCGCTTCGAACCTGTGGACCCTGGGCCAGCAGTTCTGGGTTATCCGCAACAACCCGACCCCTGGTTCGGAAGCAGAGCGCGAACTTAACGTTCGCCGCGCCGCCAAGGGCCTGCCTCCAGTAGGCGTGAAGAAGGAAGACGCTGACGCCGCTGCCGCCGCCGCGGCGGAGCAACAGGCCAAGGGCCAGCGTGAACAGCCGCAGCGCAAGAACCGTCGAAAGAAGAAGTAGCCATGACTGCAACTGAGAACATCGACGCACCAGAACTGGAAAACCAGATCGAAGACGACCAGGAAGTTCTGGACGAGGGCGACGTCGCCGCCGACTACCTCGAAGAGCTTCTGGACATTGCAGATCTGGACGGCGATATCGACATCGAGATCCGCGGTGGCCGCACCTACATCTCGATCCTTGCCGAGGACGCAGACGCCTCGTTGGAGAGCCTCGTAGGCAAGGATGGAGAAGTCCTCGATGCCCTCCAGGAACTCACCCGGCTGGCAGTGCTCACTGCTACCGGTGAACGTTCGCGCTTGATCCTGGATATTGCCGGCTACCGCGCAGAGCGCGCAGAACTGCTCCGCAAGATCGCTGAAGATGCTATTGCGTCGGTACGCGAAACCGGCGAGAAGACCCACTTGGATCCAATGAGCGCCTACGAGCGCAAGCTCGTGCACGACGTGATCGCCGATGCAGGACTGCACTCGGAATCCGAGGGTGAATCGACCCGACGCCATATCGTTATTTCGGTACTGGACAGCTAAGAACCATCACGCGAGAGCGTGCTGATCGACCTAAGGACCAACGACCATGACTGAGGACCTCAGCCTTACTGCAGAAGAGACCCTGGCTGCCGAGAAGATCTTCGGTGACCGCCTGGATCTTGCCAAGCGCTATGTGGAGCATCTGGCGACCTCGGGCATTGAGCGCGGGCTTCTTGGCCCACGGGAAGTACCCCGTCTGTGGTCCCGTCACGTGCTCAACTGCGCCGTGATCGAAGAGGCCATGGAGAAGGACGCTGAGGTAGCCGACGTAGGCTCCGGTGCTGGCCTTCCAGGGCTCTGCTTGGCAATCGCCCGCGCGGACCTCAAATTGACGCTTATTGAGCCTCTGGAGCGCCGCTGCATCTGGCTCTCCGAGGTTATCGATGATCTGGGTCTGGACAACGTCACCGTGATGCGTGGCCGTGCAGAGCAGATGGTCGACGTCGTCAACGCACGCTATGTCACGGCCCGTGCCGTATCTGCTCTGACCAACTTGGCTGGACTGACTATTCCATTGCTACACGGACAGGGCGAGCTCATCGCCATCAAGGGCCGCTCCGCTGTCGAAGAGATCGCTAAGGCTACCAAGGCGATCCGCAAGCTTGGCGGCAGGGAAACCGAAGTGCTCACTGTGGGCGAAAGCATCCTTGCAGAGCCAACCACGGTGGTTCGCATCAAGGTTGGCTAAGGTTGACGCGATAGTCTGTTAAATAGTTATAGAAGCGAAATGGCTTTCATCCTCATAGTTTTCGAGGATGAAGCCATTTCGCAATCTGCATGACTTGTTTTGAATGTTTCACGTGAAACATTATCGGTGCACGCCATGAGCATTAGGTGCATCAATTCACGAGGAGGAGTTTTACCTTTGTCTAAGACTAAGGATTCATCGGATAGCGCGTTTGATTTCAACGACTCGTCCTCGCCTTTGGCTACTCAGATAGCTAGTGAACATCGTCGTCGCGAAGCTTTGGAGGCCCGCAAGGTGCCAATGCCTGAGAAGACCCGCTATTTCACCATTTCCAACCAGAAGGGTGGCGTAGGCAAGACGACGACCACGGTCAACCTTGCCGCCGCCCTGGCCAAGGGCGGGCTAAACGTCCTGGTCATTGATATCGACCCGCAGGGCAACGCTTCTACCGCGCTGGGCATTGAACACCACGCTGAAGTAGACAGCATTTATGACGTGTTAATCAATGATCTTCCGTTGGCTGACGTAGTAGCCACATGCCCAGACTTGCCAACCCTGCAGGTCGCTCCTGCAACCATTCACCTGGCAGGCGCTGAAATCGAGTTGGTTTCATTAGTAGCCCGCGAACAGCGCCTGCAGCGCGCCCTGGATGACTACGCGCGTACCCGCCAGCGCAAGGGGCTGCCTCGCTTGGACTACGTCTTCATCGACTGCCCACCAAGCCTAGGCCTGCTGACCGTTAACGCCTTCGTTGCCGCTCGTGAAGTTCTCATCCCTATCCAGTGCGAGTACTATGCGCTCGAGGGCCTGAGCCAGTTACTGAAGAACATTGAAATGATCCAGAAGCATTTGAACTCCAAGCTGACGGTTTCGACGATACTGCTGACCATGTACGACGGTCGCACGAATTTGGCCGCGCAGGTCGCCAACGAAGTCCGTGAGCACTTCCCAGAGCAGGTGCTCAAGGCCGTCATCCCTCGTTCGGTACGAATCTCTGAAGCGCCGAGCTACCAGCAGACCGTCATTACTTATGATCCAAATTCGACTGGTGCATTGTCGTACTCCGAAGCAGCCGTAGAGATGGCTGAACGAGGCGCTTAAGACCTTATAAATACGTTTCACGCTGAAAAAGATCATCCCCTTAGATTTTCGTTTGTTTTTCCAGATCTATCTGATGCGGATGCGAGATTCGTACGGTGAGAGCCACAGCTGACGCACTGTGCGCATCCCCGGTTCAAAGCCAAAAAACAGTAGACTAGTCTCGGGCTGAAATTTCGGATGAAAGGGCGTGCGAAGAACATGGCAGATAAGAAGCGGGGATTGGGCAGGGGACTGGGTGCCCTTATTTCCAGCTCACCGGCGACGGCGGCTCCTGAAGAAAACCAGAATGTTTCACGTGAAACAGCTCCTGTAGAACCGGCCGCGGAAGCGTCGAAGACGCGCGCTACACGTCCTGTCGATATGTTCTTCGAACCGGGACGCAAGTCTTCGGCACCTAAGGCGCCAACCACTCCCGCAAAGCCGGCAAAGCGCGCTCGCGCAACTATGCCTGGCTTGAATACAACTCTTGGGGGAAAGAATACCTCTGCACCTCAGGAAGACGCATCAGCTGAGAGACCAGCACCTAAGAAGACCGAGCCGCAACCTGTAAAATCAGACTCTCCCGATCTTGTCGAAGTTCCTGGCGCACAGTTCGCTGAACTCGACGTCCAGCTGATTCACCCAAATCGCAAGCAGCCGCGTACCAACTTCGATCAGGAGCACATGGATGAACTCATCCATTCGATCCGCGAAATTGGATTGCTTCAACCTATCGTGGTCCGCCCTTCCCGCGAGAAAGATGACGCTCCGTATGAGCTGGTCATGGGTGAACGCCGTTGGCGCGCGACACAGGCGGCTGGCCTAGCGACTATCCCGGCCATTATCCGCGACACGCATGACACCGATCTGTTGCGCGACGCCTTGCTCGAGAACCTGCATCGCTCACAACTGAATCCACTGGAAGAGGCCGCTGCTTATCAGCAGCTTCTAGAAGAGTTCAATTGCACCCAGGAAGTGCTTTCAGAACGAATCGGACGATCCCGTTCGCAGATTTCCAATACGATTCGCTTGATGAAACTACCTCCACTCGTTCAGCGTCGTGTTGCGGCTGGCGTTCTTTCTGCCGGTCATGCGCGCGCGTTGCTAGGACTGTCGAACAACGAAGTCATCGAGCAGCTGGCTCAGCGAATCATCAATGAGGGCTTGTCCGTGCGCGCGACCGAAGAAGCAGTGGCACTGAGTGACGACAAGCCACGAAAGCCAGCAAAGAAGGCGCGAGAGACCCAGCGCAATGAACGCCTGGACTTCCTGGCAACTTCGCTCGCGGACCGCTTGGACACTAACGTCAAGATTCAGCTTGGCAGCCGCAAGGGCAAAGTCAGCATCGAGTTCGCTTCGGTGGATGATCTGAACCGCATCATGCAGGTTATTGATCCGACTATGAACTCGTAATTTCATGAACTGGCGCATGTTTCACGTGAAACATGCGCCTTTCTTGTATCTAGAGCCTGTGTTTCACGTGGAACAAATACTCCATGCGAGGTTACTGCCAACCAAGTATGAGGGCGGCACATGGAGATGAATCGTTGGTGGGTAGGAAACCGCTGCTGTTCATAAACGGATACTTAGGTGTGCCCGCATAGCTTTCGCATCAAATGGATCATGAACCACAGCAAGCATAAAACTGATTGTTGGCATCCGCCGTTGGCTTATCAAAGAGGGAACGTACACGCCGATGGCATGAGCACGAAGTAGCCACGACACTGTCCAGAAATGTAGAGAAAGCAGGACACACCGTACCAGGTTCGGGATTGGCACCGCATCGCTGAGCCGAGCCCTTCACCTCGCTTCGTAACCATTCTCCGATGCCTGCTCCTGAGGATCAGCGAGCCATTCAGTTTAGGTCACCGAAATGCCTCCACTTAATGAATTCAACGGAGAACGGGAAGAGGATAGAACGCATGATTCGACCCGCCTGGCTGCGGGAACTACCCCCGCGGATACGGATTTGGGCAGCCAGTATTCTGCTTGGTAGGACATCCGGGGCGATAGGTGCCGCATTTGGTGCACAGTATTCCGGCTACCTTCCAGTGCGAAGGAGAACACAAGGTGCGATCAGTAGAGACACTGATGGTTTTCGCGGTCTATCCCTGCCTGGCTCTACTCCATCTAATGCGCAGTGGCATGTGTCAGCCATGCTTCTTAGATTGTTCGAGGACTGATGTGCAAGGGAGCCAGGATGCTGTCGGCAACTGAGCACAACTCCGAAAACATTGGACCGAGAAGCCGTATCGGGCGATTCCAAGGGTACGTTTCATCGTTCTTGCTTAGGGCAGATATGCAACGGCGTTGAGCAAGGACTGCATACAGCATATTCTGGAACAGCAAGATCAGATAGTCAGGCATACCGTGATGACTCTCTGAGCAGCAAGGTGGGCGTGTAGCGACGCCACGAGAGCCGGGAGTCGGGTAGGGGAGAGGAAGGCTCGCACGAAGGCCGTGAAGGGCCAAGGAAGGCCGCTATGGACTTATGGCAGGACCAACCGGGGGCAAGTTCGGAGGGGTGCCAACGCTAACTGAATGCTAACCATTGAACGACTTTTGAATATTCACCCCACCTGATCCATTCAACAGACACTCTGAGGGAAGGATCAATGTGGAACAGTACGCAGAGATCCGTCGACTGCATTGAGCAGAAAGCGTGCCAATAACGGCGATCTCGCGGCGACTTGGCATCCCACGTAACACCGTATGCTCAGCATTGGCAGTCACCGAGTCTGCAAATGACCTGTAGACGAAGCGTGGTTCCATCGCTGACGCTTTCGAACCAGAAACCCGCAGGCTGGTCTGCGAGTATCCGCGCATGCCGGCGACGGCCATCGACGAACGAATCGAATGAACGAATTCCATCTCCACGTTGAAGAACCGGGTCGCACTGATATGTCCGGAATACACGAACGTGGGCCCTGCGGACCGGTTGGTCCACGAATCAGGGCAAGCCGCGCAAGTGGATCTGTGGTTCCCCAAGCTACGGACACCTGTCGGATCCGACCAGGCTCTGATGCTGCCGGAGCTGATGATGAGGCTGTCGCATTTGAGGGTGTTCAAAGCGCTGATGATTCCTAGTTGGCAATGCCCGGATCTGAGCGTTGGGATGTGGAGCTAGAACGACGATGATGACGCGGTCCTCAAGAGCAGAATCTGGGACCGTGAATCCGCGATTCGGAAGCAAAAGGAAAGACACGGAAGCCAGTTCCATGCTTGCCGAGCCGCTGGCTAGCAGGACCATTCTGGCTCCACCGAGAGATTCTGAGTTCAAAGAGTAAACCGAATGCAACCAGTTGCTTGAATCCTCTTTCCTTCAGAATCTCAGCAAACAGCTCGACGGGTGTCTACCGAAAGCCAATGTACACCGTTCAGCCCGATCCAGGTCCGGAGCATCGACCGGTCGCCGTAGGCTCTAGGCACAATGATCATCTCGCCTTCGATGCCATCAGTACCGGGCTCAGCCATCGGGCACGATGGAGAAGGACCTATAGCATGAGTCTGGGCCGCAATAATTATTTGGTGCATCCTTCAGATATTGGCCGGATTGTTGATTCCACGGTGACCATGGATAGAGGGTCTGCGGCCAGTTGTTGGTGGCTGATCCTCCGCGGTGCTGGACAAGCTGAATATTGGACTTTTCGAGAGCCGCCAGTATTGCGGTTCTGAGCCACCCAGTATTCTGTCCGCGCGCGCCGGTGGTTGCGTCTTGCTGATGGATGAGTGGCTTTTGGATCCTCCAGCCGGCGGGTTGCTGAGAATCATCTTCGAGCTCATAGGGTGGCGGTATGACGCTGCATCCACCATTTTCTGTACGCAGTACAAGCAATCGGATTGGCGTGCCCGGCTGGACGCTGGTGCGTTGGCCGACGCGATCATGGATCATGTCGTGCACGATACGATTTGGGTTGAGACCGGTGGGCTCAACATGTGTGAGGTGTACTCTCGGCCGGAGCATTAGCCACGGGGCGTTGATTCGATGGAATCCTCGTTCAGGACTGCCTGCCGGACTGATGATCCGGCAGGTGGCTCTAAGGGAGACTATTGGGTGGATCTGAACCACAATAACGACTGGCCCAGAAACGCAATATTGGGTGGCTCTCAAACCACCGAATATTCACAATCACCAGATGATTACCGATCCGGCACATGTGCAGATTACTGCGTTGTGCGTTGAGCAAGATCCGACGCACAACCGTTATTTGGCCACGACCACGGCCGCGTGGTCGCGTCACGCTAGGTATCGGCCGGCAATAGAATCCCTTGCCTGGACATCCACGACTTTCATGATGACCAGTAATGCGTACTTCGGAAGAAACGATTGAGCAGTTGGCGAGAGCCATGAAAATGCCATCAATCTGTCGGACGTGCAAGTAGCATGTTGATCCAGCACATGATGAGGGATGGACTCGTGAAGCCTGCCGGGCCAGGACGGCGATCATCCCGACAGCTATGCTCGTGACCTGTAGAGGACCGCCATGGGCGGTGAATATTAACTCGCGTATTGCGCTGGGTGTCAAAGCCTGCCGGCAGTGGTATCCAATGCTCTTCGATGAACAGCTCTGGCTGCGCGTAAAGGTTGGTGGCGGCGCATCACGGAGGGAAATCGACTCATGGGTTGCTGCGTCTTATGCAATACAAACTGTTGATCATCGTCAAGGTGGATTACGTTCCATTCGGTGCTGCGGCCGTTGATGCAGCTGATCGTTATTAACAGAAGTCGGTGCTAACCAGGTCCAATCCGCCGATTGTCCGCTGGGGTGAGGCCAATGGTGCCGAGGTTGATGCCTCGGCGAATACTGATTGCTTGGTTCACCCTGAGGAGAGGCTGTCTTCGCCTAACCATCCATATCGGGCGAAGAACCGTCCGGTTTGCTGACCAATGCCGAGCTGGCGTAGGGAGAATTGGACGGTACAGGTCCGATTCCGTTTGACGATAAGAAGGCGATCTTCAGTTGGCGTTGCGGGCATGACCGGAACTTCTTATGTCGAATGCGCCATGCCGTGCGATGGGGGAGTGGTACTAGCTTTTCCCGAAGCCATTACGCGCACCCTGAGCCAGGGCACGCTGATGAGAATCAACGACTCCATTAAGATTCCTGACGCAGGTGTGGGATTAACATTGGTGCGCACCCTTGCCGAACCGACATCCAGATCTCTAGAAATCCGAGTTCGAGCTGTCATGAAATCGTGTCACCGTCTCTCGAATTTCTTGAATCGGCGACTGCGACTGGTGGGGAGCGGAACCGCAACATGGACACTGAAAGCAGCTGCCTTGAAGCAACGTTTCACGTGAAACATAATCCAGACCGTCCTTCGAACCTGCTGACGTCTGCGAAGCGAAACGTGTTTCACGTGAAACAGTAACTAGACCGCCCTTTGATTGTCCTGAATTCAACGATGCGCTTGGTGTTTCACGTGAAACAACCAGAACGACCTGAAAGCACATGCAGGTTTGACGTTGCACAGAATGGAGCGGCCACGCACGACCTGGGCACCCCGCCCCCGAAATGAATAGCTAATGATGCTATACCCACTACCCGCAGGCTGACAGCCTTTGCTGAGATGAGGCATAAGAAGCTTGCTGAATACATGCGTAGGCCTGTACGAGCGCCGGAGAGGACCTGTCTGGCCGGTGCCTACGTGAAAGGACAGTGATCAGTCTGCGGCTTGCGGCGCGGACATGAGGAAGTTCGTTCCAGCGCCAAAAACCAGGCGGGCACGCACGGCGTGCAGGAAAGTAAGAGCGTCGCGAGATGCCGAGGGATAACTTGACCCTTGGTCCCATACGCGCGGAAGGTGAAGCCTGGATACGATCGTCCAACCACTTCAACGCCAGCAGCTGACAGGAGGAAATGAAGCCAAGGCCCTAGGGAGGGGTCGAGGCAACAGATGGCCAAAAAGCCTTAGGAGTGACTTATGAGGCCGCAGAAGCGCGTCCTAGGCGGATGTATGGGTCTCCGGGAGCCCTGTCGGGCATGAGCGGCCCGGCAGTGCTCCAGATCCCGCTCATGAGCAAGGTGAGCGAAGGGAAATTCAAAAGGATCACAACCTTCAATCCAAGAGAGTAGGAGGATTAGCGGTGAAATAGGTTCACTAGAGTCTTCGCAAACCCGGCTCAACCCGCTCCTGCTTTTATCCCGGTTCGAAGGAACTATTCACTAGAAAAAAGCCACAAGGTAACTAGCGCGGGCATTCGGACCAAGCTGTCCATGCACCAGCCGCGCAATAGGTAGGCATGATGCCGTGGAGTGCGAAGCCCCAGGTGCCGAAGCCCGTAGTAGTGATCAACCTAAATTTCTCAGGGTTGGAGAACTGGGCGAAGACCTCCATTAATTGAAAGGCAAGAGAACCTGAAGGAGGGAAGCGTGTGAATGAAAGAACTTATATGTGGGGTTAGTACGGGCCTTCGGGGAAACCGACTTCCCGAAAGATAGGTAGCGCGCTGTTCAGAGTTAGTTGATTGCACTAGGACCTAGTGCAGAATCGCAATGACCTGATCAGAGAGAAACTCCTCCGATCACTAGCAGATTGGAGATTCAGGCCTTCTCTTCGCGAGTCGACAGTAGGGCAACGAGCATGAGTCTAAGGCCTTTGTCCCCGATGCAGGTTCTACCGGCAAGCTTCGCCCCGATGGGTATGAACAGCTATTCAGCGATGATGTGGCTCGTTCGCTCCACGGCAATCGACCTCAGATTCATTCAATCTTCGACAGGTCGCACCTCATCATTACCCAGCGGCCCATGTGACAGTTGCGCAGTGGGTGATGACGTATCGGCACGAAACATGGTTTGGGCCGCAGCAACTGACTTACGACAACAACTCACAAGCCGAAAGATTCTGTTCTGCTTACTGCGTGCCAGTTTAGCCGGAGAACGTCCTCAGGAACTCGTTGCTGAACCGTTCGGACTTTGGAAGAGATAGCGTCATGGATTCTGACGATTGACGGCGAAACAGTAGGCTCAGTGAGCAACCAGTGGATACGCGGAAGGGGAGTGCTCCGCTAATTCCCTGGAACTCCGTTAGCCCTGGCAGTTCTCACTGCGCGTTGAACCCTCCCCAATAATCAAGACCAAGAGATGCTGTTCCAGCTAAAGACGCCCATGAAAACTGAGTGTCGCGGCGACACGGGGATGCGGCAGTCGGCATGGCCTGGATTACCCATGGACAGAATTTGACGCAATTTCGACCGGAAGCGGATAGTCCCATGAGGAATTGGTTTTGGCTGTCTCTCAGAAAGCACATCCAATCAGCTAGCATGTGCGGCGTATCCGGATGCGTTTCCGCGGCCCTTCACAGTGCAGTCTGGAATTGTGGGCCGAAGTTGAAGGGCTAGAAATACGGAGATTGCGGATCGCTGAATTTTGCATAGGACATCAAGATTCAGAATTCGGGAACCTGTCTAGGTGGCCAGAGAAACGATCAAATGCGAACCCGAACTTGCCGGGTCCATTGCTGAGCATGAAATGCGCATCTTGGCTGACGGGTGCCAAAGAACGGTGCAAAGCGTCATAGAACAGAGCCAGAATAATAAAAACAAATATTTTGCCTTGGATATTCGCAACAGCATGTCAAAAGAGCCTTCAGATGAAGAACCGGCTCAACCTGAGCTGGGGTAAGGCTCGGAAACGGCCAGAAAACGAAAGCAAGTGAACTTCTCGCGGCGCCACGGTTGAATAAGAAGTGGGGACCAACCTTGCGGTTGATCCCCACTTCAATCATGTTCTTGGCTTACAGGTATTCTGCGAAGTCCTTTTCGATGACAGCCTTCGGCTTGGCACCGATGGAAGTAGCGACATGCTCGCCGCCCTTGAAGACGTATACGGCTGGGATGCTGGTGATGCCGTACTTCGCGGCAATTGCCTGGTTCTCATCGACGTTGACCTTCACGACGTCGACCTTCGCAGCGTGCTCTTCTGCGATCTGATCCAGGATTGGACCGAGCTGGCGGCAAGGGCCGCACCATTCAGCCCAGAAATCGACGATCACTGGCTTGTCGGCATCCAGGACATCGGCCTGGAAGGTTGCTTCAGTTACTGCTTTTGCGTTGCTCATGAGAGACAACCCCTTTCTGAGAAAACTATTAGGCGGTAGCGAGGGTTTCGGAAACGTTGGCCAGGTAGTGCTCCACGTCCTGGGCCGCGGCGCAGCCCGAGCCGGCCGCGGTAATGGCCTGGCGGTAGGTGGAATCGATGACGTCTCCGGCGGCGAAGACACCTGGCAGCGAGGTCTTGGATGTGCGGCCTTCAACGGCGATGGTGCCCTCGGAAGTCAGCTGCAGCTGGTCCTTGACCAGATCCACGCGTGGGTCGTTGCCGATGGCCACGAAGATACCGGTGACGTCCACGGTGGATTCTTCACCGCTGGTGCGGTTCTTCACGACCAAGCCGTCGACCTTATCGGCACCGTTGATGCCGATGACTTCGGAGTCCCAGATGAATTCGATCTTCTCGTGGGCCAGGGCGCGGTCAGCCATGATCTTCGAAGCGCGTAGCTCGTTGCGGCGGTGCACGACGATGACCTTGGAGGCGAACTTGGTCAGGAACAGTGCTTCTTCCATGGCGGAGTCGCCACCGCCGATCACGGCGATGGTCTGGTCGCGGAAGAAGAACCCGTCGCAAGTGGCGCACCAGGAGACGCCATGGCCAGAGAGGCGCTTTTCATCCTGCAGGCCCAGCTCGCGGTAGGCGGAGCCGGTGGAGACGATGACAGCACGAGCACGGTAGATGGTGCCGTCAGCCAGGGACAGCGTCTTGATTTCGCCTTCGAGGTTCATTTCGGTGACGTCGTCGAAGAGGATCTCGGCGCCGAAGCGTTCGGCTTGCTTCTGCATGTTGTCCATCAGATCTGGGCCCATGATGCCCTCGGGGAAGCCTGGGAAGTTCTCCACGTCGGTGGTGTTCATCAGTTCGCCGCCGGCAGTGACTGAGCCGGCGATGACTAGTGGGTTCAGATTCGCACGGGCGGTGTAAACCGCGGCGGTGTAACCGGCCGGACCGGAGCCGACAATGATGACGTCGCGGATTTCGTCGTTCTGTGCTGAAGTCACGGGGGTAGAACCCTTTCGTTCTAATAATGCGAGGTGGATAGCAAGGTCTAACCTCACTATCCACCTCAACGCATTGCTTTCGTAAAAAATTCCGCTTCTATTACTTGGCGGAGAATTCACCGATCTGGAGACCGAATGGACGTGAATCATTGCCGCCGGATGCCTTGCGAGGCAGGTCGGTGATGTCCAGGAACACGTGGGTTCCTTCCATGTAGTCCTTGTCGTCGTCCTTGGCAGTTACCGATACCGAAGGACCGGAGAATGAACCCTTGGCTACCGACTTGGCATCGCCCAGGTCTTCGGATTCGCCGACGAGGATTTCGTAGTTGCCGCCGGTGCCGTTCAGGCCCTCGAGATTGACCTCGGAGATCTTGGACTTCTCGTCCAGTTCCAGGATGAAGACCATGTTGGAAGCGAAGCCGCCAAAATCAGCGGTGGTGTACGAGTACGTTGAGTAGGTGCTCGAGGCGTTGCCGTCGATCATCTGGCCCAGCTTGCCATCGGTTTCGGAGTTCAGCTGCTGATTGCCGGGAACCAGGCGGGATACGTCGTCGATCTTCGGAGCAGGCAAGGCGTCCTCAGTTGAGTCCTTTTCCTTCTCGGTCTCGGATGGCTTTTCCGGGGACTCCACGGCAGTTGGCTGCTCGCCATCGGCGGTGGTGTTCTTGTCCCCACCAAGGAAGTTGAAAGCGAACACGACTGCAACAATCAGCACGATGAGCAAGACGGCGCCAACCAGCAGGCGAGTTCCCTTGGAACCGCCTTCTTCCTCTTCCACTTCGCCGACCTGGGGGTCCTGGGCAGGAGCATTCTTGGCAGCTGCGGGGAAGGTCGAGGCTTTCGGAGCAGCGGCAGCGGCGGCACCCGCAGCGGCGCCCGCGCCGGCTACGGCTCCAGCTGCTGCAGCCTTCTTCTTTGCCGGCTTCTCGTCTTCCTCGGCAGGCTTCTGGGTAGGCTTGGCCGGCGTCTTGCCCTTGGACTGCGCAGCGGCAGCCAGGGCCGCGGTTGCGGTGACATTAGGCTCGTCTTCGTCTTCCAGGCGGGAGACCTTCGGCTTGTCTTCGGCCGCTGGCTTTTCAGCTGGCGCGACCGGGGTAGCCATGGTGGCGGGAACCTGCTCATTAGGCGCAGTCTGGTCGAACTGTTCTTCTTCAGGCTGTTCCTGGTTCTTCTTGCCGAACCGGTTCTTCAGTCCTGCGAAGCCACCAGCCAAGGCGGAACCGATCTTGCCCTGCTGCTCTGGTTCGTCTTCGTACTGCAGCTGGTCGTAGTACTCGTTGTCGTCCTCATAGGTCTCTGGGACGGCCTGGCGGGACTCGCCGAAGATCTCGGTGCCCAGGGTGTCGGTGAAGAACGGCTCAACATATGGAGCGTCGTCGGTTTCCAAAACCAGGTCCAGCAGGTCCGAGGAACGCGCGGTGTTGGCGACGAGGTAGGTCTGGTTGGCATCGGTGATGCCCAGATCCAGCACCTGAACGTTCGAAGCGCGCTCGCCCATGGCGATTTCACGTGCGCTCGTTGCCAGCTGCGATGAATTCTCCACGGAAGCCACCATGATGCTGACCGAGCGGTTCAGTACCTGGTCTACGCCACCGAGTACCAAGTCTCCTTCAGCTGATGAAAGGACACTCTCGGTTACTTGGTAGCGACCGCTGAGGACAGAGCCGACATCGATTGGCTGCGACACGTGCATCTCCAAGGGGTTGATTTTGGTTCGGTGGCGGTCCACGGACCACCACCTGCCATGTTACCGGTCAGATCAAGCTATTTGGTGCCTATTTGCCCAGAATCACTAGCAAGTTTCAGCGGACCATCAGCGATTGAGTCCCGGGATTCTGCGAAGGATCGGACCCAGGAACGACTGGAGCTCCGGGACCTTGGTTTTGTACAGCAAGCCAATGAAGACGATGCCCATCACCAGCGCGACAATAGCCACCGAAACCAGGGCGCTGAATACGGAGTCGTAGGCGAATCCGAAGTTGAATCCACCCAGCAGCCAGAGCGCGATGCATCCAATGATGGAGGAGAGCGTAGCCATCCAACCGACTCGAATGTAGGTGTCGATGACAGAGGAAACACCGTAGTTGCCGTAGCGGCGCTTGATCAGATAGTGGGTGCCGATGCAGGTCAGCACGTTGGTCAAGCCGTAGATGAAGGCAATGGCGGCGGCGATATGCAGCGGATCGACCACGGCTGCAGCGGCGAACGCCAAGATCAATCCGAGCCCGGCGGTGGCCGACTGGATCAGCATCGGGGTGCGGGTATCTTCCTCTGCGTAGAAGACACGCAGCATGAAGAACTGCAAGGACTTGAACGGCAGCCCAAGCGCGGTGAGCACCAGCAGCTGCCCGAGAGCGCCCGCGGCCTGCGCAGCATTCTCGGAGTTGCCGGCAAAGAGCCTGCCTAGCGGTCCGGCCAGCACGATGAAGACCAGCGTGCAGAACACGATAGGGATTGCGGTGGAGCGCATGCCCTGATTGAGCAGCTTGCCAACATCCTTGCGGCGGTTCTCGGTAAATGCCCGGGCGAAGTCGTTGAACAGCACGGTGGCGACGGTCAGCGCGAACAGGGAGTGCGGCAGCACGGTGATCAACTGCGAGGTGTTCAAGGCGTACTCGCCGGCTACCGAGGCGGCCTGTTCGGGAGGCAGCTGCGCTCGAGCCGCGGTAGCTCCGGACACGATCTTGGAGTACACCAGCGAGGAGAGATTGCCGATCACCATGGCCGCCAGGGTCCAGATCGCCAGCTTGCCCACGTGGCGCAGTCCCATGCCGCGCCATTGGAAGTCCAGTGTCAGTTTCAGCCCGGTCTTCTTCAGTGGCCAGAACAGCGCCACCGACTGCAATACGATACCCAAGGTGGCACCGCCAGCCAGCCACATGGTCTTGACGCCGCTCCAATCCTGCATCGGGTCGCCCGAAGAGTAGGCGCCGAAAGTCAGGATGAAAGCGCCAATGACGATCAGCTGGATGATGTTGTTGACCGCAGGAGCCCACATGAATGCGGCAAAGCGGCCATTCGCGTTCAGCACCTGGCCCAGTACTGCGTAGAGCCCATAGAAGAAGATCTGCGGCAGCGACCAGTAGGCAAAGACCGTTCCCAACGCGATCATCGGCTCGGTCCAGTTATTGGTGAGCACTGTGATCAATGGCCTGGCGCAGAGCGTGAGGATCAGAGTCAGGATACCCATGCCCACGACGGTCAGCGTCACCAATTTCGACGTGTACGCGGCGCCGCGGTCCTTCGCCTTGGAGGCCTTGATCAGCTGCGGGATCAGCACGACGTTGAAAATGCCGCCGGCCAGCAGCATGTAGATGATAGTCGGGATGATATTGGCTTTTTCAAAGATGTCAGCCACCGAGGTGACCGAACCAATGGCCATCGCCAGCAAGGCCGTGCGCACGAAGCCCAGCAAGCGGGAGACCATCGTGCCGGAGGCCATCAGGGCATAGATCCTGGAGCGCGAGCCAACAGGCTGAGCTGCCTGCTGCGGGGGAGGTCCGGCGACTACGTCCATGGCTCCGGTGTGTAGCTGATCGGAGCCCGCAGATGGATTAGGAACCTGAGACATGCTTTGTAAGGACCTCGCGTGCCAGATCAGCGATCCGGCGCTCATTAGGGAAGGACAGGCGCTTGCCCAGGGAACCGATGGGGACCCAGGCAACATCGACGGCTTCATGATCGGGATCATTCTCGATCGTCAGATGCCCGCCGGTAGCTTCCAGCAGGAAATGGTGCACGGTCTTGTGCACACGGTAATTCGTCACGGTGAACCAGTAGTCGACCGAACCCAGCGGGGCGAGGATGCGTCCGGCAATGCCGGTCTCTTCCTCGATTTCGCGGATAGCCGCTTCCTCATTGGTTTCCACGCCCTCCGGGTGTCCCTTGGGCAGGCACCATTCCAGCCGTCCGCCACGGTTGTACCGGGCAATGATGGCCACTGGGAAGGTGGGGTCGTTGAAGTCGATCACGATGCCGCCGGAAGAGACTTCTTCCACGGTCGGCAGGCTCGTGTGACCGCCAGTTGCCTGCGCGCGAGCCATTGACGCAGTCAATGGGGTGCGCTTTGGGGCAGACGGGATCGGTCGGTTCATGGAACCACTCTATCGAGAAAGTACCGTTCGCCGCCTGATCGACGTGGACAAGTAAGTTATCTCGCAGGCAAATCCGTCGGAATTTCAAGCATTCTTCCGGGATTTCTGGCACGCTTAAGTAACTATGCATGCACTTCCCTCGCCTGACGCACTGCGTCAAATCCTGCCCTCGGTTATTTTCGACTTGGCCGACCGTTTTGTTCGGGCGGGCCATGAATTGTCGCTGGTAGGTGGGCCGGTTCGGGATCTGTACTTGGGACGCGTATCCCCGGACCTCGATTTCACCACCAGCGCTCGCCCGGAAGAAACCATCAAGGTGATTTCCGGCTGGGCCGATAACGTTTGGGATGTGGGACGCGAGTTTGGAACTATTGCCTTCAAGAAGGGCGAACACACGCTAGAGGTCACGACCTACCGCGCTGATGCCTATGACAAGGAGTCGCGCAAGCCGATCGTTGCCTTCGGTGATAACCTGCACGACGATCTCTTCCGTCGGGACTTCACCATGAACTCGATGGCTCTGCGCTTGCCGCAGCTCGAGCTGGTGGATCCTTTCGAGGGCGTAAGCTCGCTGGAAGACGGGTCCATCCGCACCCCTGGTGCACCTGATATCTCCTTCTCTGACGATCCGCTGCGCATGATGCGTGCTGCCCGTTTTGCTTCGCAGCTGAAGATCGAAGTCAGTCCAGAGGTGCGCGAAGCCATGAGCGGAATGACCGATCGGATCGACATCATTTCCTCCGAGCGGGTTCGCGATGAACTGGTCAAGCTGATCAACGGTGCAGACCCGCGCGCGGGAATCGACCTTCTGGTTGAAACTGGCCTGGCCGATAAGGTGCTGCCCGAAGTCTCGGCACTGCGTCTGGAAATTGACGAGCACCACCGGCACAAGGATGTCTACCAGCATTCGCTGACCGTGCTGGAACAAGCCATGGCGTTGGAAACCGACGAAGAGGGACCTGTTCCCGGCCCGAACTTCGTGTTGCGCTTCGCGGCGCTGATGCACGATATCGGAAAGCCGGCGACCCGCAAATTTGAACCAAGCGGCGCGGTATCCTTCCGCCACCATGACATGGTGGGTTCGAAGCTCGTCAAGGCGCGTATGCGCGCCCTGCGATTCGACAAGGACACCACCAAGTCCGTAGCCCGACTGGTCGAGTTGCACATGCGCTTCTATGGCTACGGCGAGGCCGGCTGGACCGACTCGGCGGTGCGCCGTTACGTCACCGATGCTGGAGACCTGCTCGAGCATCTGCACCGCCTGACCCGTTCGGATGTCACCACCCGCAATCGCAAGAAGGCCGACCGCCTGGCTTTTGCCTACGACGACCTCGAGGCGCGCATCGCGCAGATTGCCGAGCAAGAAGAGCTCCAGTCAATCCGCCCGGATCTCGACGGCGAGCAGATCATGCACCTGTTGGGAATCAAGCCGAGCAAGGTCGTTGGCCGCGCATACAAGTTCCTCTTGGAACTGCGTTTGGACGAAGGTCCGCTCGGCGCGGAAATCGCCACTGAGCGCTTGCGCGCCTGGTGGAAAGAACAGCCTGAAGCCCAGGAATCGGCTACCGAGGGGTAACCTCTGACCTGAGCACCAAGGGAAAAGCACCTGAAATCCGCATGGATTCGGGTGCTTTTGCCGTCCCCGGGAAAGTGCTTAAAGTTTCTGCGCAAATTTGTAGCGCATCGGGGTTAATCCATGTATGCTGAATACTGTGATTGGGAAGTCTCAATGAGACTTGCGGATCGAGAAAACTTTTCAAAGAGGCCCCATGGCATCCATGGCCGGCCGAGAGCAGATTTTAGGAGGTGGCGAAATGATTAATACCAATTGGTACACAGAGACTCATCGCGGAGCGCGATTTATTGGCGGCTCTCCCATGTCTCGTCTGTGCAAGCTCATTTCCCCAACCTCCGGACAAGCGGATTCCTAACTCACGGTAAATCCCGCATAAGTTCCTGAGGTTGCAGGTCAGTAATCGACTCTCACCCTTAGGAACTTTTTTCATGCCTAGTCCACTGTTCTCCTCATCCGCTCAACGGGCAGTTCGCACCTCGGAATTAATCTTCGCAGGACCAGAAAGCCTGAAAGCTCGCGCCATTTCGACCACGCGCCAAGATCTTCCCTCCCCTTCTACTTTGACCGAAGGGAGGGACAGCAAATGAAAAAGCGTCAAGACAAGCGCAAGTTCACCAACCTTGATAGCACCGAGTTCAACCGCCGCATGCGTCAGCGTGAGCTGAAGAACCACGTGCCACCAGAAATGTACCTTCGAATTCGCTAAGGCCGGCAACGCCATTACCGTTGCCAGCTGACAAGAATCCGAGGTACCCATGATGAACTCGCAAGGCATCGCCAAGAGGCCCGCCGGCCTGCCAGCCGGCGGGCTTCTCCGCATCCAGAGCACTTTCGAATACAGCAATGGCCAGGACCGAACGGTCCTGGCCATTGCCTTTCCGCTAACGCGGAGGGCTAGCGCTCGATGTCGCCGCGAATGAAGGCTTCCACCTTGTTGCGTGCAGTCTCATCGTCGTACTGCTCTGGTGGCGACTTCATGAAGTAGCTCGAAGCCGACAGGATCGGACCGCCGATGCCGCGGTCCAGGGCGATCTTCGCTGCGCGTACGGCATCGATGATCACGCCGGCCGAGTTTGGCGAGTCCCAAACTTCCAGCTTGTATTCCAGGTTGACCGGAGCATCGCCGAAGTTGCGGCCCTCGAGGCGGACGAAAGCCCACTTGCGGTCATCAAGCCATGCAACGTAGTCGCTTGGGCCGATGTGCACGTCGTCTTCGCCCAGGGCGGCGGAGGTGTTCGAGGTGACTGCCTGGGTCTTGGAGATCTTCTTGGACTCCAGGCGATCGCGCTCGAGCATGTTCTTGAAGTCCATGTTGCCGCCAACGTTCAGCTGGTAGGTGCGGTCCAGGACAACGCCGCGGTCTTCGAACAACTTGGCCATCACGCGGTGGGTGATGGTTGCGCCGATCTGGCTCTTGATGTCGTCGCCAACGATTGGCACACCGGCGTCAGTGAACTTCTGCGCCCACTCTGGGGTGCCGGCGATGAATACTGGCAGGGCATTGACGAATGCAACGCCTGCGTCGATGGCGCACTGTGCGTAGAACTTGGCGGCCTGCTCGGAACCAACTGGCAGGTAGCAAACCAGGACATCGACTTCGTTGTCCTTCAGGGATTGGACGATGTCAACTGGCTCGGCTGCAGACTCTTCGATGGTCTCGCGGTAGTACTTGCCCAGGCCATCCAAGGTGTGGCCGCGCTGAACGGTCACTCCGGTGGTTGGAACGTCGGCAATCTTGATGGTGTTGTTCTCGCTGGCCAAGATGGCTTCCGAGAGGTCGAGCCCGACTTTCTTGGCGTCGACATCGAAGGCGGCAACGAACTGAACGTCGCCCACGTGGTACTGGCCGAACTGCACATGCATGAGACCTGGAACCGTGGAATCAGCATCGGCGTTTCGGTAGTACTCAACACCTTGGATAAGGGAAGTGGCGCAGTTGCCTACGCCTACGATGGCAACGCGAATCGGGTTCGCCGACACATGAACTCCTTATTGAAATGTATAAAACCTTTGGGCAATAGGGCGCGCAAAAGCGCATTGCGCAAATTGACCCATAATGATCTTAAGTCTTAATGGAGCGCAAACATTCCCAATCGTGCCCGGTATCACCGAATAACTATCGCGGCGGCCTCTCTGGGCTAGCGAATCCGAGGTGATTATTCCACTGCCTCAGCGCAGATGCACCAATAACATGTAAAGCACCAAAGAGCTGGATACTCCTGACGGTGACGATGGATTCAGTCCATGAATTCATTTCATGAGCTAATTCTTAGTTGGTCATGACCAGGAGTTGGCGCCGTTTCTGCGCGCTGGCCCGAAGTAGTGCCGCAACTTCACCAAAACCCTGACTAGCGGTGCAGGCAACGTGGTTCTGAGGCGGTGGCGCAAAGGCTGGCGGCGAATATGCGCCAGCATTTCCGGATCGGTGTGCAGCTTTCCAGCACGAGCTCGCTGCGCGAGAATTTCGAGGGACTGAACGAAACTGTGGTCCACCCTGTGGAAGTAGTTTTCCCGCAACCAGGCTTTGGTAGGTTCACCGAAGCTCAAGCCGGCGACGTCATCCAAGGTGCCGATGATGCCGGAGGCAACAAAGACCGTGTTGATCATCTGCGCGCTGACGCCGAAGTCGGAAAGGACCAGCGTTGGCAACCCGCGATCAATTGATTCCAAGGCAGCAGTCGAAGACACTGTCACCAAGGCGCTGCCTTCGGCCAATGCTTCACTCATCGATCCGGTATCGAAGCGAAGGCGCGACTCGGTCCCGATCCGCCGGTCGGACTGCAACTTTTCGAACAGCGAATCGTACGGGAACGCCTCGAGATGCGTTTGGGGCTCACCGGCCTTGGCGCGGAGCTTGACGATCACCTCAAGTTCGGGATTCATCTTGCTGGCCTGCTCGAGAGCCAGCAGGATCGACTCGCGTTCGCTCTCTTGGGCAGGTACCTTAGCTTGCGGCGCGAACACCAAGCGTTCGACCACCTGCTTTTGCGCTGGCGGGAATCCTGCCGAGTGCAAGAACGGGAGCTTGCTGACCATGATGGTCGGCTGGTGCCCTATCTGGCCTTCGATCATGAATGAGAAATCACGGGCTTCGGCATGCGAATGGCAAATGAACGCATCGCCGGCTCGACGATAGTTCCACCCCTTCTGCGTGGCGGGGAATGCCACGCCAGGCAGGGCGGAAATTAGTGCGGTGCACCGGCCATCAGTCGGCTCGGTGCGAAGCATGCGAGAGTAGATCTCGGCAACTACCGGCCCGGTGGCCGAAGCGAAAACAATGTCTTCATCTACGGTGTCGGCTTCTAATTGGGATACGGAAATCACCTGCAGGATATCCGGATCCAGATCCGTGCCATCAAAGGCGGCTGCGATCTGGTCGGCGGTCGGCATCACCGGGGTCCGCGCCAAATACACCTTGCGATCCCATGAGGGACCTAGGCGGTTCAGGAAGCTCGTTGCCAGCTTCAGATAGGAATCCGAGTCGGCAATGGCAAGTATTGATGGCTTCATCGGCTGATTCACACCTTCAATGAACTGGATAGGTGCTCGCGCAACTCGGATGGGGTGCCAGGGGTCCACCAGCTGTCAATCACGGCTTGCGGATAGAGGCAGCGGGCATCAGGACCCAGCAACAGGCGCAGGGATGGAATCACCGTGGAAGGCAAGGCTCGGATCTCCTGGCCTGGTCGCAGGACACGCAAACGCATTTCAATGGGAACGGTGTGCTCCTTGAGCACCACCTGATCAATCCTCGAGATCTTCTCCAGCAATTCGGGAGTTTCACGGCGATGCGGGAAGTACGCAACCGGGCCTTCGGAAGCGATCTGCTCAATCCAGCGCAGATACGGCTGCTCAAAAATCAGCTCATCAGCCACCATCGCCGAACCGATCAGCAAGGTAGGTTCGGTGAACTGCTCGGCTACCGGCTGGGTAGCGAGCCATTCAAACTTGTGCTGCGCGAATTTGATCCCCAGATCAGCCATCTTCTGACGGGATGCCGGGTCGACATACAGCGCTGAAACGATCAGCAGGCGATCTTCACGGGCCAGCTGGCGCAAGCGATGCCAGGTCGCCAACCCCATGGCCACGCGTGCTGCGGAATTCCTGGTCCGGGCGCGCACCAACGGGGTGGGCTCATCGGAAATGAGCTGCTTGATCAGGGCCAGCGTAGCCATGCCGTCATCGATGATCACGATTTCCTTGGCCCGTACGCCTGCCAGCAGCGTGCGCTGGATCTTGCCCGAGTAGGCGTCGCCGGTGACATACCGATCGGCAGCGCCCTTGGGCTGCGGAGGCTTACGAGCGGCCGGTTCAAAATGAACCCCTGCAGGGGCATGATTCAGCATTGCCTGCGTCGTGGCTTCCAGGGGCATTCCCTGACGGGGGATGATCCGGATGTCCGTGCCCAGCAGCCCTGCGGCATGCGTTTCTACCGCCGAAAGCAGCTGCAGTGGCGACTCCACCCAAACGTGCGCGGTGCCGAAACGCGGGCGTGGCACCTCGTGGGTGTCATGTTGAGTCAGTTTCATCATGGTGAGGGTCATTTTGCCAGTCGGCTCAGGGATTTGGAAAGCGTGTCCAGCTGCTTGGAACCATTGCGCAGCACACGGCGCGAGGCCCCGCGGACTTTGGAAGGCAGCGAGCGGCGCGAGCTGATGTGCGCCCAGCGTGGAGGCAGCTCGAGCCTGGTGATGCGCCGGCGCTTGAAATGAGCCGAGAACTCCGGGTAGTGCGCGGACAAGAAGGACTCGGCCTGCTCGCGCAGGTGAGGCAGTTGCGCGGCCTGCATGCAGTAGGCCACGGCAGCCAGCAGTTCGGTGAGGCGGTCGCTGCCGCCACCGTGCGCCGGAACCGGCACGTCCTGGACGAACAAGGCATGGATGATGGACAACGGGATGCGGTTGGAATTCTCGTAGGGAGCCAGCGCCTGGAGCAGTCTGCCGGTGCCCACTGCGTAGACCTCGGTATCCAGGATGTACTTGGCGGTGGCCAAGCCCGTGGAGAAGCAGGAGATCACCACGGCTGGACGTACCGCCGCGATGACGGTTTCCGCCAGATGATCGGTGCCGACCAACCGGAAATCCAGCCCCATGTCCCTGGCGGCTGCAGACAAGCGTGCCGCTGAGGTGGCGCTGGCCGATGGGTGCGCCTTGAACAGGACGGTGGAAATTTCCCGGCGGGCCACCTCGTTGAGCATCTCCAGATGCAGCTCGAATTCTTCCTCGGCATCCATCAGGCCCAAGGAACCCAGGTACTGGCCGAGGATCAGCGCACTGCCGGTTGGCAGATCGAATTCTGCCCCCTGGGCCAGTTCGCCGAAGATTGCAGCCAGGCCGCCGGTGGCCAAGACCTCGCGCCGCGGCTCGAGCTCTGCGAGCAGGTGAGGCTGCAGTCCTGGAACCAAGTCCACATGGATGGTGCCCATGACGCGCTGGCGAAGCGGCATTGGCAATCGATTACGGGTTGGGCCATAGGACATCAAGCCGTCGGAGTGGATCCACAGCTGGGCATCAAAGAAAATACGCGCCAGCGCACGCGCCGGATTGACCTGGATGGATTCCAGAACCAAGGTCAAGGGTTCATTGCCCAGATCCCAAGCGCTGCGCAGGAGGCGTTCGAAAATATGCAGCTCGTCCTCACGCGGGTTGAACTGTGCCGGGCGACGCGGGGAGGTCAGCGCAGCGAAATCCACCACGCGGTCAAAGCGGGCGGCAAGCTTCTCGAAGCCCGGGACTTCATCCAACGCAGTAGTCAGTTCCGGAACCTGCGAGCCGTTAGCCAAGACGAGAATTCGTTCATCTGCCTCGGGGAGCAGTCCTGCATCGGCCATCGCGGCCAGAGAAGCAAGCTGGAAATAGCTGCTGGCTTCAATCAGTGCGATCACTTGGCGGCCCCGATCTGACCTGGCTGGAGGAAGGAGAGAATATGGCGGCGACGGGCAACGTCCATCTCGAGGGCAACCTGGCGGGCCATCGGCGCATCAATAGTGGTGAATACCTGGCGCAGTTTCTGCTTCATCTCCAAGCGGACTTCCGGCGGGTAGTTCTTCGCGCGCTTCTCGTGGTGGCACACGATGGCGAAGAACTGCCGCATTGCCTTGGGCAGGTGGCGATCCGCGTCCGGGTGCAAGCGCACCTCGGTGAGGATCTGCGAGTAGGCCGGAATGAAGCCGAGCTGACGGTGATCGAAGACCTGGGTCAGCGAGCCGGGCAGGCCGCGGCGGTAGAACACCCCGGGGGAGGAAACGACGGAATAGCGCTCGGTGTTCAGATGCAGCTTCCATAGCCAGAGGCGGTCTTCGGCGCTGTGCAACTGCGCGTCGAAGTACATCAGTTCGCGGGCGCGCATCAGGTCGGTGCGGTACATGCCCGCCCACACGAAGGCGTAGTCCACCATGGACGGCGAATCGATAGGTTCAATGTCATCGGCCGGGTTCAGCGGCATGCCGCGCAACGCCTGCGGGGCGCGGTGGATGACGCGATTGGTGCCGGTGACACGCACATGATCGCAACGCACGAAGTCCACGTGCAGTTCGGTCAAGGATTCCGCCAGGGCTTCCAAATGCTCGGGGGAGTACCAGTCGTCGGGGTCGAGGAAGGTGAAGTATTCGCCGGTGACCTGTTCCAACCCGGCATTGCGGGCGGCAGAAACTCCGGCATTCTCAGGCAGCGAGATCAGGTTCAGGCCAGGCAATTGGTCTTGGTAGCTGCGAACCAGGGCAGCAGTCTGGTCATCGGAAGCGTCATCAACCACGAGCACTTCCAGCTCCCAGCGTCCCAGCTTCTGCCGGACCAGCGATGACAAGGCATCGCAAATATATGCTTCTTGGTTATAGGCGGGGATAACCACGGAAATGCGCCCGGGGATCAAACTCATCTGTGCTTCAAGGCCTTCCTCATGCAGACAAAAATAAACGGCGGTTGGACCCGTCGGTGAGTCCAACCGCCGGATACGTTGGCGTGCTTAGGCGTCGACGCGGCGCAGGCGCGAGAGCGGTGCCAGCTCGCCTGGGAAGACCTTCTTCACGCCGTCACCCATGGCCTGCTCCAGGATGCGGATGTCGCGGATCAGCGACTCGAAGCCCTTTGGCTCCAGCGACGAGGCCTGGTCCGAACCCCACATGGTGCGGTCCAGGGTGATGTGGCGCTCGACGGTCACTGCGCCCAGGGCAACAGCAGCCAGCGAGATCTGCAGGCCGCGCTCGTGGCCCGAGTAGCCCACTGGGACCTGGTAGCGGTCGCGCAGGGTCTCGATCATGCGCAGGTTGGCCTCTTCAGGAGGCAGCGGGTAGGTGGAGGTAGCGTGCATCATGACCAGGTTCGAGGTACCCAGGGTCTCGACGGCCTTGTCGATCTGCTCGATGGTGGACATGCCGGTGGACAGGATGATCGGCTTGCCGGTCTGTGCCAGGGCCTTGAGCAGCTCGATGTCGGTGACCGATGCGGAGGCGACCTTGTGGGTGACTGCACCCTGCTCTTCCATGAATTCGACCGATGGAACATCCCATGGCGAGGCGAAGGCGTGCAGGCCCTTGGAGGCTGCGTAGGAGATGAGTTCCTTGTACTGCGCCTGGTCGAACTCGACGCGGTAGCGGTAGTCCAGGTAGGTCATGTCGCCCCATGGGGTGGAGCGGATCTTGTCGCGCATGTCCATCGGGGTGGAGATGTCCGGGGTGCGCTTCTGGAACTTCACTGCGTTGGCACCGGCTTCAGCAGAGATATCGATCAGCTGCTTGGCGATCTCGATGTCGCCGTTGTGGTTGATGCCGATCTCGCCGATGACGTAGACCTGCTGGCCTGCGCCAACCTGGACGTCGCCGATAGCAACAGGCTTGATGTCAGTAGTCATGGAAGTCATGGGTATTGCCTTTCAGTGGGTGAAACTTGGAGAACTCTTGGTAGCGGTGCGTGCGGCGAGAACCAGTTCGGCTAGTTCCCGTACCGCTCCGTGCCCGCCCTTGCGGGTCAGTTTGTACCGTGCTGCCCGGTGCACATCTTCCTGGGCATCGGCCACGGTGATCGGCCAGCCGACCAATGCCATCGCGCCCAGATCGTTGATGTCGTTGCCCACGTAGGCAACACGAGCCGGATTGATGGATTCGTCAGCCAGCCAGCGGGCCAGGTATTCGGCCTTGTTGTCGATTCCGTGGGCCACTTCGACGTTCAGCTTGGCGGCGCGGGCGGCGACAACTGGGTTGATTTCCTTGGAGAGAATAAGGAACTTCACTCCGGCAGCCCGCAACCGGGCCACTCCCATTCCATCGGAGCGGGAGACGCGCACGGTTTCGGTTCCGTGCTCATCGACATACGCGGTGTCCGGGGTATGCACCCCGTCGAAATCCGTGATGACCGCGTCGACTTCGATCGGTTCCTGGGTGGCCGGAACGGCCAGCCCAGCGAGCAGCAGGTCTGCCTCGGTATCGATGTCGATGCCGTGCTCTGCCGGAACTTCGTGAACCCGGACCTTTCCGAAGAAACGGTGCCCTGCCTCGCGGAATCCCCGGGTATCCATCACGTAGAAGGCCCCGGTTTCGCGGAAGCGCGGTTCGCGATCCTGGCGACGCGGACGGTGCAGCTTGTCGTGGCCTACGGCGACCGCTTCGCCCTGCGGATCCAGGCCCCAATGGAAACCGTGGTCCGCTACAGCTGCGAAGCTGACGTCGGCGCGTTTCGAAGAAACCGCCGCAATGGCTGCGTCCAGATCCTCCGGATCGATGAACGGGCTGGTGCACTGGATGAACACGGTGATCTCTGGCTGAGATTCCGCATTCGCTAGCGCGTGGAGCAGAACTGACTCGCTGCTGGCCGTGTCGCCGGCGATATCTGCCGGTCGATCGATGACTCGCGCCCCGTAGCGAAGCGCTTCGGCCTTGATCTGCTCATGGTCGGTACTGACCACGACGTCGCTGACTGCCGCCGCGGATCTGGCTGATTCGATTGCGCGGCCCAGCAGCGATTTGCCGCCGATCTCACGCAGGTTCTTAAGCCGGATGCCCTTGGATCCTCCCCTGGCGGGGATGATCGCCATGGCATTTGGCTGGTTGGTTTTGCTCACGAGTAAGACGCTATGGGCACAAGTTAACTAAGAGGGGGCATCTGGGTTAACGCACGGTGAAGTGCCGGTGTAATCACCTGTTTGTTTGCTGAATGCGAGGTCAGCAAGCGTTTTACGTACCAGTAGGCGAATCCGGAAGAGGGATTTCGAGCCCTCGGAACCGCATATAAGATCAAAGCGACTAATGAAACATGAGTGTGCAAGGCGGAGCTTAGGCACAGAACATTTAGGCTGGAGGGTATGCACGAGCCAAACCAGTCACAGCCCACGCGTGGCCCCCTGCGGATTACCGTGCCATCACGCGCTGACGGGTTCCTTCGACAGTTCACCGCAATGATCGGTGGCCGCCTGGGACGACACAGCGATCCAGGCCGAGTCGATCCAGGATTCTTCAGCGTGGAACGAGTCATTATCCTGATGACCACCGTGGGCGCCTTGCTGATGCTCCTTGCCAAGAACCCCTGCCGGGTCAACGGGTGGACTGGCAACAACCCGTACGCCTATGCGTGCTACAGCGACTGGGTTCCGCTGTTCTCCGCCCGCGGCTTCGCCGAGAACCCCTGGGCGCCATTCAGCGCGACCGCCCAGTTCGAGTACCCGGTACTGATGAGCACGGTGGCCTCGGCCGTTGCCTCGATCATCCCCACGGGGATCGAAAACCGTTCGCTGCTGTACTTCGACATCAACCTGCTGCTCGTTGCGATCCTGTGGATGGTCACCGTGATCGCCACCCTGCGGATGACCGGGCGCCGCCCGTGGGATGCCGCAATGGTGGCTATTGCCCCGGGCATCATCCTGGCCGGCAGCATCAACTGGGACATGTGGGCTGTGGCCTTGCTGGCCCTGGGCATGCTGGCATTCGCACGAAAGCACACCGTCCTTGCCGGGGTGCTGATCGGCTTAGGTGCCGCGATGAAGATCTATCCGTTCTTCATCCTCGGCGCGGTGCTGGTATTGGCCATTCGCACCGGCAGGCTCAAGACCTTCTGGGTGACTGGCGGAACCGCCGCGGCGACATGGGCACTGGTGAACCTTCCCTATGCGCTGGCGTTCCCCGACTCGTTCATGCACTTCTTCAACTTCTCTTCTGAACGCGGGGCAGGCTTCTCCAGCTTCTGGCACGCATGGAATGTCATCGCCGATAACAGGGGAGGGGTCCCGCTCTTTGAAGCCGAACAGATTTCCCGTTACGGCCTGGTCCTCTTCTTCCTGTGCTGCGTGGGCGTCGCAGTGCTGGGCTTGACTGCTAAACGCACCCCGCGCCTGGCCTCCATGGCCTTCTTGATCATTGCTTCCTTTGTCATGGTCAATAAGGTGTATTCACCACAGTTCATCGTCTGGCTGATTCCGCTGTTCGCCCTCGCCTTGCCGCGCTGGCGCGAATTCGTTGTCTGGATGCTCGTGGAAATCGCGCACTTCTACGCTGTTTGGTTCTACCTTGATTCCCTCTCTGCGGAAGAAGCGCAGAAGGCCTTCCCTGAGACCGGTTATGCGGTGCTGGTGCTGGCGCATATGGTGATGCTGGGATACCTGATGTTCTTGGTGGCACGTTCAATTCTTGATCCACGCCACGACCCGATTCGTGCCGTGGGCCAGGATGATCCTTTGGCCGGCCCATTCGCCGGACTGGAGGACCGCTGGACCCTGCGCGGACTGCTGCCTCAATCCAAGAAAACGAATGAAGTGGCGGGAAATAAATCATGAGCGATGTTGCCGTTGTCGGTGCGGGACCCAATGGGCTAGCAGCCGCAGCAGTTGCTGCCCGTGCTGGATTAAGCGTCACGGTATATGAAGCCAACGACACCATCGGCGGGGCCGCCAGAACGCAGCCGCTGAATGGTTCTGCAGCGAAATTCGATTTGGGCAGCGCAGTGCATCCGATGGCCATGCAATCCCAAGCCATGCATGAACTGGGCGTCCACGACAAGGTGGAGTTCATCGTCCCCGAGCTGTCCTTCGCCCATGTGCTGGATCGCCGGACCGCCTACGCGTTCAAGGACCTGGAACGCACCGGGCAGGAACTTGGAGGCGCGGACGGCGAGATGTACACCCGGCTCCTGGGACCGCTGGTCAAGCAGATTGACGGGGTCAGCCAGACACTGCTCAATCCTCTGTTGAGGGTTCCCTCGAACCCCGCAGCGTTGGCGACCTTTGCCGTGAGCACGGTGGCGGGCATGGCCGTCAAGGAACTCTTTTCTGGAAAGTTTGAACGCGCCGCCGCGCTCTACGCAGGCTGTTCCGCCCACGTTGCGGGAGGCTCTCGCGGACCGGCCAATGCCGGGGCAGGACTGTTCCTTGCAGCAACAGCGCACGGCAAGGGATGGGCCATCCCGCGTGGAGGTTCCCAAGCCATCAGCGACGCCTTGGCCGAAGAAGCGATGGCTCATGGAGCAAAAATTCTTACCGGCACCCGCGTCAACCATGTTGATGAGCTTTCTGCGCAGAGCATCCTCTTCGATACCTCCGCCGAAAACGCGGCCAAGCTTTCAACAGGACACCTGCCTGAACGGCTCTCGCACGCGTTGAGCAGTATCCGGCGCTCGCCGGGAAGCTGCCTGGTGCACTACGTCCTTTCGGCACCGGTTCCATGGCGCGATGAGACTCTGGGCAAGGCCGGCACCGTGCACCTGGGCGGCACCGCGGCGCAGGTCGGGAAGGCCGAACGCGCCGCAGTGCGCGGGGGAGCGGCGAAGCCGTTCATGATTGTTGCCCAGCCCTCGCAATTTGATGATTCGCGGGCACCGCAGGGCCAGCACGTCATCTGGGCCTACTGCCACGTGCCACTGGATTCTCCGGTAGACATGAGCCGGGAACTGAAGGAAATGATTGAACAGGCAGCTCCTGGTTTCAGCGAGACAATCATTGAATCCCATATTGTCACCGCCCAGGACTTGGAAGTGCAGAACTCGGCACTGGTCGGTGGCGATCTTTCCGGGGGAACCATGGACCTGCTGGGCAGCATCAAGCGGCCTCGGATCTCGACCGACCCGTGGTACCTGCAGTCCAAAGGACTGTACTTGGTATCCTCGGCTGCGCCTCCGGGGCCGTCGGTGCACGGCATGGGCGGATTCCTCGGAGCGCAATCGATGCTCAAGCGGGAATACGGAATCGCAAATTGGAAATCGGTGAACTGAGAGGCAATGGAATCTGTGCTCGCGCAGCTCGTTGGCTGGGTTTTCCTGGCAGCACTCTGGTGGTTGTTTATCCGGCAATACCGCAAGGACCCACGCCGCTTGGGTCTGGCTGCACTTCTCTTGCCGCTGGTGTTCTTCACCATTTCGGCGGTCGTCGACCTATTGACCAGTGTGATCCCCGGGTTTGGGTTCCTCTTCTCCATAGTGCTGGTGCTGACCCCCCTGATGGTCATTGTCTTCGGTGCCGCGCTGATCTACAACGGGATCCTGATGTGCCGGCGCGAAGGAGCCAAACCTGCGAATCTGCTGTCGTTGGCAGCCGGGCTATCCGTCTTTGTCCTGCCAGTCATTGCGGTGCTGCTGATTCGCATCGAATCCTGGTGGACCTATTCGCTGGCTTTCGTCCTGTTCATGGCCTCCGTCTTCACGGCGAGCTTGTTCGCCATGCTGCTGCTGTACGCATGGGTGCACGCCAGATACCCATCCAAGGGCGAAGCCGCCGCCGTGGTGGTCCTTGGCGCCCGCACAATCAATGGCAAGGTCACCCCGTTGCTGCGTGGCCGCTTGGACAAGGGCATAGACCTGCATCAACTGCAGCCATCTCCTCGCCCCTTCATGGTTCCGACCGGGGGACAGGGCCATGATGAGGAAGAACCAGAGGGCGTAAGCATGGCCCGCTACCTGCGTGAGCAGGGCATTGCCGATGAACAGATTCTGGTTGAAGACCGGGCCAGGGACACCTTTGAGAACCTGGAGTTCTCCGACGCCTTGGTCCGTGCCCAGCGTCCGGATGGCCAGCTGTGGTTGGTCACCAGCGACTATCATGCGCTGCGTGCAGCGATGGCGTCACGCAAGCTCGGCCTGGATGCCCGTGCCTTCGGCGGGAAAACGGCGGCCTACTACCGTCCGAGTGCCTTCCTCAGGGAATGCGTTGCGATCGTGCGGGATCAAAAGAAGCTGATGATCTTGCTGGCCCTTCCCTTCGCATTAGCCGTCGCAGGGATGATGTTCGTGCTCACGACGACCTTCTAACTTCCTTGGCACCCTGGGCCCATGCACCATCTGGTGCATGGGCCCAGTTTTCGCTTCCCTGCCATCACCCTTTTGGTTGAGCCATAAATCAGCACTGGGGGCGGTGAGAGCTGGGCTCGAATTCCCTAGGCTGGAAATATGATCCAGGCAGAGCAGTTGACGAAGAAATACGGTGGAAAAACCGTGGTCGATAATGCGTCGTTCACGGTCCAAGAAGGCATGGTGACTGGGTTCCTCGGTCCGAATGGTGCCGGCAAGTCCACCACCATGCGCATGATCGTGGGACTGGCCAAACCTACCAGCGGTGAAGTGCTGGTCAACGGGCACGATTTCAAGAAATCACGTCACCCGCTGACCGAAGTCGGCACCCTGCTGGAAGCTAAGTCGGTGCACAAATCCCTGACTCCGCTGGCGCATTTGCGTGCCATGGCGGCTACCGCGGGGATCCCGAAGTCCCGAGTGCACGAAGTGCTGGATCTGACTGGCTTGTCTAGCGTGCAGCGCAAGAAGGTCGGCGGCTTTTCGCTGGGCATGGGGCAGCGGCTGGGCATTGCCACGGCCCTGCTTGGAGATCCGCAGGTGCTGATCCTCGATGAGCCGGTCAACGGCCTGGATCCCGAAGGCGTGGCTTGGGTCCGCAACCTGGCCCGCCAGCAGGCGGCCGATGGCAAAACCGTTTTCATCTCGTCCCACCTGATGAGTGAAATGGCCCAGACGGCGGATCACCTGATCGTGATTGGCCGTGGCCGCATCATGGCCGATGCGCCGATCACTGAATTCATCGACAACGGTCTTGACCAGACCATTGTGCGTTCAGCCGACATTGAGATCTTGATGAATGCGTTGAATGGTGAAGGTATTCAGCTACGCCGGATTGATGAGCATGGCCTGGAAGTTACCGGCCCCGATTCAGAATCCATTGGCCGCCGTGCCTTGGAATACGGGGTGGTGCTCAGCGAATTGCGTCCGCTGCAACGCACCTTGGAAGACGCCTACATGGAATTGACCCGCGATGCCGTCGAATACCACTCGAACACAGTTGCCGAGACTGGCGGCGGGAAGTAAGGACATGTCTAACCATCTAGCAACCGCACCGCATGGCAAGGTCACCCTCTTCGGCGTGCTGCGCAGTGAGTCCATCCGTTTCTTCTCCCTGAACTCCACCCGCATCCTGGTTCTCTTGGCCATCGTGTTCTATGTGGGCATTGCAGCCGTGGCCACGTGGGGCATTGGTTCGCTCAGTGCCAGCATGGGCGACACGGATCAGATGCCGGGCATGGAAGGCCTATCGGCCCCGGGATTCGCCGCTGAGCTCATCGGCTCGGGCCTGGTCTTCAGCCAGCTGATCCTTGGCGTGCTTGGTGTCCTGCTCTTCAGCGGTGAATTCACCACCGGCTCAGCGGTAAGCACGTTCCTGGCCAGCCCGCGGCGACTGCGAGTCCTGGCCGCCAAGGGCATCTTGATCATCCTGCTCACTGCCGTCGTCCAGATCGTCAGCTCGCTCTTGGCCTTCGCGATCAGCAAGCCGATTGCCGAGAACTACCAGATGAACTTGGAATTCAGCAGCGATGCCTTCCAACGGGTGCTCTGGTACGGAACGCTGGCGGTGACCATGGCGGCGTTGATCGGTTTGGCGTTGGGGATGCTGCTGCGCAACTCGGCCGGCGGCATCACCAGCCTCGCTGCCCTGTTCTTCGTGCTGCCGATCATCCTTTCCATCCTGACCGCCTTGACCGACTGGGCGCAGAATATCGCGAAGTTCACCCCTGACCAGTTGGGCATGGGGTTGGCGACGCCCGCAAGTGTTGTCACCGATTTGGAGACCTGGCAGCAACTGCTGGGCGTGGCGGGTTGGGTGGTGCTTCCACTGGTATTGGGTGCAATCCTGCTGACCAAGCGGGACATCAAGTAGCGCAGGGATTGATCGAGAAAACTAGACTGGAAACATGAGCCAACCGACGCTGCAGGAAACTGTGGTTTCCTTCGATGAACTGGCCGCCAAGCGCATGGGCCGGATACGCCGTTATTTGCGTACCCACCCACGTTTGGTGGTCATCGGTGCGGTAGTCATCTATCTGCTGCTCACACTGCCCGGTGTCCTGGTCATGGCAGCGATGCCAGAAGCCAACGCCACCGGTCTGCTGGTCGTCACCCTCGCCGTCAGCGCTGCCTTGTTGTACCGGCGCCGGGCGCCGATGACGGTGATCATCCTGGTGTTCATTTTCGAATGCCTGGCCCTGGTGATTGCTGGTCCGCAAGGTGGACTGGGCGGGGTAGGCATGATTATCGCCCTGTACACGGTCGCCACCAGCTATTCGGCCAAACGCACCATCCCGCTGGCCATCTTGGCCGGCAGCTTCCAGACGGTCCTGATGGTGCTGATGGGCTTCCCCGACATGGCCGGAATGGAATTCGACCCGCAAGATGGAATCGACGAAACCATCTTCACGCGCGTCATCATCGCCGTCTCGGGCAGCTTCGTCATCGGTTTCTACATTGCCGCAGCCGCGGTGGGCATGAATGTGCGCAACGCGCGCATCCACGAAGCTGAACTGAATCACTGGGCCTCGCAGGTCTCCGGACTGGCCCAGGTGCAAGAGCGCAACCGCATCGCCCGCGAAATGCACGACGTTGTCGCCCATTCGCTTTCGGTGATGATTGCCCTGTCAGAGGGGGCACGAGTGGTGGCCAAGCGCGATCAGGTCCGTGCCGACGAAGTGCTCAATGAGCTCTCTGGAACCGGTCGCGCCGCCCTGGCGGATATGCGCCGCATGCTGGGCGTGCTTCGCCAAGAAGAATCCGGAGAGCTGGCCCCGCAGCCTACCGGCGGGAACGTGGAGCAATTGCTCGAAGGATTCCGTACCGCAGGTCTGCCGGTCTCATTTACCCATACGGGCGATCCGTTGCCGGAGGACACCACCTTCCAGCTGACCGTCTTCCGTATCATTCAAGAGTCCCTGACTAATTCCTTGCGCTATGCCCGTAACGTAAGTGATGTGCAGGTTCGCCTGGAACGGCGCCGCGAAGAACTGCGCATGGAAATCATGGACAACGGAGATGCAACGAGAGTTCCGAGTATCGGCAGCGGACGCGGGCTGCGCGGCATGCGCGAACGAGCCGCGCTTTTTGGCGGAACGGTTGATGCCGGACCGGTAGCCAGTGGCGGATGGATTGTGAAAGCAGTCCTCAAGCTACCCGAATGCAGCTTGCAGAACGAAAACCAGAAGGCAGTGAAGGAATAAGCGTGGAAGACAAAATCAAGGTACTGCTGGTCGATGACCAGCCCCTCTTACGCATGGGATTCCGCCTCATCCTCGAAGGTGAAGACGACATCGTCATCGCCGGCGAAGCTGTCGATGGACTCGATGCCCTTGCCCAGACGGCCGCACTGAAACCCGATGTGGTCCTGATGGATGTGCGCATGCCCAAGATGGACGGCCTGGAAGCGACCGAACGCATCGCCAAGGACCATCCGGAAACCAAGATCATCATCCTGACGACCTTTGACCTGGACGAGTACGCCTTCTCAGGGCTGCAGGCAGGAGCCAGTGCGTTCCTGCTCAAGGACGTGGCCCCGGAAGAACTGGTCCAAGCGGTGCGCCTGGTAGCTTCCGGCGACGCTGTGGTGGCACCCCGGGTGACTGCCCGCCTGCTGGAAACCTATGTGCGCAACGCTGGCGCCGGGAATCGGAACCAGCCGGCCGAAACTCCGCATGACCCGCTGCTCGATGATCTCACCCCGCGTGAGCAGGAAGTGCTGCGTGCGCTTTCCGAGGGACTATCCAACGCCGAGATTGCACACCGTTTCTTCCTTTCCGAAGCGACGGTGAAAACCCACGTGCGGCGCATCCTGACCAAATTGCATCTGCGCGACCGTGTTCAAGCGGTGGTGTACGCCTATGAGACCGGGCTGGTCATTCCATCCCAAGGCCTGGACTACTAGGCTTCGCTGAGGCAGCAAAATGGCCGCCGGTTGAAACCCCATGGGGTTCCGCCCGGCGGCCATGGAGCTTTCTAGCGCTTATTGGCCTTGCGCTGCTTCTTCGCCGTAGAGCGCAGCTGTATCACGCGGGCCACCCCGGCGATCGCGACCACTAGGGCGCCACCAATAGCGGCAAAGAACAATGCCAGCCCGAGGTTGACCTGTCCCTGATACGCGAAGTAGTTCAGGGTCACCTGCTCCTGGTTCTGGGCAATGAAGATGATCAGCAGGATCAGCACGAGCAAGCCGAAGATCGTAGCGGTCCAGATACGACCCAACTTGGTCGCTGGGAGCTTATCTGCACCGGCAGGTTTGGCCCGTTGGACCTTGGAATCCATCGGTACGGTGGTCTCCACTTCGACCTCGCGTGATTCTGCTGGAATGTTCTCTTGCTCTGGTGTTCGATCAGCCGTAGCCATGATGAACTCGCTTTCCTTGTCTCCGGGACTGCTTTCAGCTTCGTCGAGAGCGAGGTGCCAAGTCAAGACCCGGATAGGGGTGTCTGCCAGGTTGCCAGGGCGGAGGCAGGCCCAGCAGGACATCAGCAAATGTGGTTCAGGCTACTAAGCTGGGAGGCAACTCGACTTTTCAGGCGGGAACCAAAACCTGAAGAACCGTCTGACAAACATCTCTTGACAGAAAGAAGTGAGTAACCAGCCATGGCACAAGCCGCAGCAATGGCCCACATTGCAGATCTGGCCGAATACGTCGCAACCTCGCCATCGAGCTACCACGCCGCGGCCTCGGCCGCGCAGCGCTTGGACGCTGTTGGATTCACCGGTCTGGACGAAAAGCAGGCTTGGAACCTGGTCCCGGGTTCCTACTACGTGGTCCGCGACGGTGCGATCATCGCTTGGGTGCAGCCAGAAGCTGCCACTGCGACCAGCGGATTCCATATCCTCGGCGCCCACACCGACTCGCCGGGCTTCAAGCTCAAGCCGAAGCCAACCACCGGTTCCAACGGCTGGTGGCAGGCAGGGGTCGAAGTCTACGGCGGACCGCTGCTGAACTCCTGGCTGGACCGCGAACTGGTGCTCGCCGGCCGATTGGTGCTCAAGGACGGTTCCGAGCACCTGGCGAAGACCGAACCAATCCTGCGCATCCCGCAACTGGCGATCCATCTGGACCGCCAGGTCAATGAGGGCCTGACCCTGGACAAGCAGACCCACAGCAATCCAATCTTTGGCGCCGGCGATCTGGCGGATGCCGACATCCTGGCGATCCTGGCGAAGTCTGCAGGTGTCGACCCGGCCCAGGTAGCCGGCTACGACATCCTGACCGCGCCCGCGCAGCGCGGCGAGGTCTTTGGCGAGGGCAAGAACTTCTTCGCCAGCGCCCGGCTGGATAACCTCACTTCGGTGCACGCAGGCCTGATTGCGCTGACGGGCCATTCCCGCAAGCCAGCAGGCAACCGCATTGCCATGCTTGCTGCCTTCGACCACGAAGAACTGGGTTCCTCCTCGCGCTCGGGCGCTTGCGGCCCATTCCTGGAAGAGCTGATCAACCGCATCCAGGCATCCATGGATGCCTCAGTTGAAGACACCGCTCGCGCCCTGTCGAATTCTGTATGCCTGTCTGCCGATGCTGGCCACGCGGTTCACCCGAACTACCCAGAGCGCCACGACCCAGCCAACCGTCCGCAGCTGAATGCCGGCCCGCTGCTGAAGATCAATGCGAACCAGCGTTATGCCACCGATGCGGTGGGTGCTGCCGCATTCGCCAACTGGTGCGAGTCGGCGGGAGTTCCCTACCAGGAGTTCGTGTCCAATAACCGCGTACCGTGCGGATCCACCATTGGACCATTGACCGCGACCCGACTGGGGATTCGCACCCTGGATGTGGGAGTCGCGCTGCTGTCCATGCACTCGGCCCGCGAGATGTGCGGCGTTGACGACCCTTGGTATCTGTCCAAGGTCTCTCGCGAGTTCTTCGGAGCCTAGCAAGTCCAACCTGAAAAGCCGGCCTGCGGGCTGGCTTTTCGCCTCCCCGGGGGATCTTCGCCCGATACGGTTTACTGGTGGCATAATCGGCACCATGACGATCCTCAACCAGAACACGTTGATCTTCCAGCAGACGAAGAGCATCTCGAAGAACGACTTCGCGATCCTTGATTCGTCCGGGATGCAGATTGCCCACGTGGATACCGGCGGAAGCGCGCTGGGCCGCATGTTCGTCGGGGCTCGCGAACTGACCGTCTTTGACGGACCAGGCAATCCGGTTGTCATGGTCAAGGACACGATTACCATGGGCCGCGATCGTTTTGAAATCCTTGATGGCAACGCTGCCCCGCTGGCCAGCCTGGTCAAGAGGATCACTTTCTTCAAAACCAGGGTCTCCATCTCGATGCTGGGCGAAGAGCTCGAGTTACTGGGTAGCATCTGGGACTTCGACTTCCGGATCACCGGTCCCGGCGGAGTTCTGGGAACCGTGACCCGGGAATGGTCCGGGATGGGCAACGCATTGCTGGGCAAGTCGACCTACGCCCTGCGCTTGGCGGAAAACCTCAACGCACAGCAACGCCAGGCAGTGATCGGCTCGGTGCTGGCACTGGATTTGATCCGTGAGAAGCAACAGCGCAAATCATAATGGAGCTGAGATAGTCGCGGCCAGGAATACTTCTTCATAGCAGGCCAGCGTAGGTTCAGGAATGCTGTCGCGTTGCAGTCGGGTAACTGTCACGTCGATGTCGTGGTGCTTTCGGGGCGCCATTGGCTAGCGTAAGTGGCATGAATGAATCACGGATTGCAGAGCTTCGCCGCGCCAGGGGCTGGACGCAAGAACGTCTAGCCGCCGAAAGCGGCATCACTGTCAGAACGGTCCAACGGCTCGAAGCCGGAAATGATGCGAGCTTGGAGACTATCTCACTGGTCGCCAAGGCCTTGGAGGTGCCGGTTGGAGACCTGTTCAAAAGCGTCCAGACTCCGAAGTTCTCCGAGGCCGTGGATGGGCTTGAAGCGCGGGCCCAAGCAGATCAAGATCGTCGGGATTCGGCAACCAAGGGGATCCTGGCCGTGTTCCGCGGGCTGGGCATCCTGGTCACCTTCGGCACGGTCATCTTGGCTACCACCGGCAACTTTGGGTGGTACATCTGGTTGCTGATCCCGGTGTACTGGGGCGTCGGGCAGCTGCTGCTTGAGGCTGCTTTCCGTCTAAGCCTGGATGCCAAACTCGACGCCAAATACCCGCTGTCCACGGCAAATCGGAAACTGCTGGGCTAGGTCCACGCTGCGAAGCGCAAACCCAGGGACCGCCCATGAGGTTCCCACGGGTCGTTAGACCGCCTGTTGCCCATTGATAACCTGCTGTTTACCCCCTGCTGGTCTGATCAATGACTATGAGTTCGAATTCCCTGCAGGTCAAGAATTTCCGCCCGGAGATCCAAGCGCTCCGCGCCTTGGCGGTTCTGCTGGTCGTTGCCTATCATCTTGAGCCATCCGCAGTTCCAGGCGGTTATATCGGGGTTGACATCTTCTTCGTCATCTCGGGCTTCCTGATTACCTCGCACCTGCTGCGTGAAGCCGAACGCACCGGCCGGGTCAGCCTCCCAGCCTTCTTTGCCGGCCGAGCGCGAAGAATCCTCCCGGCTGCCATGCTGGTGATCCTGGTAGTTGTCGTGGCAAGCCTGCTGATCTTTCCCAAAACCCAGTGGGGTGCCCTGGGCACCCAGGCCATCGCCTCTGCCTTCTCGGTGCAGAACTGGGTTCTCGCCGCCGACTCCGTCGACTACCTCGCTTCGGATCAAGCACCCGGGCCGTTGCAGCACTTCTGGTCCCTGGGCGTGGAGGAGCAGTTCTACCTTTTCTGGCCGTTGCTGGTTTTGGCCGTGTGCCTGCTGGCCAAACCGAATGCGGACGCTAGCAGTGGCGATGGATTTGCCCCGCGGCGCCGCATGCTCTGGATCATTTTCTCAGCCACCGCACTTTTGTCGCTGGGATACTCGGCCTATGCCGGTTACTCAGGCAATAGCGCCGGGTACTTCATCACCACCACCCGCATTTGGGAACTGGCCGTCGGTGGACTGCTGGCCTTGGCAGTCCAGGCGCACGCCAACGGCGCCTTGAAGCTTCCACCGTGGGCAACCAGCTGGCAGTTCAGAAACCTTGCCGTACTCGTGGCTTTGGCGGCGATCTGCTTCGCGGCATTCAGCTACAACGCCACAACAGTCTTTCCGGGGATTGCGGCGGCCCTCCCGGTTCTTGGCTGCGCCGTGGTGATTGCCGCAGGCAGTACGCGAGGACCTGGTTCCCTGCACCCGCTGGTGAACTGGGCTCCCGTTCAATGGGTCGGCCTCGCCTCATATTCGTTATATCTGTGGCACTGGCCGCTGATCGTATTCTTCATCGAACTGGCCGGGGGCAACCCGGACCCATTGCAGTCGCTGGCCTTGCTGGCCGGGTCCCTGCTCTTGGCTTGGGCCAGCTTGAAGTGGGTCGAAACTCCCATGCGCCACTTCCGCCCCATAGCCGGTTCTCCTGCCCGCTCCTTGATTGCAGGGGCGGCGATGGTCGGGCTGGCCGCGTCCATCGCGCTATTGCCAGGTGCCATGCAGCAGCATCTTGTGGGCCAGGAGCAGCGTGAGCTGGGCGCGATGATGCAAAACCCGCCAGCTGGTTTTGGCGCGGCCTCCGTGGGCCAGGGCGCACCTGCGTACCTTGCCGGCCATCGCCAGGTCGTCCCGCTTCCTGCGACGGCTGCCGAGGACCAGCCCGAACTGGGAGATTGCGTCCAGGAACCGAAGTCCACGCAGATCAAGGAATGCGAATTTGGCAGCGAGGACGCCAGCTACACCGTAGCCCTGGTAGGTGATTCCCATGCAGCCCATTGGTTCGAGGCCGTCAGCCTATACGCCCAAAGCAAGGGCTGGAAAGTGGTGACCTATCTGAAGAATTCCTGCCCGTTCTCCGAGGCCCAGCGCAAGGCGGATCGGGATGGCAGCATCAACTGCGAAGAAGCCATCGACCAGACCATGGAAGCTCTGGCTGCGCGCGATGACATCAACGCGGTGATCACCTCGAATTGGGGAGGAGCCACCTTTACCACTGACGCGGCACAGGGGCTGGCTTCGACGTGGTCGGCCCTTGAAGACGCGGGCCTGCCGGTCTATGCCATTGTGGACACCCCGCGGCCGCCGCAGGATTCCTATGCGCGAGACTGCGTGGAAGAAAACGTGCAGGACCCGGATAAGTGCGCCTTCCCGGAAAAGGGAGCCTACGAAATGGGCGATGCCACTAAGCAGGCCGCCGAACTGGAGCCGCGCGTCGAAGTGCTCGACTTCAGCGATTACTTCTGCATGGATGGAACCTGCCCGGCAGTGGTGGGGAATGTCTTGGTCTACCGGGACAAGCACCACATCAGCGATACCTACATGCGTACCTTGGCCCCGATCTTTGGCGAAAGGATCGAGGCTGCCTTGGATTCCGAGTAGCCCAGCATGATTTAGGACACCAAGGCTTATGCAAGTTCGGGTCTCTCGGGTAGGATTGGAAGGTCTGTGCCACTGCATGCCCGAAAGTTGGGCGTCTGGTGCACAGATAACGCAAGAACCTCCTGTTGCGGAAATACCGCGACCGTTTAGCCCAAAGGAGGTGGGTTCACATGCGTGCTTATGAACTTATGGTCCTCATTGATCCAGAGGTCGATGACCGCACCGTAGAGCCAACCATCGAGAAGTACCTCGAGGTTGTCCGCTCCAACGGTGGCACTATCGAAAAGGTTGATGTCTGGGGTCGTCGCAAGATGTCCTACGAGATCAAGAAGAAGGCAGAAGCCACTTACGTAGTGGTGAACTACACCGCAGAGCCAGCAGCTTCGGCTGAGCTTGAGCGCCAGCTCAAGATCAACGAACTGATCCTGCGCCACAAGGTCACCCGTCCGGAAGAGGCACGCGTTTAATTACGCGCAACCTTCCGTCGTAGGAATTAACGTTCAATCTTTTTAAGGAGAGTCAATGGCAGGCGAGACTGTTATTACCGTTATCGGAAACCTGACTGCCGATCCGGAGCTGCGTTTTACGCCGTCCGGTTCAGCCGTAGCGAACTTTACGATCGCTTCGACTCCTCGCACCTTTGACCGCCAGTCCAATGAGTGGAAGGACGGGGAAGCCCTGTTCTTGCGCGCATCGGTGTGGCGCGAAGCTGCAGAGAACGTTGCTGAAACGCTGACCAAGGGCATGCGTGTCATCGCCCAGGGCCGGTTGCGTTCACGTTCTTACGACACCAAGGAAGGCGAACGTCGCACCGTCATGGAGCTTGAAGTCGATGAAATCGGCCCATCGCTCCGTTTCGCGTCCGCCAAGGTCACCCGTACCCAGCGCTCCGGCGGTGGCAACGGTGGCTTCGGCAACGGTGGTGGAGGCTTCTCCAACGCACCGCAGCAAAGTGCACCAGCTCAGGCGCCGCGTCAGCAGCAGCCTCAGCAGGGTGGCGGATGGAATGCTCCAGCCGCAGACCCATGGAGCACCGGCGGAAACAACGGTGGCGGCTGGGGCAACCCGGGCGCAGACGAACCGCCTTTCTAAACAATATTTATTCACCATCCCGCAGATCACTCTGCGGGCTCCAAAGCTAAGGAGCTCCACGATGGCTAAGGCTGAAATCCGTAAGCCCAAACCAAAGTCCAACCCATTGAAGGCCGCTGACATCACTGTCATCGACTACAAGGACACCGCACTGCTGCGCAAGTTCATCTCCGACCGCGGTAAGATCCGCGCTCGTCGTGTAACCGGCGTTTCCGTTCAGGAACAGCGCAAGATCGCACAGGCAATCAAGAACGCACGTGAAGTAGCCCTGTTGCCTTACTCCGGCGCTGGCCGCGGCTAAGGAAGAGGGATAGCAAAATGGCAAAGATCATTCTGACTCACGAAGTATCCGGTCTCGGTGCTGCTGGCGATATTGTCGAGGTAAAGAACGGCTACGCCCGTAACTACCTGCTGCCACGCGGCTTCGCAATCGTCTGGACCCAGGGCGGTGAGAAGCAGGTGGAGTCGATCAAGGCTGCACGTGCTGCTCGCGCCGTTGCAAACCTTGAGGATGCTCAGGCACTTGCAGCTAAGCTGAAGTCCCAGCCGGTGAAGATCACCATGAAGGCTGGCTCGAACGGTCGCCTGTTCGGCACCGTTAAGACCACCGAAATTGCTGCTGCCGTAGAGGCTGCCGGTCTGGGTAAGATCGACAAGCGCAACATCGAGGTCAACGACCAGATCAAGTCGACTGGCAACTACACCGCAACCGTTCGCGTTCACGCTGACGTTCTTGCAAACCTGCGCCTGCAGGTTGTAGCTGCTGCCAAGAAGTAAGTCTTCTAGACTCAGCTTCTGTTCAAGAGGTGGCGTGCACTCCGCAAGGAGAGCACGCCACCTCTTGGCGTTAACCCGGATTTCTTTGGGCCCCCGGGTCAACGAATAGCAAGTCCCGCCTTCGAATAGGCTCAAAGCCAATTCAGAATCTTGAGTTCGTTCACGCTTTCGGCGCTTACCGGCTGGCGCGAGATCGCATCAGCGAACGAGAGAAATCTGTGATGATTCCTGCCACGATAAATCCGAATGCAGGTAACCAGGTGATCGCCCATCCGGAGAAAACCATTGTTTCGCGATCCCGTAGGAATATCGCCAGCAAAGGCCAAAGAAAACCTAAGGCCACGCCTACGAGAATGAAGGCAGAGTGGCTCTTTGGAGATGCTGTTGCGGGAAAGGACTCCGCATATTCTGCAGGAGATCCAAAGTTGGCTGTCGCGTCTTCGTAGCTGGTGGCTTCGGACTCGACCTCTCTGGCTATATCGCGGATGGTGGCCGTATCCACGTTTCGTAGTGAAAGGCTGTAGCGCAGTTCGTCGATGTAGGTTTTGAGGTTACTTTCCATGGAAGGCTCCTAGTTGAACTGTTCTAACCAGTTTTTGACTGATTTCAAGGTCTGATGACCCTGCTTGGTGATTTCGAAGATTTTGCGTGCGGGTCCGCGAGCGGTGATTTGCCAGTCGGAGACGATGTCCCCGGACTCTTCCATGGTTCGAAGCAGTGGGTATAAAGTCCCGCTCTTGATGCCAGGCACTCCGAGCTCTTCGAGCTTAGCCAGCATGGAGTATCCGTGTTCGGGTTTTTCTGCCAGGAAGCTTAGAAGAACGACCGGAAGCATGGAACGCTTCACCTGTGGAAGTACTCTGCTCTGTGACATGACTTAAGTATGAATCCTACATAGGTGCATTTCTATTCTTCGTTCGGATGATCTTGGCTTAGCAGCATCCGGCGATTCAATTCCGAGCCGGAACTGGTCATGGTCACTTAGAAGTGGCTAACATTTCACCAGATCGTCTTGCGTCCAATGCGTCATAATCATTGGCTTGGCCAATTTGCAGCAATAGCCTCGAAGATGAGTACGTCCAAAGCCAGCACGATCGAGAGAAGCGGTGGAACAAATGGGTTTTGCGTATGCGGATCCTGAAGTATTGACCGAGGCGCAACGCGAAGCTGTGGCAGAGCATCAGCGCCGTGTGCAAAGCGAGTCCCGGCGCCTGTCGTTGCGTGCGCTGCGCGAAGAGGCAGAACTGAGCCAAGTAGAACTTGCCACCGTGCTGAAGCTGAGCGTGGACCGCATCGCCCGCATGGAGACCGGGGACCTTGATCGAGTCCAGCTGGCCACCCTGCGCCGCTACGCAGAAGCCATGGGCGCCCGCCTGCAAGTGAAAGCGATCCGCGAGGGCACGCACGCCGAACTTGGCTAGCGATCGAGCTCCCGGCGGTCGCTGCCAAGCTGCCATTCCTGACGGACCGGTCAGCGCAAATAGAGCGCACCTCATCGATAAATATGCCACCCATCGCTCAGGAGCGCACAGCGAGGCCTGAATCACTGTGCCGACCAGCTAAAGTATTCCGGTGAGACGCGGGTTATAGACCTGTGTCACAAGGAAGTTCTGAAGGGGTTATTTTGCACGAACGTATTCACCACCGGGCCTTTGCTGATCGCTTGATGAGCGCCGAGCAAGCTGCAGAGTTCATTAAGCCAGGCATGACTGTCGCCATGAGCGGCTTTACCGGTGCAGGATACCCGAAGGCCGTGCCCGGGGCACTGGCAGCGCAGATGGAGCGCCAGCACGCTGCGGGCAAGGACTTCAAGATCAACGTGCTTACCGGCGCTTCCACCGCCCCTGAGCTTGATGGCGTGCTGGCCAAGGCCGAAGGCATGAACCTGCGCCTGCCGTACATGTCCGACCCCGAGCTGCGCCGCCGCATCAACGAGGGCAACATGGAATACATGGACATCCACCTGTCCCATGTCGCCCAGCACGCCTGGTTCGGCTTCTACGGAAAGATCGACTTGGCCATCGTCGAAGTTGTCGGCGTCACCGCCGAGGGCGACTTGATCCCTTCCAGCTCGGTGGGCAACAACAAGACCTGGCTGGAGATGGCCGACAAGATCATCATCGAGGTCAATTCCCAGCAGTCTGCGGCCATGGAGGGCATGCACGATGTCTACTACGGCACCGCACTGCCTCCGCACCGCAAGCCGATCGGCCTGAGAACCGTGCGTGACCGCATCGGCCAGCAGTACATGGACGTCGACGTCAACAAGATCGTCGCCGTCGTGGAAACCGACGCGCCAGACCGCCTGAGCCCCTTCGCCCCGGTGGACGAGACCAGCGAGAAGATCGCCGATCACCTGCTGACCTTCCTGGATTCCGAGATCCGTGCCGGACGCCTGTCCGAGAAGCTGCTCCCGCTGCAGTCGGGCGTGGGCAATATCGCCAACGCAGTGCTCGCTGGCCTGGCCCGTGGCGGCTACAAGGGCCTGACCGCCTATACCGAGGTCATCCAGGACGGAATGCTGGAGCTGATCAAGGACGGGACCATCGAGTTCGCCTCCGCCACCAGCTTCTCGCTGTCTTCGGAGGGCATCGAGGAATTCAACCGCAACGTCGACCACTACCGCGAGCGCATCCTGCTGCGCGCCCAGGAAATCTCGAACCATCCGGAGATCATCCGCCGGCTGGGCTGCATTGCGCTGAACGGCATGATCGAAGCCGACATCTACGGCAACGTGAATTCCACCAACGTGCTGGGATCGCACGTGATGAACGGCATCGGCGGCTCGGGCGACTTCGCCCGCAACGGCTACCTGTCGGTGTTCATGTCCCCATCGACCGCCAAGGGCGGCAAGATCTCGGGCATCGTTCCTTTTGCTTCGCATGTGGACCACACCGAGCACGACACCATGATCCTGATTACCGAACAGGGCCTGGCCGACCTGCGCGGCCACTCGCCAAAGCAGCGTGCGCAGCTGGTCATCGATAACTGCGCCCACCCGGAGTACCGCCCGATGCTGCAGGACTACTTCGACCGTGCGTGCAAGGACAGCTACGGCAAGCACACCCCGCATCTGCTAGGCGAGGCCCTGTCCTGGCACCAGCGCTTCCAGGAGACCGGAGACATGCGCCCGGCCAGCTAGTCGCCGGCCAGGCGGGGATCGATGCGCAGGATGCGGTCATCGCCCGCCCCTGGCTGGCCGCGCCCGTCGGTATTGTTGGTCAGCACCAGCAGTGCGCCGTCAGGATCCACTAGCACGTCGCGTAGCCGGCCGAGCCGGCCATCGAGCAGTTCATGCTCGGTGGCCGGCTCGTCCAGTTCCACCGCGCGCAGCACTTCTCCGCGCAGATTCGCCAGGTAGAGGGTGCCATCGAGGATCGCGATGCCGCTGGGGCTGGCCTCGGACGGGGACCACTGCGCAATCGGATCGGCGTACGACGGATTTCCGCCGCTTTTTCCCTCGGCTTCGGGCCAGCCGTAGTTTCCCCCGGCTTCGATGATGTTCAGCTCGTCGAAGGTGTTCTGTCCGAACTCGCTGGCGTACATGGTGCCATCAGCACTCCACGCCAGGCCCTGCACATTGCGGTGCCCATAGCTGTAGACGAGGGAATTCTCGAACGGGTTGTCGTCCGGGACGCTGCCGTCAGGTGCCATGCGCAGGATCTTTCCGCCCAGCTGCTGCAGGTCCTGGGCTTGCTGGGGATTGCCCGCATCGCCCACGGAGGCATAGAGCATCCCTTCCGAGCCGATGGCCAGCCGCCCGCCGTTGTGGATGCTGGCCGAGGGCAACCCGTCAATCAAGGTGCGCGGGGCCGACAGTGAAAGATTCCCGGCGCTGCCTTGCAACGTGAACCGCTGGATGCGGTTGCCGGATTCCGCGGTGGAATACGCATAGAGCCGGTCCGGTGCGAGGAAGGCCAGGCCCAGCAGTCCGCCTTCTCCGGTCGCCACCAGATCATCGAGCCGGGCTAATTCGCGCAGTTCTCCGGACTCCAAAACCTCCACGATCCGCCCGGAATCACGTTCGCTGACCAGCAACCTGCCCTGCGCGTAGACCATGGACCAGGGGGCTTCGAGTCCGGTGGCCAGTGGTGCTGGAACAGCTTGCGATTCGGTAGCCGTGATTGGAGGCGGCGTTGTCGCGGAGCATCCGGCGAGGAACACTGCGCCGAGCACTAGGCAGGTACCCAGAATGCGCTTCATCGAGCTGCTATCCATGCGCTGGTTGATGGCGCGTCGGGCGATAAGTCAGTTCCTGGATCCGTCCGTCCAGCAGCTTGGACTCGACAAGTTCCAGATCGTAGTCATCGACCCCGCCAAGTACCGGGGCAGAACCGCTATGCCCGGTCAGTACCGGGAAGATGGTCACCTGGATGAAGTCCACAAGACCTGCCGCCAGCAGGGAATGGTTCATCGCTAAGCAGCCGTGGGAGCGCAGCGGCACATCTGAAGTTTCCTTGAGCTGTGCGACGACTTCCAGTGCATCAGCTCGCTCCAGCGTGGTGTTTGGCCAGGACAGCGGCTCTTCCAGGGTGGTGGAGATGACGGTGGCGGGCTTGTCGTGCAGGGCCACACCCCACGCGTCTTCAACCTCGGGATTCGCCTCGATTTCTGCCCAGAAGCGGCTGAAGAGACGGAAGGTGTTGGCTCCGAAAACCATGCGGCAAGCCGGAGTGTAGAGCGCGAGGCGGTGGGCTAACAGCTCTGGCCCCTGTTTTCCCCAGTAGCCGCCCCAATCGCCGGCGGCGCTGCCGAAGCCATCGAGGCTGCTGAACACATCGAAGGTATAGGTCGCACTCATGGCGAATCTCCTGGAGCTTGAGCGTTAGATGCCACCTACCGTACGCCCGTGCTCGCGGTGTGAAAACCAGCTAGGCCGGATTCTCAGGCAAATCCATATTCTGGATATGCAACTGGCCGCTTCGTCCTTCTGAGGATGCGGTGTTTCACGTGCTCGGTATGGTGCCTCTCGCAGGACTCGCAAGTTCGCTTAGAGTGCATCTAGGGTCCCTGCTCCGAGTTGTCTTGACACATACCAAGATACTTGGAATCCGAAAATACCGAGGAGACCTCTATGGTCCTTGAACGAGGGTGACTCCGAGCGCTAATAGTTGCACGGCCAGTACGCCAAGAGCTACGGATATGAGCCCCCATCCATAGCTTTTCTTCGCTGTGGCGATAATGCCACCAGCTAAGCCAAATGCGCTAGGTAGGAAAAACATTCACAACGGCTTTGCCTCCCCTGAGCCGTTCCAATCAACTAGGGCCAGGGCCGATGCAAGCGCCAGTCCCATCATCACCCAAGTCCATAGGGGACATTTGCCGATGAGTTTCTTGGAGGAGACGTTCATTTGCGCAACTTCTTTCTTTGCTTGAGAGGACTACTTCAGTGGATTGCAGAAACATTATGTGAAGTAGAAGCTCACTGAACTGGACCGCCAACAGCCCAAGGGTATCCCTGCCGCTGCCTTCACTATTTGCAAACCCAGCGCACTAGTAGCTGGTTTGGCACATGGAGTCTTGGCTTGCGCTGAGCTGAATTGATTTAACAACTTGCCCATTTCCAGAGCATGAGAATCCGTGCCGTCGGCACGGGCCTTCTTCATGTCGAAGTAGACCTGCCCATGTCGAGTTGCCGTGCAAGCCACGTAGTCGAATCCCATCCGGCATGAGGGTCTTATTTCTCAGGCAAATCCACATTCTGGGTGCGCAACTGGCCGCGGGATAGCTGCTTGCCGGTGGATTCATCGGTGATGATGACCTCCCAGAGCTGCTGGGTGCGCCCTTGGAATAGCGCGGTGGCGATCACCTGGACCCGTGCTCCGGTGGAAGGGCGCAGGAAGTCGGTGGCGTTGTGCACGCCGACTGCGAATTGCCCGCGTTCGGCCACCGCGTAGCTGGCGCCCACCGATCCTGCGCTCTCGATGATCGAGGTGTACACGCCGCCATGGACTACGCCCCAGGGGGTGTGGTGGTTCTCGTCCAACTGCGCGTGGCCGCGTACTTCAGTGGCTGTGATTTCATCGAATTCCAGTCCGATGCTTTCGCTGAAACGGCTGGACTTGTTGGGAATCCGTGGTGCTGAGTTATCCAATTGGTGATCCTCGGGCTAGTTCGGTGTGCTGGCTTCTAGCGCCTGGGCGCGCAGGACATTCTTCTGCACCTTACCAGTGGAGGTGCGCGGCAGATCCTGCGGGAAGACGATGGTGCGCGGCACCTTGAAACCGGCCAGCTTTTCGCGGGCGAATTCAATCAGCGTTTGCGCGTCCAGGGAGGATCCGCTGGCGCGGATGACATATGCCACCGGACGCTCGCCCCATTTCTCGTCCGCTATGCCGATGACGGCCAGGTCCAGCACCTCGGGGTGCGAGGCCAGCGCCTGCTCCACCTCGATGGTGGAGATGTTCTCGCCGCCGGAAATGATGATGTCCTTGGCCCGGTCGCGCACCTGGATGTAGCCATCCGGGTGCATGACACCCAGATCGCCGGTGTGGAACCAGCCGCCATGGAAAGCTTGGGTAGTGGCCGCTTCATCGCGATAGTAGCCGATCATGACGTTATTGCCGCGCAGCACGATTTCGCCCATGGTCTGTCCATCCGCCGGGACATCGTTCATGTTCTCGTCAACAATGCGTGCGGACTCGGCGGTAATCATGCCAACGCCTTGGCGGGCGAGCTTCGCGGCCCGGTCCGGGCCATCGAGGGCATCCCACTCATCCTGGTACTCGCACACCGTGTACGGTCCGTATACCTCGGTGAGGCCATATACATGGACTACCTCGATGCCCAGCTTCTGCAGCTTGGAGATGATTGCCGGGGACGGGGGAGCTCCTGCGGTGGTGATGCGCAGTGGCGCATCGAGCTGGTGGGCGCGGGTGGAGTCGGCGATGATGGAGCAGACGGTCGGAGCGCCGCACAAGTGGGTGGTTCCAAGATTCTCGATGGCATCCCAAACGGAATCTTCGCGCACGCCGCGCAGGCACAGGTGGGTTCCTCCCGCCGCGGTGACGGCCCATGGAGTGCACCAGCCGTTGCAGTGGAACATCGGCAGGGTCCACAAGTAGCGGGTCTTGGCGGTGAAGCCCTGGTGGTGCGCTTCGCCCAACGAGTTCAGGTAGCTGCCGCGGTGCGAGTAGAGCACACCCTTCGGCTTGCCGGTGGTGCCCGACGTGTAATTGAGAGTGATCGGAGCCCGCTCATCGGCGATGGCGTAGGGAAGTCTTTCATCCGAGGCTTGTGCGATTAGCTCGTCCAAGGTGGCGTCCACGGGCACGTCCGGACGTTCTCCGGCGTACTGGTCATCGGTGATCTCGATGAGCGCCTCCAGCGTTGGGTTCTCGCGGCGCAGGGTCTTCGTGTTCTCCAACAGCTCTGTGTCGGCAAGCATCAGCTTGGCAGCAGAATGATCAATGATGTATTGCAGCTCGTGGGCCGAAAGTCGGGTGTTCAGGGCAACGAGGACTGCGCCTGACAGCGGTACGGCGTAATGCGCCATGAGCATTTCGGGAGTATTCGGTGCCAGCACGGCCACGCGGTCGCCCGGCTCAATGCGAGCCTTCAGCGCCTGGGCAAAGCGGTGCACCCGTGCTTCGAAATCTTCATAGGAGAAGCTGCGAGTTCCATGGATGACGGCGGTCTTCTTCGGATAGGCCTCGGCTGTGCGTTCCAAGAAACGCAGTGGGGTCAATTCTGAATGGTTTGCCTGAATCTCTACCATGGTGTGGCTATTCCTCAATCGTCATCGATGGTTACGGAGAACAATAAGCAGGAGTGTGACTCAATGCACTCCATGACCAATAGTGGCATGAACCTCAGCGTCATGCCGGGAAACCAAGTTTCATTACGGTGGGCGGTAGGGAATTCGCGCCAGGGCACCGAGCCCAGGGGAGGCGTTAGTGTTCTGCCGAATCAAGAGCGGCGGAAGCCTGCTGCGATCATGGGGCCGAGGCGTTCAAGAAGCGCGGCGTATGGCGAATAAAAGACTGCCCAAGGACTTCTGGCGGGGCCTTGGATCGAATATTGCGTCGAATATTGCGATTTGCGAAGTGAAATGTTTGACGGCTGTTCGTCATGAGCCATATCGTTTTAAACAGAATCAAGAGCATCAGCTATAAGCCCTGGCTTGCTGATCGGCAACCCTCTCAACGGTAGTGGGGTGCTCCAGGTGAGGATTCGGTTCCACACAAAATGTGCTGGAACAAGTACCGCACACGGCGCGGAACTTCAGCCCAAGCGGCTTCGAGTAACGAGAAGCCAATGCTTGCAGGCTACTGCGCGGTGGGCAAGACCCAAAGGAATCGAGCCATGTCATTGAATCTTGAACTTGACCCGTTGACCCTGCGCAAGGTTTTCGCTCAGCATCCATCAGGGGTAGCCGCCCTCTGTGCAGAACTGGATGGCGTGAAGACCGGAATTGTCGCTTCATCGTTTACCGTGGGAGTTTCCCTCGAACCTGCACTGGTGATGTTCGCCGTGCAGAAGTCCTCGAACACTTGGCCAAAGCTGCGCGAAGCTGGCCGCATTGGCGTCTCAGTGCTGAGCGAACGCAATGATGGTGTCTGCGCTCAGATTGCGTCGAAAAATGGCGACCGGTTCCGCGGAATCGATACCTATTCCTCGGATCAGGGCGCGCTCTTCGTCAACGACTCCACGTTGTGGCTGGAGACTTCGATCTACAACGAGGTCGAAGCGGGGGATCACTGGGTAGTCCTGATGGAAGTCCACGGGCACCGCACCTCCGAGCACTCGCCACAGATCTTCCATGATTCGCGGTTCCATTCGCTGCCGATTCCTGAGCTCGTATAAGCGCTTCGCATCTTCCAAAGCTCCGGCGAGATCAAATCATCGATCTGGCCGGAGCTTTTTGAATTCCGGTTGGGCGGGTTGAGCCGTTCCCCGCAGCCCTCGACACCGGCAATGCCCGTTCTCTCTCGCCACCCTGAAGACGTGGCAAGATGGCTGGCAATCTCATGGCCTGCCATCTTGGGCCAGCTGCCCCAGGCATTTGGCGATAACCTCGTCATCAAAGTATCTGTCGCGAGAAACCTTGAACTCGCCATATCCGCCACCCGCCTGGGCTGTCGAACAGAACCGCGCAGGTAGCTCATGGATCCTCGCTGCACGCTGGACCAGAGTGGCAGCGAATTGCCGGCAACCCTCGGATGGGGTTTCCGAGCCATGCAAAGGCTGCGCATCACAAATGAAACCGGCGCTTTATGGCGTCTTCACTGGCGCGCGTCGCGGACGCGAAGTGGCGAGAGTGCGCCGGCAGCCCAGTCGCTGATCCAGGTTCGCCCGCAGAGTCGTTGCACACATTAAGTTATCCACCGCCCCCGAACGCAGAAACCCTAGCCGATTGTGGACTACTGGAAGATCCGGCCTTGCTGGCGAATTTAATCCACGGTGACTTAGGGTTTTGTAAATTCACCAGTATCCACAAGGTTATCCACAAAACTGTGGACAAGACGTGGGCAAATGTGTACAAAGGGTGAAAAACCCCGGGAACTAGGCGATTAAGGGTGTTGATAACCTTGGGTCGGTTGGCGTGAGCTTCAATGAATTAAGTTTCTGTCCACAGGTGTGCGAATACAAACAACCAAGTCAACAGATATTAATGATACGTAGAGTGGGGTAATCCACAGAGTTCTCCCCAGACTGTGAACAGGGAACTCCACAGGTAGAGGAGTGTTATCCACATATTCTGTGGATAATGAGGTTTACGCCTGTTAATAACAGCCCTAGTGTTGGGTTCGGGAGAGAAATATCCACAGGCGCCTGACATCCAAATGTCCGTATCGACTGACACGATGAAGCGTTGCCATGAGGCAAGGATAATTTTTCCCAGCGGGTCAATAGGGGATGGAAGTGTCTGCAATGAGTGCTGAGCCGGTTTACGAAGGACGAGATTCCGACGCAGGGCGCAAGCCGCCACAGGATATCGAGGCCGAGATGTCGGTCCTCGGTGGCATGATGCTCTCCAAGGACGCCATTGCTGACGTCGTTGAATCCATTCGCGGCACCGACTTCTACCGTCCCTCCCACGAATCGATTTACGAGGCGATTGTCGACCTCTACGGTCGTGGCGAACCAGCCGATGCGGTCACCGTAGCCGACTTGCTGACCAAGCGCGGCGAAATCTCGCGCATTGGTGGCGCCGCCTACCTTCACAATCTCATCCAGCAGGTTCCAACTGCAGCCAACGCCGGGTACTACGCAGAAATTGTGCGCGAACGCGCCGTGCTGCGCCGATTGGTTGACGCTGGAACGCGTATTGTCCAAATGGGCTACTCGCCAGATGGTGAAGTTGACGCAATCGTCAACGAAGCCCAGGCAGAGGTCTACAAGGTGGCCGAGAACCGCAGCAGTGAAGACTACGTGCGCCTTTCGGACATCATCGAAGACACCGTTGATGAAATCGAGAACGCGGCCAACGCGGGCGATGGCATTACCGGTGTGCCCACCGGATTCTATGAATTCGACGAGCTGACCCAGGGCCTGAAGGGCGGCCAGATGATCATCATCGCCGCCCGTCCTGCGGTGGGCAAGTCAACCTTCGCGCTGGACTTCGCCCGTTCTGCTGCCATCAAGCACAATATGGCCACCGTGTTCTTCTCCTTGGAAATGGGCCGCAATGAAATTGCGATGCGCCTGCTCTCGGCCGAAGCATCCATCCAGCTCCAGGATCTGCGCAAGGGCTCGGTGGAAGACGCGCAGTGGACCAAGATCGCCACGACCATGGGCCGGCTGAACGAAGCCCCGTTGTTCATTGATGATTCGCCGAACATGTCCATGATGGAAATCCGTGCCAAGTGCCGTCGCCTCAAGCAGCGCAACGAGCTGCGCATGATCATCCTGGACTACCTGCAGCTGATGAGCTCGGGCAAGCGTGTGGAATCGCGCCAGCAGGAAGTTTCCGAGTTCTCGCGTAACCTCAAGCTGCTCGCCAAGGAACTCGACGTTCCGTTGATTGCGCTGTCGCAGCTGAACCGTGGTTCCGAGCAGCGTACCGACAAGAAGCCAATGGTTTCGGACCTGCGCGAATCGGGCTCGATTGAGCAGGACGCCGACATGGTGATTTTGCTGCACCGTGATGACGTCTACGACAAGGAAAACCGGCCGGGCGAAGCTGACGTGATTATCGCGAAGCACCGTGCCGGTCCGACCAAGACCATCACCGTGGCCTTCCAAGGCCACTACTCGCGCTTCAACAACATGTCCACCGAGGGTTAGTCCCAGTCAGAACTCAATGGCACCTACTAAGCCAGCGAATTGCTGGCTATAGTGGGTGCCATGTTCGCTTCGATGCAGGCTTTGCTGTGGGGCACTGTGGCCGGCTCGGCCCTGCTGCTGGGATCTGGCGCGGCCTGGTGGCTGAAGATCCCCAAGGTCTGGGTCAGCGCCATCATGGCCTTCGGTGCCGGGGTCCTGGTCAGCGCACTGGCCTTCGAGCTGGTGCTCGAAGCCTATGAAACCGGCGGCCTCGTTGCGACGCTGGGCGGCGTGATCGTGGGCGCTGCCTTGTATTTCGGCGCGAACCGGCTGCTGGCCTGGAGAACCTCAAAGCGGCAGGCGCAGCGCGCAGGAGAGCAGGAGGCATCCGGAACCGCGCTCGCGGTCGGTGCACTCATCGACGGCATTCCCGAGTCCGTGGCGCTTGGACTTTCCGTGGTCGCCACCGCGAGCATTAATCCGGCGATGCTCATCGCCATATTCATCTCCAATGTCCCCGAGGGATTGGCGAGTACCGCACAGATGAAAGCGTCCGGGCGCAAGGGGTCCTCGATCGTTTTGCTCTGGGGATCGATAGCCATTTCCTGCGGCATCGCTGCCTTCCTCGGAGCGCTGCTGCTGGAATCCATGCCCGGTGAAGTGCTGGCCTTCGCCACCGCGGTCGCTGCCGGAGGCATCTTGACGATGATCGCCGACACCATGATTCCGGAAGCGTACAAGGTAGAGCACGACTACACAGGGTTGCTGGTGACCTCGGGCTTCCTGGCGGCCTTCAGCCTGCACGTGATCGGCGGCTAGGGGAAACCTGAGATCATGGATGCATGCCCCTGAACCGCAGCAGCCAATCAGCCGAGCGCGCCGAGTCCACGATCTATGCTCCGCAGTATCTTCCCACCACCCTTGGCATGTTCGTGCTCGTCTTCCTGGTCGCTTTCGAATCCATGGCCGTGACCACGGTAATGCCACTGGTCAGCGAGCTGCTGGAGGGCGAACGCCACTTCGCCCTGGCCTTTGCCGCGCCAATCGCCAGCGGGATGCTGGGGATGGTTGCCGCCGGAGAAGTCACCGACCGGTGGGGGCCCAAGCACCCGCTGTCCATCGCCGTGGCCGTTTTCTGCATTGGGCTGCTGATCTGCGGTTCAGCCGAGAACATGCAGGTCCTGATTGCCGGGCGCATCTTGCAGGGAATTGGCGGTGGCGCGATCACCGTCGCCATCTACGTGCTCATTGCCCGCGCGTATCCCGCGCATCTGCATTCCAAGATCTTCGCCCTGTTCGCTACCGCCTGGGTGGTCCCGGCGATGATCGGCCCCTGGCTGGCCGGCTTGATGGCCGTGCACCTCGGTTGGCGCTGGGTGTTCTCCGGCGTGGCGGTGCTGGTGGTTCTCGCCTTCTGCGGGATCGTGCCGGCGTTGAAGTCGCTGAGCTCCCAGCGCAATCCGGACCTGGGGCCGATTTCCAAGAAGCGGCTGATGCTGGCCGGCCTGACTGGACTGGCTGTCATCTGCATGAACTTGCTCGGCAATGCGCAGGGCAGCTGGTCCCTTCTGGGACTGGTCTTGGCATTGGCGGTAGCCCTTGCAGCAATTCGCCCGTTGCTGCCCAAGGGCACGTTCAGCTTGGCCAAGGGGCTGCCGTCCACCATCATGACCCGCATCTTCGTGGCCGGGGCCTTCTTCGGCGTGGAAGTCTATCTGCCGTACCTGCTGCGCGAGGATTACCAGCTGGGTCCCGACCGGGCGGGCCTGATCCTGACGGCCTCGGCATTGTGCTGGTCGGTGGGTTCATGGCTGCAAGGAAAGCTGGGGGATAAGGTGGAATCCTCCACCTGCATCACCGTGGGTGCGATCGCCGGCAGCGTAGCGATTTCAACCGCATTGGCCACCGCGATCTTCCATCCGCCGGTCCTCGTGCTGGTCTGCGGATGGGCCGTGGGCGGCTTCGGCATGGGGATGATCTTCCCGCGGCAAAACGTGAACATGCTGGCCCTGTCTGCCAAGGATGAACAGGGATTCAACTCATCGGCAATGACCGTGGCCGACTCCCTGGGCAACGCCGGAACCACCGCCGTCGGTGGCGTCATCTTCGCGATGGCCGCCACCGGGATGGAGTTCATCTCGGTCTTCAGCTTCAGCCTCTTGCTGATTCTGGTCCTGATCGCGATCTCGCCGCGCACCAAACCTGTTGCGCAGCCAGCAGCCTGACTACGCTGGGATCATGGACACAGAGCTTCCCAAGACGAGCAACCCCGCCGCCAGGGCTTTCGAGCAGGCCGGCATCACCAGTCTCGAGCAGGCGGGGCAGGCCGGCACCGCGGCGCTGCTCGCGCTGCACGGCGTCGGCCCGAAAGCCATCCGCATTCTCCGCGACGAGCTGGCCGCACGCGGCCTCAAGATGAACCCCTGAGGTCTCCGGTTTAGCCGCGCGGCAGGACGCCCAGGTGGTCCTTGTCCGGTTCCACGATATGCTGCGCATACTCGGTGTGCTTGGCAACGTAGGCCTTCACGTACGGGCAGACCGGAACGATCCTGGCACCGCTGGCGATGGTGTTCTCCAGCGCGAATTTCACCATGACGCTGGCTAGGCCCTGTCCGCCGTATTCCTCATCCACGGTGGTGTGGAAGAAGATCCGCTCGACGCCTTGGGCCCCATCAAAATCGCGGTAGTGCGCCGCTCCGATGATCTTGCCGTCATCGTCGAGGGCGAAGCGCTGGCGCTCGGGCAGGAATACTGGTTTGATGTCGCTCATTGGGAGTTCCTTACTGGTTAGGCGGGGTTCACGCGCGGGCGCAGGCGAACGGTGGGAAGTGCTGGAGCCGGCAAGGCTGCCGGAGTATTAGGCGGGAAAGGCCCGAAGCGATCCTCGGAGGCATCCCCGGGCTCGGCCCCGATCTCGGCTTGCCATTGCGCGCGGAACGCGAGGACTTCCTCATGGGTGCGGCCTACGAAGTTCCACCACATCAGGATGTCTTCCTTCAGCGGCTCTCCGCCGATGAGCAGCGCCAGAACCGGTTGGTCCCCGGACTTCAGGCGCAGGGTCGTGCATCCCGCACGCACGAACCCGAGATCGCGTGGAGCGAGTTCATGGCCGTTGACTTCAAGATTGCCGGAGTCCAGGAGGATCCCGTGCTCATGGTGCCCGGGGACAACCACTTCGATCTCGGTGTTCGGTTCAAGGCGCAGTTCGGCGCCACCGAGCTCGGTGTGCGTCTTCACCGGGGAGGTGGACGACTTGCCCGACACCCCGTAGGTGCCAAGGAAGACCGACAGCGACCAGCCGGGAGCGGTGAGCGCTTCCGGGCGGTAGTTCTCAAAAGTATGTTCCATATCCCGTGCATGATCCGGCAGCGCGGTCCATAGCTGGGCGCCGTGAAGGATGGTGGTGTCTTCGGTGAGGATCTCCGAATGGCTGATTCCGTGCCCGGCGGTCATCAGATTGACCTCGCCGGGTCGCACGGTCGCCTTGAACCCGGCCGAATCCATATGGTTGATCTCTCCGGTGAAGAGCCAAGAGACAGTCTGCAGTCCGGTGTGCGGGTGACGAGGCACGTTCATCCCGCCGGTGACTGCGACATCGTCAGGACCGTAATGGTCCAGGAAGCACCAAGCGCCGATCAGGCTGCGCTGCTTTTGCGGCAGTGTCCGGAAGACCGTCATTGCCCGCGGACCGCCCAAGGGCACTTCGCGTGGTTCCAGGATTTCAACCTCTGCCTGGGAACGCACTGCACTGCAGCCGATCTCCTCAGGCCGGTGCTCAAGATTGCTCATATGCCAAGGCTATTCACTGTGGCCCGCTTTGACTACTTGCGCCACCGATTCGAACGCAACTGGAATTGGCGCTGCGACCCGGGGCAGCTTTCGGCCCGGGCACGGTATTCTCGACCGCGGTACGATCAATGCAGTGGTATTAGGCATCTTTCAAGGAGCTTGCGACAACGTGGACAGTGCTATTCTTCGCGACGAAGATCTCCTCAAGCTGGAAAAGCAGGTGTGCTTCGGCCTGGCCGTAGCCTCGCGCTCGGTGATCTCGGCATACAAGCCCGTGCTGGATCCGCTGGGGCTGACGCATCCCCAGTACCTGGTGATGCTGGCCCTTTGGGACTTGGGGCCGATCAGCGCCCGTGCCCTTAGCGGGCATCTGCACCTGGATCCGGGAACGCTTTCACCGTTGGTCAAGCGCCTCGAAACTGCCGGTTTGGTGGCAAAGACGAAGAACCCGGACGATGAGCGGGCCGTCATCATTCAGCCCACGGAGAAGGGCGCCGCGCTGCGTGCTGAAGCGGTGGAGGTGCCTCGCGAAATGATGGCCCGGCTTGCCCTGACCGACAAGGATGTGCTGGAGCTGCGTGGCATCCTGGACCGCATTATTGCTGCAGGTTCGAACGCTCCGAAAAGCTAGAACCCCATTTAGTTGGTGCACCAACTAATGACGTATGATTGAAGTGCCAGTACTCGCAAACCCAATGACCGAAGAGGACGACGATCATGGATGAATCACCCCTGCCGATCATTTCCGATACCACCGGACTAAGCGTCGGCTACCGCATATTCTGGCGTCTGAAGTACTTGGGATTGTCCATCTTCGGTCCGGCCGAGCGCCGTGTCCTCGCCAGCCCTCGCGAACGCATCAAATGGGACCGCGCAATGAAGGTCATGCGCGCCCATGAAGCTGCCGGAACCTCGCCGGATGAGCAAACGGTGTACACCGCGAGCCGCATGGAGCCTCGCCGTCCGCAGGGATAGCGGCGCCCGCAGGTGAACCTGATGGCGGGCCGCGATAATATTGACCTTATGGAATCGATGACTGAACTCGTAGTCGCCCGGCAATTTTCCGCACCGAAGAACGCCGTTTGGGCTGCCTTCGTCGAGCCGGAAATCATCGCCCAGTGGTGGGGTCCCGATGGCTGGCTTGTCGAGGAAGATTCCGTCGTATTCGAAGCCAAGGTCGGCGGCCGGCATGAACTGAACATGGTGCAGGCTGATAACCCGGATGCCAAGGTGCCGCTCAAGGCGGTCCTGACGTCTTTTGACGAATACGAATGCCTGGTCAGTGCCGACGGCCCGCACGAAATGACCTTGGACCTCGTGATTGAAACCCGTATCGAATTCAAGGAGTTCGCCGGGCAGACGATGCTGACGCTGACCCAAACCCCATTGCCTTATGAGGTTATCGAATCCAGCACCAAGGCATGGAATTCCGCTTTTGCGAAGCTCGAAGCGCTGCTGGCGGAATTCTTCTAGGCCTTTAGTACGGCAGGGGAAGAACCAGCAAAGCAGCTGCGAACGCTTGCCAGTTTCGCGCTCTTGCCGGCGGAGGCAAAGCCTGGCATGTGGCTGAAAGGCGTTTCCTTGCCGCCGCTGGCGCAGTTCTGGCAGGTTCATGCCCCATGATGACCCGATGGCGCGCAGCGTGTGCGCACGCAACCGGAGCATCGACTTGCACGCCGATTCCTTCCTCCGGTTGCCTGCGGCCTAGCCTCGCCCGATGTAGGGCATTCCGCCAGCCGTGATGGTGAATTGGTTGATGGAGGTACCGAGCGGAACCCCGGCGATGTACGCAACGGCCTCAGCGGCTTGGGCCAGCGGGAATGTCGGCTCGACGAGCCGCTGGCCGCCCGGTTGCAAGGCACCCTGGGTGGCACCGAAATCATCGAGCAGGTCACTGGCGGTGTTGCCGATATCGAGCTGCGTGGCCCTGATCCGGTGCTCCCGTCCATCAAGTTCAAGGCATTTGGTCAAGCCGGCGATGCCGTGCTTGGTGACGGTATAGGCAACGGAGTTCACGCGCGGAACCTGCGCTGAAATCGATCCATTGTTGATGATGCGTCCGCCGTCGTTGGCCTTGAAATGGGCAAAGGCCGTGCGGGCCGCGTTGATGGCCCCGGTGAGGTTGATCCGGCAAACCTCATCCCACTGGGCCGGACTCAGCTCATCGATGGCTGCCGAGGGACCGAAAATCCCGGCATTATTGAACAGCGCATTGACCGTGCCGAAACGTTGCGCCGCTTCGGCAAACAGGTGTTCCACAGCCTGCGGATCACTAACATCCGTGGGAACCACCAAGGCGGAATCGTGGCCTTGCGCCGTCTCATGCAGGTTAGCCGCGGTGCGCCCGGCGAGCACCACATTCCATCCCTGCGCCAACAGCAGGCGTGCGGTGGCGCGGCCAATGCCTGATCCTGCGCCGGTGATGGCAATCGTGCGCGGGGCATGCGGGACTCCAGATGCGTGGGACATCAATTCTCCTTGCGGAAAGCTCAACAGTGATGGGACGAGGCGCGTGGTCTCATCCTAGGAATTTGCGCCGCCAAACCCCAGTTTTCGCCTGCATGTTGCGAAGCGCCCCCGAGCGCATTTCCCGGATCAGCCTGGCAAGCAACTAACCTTGAAGTGCTCGGTCCCCGCAACCCCGGCCGTACATCCCCTAAGGAGGCTTGTGTTCCTCGACGTGCTCTATGGCGTGCTGCCGCTGTTCTTCGTCATGCTCATCGGCTACGGCGCCAGCCATGCACCCAAATTCCCGGCCAGCGTGGAACCGGCACTGAATGTGTTCGTCTTCTATGTCGCCTTGCCTGCGTTGCTCTACAAGGTGGTTGCACGGGCGGATATCAGCGAAGGCGTGCCGCTTGCATTCCTGTGGATCAGTATCGTCTCCGCGCTGCTTTTCGCCCTGCTCAGCTGGCTGGCTTTCCGCTATCTGCTGCGCGCAAACCGGGCGCGGGCGCTCGCCGGCATGCTGACCACCAGCTTCGGCAACGTGTCGTACTTGGGAATCCCGATTATCCTCGGCGTCATGGGCGCCGAAGCCGGGTTCGCCGCGGGCATGGGGCAACTGGTCCACAACATCATCTTCATGGTCGGATTCCCCATCCTCGCCCAAATTCTCTTGCCCAACGGCAAAGGAGGCCAGCACCCGGCAAGCGCCGCGCGCATCGCCCGGACCATCCGCAATGCCCTGGTTTACAGCCCGGTCACCTGGGCCATGGTCCTTGGCGGCACGGTAGCAATCCTCGATGTGCCCGTACCACGGCCTGTGGACGACACCGTTGACCTGATATCCGCCGCGGCCGCCCCGGGTGCGCTCTTCGTCATCGGCATGTCGCTGAAGCGGACCATTGACCGTTCGCGTGCCAGGAAGCATGCACCGGTTGCTCCGGATGGCTCTGCGGCTGGCGGCAGCTGGGCGAGAACCTCCATCGCGGCCATGGTGCTGGGCAAACTCGTGGCGATGCCATCGCTGACGGTGGCAATGCTGCTTGTTTTCGCCCCGGATCTGGATCGCATCTGGTTCAATGCCGCGGTGCTCATGGCGGCCATGCCGGTCAGCGCAACCGCCTACATCATGGCCCAGAGCGACACCGGGGATGGCGAGCCGACCGCGGTGGCCATCGTGATCACCTGCGTCCTGTCGGTCATTGCCTTGCCGGTGCTGGCTCAATTGGTACTGAAGTAGTCCCCGCGCTTTCCTTGACCTTTGCCCCGGTGCGGGGACAGTCTTGTAGCAGCACAGGCTAATCGGCCCGGAGTATCCAGCCCGAGAGATGAGATGCAGGGATTTGATGAAGAAGTTTTCGCTGGCCGCCATCGCCCGAACCCAGCTGAGGGAAGCCGCGGATGCAACCAATGGCCGAGCTGCCAGCACGGTTTTCGGCGGACATGAGCACACCCTGCGCCAAACCGTCATTGGGCTCACGGCCGGCACTGAGCTGCAAGAACATGTGAATCCCGGCGAAGCGACACTGCTGGTCCTCCAGGGCAGGGTCACCGTTTCATCCCTGGGCAACCAGTGGGAGGGGCGCAGCCAGGATCTCATTGTGCTTCCCGAGGGGAGGCTGAAAATCAGCGCCACGCAGGATTCCAGCGTGCTGCTCACCGTAGCCAAGATCGATCGCTAGGGGACAGCAAAATGCGGGCCAGTTCACATCCATGAACCGGCCCGCATCTGCAGGGGAGAAGGACTGATTAGACGCTGACCGCGTCCTTCTCCCGGTCTCCAGTGCCGCTTTCGCCGGCCGCGGCTTCGGCGTCTGCCAAGTCCCCGGCTTCAGCGTCGATGGCGTCGGCGGATGCCGCGGCTTCGCTCGCCTTGGCTTCAAGCGCCCGGCCTTGCAGCGCGGCGAGCTCCTCGGCGGAAACCGGGTGGCTGGAGGTCTGCACCGGCTTGAGCTGGTCGATGACCATGGTCACGGCCAGGCTGGCCAAGGCCCAAATAGCCAGGACCACCAGGTGGGAGCCGAGTCCGACACCGTCGAAGTAGACGATCGCGCGGATGGCTTCAACGGCAGCCGGCATCGGCAGGATGTCGTGCAGGATGGTGAAGATGCGCGGTTCCATGTAGATGGACAGCCCGCCATTGGAGGCTGGGACGCCCAGGAACATCACGATCAGCATGGTCGGGACCAGGCAGACCATGCCCAGCAGGCGGTTGAATACCGTGGTGAGCATGGCCACCGCGAAAATCGCGAGCATGCCGACGCTGAACAGCTGCCCGAAGTGGCCCTCCACTGCCCCGGTGAACGGGCCGGCGATCAGGCAGAGCACGGCGGACATGAAGGCCGAGTACACGGCCACCAGCGGGACCAGTTTCTGCAGCGGGGCCATGTGCGGTGCCGCGGTGGCGCCGACCATGATGACCATGAAGCCTGCCATCACCCAGCCCATGCCCAGGTACATGGCCACGGTGCCCATATTGTCGTGTTCCGGAAGCGGGGCCAGCTCCTGGTGGTCCACTTCCATCTGCTGCCCTTGGCCGATCTGCGTGAACACCTGGACCAGCAGCTGCGATGCGGCGTTGCCGGAAGCCTGGGCGGTATAGACGGCAGCTTCCGGGCTCTGCTCCGAAGGCAGCACGAAGGCCCCTGTCAGCTCCAGGGACTCGACCAGGTACCGGGCGTCAGCGGCATTGTCCATGGCGGTTAACTCGAACATGCCCTCCATGGATTCGTTCAGCGAATCCACGGTCTGCTGGGCCTGCTCCACGGAGGAGCCCACGACGGCTACCGGCATGTCGCGTGGCACCGGGGTCTGCATGGCGCCGAGCATCGAGCTGAGCATGATGGCGATCATGCCGAAAGGCAGCGCGGCCAAGGTGATGTAGCGCCACGCCTTGTTCTTGGGGCGCGGGCCGCCATGCAGGGAAGCGACATTGATCTGGGTGGGGATATCGCTCTTGTCCTTGGCGATGCGCAGGGCATCGAGCAGGGCGACCAGCAGCAGCGCGGCGACGGCACCGCCGGCGAGAATCAGGATATGCCGGGCCGCTCCGTCGCCGTTGAAGTACAGCACCGAGCGCATGGCTTCGCCCAGGGCAGGCATCGGCAGGAACTGGTGCAGGAACGGGAAGATCTTCGGCAGGGTGTAGACCGACATGCCCATATTGGAGGCCGGCTGGCCCAGCACCATGAACAGGAACATTCCGGGGATGACGGCCATGGCGCCGAATATGCGGGTCAGCAGCAGCTGCCCGGCGCCCACGGCGAAGACGCCCAAGGCCAGGGTCGACCACGCGGGCAGGATGCTCGCGGCAGGAATGACGCCCAGGATCGGGCCGCCGACGAGGATGCCCAGCCCGGAGAGCAGGAGCGACCATCCGCCCAGCAGCGGCAGCGCGCGGCGGCGCTTGAGCAGTTCCGGGGAGTTCGAGAAGGCCATCGACCAGGGCATGTAGCCGGCAGTGATCATCGCGGTGGCCAGCAGCATGGCGCCCATGCCCATGGAGTCGTTCTCCGGAAGCGGCACCAGATCCTGGGAAGCCAGTTCCAGCGACTGCTCCATGATGACCGGCGTGAGCACGGCCGTGATGGCCGAGGTGGCTGACATGCCGGCGCCGCTGGCGGTGTACAGCGTGGCCGTATCGCCATCGAGGTCCACCGCAGCGGTGACTTCGCGGTCGTAGACCAGCTCGCGGGCTTCGCGGGCCGAGTCCACGATGCGCAGGTCCACGGCCTCAGCATTGCTGTCCTCCAGCGCCCGGGCAAAGTCACCGGCCGCTGCGCTGCTGGTGGCCGAAATGGCCACCGGCATGTTCGTGGCCGACTGGTGGTGCATGGCCCCCAGGTAGCCCCAGATCATCATGCCCACGATCATCAATGGCATGATGAAGACTGCGACAGTCCTGCCGATCGTTTCGGCCTTGGCGCGTTTGGCGGCCGCTTCCTGCTCGGAAAGAGGCTGCTTCTCGCGCTTGGCCCTGCGGGAGGGCGGCGGGTTTTCAGTGACTGCGGCGTCGTTGCTCAACTGCGCATGCTCCTTGGATTCTCGGTCTGCAGCGGGGTGCGAGGCAACCCGCCAAGGTCTTTAGTTGAATACTAACAACTAATTTGCGCCACATGGCGTAAAATTGTCTGCAACTGTGCCGAGGTTCACTTCCTTGGGCGCCGGGACGAGATGATGCGAGGAAAGGCGGGAACGGTGAGCCGACACGGCGATAAGGCGCGGGAGGTCTTGCTCGATGCGGCAGAAGAGCTCTTCGCGAGCCACGGCATAGATGCCGTATCGAATCGGAAAATTACCGAGCATGCCGGTACTGCCAACCATTCGGCGATCAAATACCATTTCGGGAGCCGCGAGGACCTGTTGCAGGCCATGCTCCAGCGGGCGCTGGGCGACATGCGCAGCTGCCGCAACCGCCTGCCATCCCTTGCTGGCGGACCGGAGGCGAGCCTGCGCGAGGTGGTCACCGTGCGGACCCTTCCCTGGATCTATTCCTTTGACGCGCTGCCGCGGCCCTCCTGGCGGGCGCAATTCCTCTACCAGGCACGGCTGCATCCAGGCCTGCCGGCGATTGTGGGCGACAGCCTGCGCGACGAGGTGCTGAGCGTGGCGGGCCCAGGACGTGCTCGCAAGGAATTCGAGGGCATTCCGGAGGTCGTGGTCAGGTCGCGTGCGCTGATTCTCGGTCCGATGTTCCTGGGGCTGTGCGCGCAGTACGAGCGCACGGTCAATGAAGGCAAGCAGCGGGGCAACTGGGAGTCGCTGGGCTACTTCCTGGTCGATTCCATGGTCGGCATGCTGGCGGCGCCAAGCACCGCTGCGGCCGACTTCATGGGATTCGGCGAGGACTAGCCGGGCTGGCGCGAGGCGCTGCAGCCGGAATTAAAAAACGCAGAGGCCAGGTCCCGACGCCTCAGGGGTTGGCCTCTGCGTGGTCTTCAGGGGACGCCTAGCGTCCCGGGTGCTGGCCGAACAGGCGGCTCCACAGCGAGGGGGCCTCACGGGTGATCCGCGGCTGGCGGGCAATATCCGGATCCAGGTTCTCGATGGGCTGGAACAGTCCGGTGCGCAAGGCGTCGGTGGTGGCAATGAGGCGCTGGTCCTCCGGTGTGCAGTTGATCTTGCTTGGGTTGATAGCGGTCATTGCGACCCTCCTTCGCGATTTCACATTTCCATAATATGGAAATTATCTTCTGTGTTGTGAAACCATTATGTAGGCTATGTCGGAGCGTTTGCAATAGCTGGGCGCAAAATTATCTATCCACAATATGGAAACCGGCAAAAAGTCACACTTGTTAAAGTTTTTCCAGCTTTCGCTTGACTGCGACGCTGTGAGGTGGATTACAGTGGTCACACAAGGTTCCACGAAACCAGCATCGAGTCGAAGCCGAAGTCTCCTTCGGTGGTAAGGGTGTTCAGCCAAGGTCCGTGGAAAGAACGACCGTTTGAAAAGAGCTGATCACCCGATGCGTTTAGACGTATTCAACCAATTGCCCGCAGCCGAGGCCGCTGATTTCCTGCGCCCCTGCGTCGATGTCGACCGCTGGATCGATGCCCTTGTTTCCGCCCGTCCTTTCAGCAGCTTCGATGCGCTTTCCAGCTTTGCGCTCCAGGACGTCGCTCCCTTCAGCCGCGAGGAAATTGCCGCCGCCCTGGCCCACCATCCGCGCATCGGCGAACAGGCGCAGGGAAGCAGCAAGGAAGCGGACCTCTCCCGCGGCGAACAGGCAGGCCTGGACCTTGATGACGATGTCGCCGGCCGCCTGGCAGCAGCCAACCGGGCCTATGAGCAGCGCTTCAACAGGGTATTCCTCATCCGCGCCGCCGGCCGCAGCACCGAAGAAATCCTTGCCGAATGCGAACGCCGGCTGGCCAACGCAGAACAGGCTGAACTGCTTGAAGTAGCAGAGCAGCTGCGCCAGATTGCGCTGCTGCGGCTGGAGAACTCGGTGGACAACTAAGCCCATGCCCGGGGTGAACCCTGCGCATTTATCGATACCAATCCCTCCGACAGCCAGGAGATGAACATGGCAGATGGAAACGGCGAACGCAGCCACATCACCACCCACATACTCGACACCGGGACCGGGAGGCCTGCCTCCGGTGTCAAGGCCACGCTGGAAGCCAAGACGGCATCCGGCTGGCAAGAAATCGGCTCGGGTTCCACGGATGCCGATGGCCGCATCAAGAACCTCGGACCGATACAGGTTGAAGCCGGCCGCTACCGGATTTCCTTTGAAACCGGCGGCTACTTCGGGAAGCAGGGAACGGAAAGCTTCTTCCCCACGGTAAGCATCGATTTCTTCGTCAACGACGTCGACGAGCACTACCACGTACCTCTTCTTATCAGCCCGTTTGCATATTCCACGTACCGAGGGAGTTAGAACAATGACTACCGAAATCACCGCCCCAGCAGATACCAAGATCGTGCTGGGCTCCAACCAGTACGGCAAGGCCGAAGTCCGCCTGGTCAAGATCACCCGCGACACCGTTCGCCACCAGATCCAGGACCTGAACGTCACCAGCCAGCTGCACGGCGACTTCACCGCCGCGCACCAGGACGGCGACAACGGCCGCGTCGTCGCCACCGACACCCAGAAGAACACCGTCTATGGCCTGGCCCGCAACGGCGTGGGCGCCATCGAGGAGTTCCTGGTGCAGCTGGGAAACCACTTCACTGGCGAATTCGAGTGGATCACCGGCGGCCGCTGGGCAGCCCAGCAGTTCTTCTGGGACCGCATCAACGACCATGACCACGCCTTCTCGCAGAATAAGTCCGAAGTGCGCACCGCCGTGCTGGAAATCGACGCCGAAGGCAAGAAGTCCATCGTTGCCGGCCTGGAGGACCTCACCGTCCTGAAGTCCACGGGCAGCGAGTTCCACGGTTTCCCGGTGGACAAGTACACGACCCTGAAGGAAACCACCGACCGCATCCTGGCCACCGACGTGACTGCGCGCTGGCGCTACACCGGCCAGGCCATCGCCCAGGGCATCGACTTCGACGCGGTCTACACCTCGGTGCGCCACCTGCTGCTGACCCGCTTCGCCGACACCCACTCGTACGCGTTGCAGCAGACCATGTTCCAGATGGGGCAGGCAGTGCTCGAAGCGCATCCGGAAATCGCCGAAATCAAGATGTCCCTGCCGAACAAGCACCACTTCCTGGTTGACCTGGAAGTCTTCGGCCAAGACAACCCCAATGAGGTCTTCTTCGCCGCGGATCGCCCATACGGCCTGATCGAAGCGACGATCACCCGCGAAGGCACCGACGCGAATCACCCCATCTGGGCCAATATTCCGGCATTTATCTAACTGAACGGCGTTGAAGGTGGGCCGGCGCTGGCACGCCGGCACACCTTTGGCAGCGACTGACGTAGGAGGTCAGCCTTGAGCGCTACACAAGATGAATCTATCAAAGGCAATCGTCCCGAGGACGCGAAGCTCCCTCTGGGGAAGTCCTTTGCCTATGGCCTGCAGCATGTCCTGACGATGTACGGCGGCATTATCGCCCCGCCGCTGATCATCGGAAACGCTGCCGGCTTGGCTCCGGACGAGGTGGGCCTGCTGGTCGCCTGCTGCCTGTTTGTCGGCGGGCTGGCCACCATCCTGCAAACCGTGGGCATCCCGTTCTTCGGGGCGCAGCTGCCGCTGGTCCAGGGCACGTCCTTCGCATCCGTGGCTACCATGGTGGCCATCGTCAACGGGGGAGGCGGAATCCAGGCGGTCTTCGGGGCCGTGCTCGTCGCAGCGCTGATCGGCTTCCTCATAGCGCCGTTCTTCGCCCGCATTGTCAGGTACTTCCCGCCGGTGGTCACCGGCGTGGTCATTACGATGATCGGCATCTCGCTGACCCCGGTCGCGGCCAACTGGGCCATGGGCGGGGACGCCAAGGCCGATGACTACGGGTCGCTGGCCAACATCGGCCTGGCCGCCGGAACACTGCTGGTGGTCCTGCTGCTGTCCAAGGTCGGCAATGCGGCGATTTCCCGCATGTCGATCCTGCTGGCCATCGTGCTGGGCACCGTCGCCGCAGCGCTGCTGGGCATGGCCGATTTCTCGCAGGTCGGGCACGGCGCGATCTTCGCCTTCCCGCAGCCACTGGCCTTCGGCATGCCGGTCTTCGAAATCGGCGGCATCATCTCGATGACCATCGTGGTGCTGGTGATCCTCACCGAAACCACCGCAGACATCCTCGCTGTGGGCGAGATCGCCGGATCGAAGGTGGATTCCAAGCGCATTGCCGACGGCCTGCGTGCCGACATGGCCTCTTCCGCAGTGGCGCCGATTTTCAATACCTTCACCCAGTCGGCCTTTGCGCAGAATGTCGGCCTGGTGGCCATCACGGGAATCACCAGCCGCTTCGTTGTCGCGGCCGGTGGCGGCATCCTCGTCGTGCTCGGCCTGCTGCCGATCCTCGGACGAGTGGTCGCTGCCATCCCGACTCCGGTGCTCGGCGGCGCAGGCATCGTGCTCTTCGGCACCGTCGCCGCTTCCGGGATCCGGACCCTGTCCAAGGTGAAGTACGACGGCATGAACCTGGTGATCGTCGCGGCATCGATTGCCTTTGGCTGCATCCCGATTGTGAAGCCGGACTTCTACGCTGGATTCCCCACGTGGTTCGAGACGATCTTCCATTCCGGGATTTCCTCGGCGGCCGTGATGGCCGTGCTGCTGAACCTGCTGTTCAACGAACTCAAGTTCGGGAATACAAAGGATGCATCGGTCTTCTCGGCGGCTCCGCCGCGCATGGTCAAGACCGAGGAGATCTGCGGATTGCTCGATGGCGACCACTACGTGGGCGGCAAGCTCATCGACAAGGAAGGCTACGAAATTCCGGTGGTCACGCCCGATGAATTCGAGCAGATCCAGACCGGAGCCATCCAGATGCCTGTACCCAGGCCTGCCGAGACATCAGGGCACTGAGGAATCGGCCCCATCCGAACCCGACGCCGAGGAATTGCTCGATGACGAGAAGTAGCAGCTAGCGCGAAATGCTCGCAAACTCCGGTTTGCGGGCATTTTGCGCGAGCTCGAGCAGTTGCACTTCACAGCGCGAACAGCCAGGGAGCACCGCCGGACGAGTTTTCCGGGCACCTGGCGCAGGGCTGGCCCAAGTGCTGGACTTCGTTGGATGTTCCGTGCAGGCACCGGACCAGTACCGGGCTCCTGCGCGGCAGCGGGAGCATCGGCGTTTTGCGAGGGTCTAAGCTAGATGACTGTGAGTTCAGCAAATCTTTCCATCGGCGTTGACATCGGTGGCACCAAAATCCTTGCAGCCCTTGTGGATCAAGAGGGGAACGCCTTCGGGCAAATCCGCCGCGAGACACCTGACCATGACGTGGCTGGGACCGAACGTGCCCTGGCTGAGATGATCCGCGAGCTCTCGAAGGGCAACGAAGGTCTTCCGGTGGGCATTGGAGCCGCGGGATGGATGGACCGCAAGGGGCAGAACGTGCTGTTCAGCCCCCACCTGTCTTGGCGCAATGAACCGGTGCGCGACCGTCTGATGCAGCTGGTAGGACATGAAGTGACCCTGGTCAACGACGCTGATGCGGCCGGCTGGGCCGAGCATCGTTTTGGCGCGGGCCGGGGCGAAAGCGACATGGTATGCCTGACCCTCGGAACGGGGATCGGCGGGGCGGTCATCCTCGGAGGGCAAATCCACCGTGGCAAGTCCGGGATTGCTGGCGAATTCGGGCACCAGGTGATCGTTCCCGGCGGCCATCGGTGCGCCTGCGGAAACCGCGGTTGCTGGGAGCAGTACGCCTCTGGCAATGCCCTGGGCCGGGAAGGAGCCGAACTTGTGCGCAGCAAATCACCGGTGGCCTTCCGCCTGCGCGAGGCCGTGGGCGATGATCCGGAGGCCGTTACCGGGGCGGAGGTAACTCGACTTGCCGCAGAGGGCGACCCGGCGTGCGCCGACCTCATTGCGGATATGGGCGAATGGCTCGGGTTGGGCATTTCGAATCTGGTCTCGGTTCTGGATCCGGGGACCATCGTTATCGGCGGCGGCTTGGGCGCGGCGTCAAAGCAACTGGTGGCCACCGCGGAAGAGACCTACCGCCGCACCCTCTCCGGCAGGGGCTACCGTCCCTTTGCGAAGATCAGCCAAGCCGAATTGGGTCCGGTGGCAGGCCTGATCGGGGCTGCTGATTTGGCGAGGTTCAATCAACAGCAATAAACATTGACAGGACATTAGGTCTTATCTAGGCTCAGGTTGTTATTCAACACGAGAGCGAGGTTCCGGCATGGTCCTGCCAGAGAAGCCGCCGCAGACCCGTGGCTGGCCGCTAGCAGTCGTTTTGGGAACCTACGCGGTCGCCATGTGCGGTACCACCATGCCAACCGCGCTGTATCCAATGCTCCAGGATGAACACGGCCTGAGCACCGCCGCCTCGACCCAGCTTTTTGCGATATACGCCCTTGTGGTGCTCACGGTGCTGTGCATCTTCGGTTCCCTCTCTGACGCCATTGGCCGCAAGCCCGTCATGATTCTCGGGTTGCTCTCCTCGGCCGCCAGCGGGATGCTTTATGCCGTGGCCACCGACGCTCCCATGCTGTTCATTGCCCGGGCCCTGTCCGGGGTGTGCGCCGGCTTGGTCACCGGAACGGCCACAGCCTATTTGGCGGATCTGGTCTCCAGCTCCGGACGCGGTGCCGCCATTTCCAGCCTGGCGAATATGGCGGGACTAGGCAGCGGGCCGGCCTTGGCGGCATTTCTGACTTTCTTCTTCCCGGCTACCCCCATGATCGCTTTCAGCGTGCACGCGGTGCTTTCGGGCCTGTGCATCGTGCTGCTGACCATGATCCCCGACAGTGTTGCGCACCGCCGGGGCGGGTGGAAACTCAGCCTTCCGCTGGTGCCGCGTTTGGCACGACGGGACTTCTGCGTGGGCGGACTGATGACCCTGGGTTTTGCGGTCATGGGCGGCTGTACAGCCATGACGTCCATCCTGGTGGTCCGTGCCTTTGGGATTACCGACCTGCGCCTGCTGGGGCTCATCGGTTCGCTGATTTTCGCCGCCACTGCCGTGGGACAGAAAGCGGGCGGGAAGCTGGTCAGCGAAAAAGTGCAGCTGGGCTATGCCGGGCTGGCGGTGGGCGCGGTGCTGATAGCTATTGCCCCGAGGTTGGGCGGGGGCCTGGCGGTCACGGTGTACCTGGTTGGCCTAGTGGTTGCTGGACTGAGCCATGGTGCGCTGTTCCCGGTGGGACTGGGCATCGTACTGCGGCGCATCGAGCTGCGGCATCGAGGCAGCGCCAGCTCCGCCTTCTGGGTACTGGGCTACGCCCTGACCGCACTTGGGGCGCTGGGGCTGGGCTGGGTAGGGCAGATTAGCGGCGAATCGATGGCAGTGACCTGCTTCGGCGCAATCATCGCACTGTGCGCAATCGGGTGCGCCAGGCTTCATCGCCGCTGGGACGATTCTGCAAACTCGCGAATCCCTGCCGGACCCTAGGCCTGCGTGCGGCGGGCATTGCTGGCAACACAGCCGAGCTCCAGTGGGCCCCGGTCTGCGTGTGGCAGAGAACACGTGGTTTGCCGGAATGAGGTGCAGTCGATCCTCGTTGGGCATTGATAGAGGAAAACCGTATCCGGCAATGGCCCGAACCAGTGGCCTCGGACAGATCTGAAAGGCAATCAATGACAGTTGCATCCCAGGAAATCCAGGCCGACACAGCAACGCTCAACGCCATTTTTGGCGAGGCACGCACCGCTAACGCGTTCACCGGAGAGGTTACCGAGGAGCAGGCCCAGGAAATCTACGAACTGGCCAAGTTCGGTCCAACCGCGTTCAATTCCCAGCCGCTGCGCGTCACCTACGTGCGGTCGGACGAAGCCCGCGCCACCCTGGTCGACGCGCTCTCCAACGGCAATAAAGCCAAGACCGCAGCAGCTCCGCTGGTAGCGATCCTCAGCTATGACACGGCATGGCACGAACAGTGGGACAACTTCCTGCCCGGCTACAACGCGCCCAAGGCCATGTACGATGCTGATGCGGACTTCACCGCATCCACCGGCAACAACAACGCACACCTGCAGGCAGGCTACTTCATGCTCGCCGCGCGCAGCTTGGGCTTCGCGGTAGGTCCAATGACCGGCGCGGACTTCTCCGCCATCGACGCATCGTTCTTCCCGGAAGGCGAGCAGAAGAGCTTCCTGGTCGTGAATATCGGCCAGCCAGCCGAGAGCGAGATCGGCTCGCCAAAAGCACGCTTCGACTACGAAGCAGTTGTCCGCACCGTCTAGGTGCATCGAGTACTTCGAAAACGGCATGCGCCAGAAGCCCGGAATTCACACGGTGAATTCCGGGCTTCTGCACGCCAGCGGGAGGATCCTAGGAGGTTGCGGCCAATGAAGCTTGCAGGGCTGCGTCGGCCTCAATGAGTACCTTGGCGGCGACTTCCAGGCCCTCAACGGCACCTAGCTCGGTGTCCTCGTGTTCGATGTTCACCATCATTTCCGGATCCACCTCGTGCAATGCGCGCAAGAACTCGGTCCAGAATGCGGCGCCATGTCCCTTGCCCAAAGCCACGAAGTCCCAGGCTGAATTCTTCGGCCACTCGTTCGCCCATTCATCCCCGCCGAGGTTGGTGCGTGGTTCGTCTTCGCCCAGTTTGCGGAAGCTGTTATCCAATACGCCCTGGATGGCCGCATTCGGATTGACGCGCACATCCTTGGCTGCTGCGTGGAAGACCCATGGGCCCAGGTCGCGGACAACGGCCACCGGATCCATCTGCTGCCAGAAGAGGTGCGAAGCATCCAGTTCAACTCCGATGTTGCTGGTACCGGCCCGCTTCAACAGCTCTCGAAAGCTTGCAGGGTTGAAGACCAGGTTCTGCGGGTGCAGCTCCAGAGCGACCTTGACTCCGTGTTCGACAGCCAGCTCATCGATTTCTTTCCAGAATTCCGCGGCAATCCCGAATTGATAGTCCAGCTGGTCCAGAGCTGCCGAATTCCAGGCATTGACTACCCAATTCGGGGTCGAAGCATTGGGGTCTCCAGCGGGCAGACCGGACATGGTGACCACGCGGGTCTGGCCTAGGCGCGCGGCCAGCTTGATGGAGCGGCGAATGTCCTCGGCGTGCTTCTGGCCGATTTCGCGATTGGGGTGCAACGGGTTGCCGTTGCAGTTCAGCCCATAGATTTCCACGCCGGTGCCTTCGAATTGGGCGAGGAAAGCATCGCGAGCGATGTCCGATTCCAGGATTTCATCGATGTTCGGCACGTGCACTGGGGGCAAGAAGCCACCGGTATTCAACTCGATGCCGGTCAGTCCCTGGGCGGCAATGACCTCCAGGGCTTCGGCCAGCGGGCGGTTGTGGAGGATTGCGTTGTAGACTCCGAGTTTCACAGTGAAACCTTCTTTCCGTCATTGGCAGCGGACTGCACGACCGCCTGGAGGACCTGCATATTGTGCACGCCCTCGTCGAATGTTGCGTTGATGGGAAGTGCATTGCCCAGGCCGCAGACCTCGTCGAGGAAGGCGCGCGCCTGGTAACCGAAGGCATCATTCTGGCCGAAGCCGACACCTGGCGCATCCATGGGCAGTCCGCCACTGAGGTAGGCGTGTTCCGAGCCGAGATTCACCGTGCGGTAGCCATTGGTTGCCGAAGGCCCCTCGGTGAGCATGATTTCGATTTCCGCTGGACGCAGCTGGCTGAAGCGTGCGGCGCCCTTCTCGCAAAAGACCTCGAAGGTCAGCGTATTGGGGTGGCCGGCTGCCACGCGGGAAACTTCCAGGCTGCCTGCGGCCCCGGCTAACTGTACGTTGAACGCCGCGTAGTCGTCGTTTTCTACCGGCTCGGACGTGTCGCTCAGTTCCACGAGATCGTGGCCGGTGACGGCGCCGGCTGGCAGGAAGCGTTCGGTGATGCTGGTGCTCAGCTGGCCGCCGCTGACCGAAAGAATCTCGCCGGCCAGGAATTCGGCAACGTAGGCCAGGTGGCTTCCCACATCGGCCAGTGCGCCCGAGCCTGGCTGGCCCTTGAAGCGCCAGCTCATCGGGGCCTGCGGGTTGTGGCCGTAGTCGGTCCAGTAGCGTCCGGAGAAATGCAGCACCTTGCCCAGGGTGCCATCGGCGATCAGGTTCTGGATCGTGGCGATGCCCGGGGTGCGGCGGAAGGTGAAGCCAACGCGGGCCACGGAGTCGGCGTTGCGGGCCGCGGTGGCCATCGCTTCAGCTTCTTGAAGGGTGTCAGCCAGCGGCTTTTCGCACAAAACGTGCTTGCCGGCAGCCAGCAGGCCCTCGACGGCTTCACGGTGGAAACGGTTGGCAATAACTACCGAGACCACGTCGATATCTGGATCTGCGGCCACCTCTTGCCAGGAGCCGAGCGCCTTTTCGTAGCCGTAGCGCTTGGCGACCTTGGCCGCGAGCTCGGTGTTCACATCAGCCACGGCAACGTAGCGAAGCGGCGGCAAGTCGGAGCTGTAGAGGGTGGGTGCTGTGCGGTACCCAGCGATGTGGGACAGCCCGGCCATGCCGGCGCCAATGACGGCAATGCCGATGGTTTTTGTCATGGAATTCTCCTGGATGAAAGCTGTTCATGGAATATTTTGGAGCGCTCCAAAAGAGTCTAGAACCTATTTCAGATCGCGGTCAAGGGGTCTGCAGGAGAAGGTTTGGAACCGGAGGGAATCAGGGCCGGCGTGGTGCCGCGCAGGTGCCGCGCTCGATGAGCGACGGCTCCATCAGCACGCGCTGGGCTTCGCGTTCGGGATTGGCGAGCCGGGAGAGCACCTGCTGGGCCACGTGCAATCCAAGCTCGTGGTTGCGGCTATCCACGGTTGTCAGGCGCAGCAGGTGGGTGCCGGAGAGCGGCGAGTTGTCGTAGCCGATGATTGACAAATCCCCAGGTGTCGACAGGCCGGCTTCCCGGGCGGCTGCCATGGCTCCCATGGCCATTGAGTCGTTGCCGGCCAAGATGGCCGTTGTTTCCGGGGCTTCGCCCAAAAGCTGCCGTGCGCACTGGTAGCCGGTGTCTTCGGTGGTCAGTTCGCTGACCGAAACGATGCGCTCTTCGAGTCCCGCGGCCTTCATTGCCTCCTGGTACCCGGCCAGGCGCAGCATCGAGGCTCCGCCGCCACCGGCGATGTGGCCAATATTCCGGTGGCCCAGCGAAACCAGGTACTCGATGGCTTGGCGTGCCCCGAGCCTGTCGTCACTGGAAGAAATGTCCGCGCCGCGAACCTGGGTGGCGCGATTGCCGGCCACAATGACCGGAACCTGCGCTGAAAAGCGCATGGCAGGAGTCGGTTCGGTGGCCAGTACCAAAGCCTCTACCCGGGTGCTGAGGAATCCATCGAGCGGGTCCGACTCGACGTGGGTGTTGAGTGCCCGGTCGGAAACTGCGATGCGCAATCCTGCGCTGGCCAGTCCTTCTTGGAGCCCGCGAAGAAGTTCCACGAACCAGACGTTGGTGTAGTCGTCGATGACTACGCCGACTGTCTGGCTCGTGCCGCCGGCAAGTGCCGTGGCGGCCTGGCTGGGGCGGTAATCCAGTTCCTTGATGGCGGCCAGTACTGCCGCGCGACGTGCTTCCGAGACGCTGGGGGAGCCGCGCAGCACCAGGGACACCAGCGACTTGGAAACACCTGCGGCCTGGGCAACGTCGTAGATGGTCGCTCGACGGCGTGCTGCGGCCACAGTTCCTCCTGGGGGTGTCGGTTGTTCTCGTTAAGAGCCTAGCGTTTTGCTCGAGCGCACGGCCGTGCGGGACGGTTTCGACGCGTCGAACTTCGCGGGCCACGCCATGAAGCCAAGACATGGCATGTGGAAATTTTTTTATTTTCAACGTCCGAAACAGATGGAATACCCCGGAATTCCGCGGATTTGTCCACACCATGTTACTCATGTTGTAAATATGTCAGTACAAACCTTTGACAGTGCCGAATTCATGGTGCAAAGTATTTCTTGTGGCACCGTTCACATCTTCGGCAGTTGGCCGATCCCTGAACTTCTGACTCGAAAGGACGTCGATCTGCGTGACTTACGACGTACTCACCCTCGGACGCATCAGCGTCGACGTGTATCCGAATGACATCGGCGTTTCCCTCGCGGATGTGAACACATTCAGCAAGTACCTCGGCGGCTCCGCCACCAACGTCGCCGTGGCGGCCGCCCGGCACGGCCGAGCAGCCGGTGTGATCACCAAAATCGGCGACGACGACTTCGGCACATTCCTGGAACGCGAATTGGACCGCTTCGGCGTGGACCGCACCCAGGTAGCCCGCGACGCCACGTTGCAGACGCCGGTCACCTTCTGCGCCATCATGCCGCCGGACGACTTCCCGCTGTACTTCTACGGACGCTTCCCGATGGCGCCGGACTGGAACATCGACAGCAGCGACATCGACCTCCAAGCCGTCAAGGACTCCAGGATCTTCTGGAGCACCGTCACCGGCTTGAGCCGCGAACCTTCGCGCACCGCGCAATTGGCGGCCTATGCCGCCCGCCCAGCAGATTCCCTGGCCCAGGGTCAGTTCACCATTCTGGATTTGGACTACCGCCCGATGTTCTGGGACACCGTGGAACAGGCTCGCGAACAGGTATCGCGTGCCCTGCCATCGGCCACCGTGGCCATCGGCAACGACACCGAATGCTCGGTAGCCGTCGGCGAAGGCACCCCGGATGAGCAGGCCGACCGCCTGCTGGAGGCCGGTGTGCAGATTGCCGTGGTCAAGCTCGGCCCCGAAGGGGTCATGGCCAAAACCCGCACCGAGCGCGTGGTTTCCGCGCCGGTCCCGGTGCAGACCGCTAACGGACTGGGTGCCGGAGATTCCTTCGGCGGCGCCTTCTGCCACGGACTGCTCTCCGGCTGGCCGCTGGAACAGGTGCTTGACTACGCCAATGCCGCCGGAGCCATTGTGGCCTCGAAGGTTGCCTGCTCCGACGCCATGCCGGACCCGGAAGAAGTCAATGCCCTGCTGGCCGAGCGCGGCCGCACCGTACCCGACTCCCAGAAAGACCTGGTCTAGATATGAAACAGGCATCAGAGCTGCCAGTGGACCGGGAAGACCCGCGCCGCTACGAATCCATCACCCGCCAGCGGCTGGAAGACCCGGCCTCGGTGCAGCGCGCCGCTTCGCTGCGCCGGAAGCACGCCGGCCCGGTGCTGGGACGGCAGAACTTCATCATCGCCGCCGACCACCCGGCCCGCGGCGCCCTGTCCGTGGGCAAGCGCGCCACGGCCATGGCCGACCGCCGCCAGCTGCTGGACCGACTGCAGATTGCCTTGCAGAACCCCGCCTGCGACGGGGTGCTGGCCTCGCCCGATATCCTCGATGACCTGCTGCTGCTGGGCGCGCTGGAAGGCAAGCTGGTCTTCGGATCGATGAACCGCGGCGGGCTCACCGGCTTGGTCAACGAGATCGACGACCGCTTTACCGGGCACAGCGCGGCCGCCCTGGCTGCCCTGGGCGCCGACGGCGGCAAGATGCTCACCCGGATCAGCTACGAGGATCGGGACACCGTGAAAACCCTGGCCGCTACCGCCGACGCCGTGTCGGATCTGGCCCGGCACCAGCTGGTGGCGATGGTCGAGCCGTTCATCTCCAAGCGGGCCGAGGGCAAGGTAGTCAACGACCTGCGCCCGGAGGCAGTGATCAAGTCCATGGGCATCGCCTCGGGACTGGGCGAAACCAGCGCCTACACCTGGCTGAAGATTCCCGTGGTCCAGGAGATGGAACGGGTCATGGCCGCGACCACCCTGCCCACGGTCCTGCTCGGCGGGGATCCATCGGGCAGTCCCGACGAGGTCTTCGCCTCGTGGCAGGCGGCGCTGGCCCTGCCTTCGGTGCAGGGGCTGACCGTAGGCCGGACCCTGCTGTATCCCGAGGACGGGGATGTGGCCGCCGCCGTGGCAACCGCCGCATCGCTACTGGACACCACCGCAACCGTACGCAGCTGAGAAGGACGAAGCTCGATGACTACACGCACAATGACCGTTGCCCAGGCGGTCGTGGAATTCCTGGGCCGCCAGTACACGGTGGATTCCATCGGCGGCACGCACTACCGCGAACGGCTGATTCCGGGCATGTTCGGGATTTTCGGCCACGGGAATGTTGCCGGGGTGGGCCAGGCGCTGAAGCAGTGGCAGGCCAAGGACCCGAGCCTCATGCCGTACTACCAGGGCCGCAATGAGCAGGCCCAGTCGCACCAGGCCGTCGCCTACGCGCGGCACACCCGCCGGCGCGCCACCTACGCGGTCTCCACCTCCATCGGCCCCGGGTCCTCCAACTTGCTCACCGGTGCGGCGCTGGCCACCGCCAACCGCCTGCCGGTGCTGCTGCTGCCTTCGGACACCTTCGCCACCCGCGCCGCGGACCCGGTGCTCCAGCAGCTGGAAATGCCGCACGGCTACGACATCACCGTCAACGACGCCTTCCGCCCGCTGTCCAAGTACTTCGACCGGGTCACGCGACCCGAGCAGCTGGCCAGTGCCTTGCACCACGGGTTGCGGGTGCTCACCGACCCCGCCGAAACCGGAGCGGTGACCATCTCCTTGCCGCAGGACGTGCAGGCCGAGGCCTTCGACTTCCCGGAAGAGCTCTTTGCCGAGCGCGAGTGGAAGATCCGCCGCCCGGCACCGGAATCCGAGGACATCGCGGCCGCCGCGGCGATGATCCGCAAAGCCAAGCGCCCATTGATCGTCGCAGGCGGCGGCGTGCTGTATGCCTACGCCACCGAGGAGCTGGCCGCCTTCTGCGAAGCCACCGGCATTCCCGTGGGCAATACCCAGGCCGGGGTGGGCGTGCTGCCGTGGGATTCCAAGTACTCCCTGGGCGCCATTGGCTCCACCGGCACCACCGCGGCCAATGCGCTGGCCGAGCAGGCGGATCTGGTCATCGGCATCGGCACCCGCTATGAGGACTTCACCACCGCCAGCCGCACCGCATTCCAGAACCCGGACGTGAAGTTCGTGAACATCAACGTCGCCGCGCTGGACGCCTACAAGCACGGCACCGTGCTGCCGGTGGTCGCCGATGCCCGCAAAGCGCTGATCGCGCTGCGCGAGGCGCTGACCGGGTACCGGGTCGAGGGGGCCCTGGAAGTCCAGGCCGCCACCGAGAAGCAGCGCTGGGACGCGACCGTTGATGCGGCCTTCGCCGAGCGGCTGAGCCCGCTGGTCAGCCAGAACGCCATCATCGGAGCGGTGAACCAGGCCATGGATCCGCGCGATGTGGTGGTCTGCGCCGCCGGCTCGCTGCCTGGGGACCTGCACAAGATGTGGCGGGTCTCCGACCCGTTCGGCTACCACGTGGAATACGGCTTCTCCTGCATGGGATACGAGATCGCCGGCGGGCTGGGCATCAAGCGCGCCGCCCTTGCTGAAACCGCGCGAGGCTCCGAAGAGTCCCGCGACGTCGTGGTGATGGTGGGTGACGGCTCCTACCTGATGATGCACACTGAGCTGGTCACCGCCGTGGCCGAAGGCCTGAAGCTGATCACCGTGCTGATACAGAACCATGGCTACGCCTCCATCGGAGCCCTGTCCGAATCACTGGGCTCCCAGCGTTTTGGCACCAAGTACCGCACGCTCGATGCCCAGCGCCACAGCTTCGATGATGGTGCGACCTTGCCAGTGGACCTGGCTGCCAACGCCGAGTCGCTGGGCGTGAAGGTCATCCGGATCGAGCCCGGGCCCCAAGCCATCGATGAGCTCTCGGCGGCCATCGCCCAGGCCAAGGCCGCGCCCGAGGGTTCGGGGCCGATCCTGATCCACATCGAATCCGACCTCTACGCCGATGCTCCCTCCAGCGAGTCCTGGTGGGATGTGCCGGTCAGCGAGGTCGCCGAGCTGGACTCCACCACCCAGGCCCGCAAGACCTACGCCGAGCACAAATCCCGCCAGAAGCCCCTGCTGGGCTAGGCGCACCGCACCAGACCAACTCGAATACCGAAAGACGTGAACCCATGACTGCTACCGCTACCGAAGTCACCGAAATCCTGCACTACATCAACGGCAAGCCCAGCGCCGGCACCGGCACCGCCACCCAGCCGGTCTACAACCCGGCAACCGGAGAAATCACCGGCCAGCTGCACCTGGCCAGCGGCGAGGACCTGCAGCAGGCTGTGGCCGTGGCCAAGGCCGCCTCCGAAACCTGGGGCGAAGTATCGATCGCCAAGCGCAGCAAGATCCTCTTCCGCTTCCAGCAGCTGCTCACCGAGCACACCGGCGAGCTGGCCCGCATCGTCACCTCCGAGCACGGCAAGGTCCTCTCCGACGCCGCCGGCGAGATCAGCCGCGGCATCGAAGTGGTGGAGTATGCCTGCGGCATCTCCCAGTCGCTGAAGGGCGAATACTCTGACCAGGTCTCCACCGGCATCGACGTGTTCTCCTTCCGCCAGCCGCTGGGCGTGGTCGCCGGCATCACCCCGTTCAACTTTCCGGTGATGGTGCCGCTGTGGATGGCACCGGTGGCCATTGCCACCGGCAACGCCTTCATCCTCAAGCCTTCTGAGCGCGACCCTTCGGCCGCCTTGCTGATCGCCGAGCTGTTCAAGGAAGCCGGCCTGCCCGACGGCGTTTTCCAGGTGCTGCACGGCGGCAAGGAAACCGTGGACGGGCTGCTCACCCACCCGGATGTGGATGGCATCTCCTTTGTCGGTTCCACTCCGATCGCCAAGTACGTGCACGAAACCGCCACCAAGCACGGCAAGCGCGTGCAGGCCCTGGGCGGAGCGAAGAACCACGCGGTGATCATGCCCGATGCCGATATGGACTTGGCCGCCGACCACATCAACGCAGCCGCTTTCGGCTCCGCGGGCCAGCGCTGCATGGCCATCTCCGTGGCCGTCGCCGTGGGCGATGCCGCCGATGGCCTGGTGGACAAGCTCGCCGAGCATGCCCGCAACGTCAACGTCTCGAACGGCTTCGATGAGACGGCGGATATGGGACCGGTGATCACCCCGGCCTCGAAGTCCCGCCTGCAGAAGATCGTTGGCGAGGCGCAGGAAGCTGGCGCCGCGCTGGTCATCGACGGCCGCGACCTGGTGGTCAAGGACCACGAGAACGGGTTCTTTGTCGGCCCGACCATCATCGACAAGGTCAGCCGCGAGATGAGCGCCTACACCGAGGAGATCTTCGGCCCGGTGCTGGTGGTGCTGCGCGTAGACAGCCTGGAAGAAGCCATCGAAGTGGTCAACGCGAACCCCTACGGCAACGGCACGGCCATCTTCACTTCCTCCGGTGCCCACGCCCGCACCTACACCCGCCGCATCCAGGTAGGCATGGTCGGGGTCAACGTGCCGCTGCCGGTGCCGGTTGCCTGGCACTCCTTCGGAGGCTGGAAGGACTCGCTGTTCGGCGAGCACCACATCTACGGCCCCGACGGCGTGCGCTTCTACACCCGGGGCAAGGCCATCACGCAGCGCTGGCCGGAGCCGGCTCAGGGCACGGTCGCCACCTTCAACTTCCCCTCCAACTAGGCACCTTGAACAGAAGATAAGGTACGCACCATGGCACAGAACATCACCATTGGGACTGCCCCCGACTCCTGGGGAGTCTGGTTTGCCGATGATCCCCAGCAGACACCCTGGCAGCGCTTCCTCGACGAAGTGGCTGAAGCCGGCTACAAGACCATCGAACTTGGTCCCTACGGGTACCTGCCCACCGACCCCGCGCAGCTGGCCGACGAGCTGGCCGCCCGCGACCTGAACGTCTGCGCCGGCACCGTCTTCACCGCCTTCCACCGCGGCATCGACGGCAGCGCCAGCGCCTGGGAAGAAGCCTGGGAACCAGCCCGCAAGGTGGCCGAGCTGACCGCCGCCATGGGAGGCGAGCATATTGTGGTGATCCCTGCCATGTGGCGCGACGACGTCACCGGCCAGGCCATCGAATCGGGCACCCTGGACGGTTCGGCCTGGGATTCGCTGGCCAAGGGCCATGACCGGCTGGGAAGGATCCTGCAGGAGGAATTCGGCCTCAAGCAGCAGTTCCATTCCCATGCCGACTCCCATGTCTGCGGCCAGGGCGACATCGAGAAGTTCCTTGAGCTCACCGACCCGCAATTCACCACCCTGTGCCTGGATACCGGACATGCCGAATACGGTGGAGCTTCCAGCGTGGATTTGATCCGCCGCTTCCCGGAGCGCATCGGGTACCTGCACCTGAAGCAGATCAACCCGGACATCCTGGCCACGGTCCGCGCACAGGACATGACCTGGGCCGCGGCCAACTTGGCCGGGGTGATGTGCGAACCGCCTTCCGGGTTGCCTGACCTCAACGAGGTCTTGAAGGAAGTGGAGAAGCTGGGCCGTCCGATTTTCGGAATTGTCGAACAGGACATGTACCCGGTGGCCGACTTCTCGGTGCCGCTGCCCATCGCCACCCGCACCCGCGACTACCTGCTCAGCTGCGGCTCGCGCAGCCGCGTCTAAGCAATCCCCACCTAGCCAAAAATTCTTGAAAGGACATATCGTGCCAGATAACCTGCGCGTCGCCGTCGTTGGAGCCGGGCGCATGGGCGCCGACCACATACAGCGGATCCACCACCGTATTTCCGGAGCCGAAGTCGCGGCCGTTGTCGATATCGACACCGACCGGGTCGCTGCGGCCATCGACGGGATCCCAGGTGCCAAGGGCTACGCCGACCTGTCCGCGGCGCTCGCCGACGGCGAGGTCAACGCGGTACTGCTGGCGACCCCCGGCTTCCTGCACCACGATGCATTGCTGGCGGTGCTCGAGGCAGATATTCCGGTGCTGTGCGAAAAGCCGCTGACCCCCGATGCCGCTTCCTCCTGGGAGATCGTCGAGGCCGAGGCCAAGCTGGGCCGCAAGCGCATCCAAGTGGGCTTCATGCGGCGCTTCGACGCCGAGTACCGGCACCTGCGCCAGCTGATCGAGGACGAGAGCCTGGGTGAATTGCTGGTGCTGCACCACCAGCACCGCAACCCCTCCACCCCGGAGGGCTTCACCAATGAGATGCTGATCAACGACTCGGTGGTCCACGAATTCGACGCCATCCGCTACTTCACCGGTGACGAGATCACCTCGGTGCAGGTGCGCTTGGGCAAAGCCACCCGCAATGCTCCCAACGGCCAGCACGACCCCCAGCACGTGCTGCTGGAAACCTCGACTGGAGTGCTCGCCGACGTGGAGATCTACGTCAACGCGAAGTTCGGCTATGAGGTGGCGACCCAGGCTTCCTTCGAGGAGGGCATCGTGTCCATCGGCAATGACGCTGGACCGTATGTGCGTACCGCCGGGCAGTGGGGCGGCAAGGTCACCCCGGGCTTCGAGGAGCGTTTCGGCGCCGCCTACGATACCGAAATCCAGTCATGGGTGGACGCCGCGCTGCGAGGCGAATTGGGCGGGCCCAGCGCCTGGGACGGCTACGCCACCGCGGCCTGCTGCGAGGCGGGAGTCGAAGCCCAGCGCACCGGCGAAAAGGTGGCAGTCAAGCTGAACAGCAAGCCGGATCTCTACAGCTAAGGGCATCATGAAATACGCACTGGACCCGACCCCGTTCCATTCCACCCATTCGCTGCTCCAGTTCCCGGAACTGGCAGCGGAGCTGGGCTATGACAGCATCCAGCTGACACCGCATGCGGATATGATTCCGTTCTTCACCCACCCCAAGGCCGACGATGACCTGGTCGCGCAGCTCGCGTCCCGCTGCCGGGCTTCCGGGGTGGAGATCGCTTCGGTGCTGCCGGTACTGCGCTGGGCCTCGCCCGATGAGAATTTGCGCCAGGCCGCGGTGCGCTACTGGAAGCGCGCCATCCAGATTGCCGTGGATCTCGGCGTGAACCAGATGAACACTGAATTCTCCGGGCGGCCGGAACGCGCCGAGGAGTCCGAGGCGGCGTTCTACCGCTCCATGGAAGAGCTCGTGCCAATCATTGAGCGCGAGGGCATCAATGTGGCCATTGACCCGCATCCGGATGATTTTGTCGAAGAAGGCCTGGCCGCTTGGCGGGTGATCCGCGGGGTGAACTCGCCGAATCTGTCCTTCGTCTACGTTGCTTCGCATTCCTTCCACATGAAGGACAAGCCGCTGGATATCATGAAGGCAGTGGGAGAGCGGCTGCGCGTGGTGCACGTGGCGGACACCATGAACCATCATGCCTCGCACGGGTTGCGCTACATCACCAACCCGCCGGGCAATGCGGTGCGCGTGCACCAGCATCTGAAGCTTGGCGATGGCGACGTGAACTGGGACGAATTCTTCTCCGGCCTCGTGGCCAACGGATTTGCCGACCGCCAGGACAGCGTGATGGTCTCCAGCGTTTTTGCTGAGAATGAGAACGCCGTGGCAGTCGCCAAATACCAGCTAGAGCAGATGCGCAGCCGCGTTGACGCTGCCCGTGCCGTGCACGCTTAGCCAAACCGGCATCCCGAGCCGAACTGCAACATGACGAAAGCCGAACCCGCAAGGGTTCGGCTTTCGTCATCCTGCCCGGGGGCCTCCTGCGCAGAAGGCGGATCCAGCAAGAGCCGCAAAATGCCGTGATGATCTGTGGGCATGGTCCCGGGAAGTGGCGGATCGGGAGGCTGCGGCAGTCCAAAAAGCAGTATCTACCAGGACAAAATGTCCAAGAATGCTTGCCCAGAAAACACTGATGACGTATTGTCCTTACATAAGGGCTGTGAAGCCCATCACTTTCAATTATCGACGGGGCCGGAATAATGCTCAATGGCCCCCGCGGCACCGAGTGGAGGAAGCCGGATCGCAGTTGATCCGATGGATGGCCGCAGGCCAGCCACGCTTCCACCCGGGCAATCCAAAGGAGTCCCCATGTCCAGTGCGCAGAGTGCTTCTGCAGAGTCGAGTCTGCCGCCCCTTAGTCCGGGCCCCCATGCAAAACGTCTCGGTTTAATCTCCATCGTTGCCTGTTTCGGCGGTCTGCTTTTCGGCTATGACACAGGTGTTGCCAACGGTGCTGAAGGCCCGATGGCCGCCGAGCTGGGCCTGAATCTCCTGCAGATTGGCGTGGTGATCAGCTCGCTGGTCTTCGCCGCCGCAATTGGCGCACTGGTCGGTGGGCAGATCGCTGACGTGTGGGGCCGGCGGAAAACCATCATCATGCTGGCAGTCCTCTTCTTCGCGGGAAGCCTGCTGGTTGTCTTTTCGCCTGCTGGACCGGAACTGGGAACGTTCTCGCCCTTTGGCTACAGCGTGCTGATTGCCGGACGCATCATGCTCGGATTGGCCGTCGGCGGCGCATCTACGGTCGTACCGGTATACCTGGCCGAACTGGCACCGTATGAAATTCGCGGCTCGATCACCGGCCGCAATGAGTTGGCCATCGTCACGGGCCAGCTGGCCGCCTTCGTCATGAACGCGATCATTGGAACCGTTCTGGGCGGGACCGTGGATGGCATCTGGCGTATCATGTTCGCGATTTGCGCCTTGCCGGCGTTGGCGTTGTTCTTCGGCATGCTGCGCATGCCTGAATCCCCTCGCTGGCTCGTGGAAAAGCGCCGCTATGCCGAGGCGTTGCGGGTGCTCAAGACCGTGCGCTCGCCTGAACGCGCACTGGCCGAAGTCCACGAGATCGAGATTGTCGCCGACGAGGAAAAGCTGGCTAACAAGCCGGTGGGCATCAAAGCGGTGCTGAAGAACAAATGGCTGATGCGCATCATCGGCATCGGCATCGGCGTTTCAATGACTCAGCAGCTCACGGGCATCAACTCGATCATGTACTACGGCACGCGCGTGCTGGAAGAATCCGGGATGTCAGAGCAGCAGGCAGTACTGGCGAATATCGCCTTTGGCGTGGTTGCTGTCATTGGCGGAATTATCGCCCTGCGCAACATGGACCGCATGGACCGCCGCAAGACGTTCCTGATTGGCCTGTCGCTGACCACCACCTGCCACCTGCTGGTGGCTATCGCGGGCATGCTGCTGCCAGTTGGCAGCCCGATCCGGCCAGTGGTGATCCTGATCCTGGTGGTTGCCTTCGTGATGTCCATGCAGACATTCCTGAACGTGGCCGTCTGGGTATGGCTGGCTGAAATCTTCCCGCTGCATATGCGCGGACTGGGCATTGGCATCTCGGTGTTCTTCGGCTGGACGACCAACGGCGTGCTGGCACTGTTCTTCCCATCGCTGGTCTCCGGGATCGGGATTACCGGGTCCTTCTTCATCTTCGCTGGCATCGGTGTGCTGGCACTGTTCTTCGTAGCCACGCAGGTGCCTGAAACCCGTGGACGCTCGCTGGAAGCGCTGGAAGAGGACGTTTCCACCGGAGCGATCTACCACGTCAAGCCTGCGGTCAACGCCTGAATCCCGGCGCATCCCTGAGCTGGCGAGCCCAGCCCCGCCACATGGCAAGGGGCTGGGCTCGCTGCTATGCCCGGGGCCTTGCCGTGCTGCCTCGCACCACCAGCTGCGGGGCATGGGTGCTGGAAGCGCCCGGGGCGTTCAGGGCCGCGTGCATGGCGGCTTGGGCCAGTGCCGCGACGTCTTGCCGAACGCTGGTCAGATCGGCGTGCGCCAGCCTGGCGAATACACTGTCGTCATAGCCGACTAGGCAGATCTGTTCGGGAACATGCAGGCCGGCAAGGTCGATTGCTTGGCGGGCGCCGAGTGCCGCACGGTCATTGAAGGCCAGTACCGCTGTGGCGCGTTCGGCTGGGGCAGTTGCTGCCAGGTATTCGCGCAGGACCGTGAAAGCGGTGGCGTCATCGGGGCCAGCTGGGAGCACTTGGCCGTGCGCGTTGGCGCGGGCGGCGGATTCGGCAAAGGCATCGCGCCGCTGTTGCGCCGCGATGGCAGATCCGCCATCCAGATGCAGCAGCCGGGTGTGGCCGAGCTGGGCCACATGGCTGACGGCTTGTTCAACGCCGGCAGCCTCGTTGGTAATGACGGAGGGGATGCCGTCAATCGTGCGCAGCAGGCTGATTATGGGAAGCTGCTTGGAGGCGTGGACCAGTTGAGCCGGCGGAAGTTCCGGGAACAGGCCGATCACCGCTTCGACTCCCGCATCGATCAGCGTATTGAGCACTCGGCGTTCATCGCGGTGCTTGCCGGTAGCGCCCAGGATGATCTCGAAGCCGTTCTGGTCTGCCTGCTCGTACAGGGCATCGGCCAACTCCGCATGCAACGGTTCTCCCAGCGCCAGGGCCAGCCCGATGGTCCGGCTGCGGCTGCTGCGCAGAGACCGCGCGCGCGAATCCGGGCGGTAACCCAACTCCGCGGCCGCCTGCTTGACTCGGGACCGGGACTCCTCGCTGGCACCCTCGGCACCGCGCATGACAATCGAGGCCAGCGCTACCGAGACCCCTGAGGCGCGGGCGACGTCGGCCAGTGTGGGGCGTTTTGCAGGGGGTGTCGGCATGGGCGGAACTTTCTTCTAGAACGTTATAGACAGTTGCTATCCAGTGTGCCATGATTTTCCTGAACACTAAATCTAGAACGTTCTAGGAGAGACCTCATGGCTTACCAGACCCTGCCAGAAACTTCAGTAAAGCCGCTGCGCCTGGCCGTTATCGGTACCGGGTGGATCGGCGCATTCCACGCCCGCACCGTGGCGCAGCATCTGCCAGATGCGCAATTGCATGTCATAGCGGACCCGGCGCCGGGCCGGGCCGCTGAACTGGCCGCTGAGCTGGGTTGCCCGAACTACACCGAGGACATTGCCGACGTGCTGGCCGACGACAGCGTGGATGCCGTGGTTATCGGGGCGCCTTCGAGCTTCCATGCCGGCTTGATCGCCCAAGCCGCCGCAGCAGGAAAGCACATCTTCTGCGAAAAGCCGGCAGCGCACGCGTTGTCGGACTTGGATGCCGCGCTTGACGCCGTGGAGGCTTCCGGGGTGCTGCTGCAGATCGGTTTCAACCGGCGCTTCTCCCGGGACTTCGCCGTTGTGGCGGAACAGGTGCATTCCGGAGTTATCGGCACCCCGCAACTGCTGCGCTCGCTGACCCGGGATCCAGAAGTGGCCGGCGGCCTGCCCAACGCGGCAAAGATCCGTTCCCACGTCATTTTCACTGAAACCCTGATCCACGATTTTGACACCCTGAACTGGTTGAACCCGGGAGCCGAAGCAGTGGAAGTCCACGTCATGTCCGATGCGCTGGTGGCCCCTGAGCACCGGGGCTCCGGTTTGCTGGATACCGCCGTGGTGAGCCTGCGCTACTCCAATGGGGCAATCGCCGTGGCCGAGGCGAACTTCTCGGCCAGCTACGGCTATGACGTGCGCGGAGAAGTCTTCGGTTCAAAGGGCATGGTGCAGGCAGGCAATCCGGTGCAGCTGGCCGCGGCCAGCTTCGACAGCCAGGGAGCGCATGCGCCAACCGAACGGTTGAACATCGAGCTATTCGCCCAGGCCTACCGCGAGCAGCTCTCGGTCTTCGCCCGCAAGATCCGGGGCTTGCGCGAGGATACGGCTGATGCGGCCCTGGCGGTCCCCACCGGCGCCGACGCCCGCGCAGCCCTGCGCATCGCACTGGCGGCCTTGGAATCCGCAGAATCCGGGCTGCCGGTCAAGTTGGAATCCGCCACCCGCCTTGCGGTGAACCCATGAACGGGCAACTGGCGGTCTGTGCCGAAATGGTCTTCCTGGACCTTCCGCTGATCGAGCGGGTGAAGCGCCTGGACGAGGCCGGCTTTGAAATAGAACTCTGGGATATCCGGGGCAAGGACCTGCCGGCATTGGCGGCCACCGGCGCCCGTTTCGGCTCCATGACAGGCTACAGCGCAGGCAGCCTCTGCGATCCGGACAGCGCGGCAGAAGTTGTTCGCACCGCCAAGGAATTGATCCCGGCAACCCAGCAGCTGGGCATCCACCGGCTAGTTGTGCATCCGGCCCAGCTCGTTGACGGGCAGGCGGCCAGCCCGCAATTCCGGGCTACCGGAGCGATGTGGCTCACCGCAGCGCGAACGCTGGAAGCACTGGGCCGCATCGGCGAAGAGCACCAGGTCACCTTCATGCTGGAGAACCTGAACACGATCCTGGATCACCCTGGAATCCCGCTGGGACGCGCCAAGGACACGATGTCCCTGGTCAAGGCCGTCGGGCACCCGAACGTGAAGATGATGCTGGACCTGTACCACGCCCAAATTGGCGAGGGGAACCTCATCGAACTGGTGCGCTCGGCGCTTCCGCACATTGGGGAAATCCAGGTCGCAGACGTACCCGGACGGTGCGAGCCGGGCACCGGGGAGATCAACTATCTGGCCGTCGCCCGTGTGCTGGCCGAGCTGGGTTATTCTGGCCCGATCGGCATGGAGGCCTACGCCAGCGCAGATTCCAAAGGAGCCATCGCGGCCTTTGCCCAGGCGTTTTCACCGCTGTCCAAGCCCGTGGCGCGCTAGCCATCATGCACCGAGCATCGGAATGAGAGTCTAAAGCCCAGTGGCGGCAGCAGGAAAACCTGCTGCCGCCACTTGGCGTGCGTTCCGAGAAGCTACGCGCCAGCGCCGAAAGGCAAGCGCGAATCCATGCTCTGCGAATCCCAAGTCTGGCGGATCCAGCCGTGGTGGGGATCATCGCTGATCAGCCAATCGCGCACCCGCCCCGGGCCGGCCATGACGTTCAGGTAGTAGAGGTCGTATCCCGGCCCGGCCATGGCCGGGCCATGCCAGCCGTAGGGGACCAGGACAACGTCCCCGGTGCGGACTTCGGCATTAACGTCGATGGGGCGTTCATCCGAGGCATAAACGCGCGCGTAGCCGATGGGATCGCTTGCCGCTTCGGCGGGCATGCCCTGGGCTAGCTGCGTCTCGAAGTAATAGATTTCCTCGAGGCTGGTTTCGCCTTCCTTCTCCTGATCATGCTTATGCGGAGGATAGGAAGACCAATTGCCCGCCGGAGTGATGACTTCGCAGACGATGAATCGGTCCGCTTCCAGGGCGGCCGGGGTGCCGAAGTTGTGGACCTGGCGGGAGCAGTTTCCTGCGCCGCGCAGCTCCACAGGGGTCTCTTCTGCCCTGATCATCCGGGTTGGGTAGGACTGCTTGGCCGGGGCTAGTGCCACGGCGACCCGGCCCCCCTTGGCGGAGCTGATGGACAACGCCGTGTTGATGCCGGTGTAGAGGACATCAGCAGGTCCAGCAAAGACTGATTCGCGACCCCTGAGAACGTGTTCGGTTCCTGCCACGGCGACAGTGAATGATTCGCCGCTGAGCGGGACCACGATCCGCTCTTCGCCGCAGGCCTCCAGTTCAACTGTTTGGCCAGGGGCCAGCTCGGCTACCTTGAGACCGGTGTGTGCCCAGCCGTCTATGGAAACGGCTGAGTCATGGGCACCGAGCGAGATGCTCCATTCTCCGTTAGCGGCCGAACCTGCAGGGTAAATCCAATCGGTCATCAGTCGATCCTTTCGACGGCAGGGGACAGGTGCCTAGCGTTGCACCAAGGTCATTTCAAAACTGTAGGCGTCTGCTCGATAAACATGGGAGCCGGTTTCCACGTTGCGCCCAGTGTCATCCACCGCGGTGCGCTGCATGGTCACCAGGGCCGAACCGGCCGCTGCGTCCAAGGTCTTGGCCTGGGCTTCATCTGCAGTCGTGGCCCCGATGCGCTGCTGGGCTAGGCGGAAGTTCACCCCTGCTTCGCGCAGGAGCTCGTAGAGGCCATGGGCCTGCAAGGACTTTTCGTCCAGCTCGACAATGTCGTCGCGAACCCAGTTCTCCATGAGGGCCAGCGGGCTGCCTCCGGCAGAACGCAGCCGAGTGAAGTGGTAGACAGAGACGTCCTTGGGCAGCGAAAGCAGATCCTGGATCTCCGGCGGAGCAGGAATGTGCTCGAAGCTGAGCAGGGTGGTAGAAGGCTTCTTCCCGGCGCGCTCAAGGTCGTCATTCAGGCTGGACAGCTCAAGATGCCGGCGGATCTGGCTGGATACAACCTGCGTTCCCACACCGCGCTTGCGCACCAGCAGGCCGGACTGGACTAGGTCATCCATGGCCTTGCGAATGGTGGGCCGTGAAAGCCGCAGCCGCTGGGCCAGCTCGATTTCATTTTCCAGTCGAGTGCCCGAGGCCAGCGAACCGTCGCGGATCGCGCCTTCGATGCCTTGCGCTACCTGGTGGTAAAGGGGAATGGGCGAAGATCGGTCGATCTTGATGCTCAGTGGTGTGCTCACAGTTGCTCCTTGCCGGCGACTTTGTCATGATATGTCGCTTTGACAGGACAAACTATATATGAAAGTTCATGATTTGGGCATCCTTTGGCTGGAAATCCATTCATTCCAAAGCATTCTCCACGCAAGTTGGCGATCCCAGCGGCGTTGCCAACCGCGGGGTTTGAGTTCGAAATAAGGTTCGACATGGGGAATTGGACAACAGGTTGGATTGTCCAATTGTCCTGATAAGAAATTCGGCAGATTCCATTGCCCGAGGATTCGAGTGGCACATATGGTTTTTTGGAACGGTCCAAGACTTGAGGCGAGCCGCGGCGGCCACAGGGAATTACGGCGTTAAACGCCGCAGGCAGGAGAAAATCATGAATGAACAGCGCAGCATCGGCGTGGGGCTGATCTCGGTGGGTTGGATGGGCAAGCTGCACGCTCGCGCCTACAGTTCGGTGCCCTATGCTTATCCAGAGCTGGGCATCAAGCCAAGACTGGTCATAGCCGCGGACACCGAGCAGTCGCGAGTCGACTTCGCGATCTCAACACTGGGCTTCGAGCGCGGAACACTGGACTACCACCAGGTGCTAGCCGATCCCGAGGTGGATGTCGTCTCGATTTGCGCTCCGAATTTCCTGCACGCCGACATGGCGATCGCCGCAGCAGAGGCCGGCAAGCACTTCTGGATCGAAAAGCCCGCCGGCCGAAGCCTGGCCGAAACGCAGGCTATCGAGCAAGCCGCCATCCGCAATGGCGTGGTCACCTCGGTCGGGTTCAACTACCGGCATGCGCCAGCTATCGCACGCGCCCGCCAGCTGGTGCAAGAAGGCCGGCTGGGATCCATCACGAATGTCCGCGCCAGCTTCCTTGCCGGATATGCGGCAGACCCCCGGGCCGCTCTGTCGTGGCGCTGCAACCGGGAGCTGGCCGGCAGCGGGGTGCTTGCTGACCTGTTCAGCCATGCAGCTGATCTATGCAGCCATGTTGTTGGCCCCATCCAGGGCATTTCCGCATCCACCAATGTCATGATCCCGTCCCGGCCGAAACTATCCATGGGCCAGGGCACGCACTTCGACCTGATCGAAGGCGGTGAGCAAGGTGAAGTCGAGAATGAGGATTACGCCGCAGCGTTGGTGCGTTTCAGCCCAGAAGGCGTGGCGGACCGCGCGATCGGAACTATCGAGGCATCCCGGGTGGCTGTGGGACCGCAGTGCGGTTACCGGCTGGAAATCTACGGCACGGAAGGTTCGGTCAAGTGGGATTTTGAACGCATGAATGAACTGGAAGTCGTGCTCGGTCGAGACAACGAAGAACAGGGATTCACGACGGTGATCGGCTCGCCAAAGCATGGCGAATACTCCCGGTTCCAGCCAGGCCCAGGGAACGCGATGGGCTTTGACGACCTCAAGACCATCGAGGCCAAGAAGTTCCTGCTGGCTGTCGCCGGTGGCGAGAAAACGAACTCCACCATCGCCGATGCGGTGGCGGCAGCCGCAGTGGTCGAAGCGGCCGAAGCATCTGCCGCAAGCGGCACGTGGCAGGCGCTGGATGAGCCGGTGCGCGCTGCGAGTGTGCAATACTGACCGCCATGCCTGACTCGTCGCGCCGCCGCCCCACGATCCGGGACGTCGCCAAGCATGCCGGGGTCTCAAAATCCTTGGTCTCCCTGGTGCTCTCGGATCCTAGCAAGGTCAGTTCGATGCGGCGTTCGCTGGTCGAGGACTCCATCCGCGAGTTGGGCTATCAGCTCAACCTGGCAGCGCGCTCGCTTTCGGCCGCGAACCGGCATGCCATTGGCGTCGTCTTGGGGGAACTGCATAATCCCTGGGTTCTGAGCGTCGCGGAAGTGGTTCGCGAACAGTTGCAAGCAGCAGGGCTTGACGTGCTGTTCAGTGCGGCCGCGATTCATGACGGGCAGGGCGTTGGGCCCGCGGAATTGCAGACCTTGCGCGATTTGCGGGTCAGTGGAATTCTCGTCGTTGGATCAGCCGATGACGCCGTCAGTTTCGAAGCCGCCTTGGGTGAGACTCCCGCGGTATTTGTTGGCGGGGGGCGCCAGGCCCAATCAAGCGCTGGCGCGGTTTCGGTTGATGATGAGCAGGGCTTCGGCATGGTGATTGACCACTTGGTCGATTGCGGAAATGCGTGGATTACCCATATAGCCGGTGGCGCTGGTCCGGTTTCTGCGATGCGCGAAGCTGCCTATCATCGGGCGATGCTGCGCCATGGCTTGCGCCAGCATGTACAGGTGGTGGAAGCCGGGCCAACGATTCAGGCCGGGCATGAAGCCGTAGCGCGGTTGCTGGCCTCGGGGGCACGGCCTGAATCGCTGGCTTGTTTCAATGATCTTTCCGCCATTGGGGCGCTGCAGGCTCTGGATGAGGCTGGCGTGTCTGCGGCGGTGACTGGCTACGACAATATTTCCCTATCGTCGCTGGGAAGAATTTCGCTGACCAGCATCGGCTCGGATTTGGAAGATCTCGGTCGCAGCAGCGTGCGGCTGCTGCTCCAATTGATGCGGAATCCGGAAGGAAAATTTGCACGTCAGTTGATGATTCCACCGCGGCTTATCGTGCGCTCCTCGTCGCAGCTGCACCGTTGAATCCTGTGAAAGCGGCGTTTCGCCGTGCTTGTCGAGGTCGGCAAATTACTCGTCTTCACATCCTTATGTCTTAACAAAGTCTTGACGGATCGCTTTTCGTCACGCACACTTTAGGCATCTTGTGATTCAAGTCACGGAACATCTTGTTAAGGCGGCCCGCCCCAGGGGACAATCGGGGTGCGCCGGGGATTCCTGAAGGGGAAACGAATATGGGAAAGCCAATTTGGCGCAAACTCGCAATCACGCTCGCCATCATTCCAGCATTGGGGCTGGCGGCTTGCTCGTCCACTGGCGGGCGTGCACCGGAACCGGAAAGCAATGCCGGTGGCGGTGCGGTGGCGGCTACTGACCGCATCAAAATCGCGGTCATCACCCACGCGGCTCCAGGAGATACCTTCTGGGACATTCTTAGAAAGGGCGCCGAAGAAGCTTCGGCCAAGGACAACGTAGAACTCCAGTATCTGAGTGATCCTGATGGCGGACGCCAGTCCCAGCTGATCGAGCAGGCTATTGACCAGGGCGTCGACGGCATCGCCGTGACCCTGGCCAAGCCCGACGCCATGGCTGGAGCGCTAGGCAAGGCTGCCGATGCCGGGATCCCCATTGTCAGCTTGAATGCCGGTGAAGCCCGATTCAAGGATCTCGGAGCATTTGCCCACTTCGGTTCCAATGAGCAGCTTGCAGGCCAGGCCGCTGGCGAAAAGCTGAAGGAGGCGGGAATCAAGAAGCCGATATGCGTCATCCAGGAACAGGGGCACGTTGGGCTTGAAGCACGTTGCGCCGGCGTGAAGAAAATCGTCCCAGACACCGAAATACTCTACGTGCAGGGCACCGACATGACCCAGGTTGAATCAACGGCAACCGCAAAGCTCCAAGCCGATAAGCAAGCCGACGCGATCATCGGCCTAGGCGCACCCATCACGATGACACTGCTCAAGGCAAAAGCCACGGCAAAGTCCGAGGTCGAGGTAGCTTCCTTCGACATGAACTCGCAGTTGGTTGAAGAAATCACCAAGGGCAATGTGATGTTCACCGTTGACCAGCAGCCTTGGTTGCAGGGCTACATGGCAGTTGATGCGCTGTGGCAGAACAACCGTGGCGGCTTCACCATTGGCGGTGGACAGGCGACGTTGACCGGCCCGGCTGTTGTAGACAAAGCCGTCGCTGAGCAAATTACCAGTTTCGCCCAAGAAGGCGTCCGCTAGCCACATCCCCTCGGCGCGCGCCTGATCTGCCGGTAGCGGCGATCCGGCGCGCAGCCTGGACACGGAGGAAATCCCATGTCATCTATAACAGCTTCACCCTCTCAAAAGAGAAAATCTCCGGCTCTGGACGAGCGCGTCGGCAAGAAAAGCGCATTGTCTATCCTTCTGGGCCGTCCGGAGATCGGTGCTCTCGTGGGCGCCATCGCCCTCTTCGTATTCTTCGCCGTCGTCGCTCCGGTCTTCCTGGCTCCCGCATCCTTGGCCACCGTCCTCTATGGGGCTTCGACCATCGGCATCATGGCCGTTGGCGTGTCACTGCTGATGATCGGTGGCGAGTTCGACCTATCCACCGGTGTGGCCGTCATTTCTTCGGCGCTCAGTGCATCGATGATCTCCTGGTACTTCGGTCTCAACGTCTGGGTCGGCATTGCCTTGGCCCTGGTCGTCTCGCTGCTGATCGGTTTCATCAACGGAATCATCCTGATCAAGACCAAGCTGCCATCCTTCATCGTGACGCTGGCCAGTTTCTTGATGCTCACCGGCCTGAATCTGGGCCTGACGCGAGCCATTGGCGGCTCGGTGTCCTCTCCATCTATTGCGGATATTGAAGGATTCCAGAGCGCAAAGGCGGTCTTTGCCTCTTCAGTCAATATCGCCGGGATCGACGTCAAGATCACCGTGTTCATCTGGATCACCATGGTGATCATCGCTTCCTGGATCTTGCTCCGAACCAAGATCGGGAACTGGATCTTCGCCGTAGGCGGGGATGAGAAGGCCGCTCGCGCCGTCGGCGTTCCAGTGGTCCGCACCAAGATCGGACTCTTCATGGCCGTTGGATTCTGCGGCTGGGTGCTGGGCATGCACAACCTCTTCGCCTTTGACTCGGTGCAGTCCGGCGAAGGCATCGGCAATGAATTCCTCTACATCATTGCCGCGGTCATCGGCGGCTGCCTGCTCACCGGCGGTTACGGTTCAGCCATTGGCGGCGCTATAGGGGCGTTCATTTTCGGCATGGCGAACAAGGGCATCGTGTACGCGGAATGGAATCCGGACTGGTTCAAGTTCTTCCTTGGCCTGATGCTGCTCTTGGCTACGGTGGTCAACATCGTGGTGAAAAAGCGTGCGGAATCCAGCAAGTAGGAAGCCAAGGACAAAAATCATGAAGACTCGCAAGAATAAGAAGACCGAAGACCTGCTCGAGAAGCTCGAGCCCAAGATCAGCGACAACCTGCTGACCCTCAAGGGAGTTGGCAAGCACTACGGAAGCATCATCGCCCTGCGCGGTGTCGACATGGTGGTGGATCCGGGCAAGGTCACCTGCGTTCTCGGGGATAACGGCGCCGGCAAGTCCACGCTGATCAAGATCATCGCCGGCTTGCACCAGCACGATGAAGGAGAGTTCAGTTTGCATGGCTCGGCCATCAAGCTCAAGAGTCCCCGCGTCGCACTGGATGCCGGCATCGCCGCGGTGTACCAGGACCTGGCGGTCGTTCCTTTGATGCCGATCTGGCGCAACTTCTTCCTCGGCTCGGAACTGACCACCGGGGTTGGGCCGTTCAAGAAGCTTGATGTGCAGAAAATGAAGGACATCACCAAGCAGGAGCTCTCCGACATGGGCATTGATCTGCGTGACGTCGAGCAGCCGATCGGCCAGCTGTCCGGCGGTGAACGCCAGTGCGTAGCCATCGCTCGCGCGGTATATTTCGGAGCCAAGGTCCTGATCCTCGATGAGCCCACCGCCGCCTTGGGCGTCAAGCAGTCCGGCGTGGTGCTGCGCTACATCCTCCAGGCGCGCGACCGCGGGTTGGGTGTCATCTTCATTACGCACAACCCGCATCACGCGTATCCGGTAGGGGACTCGTTCCTGTTGCTGAAACGCGGCCGCTCCATCGGGTACTACTCGAAGTCGGAAATCACCGTCGAAGAGCTGACCGCCCAGATGGCCGGTGGCGCTGAACTCGCTGAACTGGCTCATGAGCTTGAACAGCTTGGTGGACATGATGAAGAGCTGGCAGAGGCAGAGGCGGGCGCGAACTCTCAAGCAACAGCCTGACCCAACCGCAGCTAAGGCCTGGGCTTCTTCGCGATGGTGAAGAAGCCCAGGCCTTAGCTGTCCCAGTGCTTAGAGCGAGTAGTCAATCATTTCACTATGGCCAGTAGCGATGGAACGCACCGCGGCCTGGGCGATGGCCTGGGATTTGAGCCCCTCACGCAACGTGACAGGTACTTCCCGGTCTTCGTCCAGTGCCTGAACGAAGGCTCCCAAGCTGGCGGCATAGGTTGGCTGGACCCTGTCGAACCAGTTGCCGTGCAGCCCGTGGGATTGCGCGTGCTGCCCCTGGAACAGGCTGACGTGCCCCGAGGGTTGCCGTTCAGATGCGGCCATGGCTTCAGACCCCAGCGCTTCGATGCGTTCGTCATAGCCGTAATTCGTATGGCGCACACAATCTATTTGGGCCATCGCTCCACTAGGGAACTGCAGCGAACTGATCGAAGTGTCCACATCGCCAAATTCCGCAATCTCCGGGGCGGACAGGGCCGAGCCGAAGGCGTGCACCTGCAGGGGATCCTGGCCTGATATCCAGCGTGCCAAATCATAGAAGTGCACGGCCTGATCGCGGAACTGGCCGCCAGAATTTTTCAGGTAATCCAGTGGTGGCAATGCTGGGCCACGCGAAGTCAACTGGAGCAAAGCCAGATCGCCGATTCGCCCGGAGTGCACGAGCTCCTTGAGCTCTGCGTGAGCGCGATCGAAGCGCCGGTTGAAATTGACCATGGCCTTGATTCCTGAACGTTCAACGTAGGCTACCGTCGCCTTTGCCGTTTCCAAGTCGAGGTCGATTGGCTTTTCGACGAGAGCCGCCAGGCGCGCATCGGCTGCAAGGCGGAGGTTCTGGGCGTGGGAATCCGTTGATGACGCGATGAACACTGCGTCCAAGCCGTCATTGCCGAAAATCTGGTCGAGCGTTGCTGCTGCCTTGGCGCCATGTCGCGAGGCCAGAGCAGCAGCTCGCTGAGGGTCAATGTCGTAGACCAGTTTAAAGTCGATCTCCGGGTGTGCGGCCAAGTTGTGTGCATGCACCGAGCCGATGAAGCCGGCGCCGATCAGGGCGAATCTTTGCATTGAAGGCACCTCGTGAAGTTGGTTGAAGTCAGGAGACCATGATGTCCAGAAGATTGCGCATGGTGCTGGCAACCTTGTGGAAGTCGTGCTCATTGGCGCGGTCAGAGAACATCTCGGAAACCCACCAGCCGTCATAGCCGGTGGACTTGATCGCGTCCACCCACTGCTGCAATGGGATGGCGCCACCGCCGATGACGACATTGCGGTGCACGTCCTGGGCCGGAACCTCATGGCGCCGATCCAGATCCAACCCGTCGGAAATATGGGCCGCCTTGATCAGTTCCTTGGGCAACGCGGCCACTTCTTCCAAGGTGTCCCCGACGGTCCAGAAATGCCAGGTGTCCAAGGCGATGCCGACGTTCTCGCGACCGCAACGCTCAATAATTTCCAGGGCTTGTCGACACCGATTGATATTCGACCAAGCCAGCGGTTCCAAGTAGATCTCCAGCCCGTGCTCTGCGGCGATCCCGGCGGCAGCAGATACATTATCGGCGGCAATGGCCATGGCCTCCGGTTCCGAGAGGCCGAGTGTCCCGCGGTAGCGATCATCAGATGCTGCGAGTTTTCCGGACTTGAAATCCTTGACCACATTCCAGTCCACTGGCCCGGTGCACATTTGCAGGATCGGTGCGCCGACCACTGTGGCGATTTCGGCCATCCGCCTGACTTCCCGGAGCATGTCATCCCGTGCGGTGCCTTGGCGTTCAAGGTCAAGGACTGCGCCGATTCCTGTCACTTCAAGGCCCGTGAGCATTTCTGGAAGCGTGTGCACAGAAAAGCCGGCATCAAGATAGCGATAGAGTTTCGGGCTTTGCAGCTCGATGCCGCCGAATCCGGCCGACCGTGCCGTTGCAATGTCGGTGGCAACATTCCCGTAGAAACTTGTTGTGACATTCATGGACAGTTTTGCCATTGGTCCTCCTTGGCGTGTGGAATGCATGCGTGGAAACGAAATGTACAGTTGTCAGTACAAAGGTGCTTCCAAGATCATATGCCCACTGCTCCCCGGAAAGTAATACGCCCGGGCATATTCTCCATGAGTTTTTTCCGAGCCGCCGCTAGGCTGGTCTGCGAGTGCAGGATACGTCTGTTCATCACCGGTTTCTCAATGGTTCAAGGCGAAAGTGCGTTATATACCTTCAAGGGAATACAGTAATCCGGCTCGCTGATTGACTGGATATTCGCCCGCGACAGTGGCTGTTTCGAAGGTGTTTGCAATAATGACCGTTGTGAACATTGCTCAGCCCGGTGAAGGGCGCCCAGGAAACCGGCCCCCGTCGATGGCGGATGTGGCGGCCCTGGCCGGGGTGTCCCATCAGACGGTTTCCCGCGTGCTCAACGATCATCCAAACGTCAGGGCGGGAACCCGCGATCAGGTGCTGGATGCCATCCGGCAGCTGGGTTATCGCCGCAACCGAGCCGCGCGTGCACTGGCCACATCGCATTCGAGCACTATCGGCATTCTGACGATCGGCAGCGAATTCTTCGGACCGCAATCCACCGTGCTGGCCATCGAGGCCGCTGCCCGTGCGCAGGGATATTTCGTGACCGTTACCGCACTGGATCGCTATGACGCGCACAGCGCGAGCGAAGCCCTCAGCCACCTGGTGGACCAGGGCGTTGATGGCGTGGTGATGGTTGCGCCCTTCGAAAAGGTGATCGATGCCCTGGATGATGCTGCCCTGACGATTCCAGTGGTGGTCGTGGCCGCTCGCACCGAGGTTCCCGACGCGGATCCGGCGCATTACGTGTACATCGACCAGCGTGAAGGCGCGCGCTTGGCCACTGGTCATCTTCTGGCCCTGGGGCACCGCAAGATCGTCCACGTGTCCGGGCCGACCGGCTGGTTCGACGCCACCGAACGGCAGATCGGCTGGCGGGAAAAAATGCTGGAAGCCAAGGCACCGATTGTTGAGGTGCCAGCTGAATCCTGGCAGGCCCAGAGCGGCTATGAGGCAGGCCAGCGTCTGGTTGACCCGATACGCGCCGGAGAAGTTACGGCAGTATTCGCAGCGAATGATTACCTTGCCACCGGTGTTCTGCGTGCTTTCTGGGAAGCCGGGCTGGAAGTGCCCAATGACGTTTCGGTTATTGGTTTCGACGACCTGCAAATCTCCAATTTCCTGATTCCTTCCCTGACCACGGTTCGCCAGCCTTTCCACGATGTCGGCCATGCTGCGCTGATGGAATTGCTGGAAGGCGCCACGGCTGACAGGGTCCCGAAAGTGATTGCGCCAACGCTGGTCATCCGGGCGAGTACCGCACCGCCCAACTCCCGCTAGCCAAGCGCTTCATTCCCCGAGTCCGGGATCCGGTATTGCGGATCACAAATTGTTAGCGCTAACATTGGATCGAGGTTTTGTTCTGCCGGCGCATTTTTCGCGAGTGGAGCAGGAAACGATGGCTATGGCGCTGCTCACCGAGCTGTGCGAACGGAGATTTCATGGCAACACAGCTCAACGGGCCAACCGCCCGCGAGATCATCAGCAACGGCGAAGCCGTGCTGGGCATCGAGTTCGGTTCAACGAATATCAAAGCCAGCCTGATCGGCCCCGGCCACCAGCAGCTTGCCAGCGGCAGCCACGCCTGGGAGAACCAGTACGAAAACAGGAACTGGACCTACTCCCGCGAAGCCATCGTCGCCGGCCTGCAGGACTGCATGGCCCAGGTGCTGGCAGATGCCCAAGAGCGCCACGGAGTACGCCCAACGCAGCTGGGAGCCGTTGGAATCTCCGCGATGATGCATGGCTACCTCGCCTTCGACGCCGACCGGGAACTGCTGGTTCCCTTCCGCACCTGGCGCAACACCTCCACGGCTGAAGCGGCCGCGATGCTCAGCGAGGAACTGGACTTCAATATCCCGCAGCGCTGGTCCGTAGCGCACTACTTCCAAGCGCTGCTCAACGGCGAAGAGCACGTGTCGAAAGTTTCCCGCCTGAACACGCTGGCCGGATTCGTGCATGAGCTTCTCACCGGAAATTTTGTGCTTGGCGTGGGCGATGCCGCGGGAATGTTCCCCATCGATTCAGCCACCGGCAGCTACGATGCACGGATGCTTTCCGCCTTTGACGCGGTGGCTGCCCAGCATGGCGCGACCGCAGGACTTTCCTCAATGCTGCCAGCGGCACTGCCCGCCGGTGCAGATGCCGGCACGCTAAGCGAAGCCGGGGCCTTGCTCCTGGACCCCACCGGCCAGCTCCAGCCTGGCAGCCCGCTGTGCCCACCGGAAGGAGACGCCGGAACCGGCATGGTGGCCACCAATTCGGTAGCCCAGCGCACCGGCAACATCTCCGCCGGAACCTCCATTTTCGCGATGGTGGTCCTCGACGCGCCGCTGAAGGAAGTGCACCACGAAATCGACGTGGTCACCACGCCCGATGGGCATCCGGTAGCCATGGTCCACTGCAATAACGGCGCCAGCGAATTTGCCGCCTGGGCCCAGGTCTTCGGGCAGTTCGCCCGGGCGCTGGGCAGCGACGCCGACGACAACGCGGTCTTCGAAACCCTGCTGCGTTCGGCCCTTCAGGGTGCTGCCGATGGTGCGGGGCTCCTGGCCTACAACAATCTTTCCGGCGAACCGGTAGCGGGTCTTGCCGAAGGCCGCCCAGCCATCCTGCGCACCCCGGACTCCACGCTGAACCTGCCCAACTTCGTGCGCGTTCAGGTGTACGCCATGTTCGCCACGCTGAGCCTCGGACTGCGCGTGCTGGCCGCCGAAGGCGTCGAGGTCAAGCAGATGTTTGCCCATGGCGGCATCTTCCGCACCGCCGGGGTGGCCCAACGGCTGCTGGCCGCTGCGATCAACACTCCCGTCCTTGTCGGGGACAGCGCCGGACACGGAGGTGCATGGGGCATCGCCGTCCTGGCAGCGTACCGGCGCCGAGTCCTCGATGGCCTGCAGCAGTCCCTGCCTGAATTCCTGGATTCCGAAGTCTTCGCCGGTGCCGCTTTGAGCCTCGCGGAGCCGCAGGCCGATGACCGTGCCGGCTTCGAGGCCTACCTGGAAACCTATGAAGCCGGCCTGGCCATTCAGCGCACCGCCATTACCGCCATCTAGGCATCGCACACAGTTTCGGACGAAAAGAGAAACCGATGAATCAACCACGAATCCTGGCGGATTACCCGCAGTCAATGCAGGACGAGGTGGCCACGGTCCGCCAGATTGTTGCCGACCTGCACGCCGAATTGCCGCGCTATGAGCTGGTGGTCTGGACTGCCGGCAACGTGTCGCAGCGCGTGCGCCACCCGGAAATCGCCGACGGCTCCGCGGACCTGTTCGTGATCAAGCCATCGGGCGTCGCCTACGACGAGCTGACCGTGCAGTCCATGGTGGTCTGCACCTTGGACGGCAAGCTGCTCGATGGCACCCGCGCCCCGTCCTCGGACACCGCGGCCCATGCCTACACCTACGAGCACATGCCGCAGGTGGGCGGCGTGGTGCATACCCACTCCACCTACGCCACCGCATGGGCGGCGCGCGGCGAGGAAATTCCCTGCGTGCTGACCATGATGGCCGACGAATTCGGCGGCCCGATCCCGGTAGGCCCCTTCGCCATCATTGGCGATGATTCGATTGGCCGCGGCATCGTGTCCACGCTGAGCGAGTCCCGCAGCCCGGCCGTGCTGATGCGCAACCACGGTCCTTTCACTATCGGAAAGGACGCCAAGGCCGCAGTCAAAGCCGCGGTGATGTGCGAGGAAGTGGCGCGAACCGTGCACATCTCGCGCCAGCTGGGCAACTCGGTCGCGATCGACCAGAAGCATATCGACTCGCTCTACGAGCGCTACCAGAACGTCTACGGACAGTAAGGACATCATGGCCAAGGCATATAACACCCAAGAAATCTGGTTCTTCACCGGCAGCCAGGACCTGTACGGCGAAGAGACGCTGCGCCAGGTGGCGCAGCAGTCCACCGAGGTCGCGCAAGCGCTGGATGCGTCCGCTGACGTTCCGGCAAGGATCGTGTGGAAGCCGGTCCTGAAGGACTCCGAATCGATCCGCCGCGCAATGCTGGAAGCAAACTCGGATGACAAGGTGCTGGGCGTCATCACCTGGATGCACACCTTCAGCCCGGCCAAGATGTGGATCAACGGCTTGAAGGCCCTGCAGAAGCCGCTGCTGCACCTCCACACCCAGGCCAATGTCGAACTGCCCTGGGATTCGATCGACTTCGACTTCATGAACCTGAACCAGGCCGCCCACGGCGACCGCGAGTACGCCTATCTGGCCACCCGCCTGGGCGCGGCCCGCACCACCGTGGTCGGCCATGTCTCCAACCCGGCCGTATCCCGCCGCGTGGGCACCTGGATCCGCGGCGCTGCCGGCTTCAACGCCGTGCAAAACCTGAACCTGGTCCGCTTCGGCGACAACATGCGCAACGTCGCGGTGACCGAGGGGGACAAGACCGAGGCGGAGATCCGCTTCGGCGTCTCGGTGAACACCTGGGCCGTCAACGACCTGGTCGAAGCGGTCCAGGCCGTGGACGAGGCCGACATCGATGCGCTGGTCGCCGAGTACGAGCGCGAATACGACGTCGTGCCCGAACTGCGCGCCGGCGGTGCCCGCCACGAGTCGCTGCGTTATGCCGCATCCCAGGAAATTGCGCTGGAAGCCTTCCTGTCCAAGGCCGGCGCCATGGCGTTCACGACCAACTTCGAGGACCTGGGCGGGCTCAAGCAGCTGCCGGGCCTGGCTGTGCAGCGCCTGATGGGCAAGGGCTACGGCTTCGGCGCCGAAGGCGACTGGAAGACCGCGGTACTGGTGCGTGCCGCCAAGGTCATGGGCGAGGGCCTGCCGGGCGGCGCCTCGCTGATGGAGGACTACACCTACGACCTGACTCCCGGCAAGGAGCTGATCCTCGGCGCCCACATGCTCGAGGTCTGCCCGTCGCTGACCACCTCCAAGCCGCGGGTTGAAATCCACCCGCTGGGCATCGGCGGCCGCGAGGATCCGGTGCGCATGGTCTTCAATGCGGACGTTGCCGAAGGTGCGGTGGTCGTGTCCATGGCCGATATGCGCGAGCGCTTCCGCCTGACTGCCAATGTGGTGGATGTGGTCACCCCGCCGGCGGACCTGCCGAACCTGCCGGTGGCGCGCGCGGTGTGGAGCCCGCGGCCGGACTTCAATATTTCCGCCGAGTCCTGGCTGGCTGCCGGCGGTGCGCACCACACGGTGATGTCCACGGCCGCGGGGATCGAGGCTTTCGAGATCTTCGCCGAAATCGCAGGCACCGAGCTGCTGGTTATCGATGAGGAAACCACCCGCCGGAACTTCGCGCAGCAGATTCGCGTGAACCAGAGCTACTACCGCTTGGCGCAGGGTTTCTAGCGGTTCGAAGGACACCTGCCCAGGTAATGCGCGCCCCGTTGCGGGGCGTGCATTACCAATGAGTAAGGAATCTTAATTTATTTACATAGAGGGTGGCTGAAATCACTGTGTTAGCGCTAACATAGTGTGAGTCCAGTCTCACTCGCAGATATGGCAACCTTTCAAGGAGGAAAAGATGGCATGGAATAATTGGACCCGCAAGGCCGCGGCGACCATGGGATCGCTGGCACTGGTCGGCGCATTGGCAGCGTGCAGCGGCGGTGGCGCTGGCGGCGGAGCAGGAGCCGGCGAAGGCGAGTCGACTGCACCTGAGGACATCCAGGTGGGCGTGGCAATGCCAACCGAGACTTCCGAGCGCTGGATTGCCGACGGCGAAGCCGTCAAGTCCCAGCTGGAAGCCGCTGGCTTCGAAGTCGACCTGCAGTTCGCGAATGACGACATCCCCACCCAGCAGCAGCAGATCGACCAGATGATCACCAAGGGCAGCGACATCCTGGTAGTCGCCTCCATCGACGGCACCGCGCTGTCCACCCAGCTGCAGGCCGCAGCGGACCAGGACATCCCGATCATCTCCTACGACCGCTTGATCAACGGCACCGAGAACGTCGACTTCTACGTCACCTTCGACAACTACAACGTCGGCGTCCAGCAGGCAACCTCGCTGCTGACCGGCATGGGCCTGGCCGATGAGGAAGGCAAGCGCACCAGCAAGGAGGGCAAGTTCAACGTCGAGCTCTTCGCCGGTTCGATCGACGACAACAACGCGCACTTCTTCTGGAAGGGCGCCATGGATACCCTCAAGCCCTACCTGGATGACGGCACCCTGACGGTCAAGTCCGGGCAGACCAAGATCGAGCAGGCAGCTACCCTGCGCTGGAGCCAGGAAGAAGCCCAGTCGCGCATGGAAGACCTGATCACCGCCCACTACCAGGGCGGCAAGACCAAGATCGACGGCATCCTCTCGCCATTCGACGGCATCTCCCGCGGCATCATCACCGCACTGTCCAACGCCGGCTACGGCAAGACCATCGAGGCCGGCCTGCCGATCATCTCGGGCCAGGATGCAGAAATCGCTTCGGTGAAGCTGATCGACGATGGCGTGCAGTACGCAACCATCTTCAAGGACACCCGCAAGCTGGCTACCCAGGCTGTCGAGGCAGTGAAGTCCTACGCAGGCGGCGGCGAGCCGGAAGCCAATGACACCGAAACCTACGACAACGGCAAGAAGGTTGTTCCTTCCTACCTGCTGGATTCGGACATCGTCGTCAAGGACAACATCACCTCCCTGCTGGTCGACTCCGAGTACTACACGGCCGAGGAAGTCAAGGCCGGCCAGACCAAGTAGTCTCCCAGGCCGCAATCCGGTGGGCGGGAGGGCAAGCCGCCCTCCCGCCCACCGGATGCACCGCTCACAGCACACACCAAGGACGTCTGCACTATGGACACCACGATCCTGCACATGCAGGACATCACCAAGACTTTTCCCGGAGTCAAGGCGCTGGACGGCGTCAACCTTTCGGTTAGCAAGGGCGAAATCCACGCTATCTGCGGAGAGAACGGCGCCGGAAAATCCACCCTCATGAAGGTGCTCTCCGGGGTCTACCCGCACGGCAGCTACGAGGGCCAGATCATTTTCGAAGGCGAAGAGCTCAAGGCCTCGAACATCAAGGACTCCGAAGCCCAGGGCATCGTGATCATCCACCAGGAGCTGGCGCTGGTGCCGTACCTGTCGGTGGCCGAGAACATCTTCCTCGGCAACGAAACCGCGCGCGGAGGCTTCATCGACTGGAACGAGACCAACCACCGCGCCGCGGACCTGCTGGCCCGCGTGGGCCTGGACGAACTGCCGGTCACCCCGGTAGGCCAGCTGGGCGTGGGCAAGCAGCAGCTGGTGGAAATCGCCAAGGCGCTGAGCAAGAACGTCAAGCTGCTGATCCTTGACGAACCGACCGCCGCGCTGAATGACGACGACTCCGAGCACCTGCTGAACCTGCTGCGCGGACTGCGCGAACAGGGCATCACCTCGATCATCATTTCGCACAAGCTCGGCGAGATCGAGGACATTGCCAACACCACCACGATCATCCGCGATGGCCAGTCCATCGAGGCGCTGGACATGGCCGATCCCGAGTCCAACCAGAACCGCATCATCCGAGGCATGGTGGGCCGCGAACTGTCCTCCCGCTACCCGGAACGCGTACCGCAGATCGGCGACGTGGTCTTCGAGGTCCAGGACTGGTCGGTCCAGCACCCGGTCCAGCAGGACCGCACCGTGGTGGAAGGCGCCAACCTGGAGGTCCGCGCCGGCGAAATCGTCGGCATTGCAGGACTGATGGGCGCCGGGCGCACCGAATTGGCGATGAGCATCTTCGGCCACAGCTATGGCCGGAACATCACCGGCACGGTCAAGATGGACGGCAAGCCGGTGGACACCTCCACCGTGGGCAAGGCCATCAAGGCCGGCATCGCCTACGTTTCCGAGGACCGCAAGAAGTTCGGGCTGAACCTGATCGAGGACATCCGCGTGAACACCACCGCGGCCGGCCTGGACAAGATCTCCTCCAAGGGCTTCGTGGACGGCAACAAGGAGATCCAGATTGCCGAGCACTATCGCAAGTCCATGCGCATCAAGACCCCGAACGTGATGGCGAAGGTCGGGAACCTCTCGGGCGGCAACCAGCAGAAGGTCGTGCTGGGCAAATGGCTGCACACCGCACCCGAGCTGCTGATCCTCGACGAGCCCACCCGCGGCATCGACGTCGGCGCCAAATACGAGATCTACACCATCATCAACGAGCTGGCGGCTGCCGGCAAGGCCGTGCTGGTGATCTCCTCCGAACTGCCAGAGCTCTTGGGCATCTGCGACCGCATCTACACCCTGGCCTACGGCCGAATGACCGGCCAGCTGCCCAGCAGCGAAGCCACCCAGGAACGCCTCATGGAACTCATGACCATCGAGAAGGAAAGCACCCGATGACCATCACAAGCGAGCTGAAGGATATCTTCACCAAGAACCTGCGCACCTCGGGCATTTACATTGCCTTCGTGCTCATCGTGGTGCTGTTCACCATCCTGACCAACGGGCTGCTGCTCAGCCCGATCAACATCACCAACATCATCTTGCAGTACTCCTACGTGCTGATCCTCGCCCTGGGCATGATCCTGGTGATCGTCGCCGGGCACATCGACCTGTCGGTCGGCTCCCTCGTGGCGCTGACCGGTGCGGTCTCCGCGGTCATTGTCATCAAGGGGGATCTGCCCTGGTGGGTCGGCATGCTCGCCGGCATCGCCGTGGGCGCCCTGTGCGGCCTGTGGCAGGGCTTCTGGGTGGCGTACGTGGGCATTCCCGCGTTCATCGTGACCCTGGCCGGCATGCTGCTCTTCCGCGGCCTGACCTACGAAGTGCTGAGCAACGTGTCGCTCTCGCCGTTCCCCGGCGAATACGGCCAGATCGCCGGCGGCTTCCTCAACGGGCTGCTGGGCGGCAACGGATTCGACCTGTTCACCGTGATCATCGGCGTGATCGCCGTGGCCGGACTGTTCGTTTCGCAGTGGCGCAACCGCGCTGGACGCGCCAAGTACGGCCAGAGCGTTGAATCCATGGCCATGTTCCTGGCCAAGAACATCATCTCGGGCATCATCATCCTCTGGTTCTTCTGGCAGATCGCCACCAGCCGCGGCATGCCGATCGTGCTGATCATCCTGGCTGCCCTGATCCTGGGCTACCACGTGCTGACCACCAAGACCGTTTTCGGCCGCCACGTCTACGCCATCGGCGGCAACCTGTCCGCCGCGAAGCTTTCGGGCGTGAACGTGAAGAAGATCAACATGTGGATCTTCATCAACATGGGCCTGCTTTCGGGCGTGGCCGGCGTGGTCTTCTCTTCGCGTTCCAACGGCGCCCAGCCGGGTGCCGGCAACATGTTCGAGCTGGACGCCATTGCGGCCTGCTTCATCGGCGGCGCTTCGACCACCGGCGGCGTGGGCCGGGTGACCGGCGCGATCGTCGGCGGCCTGGTGATGGCGGTGCTCTCCAACGGCATGCAGCTGATGGGCGTGGGCGCCTCCACCCAGCAGATCGTCAAGGGCGTTGTGCTGCTTCTGGCAGTCGCCTTCGACATCTACAACAAGCGCCGCGCGGGCGCTGGCAACTAGCCTGCCGTTGGTGCCATGGGCCCTCCCGCACGCGATTGCGGGAGGGCCCATGCGTGCCCGACGTTTTTGATGGCCCAGCAAGAAGGAAGAAGACATGGACCGCCTCGCACTGCCCCTGAAGGACACCGCCAATGGAACGGTGCTGACGCTGCAAGCCCATGGCTTTACCGCGCAAGTGGCCACGGTGGGCGCCACCCTGGTTTCCCTCCAGTACGGCTCCCGCCCGCTGGTGCGCGCTTTCGACCCGCACGGGCCGCGCCCGGTTTTCGCGGGCGCCATCCTGGCCCCGTGGCCCAACCGGGTGATCGACGGGGCCTACAGCTGGGAAGGCCAAGAGCTGCAGCTGCCGATCACCGAGCCGGAGCGCGGCCATGCCCTGCACGGCCTGGTGATCGATACCGGCTTCGAGATCATCGAGCACCGTGCCGACTTCGCCCAGCTGCGCACCGTCATCGCCCCGAGCGCCGGCTATCCGTACGAGGTGCAGCTGGTGATCGGCTACCGGCTGGAGGCCGGCGGGCTGCGCACCGTCGCTGCCGCCACCAACCTCGGGACGGGCACCGCGCCCTTCGGCTGGGGTTCGCACGCCTACCTGGTCGCCCCGGGCAAGAAGGCGGATGAATGGACCTTCACCCTGCCAGCTGGCAAGGTGCAGCTGACCGAAGGCTCGCGCCTGCTGCCGCGCGACACGGTTCAGGCCGCCGGCACCGAGCTGGATTTCCGCACCCCGAAGCCCATCGGGGAGCTCTTCATCGACCATGCCTACACTGGCCTGGCTGCCCGCGCGGACGGTTCTTTCCGCGCGGAGATCACCGACGCCGGGGGCGTCGGATCGCACATCACCTGGGACGAAGCCTGCCCGTGGGTCCAGATACACACCGCCGACCGCGATGATCCGGCCCTGGACCGCACCGGCCTGGCCATTGAGCCGATGACCTGCCCGCCGGGCGGCTACAACTCCGGCCAGGACGTCATCGCCCTGGCACCGGGCGCCAGCCACGAAGCCAGCTGGCTGATCGGCCCGGTCCAGCCGCGCTAGCACCCCAGGCGCCACCCACCTTTGGAACCACCACGAGTCAACTGGAGAGATTGCAATGCCGCAGGGCTCCGCAGCACATGAACCGACCCACCGGGTCCATCACCTGGCCGATGGCCGCGAGGCGATCTTCTTCGCCGACGCCAATGCCGCCGTGCCCGAACCGGTGGCCGACACCCGGCCGCTGGATCCGCGCGGGGAGCCTGGCGAACTGCGCTACGACCGGCTGACCGGGGACTGGGTGGCCGTAGCGGCCCACCGCCAGTCGCGCACCTACCTCCCGCCCAAGGAAGAATGCCCGCTGTGCCCCAGCGTCCACGGGCGGCAGAGCGAAATCCCTGCCGAGGACTTCAACGTGGTGGTTTTCGAGAACCGCTTCCCGTCCCTGGGCCCGGCGCTGGGCCGGATTCCGGCGGCCGCACCGGTGCAGCAGCCGGCCCCGGCCTACGGGCGCTGCGAGGTCGTGGTGTTCACCCCCGAGCACACCGGTTCCTTCGCATCGCTGGATGATACCCGGGCGCGCACCGTCATCGAGGCCTGGGCGCAGCGCACCGCCGCCCTGTCCGCCATGGAGGGCATTGCGCAGGTGTTCGTGTTCGAGAACCGCGGCCAGGATATCGGCGTGACCCTGCACCACCCGCATGGGCAGATCTACGCCTACCCGTACCTCGCGCCAACCGCCGCCAAGATGGCCGGCCAGGGCATCGCGCACCTGGAGAAAACCGGGCGCACCCTGATGGGTGACATCCTGGACTTCGAGCGCAAGGAGGGCACGCGCATGGTCGCCGAGGGCGAGCACTTCTCCGTGTTCGTGCCCTACGCGGCCCGCTGGCCGCTGGAAGCGCACCTGGTGCCGCACCGCCACGTGCCGGACTTCGCCGCGCTCAATGCGGACGAAAAAGCCGAGCTGGCCGTGATGTACCGGGACCTGCTGCGCGGATTCGACGCGCTGTACCCGACGCCCACCCCGTACATCGCCGCCTGGCACCAGGCTCCGCTGGAGCCCGGGGCCCGCAAGGCCTCACGGCTGCACCTGCAGCTGACCAGCCCGCGCCGGGCCGCTGACAAATTGAAGTTCCTGGCCGGATCGGAAGCTGCCATGGGCGCCTTCATCAACGACGTCCCGGCCGAGCAGACTGCGGCACGGCTGCGCGAGGTCATGCCATGAGCCGCAGTGGAACGAAGGAAACCGCGGCGCGCGTCAACGCCCTGCGCGAGAAGTTCACCAAGGCCTACGGCCACCACCCGGAAGGCATCTGGCGGGCCCCGGGACGGGTGAACCTGATCGGCGAGCACACCGACTACAACATGGGCTATGTGCTGCCCTTCGCCATCGACAAGAACGCGCTGGTGGCCGTGCGCCGCAAGTCGCAGCTGGAGCCGGGCAGCCAGGTGCTGGATTTCGCCTCCACCTACGGGGCGGGCGGCGAACCGCCGGTCACCTCCATTACCCTCGATGAGCTGGTGCCCCGCGCGGTGCCCGGCTGGGCCGCCTACCCGGCCGCCGTGCTGTGGGCGCTGAGCCAGCTCGATGGCGTGCAGATTGGCGGGCTGGAGCTGATGCTGGACTCCGATGTCCCGGTGGGCTCGGGCTTGTCCTCTTCGCATGCCCTGGAAGTGGCGACCATCGTGGCGCTGGACGATCTCTACGGCCTGGGCCTGTCCAAGGTGCAGATGGCCCAGCTGACCCAGCGTGCCGAGAACGAATTCGTGGGTGCTCCGACCGGGATCATGGACCAGAGCGCCTCGCTGATGTCCCATGCCCAGCATGCGCTGTTCCTGGATTGCCGTTCGATGGAATCCCAATCCGTGCCGCTGCCGCTGGCGCAGCATGACGCGGTGGTCCTGGTCATGGACACCCGCGTAGAGCATTCGCACGTGGATGGCGGCTACGCCGCCCGCCGCACCAGCTGCGAGCAGGCCGCCGCGGTGCTGGAGGTAGCATCGCTGCGCGAGGTGCACAGCGTCGAAGAACTGGAGGCCATCGGGGACCCGGTAGCCAAGCGCCGCGCCAAGCACATCGTGACCGAGAACCGCCGCGTCCTGGATACCGTCCTGGCGCTACGCGAAGGCGACCTGCCCGCGGTGGGCAAGCTGCTCTGCCAGTCGCACGAATCCATGCGCGACGACTACGAGATTTCCAGCGAGGAACTGGACGCGGCCGTGGAAGCGGCCATGGCGGCCGGAGCGATCGGAGCTCGGATGACCGGTGGCGGTTTTGGCGGCAGCGCCATTGCCCTGATCAAGCGCGAGCAGATCGAACCGGTCAGCCAGGCCGTCCGCGAAGCCTTTGACCAGGCCGGCTATGTCGAGCCGGCCATTTTCACCGTAATTGCAGACGAAGGAGCAGGCCGGGCATGAGTTGGCTAGTGACCGGCGGAGCCGGATATATCGGATCCCACGTGGTGCGTTCGCTGTCCGCGGCAGGCCTTGAGCCGGTCGTCGTGGACTCGATGTCCAGCGGGGTGCACGGCTTCGTTCCCGAACAGGTGCCGTTCTACCAGCTGAACATCCTGCAGACCGAAAAGCTCGTGGAAATCATGAAGCGCCACGAGGTCACCGGGGTCATCCACCTGGCCGGCTACAAGTATGCCGGCGAATCGGTGAAGCACCCGCTGCTGGCCTTCGAGCAGAATGTCACCGGCACCGCGCACCTGCTCGAAGCCATGGCGGCCTCCCGCGTGCACAACATGGTCTTCTCCTCCTCGGCAGCCGTCTACGGCACCCCGGACGAAGATGTGGTGACCGAATCCACCGGCACCTTCCCCGAATCCCCGTACGGACAGAGCAAGCTCGTGGGGGAATGGCTGATCCGCGACCAGGCGGTGGCTACCGGGCTGAAGCACACCTCGCTGCGCTACTTCAACGTGGTCGGCTCGGGCAGCGAAGAACTCTACGATGCCAGCCCGCACAACCTGTTCCCGCTGGTGTTCCAGGCGCTGAATGCCGGAAAGACGCCGAAGATCTTCGGCACCGACTACGACACCGAGGACGGCACCTGCGTGCGCGACTACGTGCACGTCGCCGACCTGGCGCTGGCGCACGTGGAGGCGGCCAGGAAACTGGAAGCCGGCGAGGTATTGGAGCCGGTCTACAATTTGGGCTCCGGCGATGGCGTCTCGGTGCGCCAGATCATGGATGCGGTAGCGAAGGCCACCGGCATCGGTTTCACCGCGGTGGAAGAAGCGCGCCGCCCGGGCGACCCGGCGCGCATTGTCGCCGACGGGAAGCTGGCCGCCCGCGACCTTGATTGGCAGATGCGCCATAGCCTGCAGCAGATGGTCCACAGCGCCTGGAAGGCCTCGGCCCAGCGCGGCTGACCGCACCAAGCTGAAGCGCAGCGGCCTGGGAAACTAGCTGGTGCGCAGCGTGGCCGCGATCTGATCCATGGTCTGCGCAATCGCCAGCGATTCAGCCAGCGGCATGACCGGGGATTCGGCCAGGCCCTGGGCAATGCACTGGGCCACGTGGGCCGCTTCCCAGCCCAAACCGGCAGTAGGCGAGGTTTCCGTGAACTCGCGGCTGTCGGCGATCTTGCCGTCGGCACTGCGCAGCACCAGCCCGGAACCGCAGCAAATCGGGCGCTGGAGTTCCAAGGTGCCCTGCGTGCCGGCAATCCATGCGCCCTGCGGCGAATCGGTTTCGATGCTGCTGAAGACCGTTGCCGTGGAACCGTCTTCATTGGAAAGCACCGCGGTGAAGGTAGCGTCAACCCCGGTTTTGGCCATCCGTCCCGAAGCGTGCAGGAGCTGCTTGGCAGGGGAGACCATGGCGCTAAAGGCAATAGGGTAGACGCCGACATCCAGCAGGGCCCCGCCGCCGAGCGCCGGGTCGTAGATGCGCGAGTCGTAGTCGACCTCGAACTTGGCGCCGAAATCAGCCTGGACGGTGATGATCTGCCCCAGGATGCCGGACTTGACGACCTGTGCAACCACATTGCCGATGGGCAGGAATCGTGACCACATGGCTTCCATGGCGAAAACTCCGGCAGCCTTGGCCGCCTCGATGATCCGGGAAGTTTGCCCGGCGTCCAGGCTCATTGGCTTCTCCACCAGGACATGCTTGCCCGCCGCGATCGCCTCGAGCGCAAGTTCTGCGTGGCCGCTGTGCGGGACGGCGATGTAGACGACATCCACCCCAGGGTCCTCGAGCACCTCGGCATAGGAGCCGAAGGCCCGGGTCCCGGTGTCTCCGTAGGTGCGTGCGAACTGCTCGGATCGGGCCAAGGTGCGCGAGCCGACTGCTGCGAGCCGGCTGGCGGTCAAATCGTTCAGCGATGCGGCAAACTGCGAAGCGATCCACCCCGGCCCGAGGATGCCCCAATTCAGCGCAGGAGCCGAGGAGGGATGGGGCAGCGTGGATTCGGGTAAGGCGAGTGGCACTGAAGGCTCCGATGGCAGGTAAAGTCAGATGGCTACTTCTACCCTATGTGGACATTTGTCCGAGTGGAAGAGCTATCCCAGCAACGTGGCAGCAGGCGCTTGCCCACTACCGGCGCGCGCTCGCCGGCTCCGCGTCGGCCGCCCCAAGACCGGCTCCCAAATCCACCAGCTTGCCATCGACATAGGTGCCAAGCACCTCCAGGGTGCAAAGCTCCTCGGGGGCTGCGGCCAGCGGATCTGCAGCGAAGATCGTCAGGTCCGCGGGCATCCCGGCTTCCAAGCGGCCGCCAGTGGACCCGGTGCTTTCGTAGACGTTCACGGTGTAGCCTTCCAGGGCTTCGCGAGCCGACAGGCGATGGCGTGGCTGCACGCTGTCGCTGCCGGGCACTTCGGTGCGCCTGCGGGTCTGCGCGTCTGCCATGATCAGCCGCGGGTCGAAAGGAGCGATGGGCCAGTCGGAGCCCAGCGCGAGCACCATGCCGGCATCCTTGACATCACGCAGGCGGTAGGCGAAGCTGGCGCGATGCTGGCCAAGCCTCCGGGACCAGGCATCCGATCCGTCGGCGCGGACGAAATGTGTGCAATGCGTGGGCTGCATGCTGATGGTGGCCCCGGAAGCCTTAAGCCGGGAGAAATCCTCGTCGTTGAGTTCTTCCAGATGCTCGATCCGGTGGCGCAGCCCATTGTAGGGCAGCGATGCAATGGCGGAAATGACGAAGCCGATGCCCTGGTCGCCGATGGCATGGGTCGTGGTTGTCACGCCGGCCTGCGCAAGGGCGCGCAGATTGGCCACATAGCGGCTTGGATCCCGGTAGAGGGATTCGGTGGATTCGCCTTCGATGTCCGGCTCGTAGAGCCAGGCGGTGCCGTTGTCCACCGTCCCGTCGATCATCAGCTTGGCGCCGCGCACCTGCCAGCGGCGTCCGCGTTCTCCCTGCAGCGCGATGACCTGGTCGAGGGTTTCTGCCGGATCGCTGGCCATGATCCACGGGGCGATGCGCAGCTTGATCGGCAATTCGCCGCGCAGCTCCAGGCGCCGGAAAATCTCCAATGAATCAGGATCGGCCAGATCCAGCATTTCCCCGCCGGTCAGCCCGCTGGCCGCCATGTCCCGCAGCAGCCGGTAGACTGCTTCCACCTTGTCGTCGATGCCCAGCACCGGCAGGACCTTTTCGGCTAGTGCCATGGCCTCGAATTCCCGGAGGAAGCCGGTGGGTCGGCCATCGGAGTCCACTACGACGCTGGAGCCGTCGGCGAAACTCTCACTGCCGTCGATGTCTGCTAGCTGGAGCATGGCCGAAGAGGCCACGGCTGAATGCGCATCGAAGCAGGTGGCGTAGCTGGGCCGCCCCGGGGCGGCTTCGTCGAGGAACTGCCCGCTGGGCTCCGCGGTGCCGAAGATCGCCACGTTCAGGCCATGGCCGAGTACCACATCGCCGGGCGCACCGGCCTGCGCATGCCCTGCGATGAGCCGTTTGGCCTCATCGAGTGTCCTGGCGTCGCCGAGGAAGACGCCTCGGGCCACTGACTGCCCGAAGACCGGATGAATGTGCGCATCGACGAGCCCCGGGGTAATCGCGGCTTCGCCGTAGTCGATGACCGCGGTTCCGTCTGCGATCCACCCTTGGGCCTGCTCCTTGGTGCCCACATGCGAGATGCGGCCATCGGTGATCCCCAAAGCGCTGGCAGGGTGTTCTTGGGCCAGCGTGTAGATGGTCCTAGCATAAAGCACCGTCTGCGGACCGGTCATCGTTCGACTCCTCAAATTAATGGCATTAATTATTTTTGAGTCTAAACGGAGCTGAGTCAGCTGTCCATGGTTGGATGGAAGCGGATTAACCCACAACGAGGATGGTTCGCATGTCGCAAAGAGTCGCCGGCCGGCCGGCCACGCCGATCCTGACCCAGCAGGGCATTGTCGATGCGGCCTTTGCCCTGCTCGAAGAAATCGGTCCGGTGGAGTTCTCCATGGGGCGCCTGGCGCGCTCCCTGGGCGTGCGCACGCCTGCGCTCTACAACCACGTGGACAACCGCCAGCACCTGGTGAACCTGATGCGCCGCGACATGGTGAGATCCATTGAGCGGAACATGCTGGCCGATTTGCCGTGGACCGAAGCGCTGTTCCATTTCGCAGTGCTCTTTCGCGAAGCGCTGCTCCGCGTTCCCGCGGCAGTGGAACTGATTGTCGCCACGCCCATTTCCGAGGAATCGGAATCCGGTGTCATCTATGAGGAAATGGGGCGTATCCTGCGCCGGGCCGGTGTGGCCGTGCCTCGCATTCTCATGGTCATGGTGGCGATCGAGTCGCTGATTGTCGGGGCTGCCTTGGATATCGTCGCCCCGGGGGCTCATGTTGCCACCGTGCCTGCAGACGACCGGGGAACTGTGCGCAGCAGCCACGGCGAAGTGATGGAATTGGGAGAGGCCTATGCGCGGCAGGCTCGTACCAGCGTCAGCTACCAATCATTTGAGTTCGGGCTCCGGGCGATCATTTCCGCGGTCGAGCGGGAAGTCTCCCAGTCCTAGCGACGTGCTGATTTCTGCAGACGGATGTTTCCCCGAAATTAATAATATAAATTTATTTTGATCCGCCGGCCCTCCTGAAGCGGGAGGCCCCCACCGCTTGCCTTCATCAACAAGCTCCAAGTCATGCAGGTGATCAGCCTTGCCCGTGTGGGTTCCGCGGCCAATATTCGACCCGGTTTACCTGCCGGAAACAGCGCCTTGAGGGTAGGTCCCCCTTGTTATCGGTGAGCCATGTCACTACATTAAGTGAACGATATTCATTATTTGGGGCAGTGAGTACGGACGCCCTGGAACGTCCGACTCGTCATGGAGTGGCGACGGGGCAATTGCACAGAAGGAGCCGCGATGAAGCAGGTACAGCAAGGCGTGCGAAGCGCAGCGGAAGCGCCCGCGCAGATGAACAGGGTGCTCGGACTGCCTAACCTGGTGCTTTTCGGCATGGTGTACATGGTGCCGCTGACCATCTTCAGCACCTACGGCATTGTCACCGAAATTACCGGTGGCCGGCTTCCGGTAGCCTACGCGATCACCTTGGTCGCGATGCTTTTCACGGCACGATCGTACGGCTTGATGTCGCAGGCTTTCCCGGTAGGCGGATCTGCCTACGTTTACACCCAGCGCTCTTTCGGGTCGAATATCGGTTTCATGGCCGGCTGGGCGCTCCTGCTTGATTACCTCTTCCTGCCCATGATCAACTATCTGCTCTTGGGGATCTACCTCAACGAGTTCTTCCCGGTGATTCCGCCCTGGGCCTTCATGTTGGCTGGGATGGTGCTGGTGACAGTCCTTAATGTCATCGGCATTGTCTCTGTGGCCAGAACGAACATCGTGATTATCGGCTTCCAGTTCCTGTTCATCATCCTGTTCGTCGGCTTCTCCATTGCCTACCTCCGCGGGCAGGCCACCGTTGACCTCTTTGCCCCATTGCGCGGTTCCGGGGAGGCGGGCGGATTCGCTCCACTGGCCGCGGGCGCTGCGATCCTCTGCCTCTCCTTCCTCGGCTTCGACTCGATCACGACATTCGCCGAGGAAGCCCGCAATCCGAAGCGCGATTTGCCGCGCGCCATCTTGCTGACGACTTTGATCTGCGGCTTCCTATTCGTGGCCCTGGCCTACGTCTCGCATCTGGTTTACCCGAGCCATGAATTCGCGAACGCGGATTCGGCCTCCATTGATGTGGTCTTCACAGCGGGCGGCCAATTCCTCTCTATCTTCTTCACCGCTGGATTCATCTGCGGCGCAATGGGATCGGCGCTTGTCTCGCAGGCATCGGTGTCGCGAATCCTCTACAGCATGGGACGCGACGGCGTGCTTCCCCGACGGGTCTTCGGGTACCTGCACCCCCGTTTCAAGACCCCGACGTTCGTAATCATCATCGTTTCACTGATTTCGCTGACCGCCCTGTTCGCGAGCCTGGAAATCGTCTCCGCGATGATCAGCTTCGGCGCCCTTGTCGCCTTCTCTGCAGTGAACCTCGCCGTAATCAAGTACTTCTTCTTAGCCCACCGCCAGCGCGGAATGGGGGCTACGATCAACTACTTGGTGCTGCCGTTGATTGGCCTGGCCCTGACAATTTGGCTATGGACAAGCCTCAGCGGTCTCTCGCTGGTGATCGGTTTGGCCTGGATCGGGCTGGGCCTGGTGTATCTCGCCTACGTGACTGGCGGATTCAAGCGCAAAGCACCGATGCTGGATCTTGCCGAATAGTACCGCTGCTGTGAAAAACCCGTTCACCGTTCATTAGCATCCGGGGGATAGCGGTATGCGGCCCCAGGGCATCCTCGGTGAATCAGTGTGCATCCTCGTCACCGCCAAGGGCGGCGTTCGGGCCACGATGGGCAGGCCGGCAGGCGGGCTGCGAGTAGTGCTGGCGATTCATCCGGCGACCGCAACACCGCTACGCTTCTGCCGCGCTTTCGCTGAATTCGCGACTAGATCCAGCGGGATATCCCTGGCATCGAAAAGCGCACGGGCGGAAACTCGGATTGGGCGAGCACATCCCCTCAAGGGTCCTGCTGGAAGCGCGCAGTGCTATCCGGGATCCCATCCTCGCCGCCGGCGCCAGCGATGGGCTGGCTGGCAAGCCTCAACGGCTGAGCCAACCGTTTGGCTACAGGTCGACCGCGTTGGCCAGCACCGGCAGCTGCTTGCGAGCGGCCTCGACCTGGCTGAGATCCAGATCGACTACCAGCAGCTCGGGTTCCGCACCGGCCCGGGCAATAATGCGTCCTAGCGGATCAACCACCACCGAGTGCCCGACGCCCAAAGGCGCGGTACCGGTGATCTTGCGTCCAATGCTTTCAGGATCAGCCTGGTCCACTGCCACCACGAACGTCGTCGCGTCCAAGGCGCGGGCCTGCGCAAGGGTGGTCCACTGCTCGGCCTTGCTCTCGCCCTGGCCCCACGAAGCGCTGACGATGTTGACCGCTGCACCAGCCTTCGCATGGCGGGTGAACAAGCGCGGGAACCGCAAGTCGTAGCAGGTGGCCAAGCCGATCGTCGTTCCCTCGTGCTCGAACTGCACCGGAGAAGTTCCGGGCGTCACCGAGTCCGACTCGGCATAGCCGAAGGCATCGTAGAGGTGGATCTTGTCATAGTGGGTATCTACGCCTTCACCGGCGACCAGCAAGGTGTTGCGTACCCGGCCGCCTTCCCCAGGGGTGAACATGCCCACGGCAATGGTGATGCCTATATCCCGTGCCTGCTGGCGGATCAGTGTAGCCCAGGGCCCATCCAGGGGTTGCGCGTACTTGGCGAGATCGTGGCCGAAGGAAACCTGCATGGCCTCGGGGAAGACCACCAGCGTGGCGCCGGCTTCCTTTGCCCGGCGCGCATGATCGCGCACTGTTACCAGATTGCGCTGCGGATCAGCGGTGCTCAGAACCTGCGCCAAAGCGATTCTCATGGGATAGTCCTTTCCTGCTGCCAGCTGCTGGCTATGCGCTACCTTCACGACTCTACGCAGTAGCGATCAGCGAAGCTACATCCGGGCCATCTGCACCTCTTCACGGCCCTTGGACACCGACATCACGTCCTTTTGGCGCTCACCGTCCACCTGGGCAGCCAAGGCATCCAGCTGCGACATTGATTCCAGGGACAAGCGGACATCCAGCGCCCCCAGATTATCCTCGAAGTGCGCGCTGAAGCGGGTCCCCGGAATCGGGGAGACGGCCACATTGAATGCGCGTGCTTTTTCATAAACCCACGCCAGTGACACCTGGGCGGTTGAAACACCTTCGCGCTGGGCCACCTCCGCGATGACTTGCCGCAATGGATGGTTGTGCTGCATGCGGGCCGCTTCGAAGCGCGGGAAGTTATGGCGGATGTCGTTGGCTTCAAGCTGCTGCAGGGAATCAACTTCCCCGGTGAAGTACCCGCGACCCAGCGACGCGTAGGTCACCAGGGCCACGCCGAGTTCACTGGCGGCTGGCAAGAGCCATCTTTCGATGTCCCGGCTGAAAATCGAGTACTCCATCTGGATCGCGGAAATTGGATGCACCTTGTGGGCTCGGCGCAGCTCCTCGGAAGTCACTTCGGACAAGCCGATGTGCCGGGCCTTCCCTGCTTCGACTAGCTCCTTGTAGGCTCCGACAGTCTCCTCGATTGGCACCCGGGAATCCACCCGGTGGTAGTAGTACAGGTCAACGTGGTCTACGCCCAGCCGCTGCAGGCTCGCATCCATGCATTTCTTGATGAAGTCCGGGTCGCCATTAGCGCGTGGGTCTCCCGGATTCTTCGGACGCACGATGCCCGCCTTGGTTGCCAGGGTGACTTCGCCGCGACGGGTTTTGAGCACCTGCGAGAGCAGGGTTTCGTTGTGCCCTTCGCCGTAGATGTTTGCGGTATCCAGGAACGTGACGCCGCGATCAAGAACATGGTTCAAGGTGCGCAGGGATTCGGCATCGTCGGCCGATCCGTAGGGCCCGCTCAGGGACATGCAACCAAAACCCTGCGAGGTGGCTTCCAACCCCTGGCCGAGGTCGATGCTGTTTGCGATCTGCTGTGCCATGGTGGTCCTTCGAGTAGTCAGTTTCTCTCTTCTTGAGCCTAGCGAAGCAGGATTCAGCGGTCATCATGTTCCGTGATTTATTGAGTTCCGTGAACCGCGAGCGAAACGACACACCGTAGCTAAAGTGGCAATGACCAGCATCAAGAGACTGTGTCTCACTTCTGCCCTTGAATCTCAGAGTAAAATTCTTGCCATGGGAAGCGTGGTTCGCGATCGAGTGCGCGAAAAGATGAAAGTCGAGTTGGCGGAACAGGTTTATGCCGTGTTCGCCGAACGCGGCATGGAGAACGTCACCGCCCAGCAGGCAGCCCAGGCAATCGGAATATCCCGTGCCACGTTCTTCCGGTACTTCTCGTCAAAAGAGGACGCGGTAGTTACTGCGTTGCGTTCCATGACCGCGCACTTCTCCGACATGGCCAGCTCCATGTCTTCGCATCCGGGCGAGAGCTTGCTGGAGCTTTTGCGCCGCAGCTTTGAATCGGCAGTAGTATTCGCTGAGCAGGATCCGGTGGCGATGCAGGGCCGCATTGAGCTGGTCAGGAGCACCCCTGCGCTCCGGGCCAGCTGGCAGGAATCCCGGCGAGAGCAGCAGGTAGCGCTGGCCCAGGCGCTGTCGCCGTTTTGCGCGAACCAGCGGCTGGCTGAAACCGCCGCGTTGCTGGGTCTGGCCCTTTACGACCATGCACTGACCCGTTGGGTTGGGACGGCGGGCAGTACACTTCGCGAGATCCTCGACGAAGCCTTCGACTTCGCCGCCATGATCGATGACAACTGGGCGGAGAAGCGCTAGCAACCGCTACAGGCTACGGCAAGCGAAGCACCTTGATCGCCTCGGCCAAGTACGGTTCCGGGCTGGGGTCAGCAGATTGCGCCCAGCTGATCCATGCTGCAAAAGTCACCGTGCCGAATGCCAGCGCCAGATAGGGCGCCGCCTGCGCGCTGACCCCGCCTTCCGAGAAATGCCGCAGCACCCGCTCGTTGTCCTTGCCCATCCGCATCGACGCCTGGGCCAGGAGCTCGGGCTGGTCCGCGATAAGCCGCAAGCGTCCTCGCGTGACCTCCGGATCCGGCAGCGAATCGAAAGCTGCCACCGCAGCAGCGTGCATGGCACCCACCAGGTCGTGGCCCTCCTGCTTCGCCGAGGCGAAGGCGCCGTCTGAAATGGCCGAAGCTTCCAGCAGGCCGCCCCACACCAAATCAGCCTTGGAAGCGAAATAGCGATAGAGGCTCTTGCGTCCGATTCCCGCTTCTTCGGCAATTTGCGCCATCGAAACTTCGCCATAGCCATGCTTGGCAAAGAGCGCCAGGGCGGTGCGGGCCACGGAGTCGGGATCAATGGACTGCGGGCGCCCAGGCAGGTGCGTGGCAACGGAATCTTGGGTGTCAGGCATATCCCAATTATGGCCCATTGAGTTAAGACACAGTGTGTCATAATATGAAACTACCAATTCATCGGCAACCAGAAGGAACGGTTATGGGCATGGAAAACGCATGGCAGGAAAAGGTCACCGCAGAACGTTTTGCCGGCAAGACAGTGGTGGTCACTGGCGCCGGTTCGGGCATCGGCAAGGCCACCGCGCTGCGCGTGGCCAAGGAAGGCGGCAAGGTGATCGCCGCGGACATCAGCCGCGAACGGCTCGATGAGCTTGTTGCCGAGAACCCGGATCTGGACTTTGCCGTCGTGGCCGGCGACATCACCGACCAAGTGGTAGTGGACCAGGTAGTGGCAGCTGGCGAAGGGCGGATCGATGCGCTGGCCAACGTCGCCGGCATTATGGACAAGTTCGAGCCGATCCACGAGATCGAGGACTCGACCTGGGAACGGGTCATGAATGTGAACGTCAATTCCGTTCTGAAGCTGACCCGTTCGGTGGTCCCGCTGATGCTCGAGGCCGGCCAGGGCAACGTGGTCAATGTGGCTTCGGAAGCTGGCCTGCGCGGCTCGGCCGCCGGCGTCGCATACACCGCCTCGAAGCACGCGGTCATCGGCATGACCAAGAACTCGGCTGTCATGTACGGCAAGAAGGGGCTGCGTTTCAACGCAGTGGCACCGGGTGCAGTGCAGACCAATATCGAGGCTCCAATGGCCTCCGAATTCGCCCAGCAGGTAATCCCTCCGCTGATGGGCATCATCCCGGGCATGGCTACCGCAAGCCAGCTCGCCGCCTCGATCACCTTCCTGCTCAGCGAGGACAGCACCAACATCAACGGCGTGGTCCTGGCTTCGGATACCGGCTGGAGCGCCATCTAGCAAGGCCTGCCTGGAGACGAGTTTCCCTGCCAGCAGGTGGAACGGCCATCGGCCGGGGTGCACTGGAAAGCTCCAGTGCACCCCGGCCGATTAGCTCTCAAGGTCCCCGCAGTTTTCCGTGCGGCAACCGCCTGACTCAGCTGCGCGCTTCTGCGCGTTCCTCATCGGGGTAGCTTTTTTGCGTGGCCGCAGCTGCTTCGGCTTCGGTTGCCGGGCTCATATCGAACTTGAGCAGGGCCTCCGGGGTGGGGCCACCGCCGAACTTCGGTGAAGGCTGGCCGCCGTTGGCTACGCGTTCGGCCTCCATGGCTTCCCATTCCTCATCGCGTCCGAGCATGCGGGCCGAGTCCTCATTGGTGATTTCCCCGGCGAAGGCGCGCTTCATTGCCTCGCGGTCGAACTGCCCTTCCCATTTGGCGACCACGAAGGTGGCCACGCAGTTGCCCAGCAGGTTCACGGCAACGCGCATCGAATCCATGATGCGGTCCGCGCCCAGCAACAGGGCCACGCCGGCCACCGGGAAGATGCCCAGGGCGGCTGCCGTCGCCGATAGGGCCAAGAACGAGGATCCAGGGACGCCGGCCATGCCCTTGGAAGTCAGCAGCAGGATGCCCAGGGCGGCAAGCTGCTGGCCAAAGCTGAGATTGTGGCCGAACGCCTGGGCCAGGAACAGCAGCGAGATGGACAAGTAGATGGCCGCACCGTCGAGGTTGAAGGAATATCCGGTCGGGACCACCAAGCCGGTGGTGGCGCGGGAGCATCCGGCGTTGGTCAGCTTGGTCATGATGCGAGGCATCACCGACTCGGTTGATGCGGTGCCCAGGGCCAGCAGGAATTCCTCGCGGGTGTACTTGATGAATTGCCACAGCGGAACCCGGGCAAATCCCCAGGCGATCAGGAAGAGGATGCCGATGAACAGCAGGGCCGCGGCGTAGCAGGCGAGAATCAATTTCGCATAGGTGCCCAGTGTCTCGATGCCGTATTGGCCGATGATGAAGCCCATGGCGCCGAAGGCACCCAGGGGTGCGACCCGCATGACCCAGCTCATGACCTTGAAGATCAGCTCCAGGACGTTCTCGAACACCGCGAGCAGTGGTGCGCAGCGTTCCTGGCCGACCACCACGATGGCTGCGCCGAAGAAGACCGAGAAGAACAACACCTGCAGCAAGTTATTATCCGCGAAGGCGCCGATGACGCTGACCGGGATGATTCCCAGGATGAAGTCGGCGGCCCCCTTGGCCTCTCCGGATTTCTCTTCGATGGCCCCGGCGTCGAGGGATGACGGGTCGATGTTCAACCCGGCGCCTGGCTGGAAGAGGTTGGCAATGATCAGGCCGAAGACCAGGGCGAAGAGTGTGGCGCAGGTGAAGTAGACCAATGCCTTGACGCCAACGCGTCCCACTGCCTTGACATCGCCCACCGCCGCAATGCCGGTGACAATCACCAGGAAGATCAGCGGGGCGATGATCATCTTGATCAGCATGATGAATCCGTCGCCCAGCGGGCGCAACTCGGATCCGACCTTCGGCAGGAAGTGGCCGATCAAGACGCCGGCGACGATTGCGACGCCAAGCTGGAAGAACAGGGAAGTGTAGAAAGGTTTCTTGGGGGTTGGCTCAGCGACCCGGAAGTCGTCTGCGGATTTGATTTTCATGGCTGCTCCTGAGGATGGACTCGCTCCGAGGTATGTGCCCGTGGCTTGGATGGTGTCAACTGTAAGGCACGTCACAATATTCCGCAATGAAAAAAGATAATTTCGTTATGCGGAATGGATTCCTTCTGGATTATGGAATTAATCCGTGTTTGATAGGCATTTATCTAGCTCCGAGTACCGCTGTGCCGATGGCGGCAGCGTTGGGCGTGTCACGCGCCATCGGGGGCTCGTGCTGTGCCGCGCGGGGCCGGCGAGGAATGAACCCGGGGGTACCGCTGTTCTTGATGCAGGGATCCCGGTTATTGCGCGTCGGGCAATCGGGCTGTGTCGCCCGGGCTGGCCGCCGTAAGCTGACCCTACCTGGAAGTCGCGGATGGCTTACTGGGATCATGGACAAAGGTGGAACCCACCGATTACTTCCAGCAGGATTGAGAGCACTCACTTATGAGCATGGAAAGCGCCGCCTGGCATTCGCTATGGAAGCTGTCAGGAGACAAGGGCAAGGCCTACGCTCCAACCACGCCTAAGCGAGTGCTGAAGTTCGCAGCCAGCTACAAGTCCCGGCTGCTGGTCTTCGTCGTCTTCTCCATCTTCGCCGCCGTCCTGGCCGTGATCACCCCGGTGCTCGCCGGACGGGTGGTCGACGAAGTCGTCGCGCAATCCGGGGTGCGGACGATCATCAACTTGGCTCTGGTCATGGCGGGGATCGCGATCCTGGATGCGGTGGTGTCCGTAGTGGTCCGCTGGTTCTCCTCGCGCTTGGGCGAGGGCATCATCTATGACCTGCGCACCGCGGTCTTCGACCATGTGCAGAAAATGCCGGTGGCATTCTTCTCGCGCACCAGGACCGGTGCGCTGGTCAGCCGCTTGAACAACGATGTCATCGGCGCGCAATCCGCCTTCGCCGGAACCCTTTCCGGGCTGGTCTCCAATACCGTGGCGCTGGTGCTCACCGCTGCGGTCATGTTCACCACCTCGTGGCAGGTCACGCTGATCGCTCTGGTGCTGCTGCCGATTTTCCTCTTGCCCGCCCGCCATTTCGGCAGGTCCGTGGCCCTGCTGCGCCGTGAATCCGCGGACCTGAACGCGACCATGGGCAACCAGATGACCGAGCGCTTCTCCGCCCCCGGCGCCACCTTGATCAAGCTTTTCGGCCGTCCCAAGGACGAGTCCGAGCAGTTCGCGCTGCGTGCCGGCAAGGTGCGGGATATCGGCGTCAAGATGGCCATGCGCCAGTTCTACTTCGTCGCCGCGCTGACCCTGGTTGCGGCCCTGGCCCTCGCCCTGGTCTACGGTCTGGGCGGCATGTACGCGGTGCGCGGTGATCTGGCCGCCGGCGACGTGGTGGTCCTGGGCATGCTGCTCACCCGCCTCTACACGCCGCTGACCGCACTGGCCAACGCGCGCGTGGAAATCACCAGCGCGCTGGTCAGCTTCGACCGCGTCTTCGAGGTGCTGGACTTGGAGCCGCTGATTGCCGATGCCCCGAACGCCCGCCGACTTGAGGCCGGGGCGGTGCCGGTGAGATTCAACCACGTGAGCTTCTCCTACCCGAGCGCCGACAAGGTCTCGCTGGCTTCGCTGGAAGAAGTCGCCATCCTGGACACCCGCGGCGGCGAAGAGGTCCTGCACGATATCGACTTCGAGATCCCCGCGGGCCAAACCTACGCGCTGGTGGGCTCCTCGGGTGCGGGCAAGTCCACCATCGCCTCGCTCCTGGCGCGCCTGTACGACGTGGATTCGGGCAGTGTTGAACTGGCCGGCGAGGATATCCGCCAGCTTGAGCTCGATTCGCTGCGTTCGACGGTGTCCATGGTGACCCAGGACGGGCACCTCTTCCACGAGAGCATCCGCTCCAACCTGACGCTGGCCCGGCCCGAAGCGACCGAAAAGCAGATCTGGGAGGCGCTGGAGCGCGCCCGGCTGAAGCCGGTGATCGCTTCCTTGCCCGATGGCCTGGATACCGTGGTGGGCGAGCGGGGCTACCGGCTTTCCGGTGGCGAACGCCAGCGCATGACCATTGCCCGTCTGCTGCTGGCAGCACCCCAGGTAGTCATCCTGGATGAGGCGACGGCGGCCCTGGACTCGTCGAATGAAGCGGCGGTGCAGGCGGCGCTGGGCGAGGCGCTGGCAGACCGCACGGCGCTGATCATTGCCCACCGCCTGTCGACCATCCGCTCGGCGGACCAGATCCTGGTCGTGGAGGGCGGGCGCATCGTCGAGCGCGGAACCCACAGCGAGCTGCTGGCCTTCGGCGGGCGCTATAGCGAGCTGCACGAAACCCAGTTCGCGCAGTAGCACGCCTGTTCGCCGGCTCCATAGGTGTTCCGGCACCAGCGCGAACTGAGATGCCCGCCTGGGCGGTCGGTGCCATCGACCGCCCAGGCGGGCATCTTTGCTTGCGTGCCGGAATCGCCAAGCGCGGCTAGTCCGCCGCGGCCACCAGCTGGCGTCCCAGCTCGCGGGCCGCCTCCAGCAATACCGGCACTGCGCTGTCGATGAAGGCCTCGTCAACGCGGGTCACCGGCCCGGAAACCGAGATGGCCATCGGCGTTGGCGCGCCCGGTACTGGCACGGCGATGCAGCGAACCCCTAGTTCCTGCTCTTCCTCGTCGATGGCGTAGCCGCGTTCGCGGGTGGCCTCGACATCGGTGAACAGCTTGCCCAGGGTGGTGATGGTGTTCGCGGTCTTCGGGGGCATGCCCGCCTGCGAGACCAAACGCTGCACGCGCTCGTCATCCAGCACCGAGAGCACGGCCTTGCCGACCCCGGAATTGTGCAGCATGGCGCGGCGTCCGACTTCGGTGATCATGCGCATCGAGTGGGCTGACTGCACCTGGGCGATGTAGGTGACCATGTCTCCGTCGAGCACCGCGATATTCGCCGATTCGCCCAGCTTCGCGACCAGATCCTTCAGCGCAGGGGAGGCCAAGGCGCCCAGCTGGCGGTTGGCTACTTCGCCCAGCCGGATCAGCCGCGGGCCCAGTGAATAGCGGCGGTTGGGCAGCTGGCGCACGTAGCCTACGCCGACCAGGGTGCGCAGCAGGCGGTGGATGGTCGGCAATGGCAGGGGAGTATCGGCGGCAAGCTCGCTGAGCGCCGCTTCGCCGCCGGCACGGGCGATGACTTCCAGGAGCTCGAAAGCACGTTCGACGGACTGGACTCCGCCGGTGGTGGACTTGCTGGAAGTCTGCGTCATCTTTGCTCCTAATAAAGGCACTGGTTTTCGGAAGAGGGCTGCGCATTACTTCTACGATGCGAAATCCTAGTCCCAAGAATAGCGCAGAATCAGGCTTTTCTTCCACGATCCGATATTAACTCGGCAAAAAATCGTGCTGGGCGCCACAAAACACTCTTGCATTTTCATTTTGAGGATAATAGTATCCACTATACGGAAACTTTTTACAGGAGGATCAAATGGCAGCACCAAGCCCGGGATATTCACTCACGCTTCGCGTCCAGACACCTGCGTCGATTACCGCGACCAGCGAGCTGGCCGGCGCGGTCGGTTCGGCTGGCGCGCACATCACGGCCCTGGATGTCACCGAGTCCAACCACACCCACATGGTGGTGGACGTTTCCTGCAACACCACCGACGTGGCCCACGGCGAGACCGTGCGCGCGGCGCTGGATAGCCTCGATGGCGTGAGCGTGCGCAACGTCTCGGACCGCACCTTCCTGATGCACCTTGGCGGCAAGCTCTCGGTGACCCCCAAGGTCGCCCTGCGCAACCGCGATGACCTCTCCCGCGCCTACACCCCGGGTGTCGCCCGCGTCTGCATGGCCATCGCCGAGAACCCTGCCGATGCCCGCAACCTGACGGTCAAGCGCAACACCATCGCCGTGGTCACCGACGGCTCGGCCGTGCTGGGGCTGGGCAATATCGGCCCGGCTGCGGCCCTGCCGGTCATGGAAGGCAAGGCGGCGCTGTTCAAGCAGTTCGCCGATGTCGATGCCTGGCCGGTCTGCCTGGACACCCAGGACACTGAGGAGATCATCATGATCGTCAAGGCCCTGGCACCGGTCTACGGCGGGGTGAACCTCGAAGACATCGCCGCCCCGCGCTGCTTCGAAATCGAGGCCCGGCTGCGCGAAGAACTGGACATCCCGGTCTTCCACGACGACCAGCACGGCACCGCAATTGTCACCCTGGCCGCGCTGCTCAACGCGGTGAAGGTCGTGGACAAGAAGATCGAGGACCTGCGCATCGTGGTCTCCGGGGTCGGCGCGGCCGGCAACGCGATCATCCAGCTGCTCATGGCCCGCGGCGCACAGAACATCATCGCCTGCGGACGCAGTGGCGCGATCACCCGCAACGAAGCCTACGCCGATGCGCACCGCACCTGGCTGGCGGAAAACACCAATCCGCAGAACTTCACCGGCACCCTGAAGGAGGCCATCGCCGGCGCGGATGTCTTCATCGGCGTCTCGGCCCCGAACGTGCTGGACGAAGCCGATATCGCCGCCATGAACGAACGCGCCATCGTCTTCGCCATGGCCAACCCGGATCCCGAGGTGGACCCGGAACTGGCCGGCCGCCACGCGGCGGTGGTCGCCACCGGGCGCAGCGACTTCCCCAACCAGATCAACAACGTCCTGGCATTCCCAGGTTTCTTCCGCGGGCTGCTGGATGCAGGCGTCACCGAGATCACCGACGCCATGCTCCTGGCCGCCGCGGACGCCATTGCCGCGCGGGTCAGCGAATCAGAGCTGAACCCCGGATTCATCATCCCGTCGGTGTTCGACCCACAGGTCGCCTCCGATGTGGCCATGGCAGTGCAGGACGCAGCCGCCGCCAAGTAGGCGCTGCGCAGCAAGACCCTAGGGTGCATGTCAACGCACCCTTCATTGGAACAGAGCACAAGAGGTTAAGGAACAACCCATGAGTATTGAAATCACCAGCATCCCCGACGCCGCCGATGCCCAGCAGATCCTCTCGGGCGAAGCGCTGGCCTTCATCGAGAAGCTGCACCAGAAGTTCGCCGGCACCCGCGATCAGCTGCTGGCCGCACGCGGCGTGCGCCGCCAGCAGTTCTCCGATGCCAAGTCCATCGACTTCGATCCGCAGACCGAATCCGTGCGCACTGGCGACTGGAAGGTCGCCGAAGCCCCAGAGGCGCTGCGCGACCGCCGCGTGGAGATCACCGGCCCGGCCTCCCCGGCCAAGATGGCCATCAACGCGCTGAACTCCGGCGCCAAGGTCTGGCTGGCCGACCTGGAAGATGCTTCCACTCCGAGCTGGTTCAATGTCATCGATGCGATCTCCAATCTCTCGGCCGCCGCCCGGGGCACCTTGGCCTTCACCGATGCGAAAACCGGCAAGTCCTACGCGCTGCGCACCGACGCCCCGCGCGCGGTCGTGGTGGTCCGCCCCCGCGGCTGGCACCTGCCGGAGAACAATGTGCTCATCGACGGCAAGCCGGCGGTCGGTGCACTGGTCGACTTCGGCCTGCACTTCTTCCACAATGCCAAGGTGCTCGCCGAATCGGGACAGGGCCCGTTCTACTACCTGCCGAAGATGGAGCACTACCTGGAATCGCGCCTGTGGAACGAGGTCTTCACCTTCGCCCAGGCCGAGCTGGGCATCGCCCACGGCACCGTGCGCGCCACCATGCTCATCGAGACCATCCCGGCCGCCTTCCAGATGGAGGAATTCCTCTACGAATTGCGCGAGCACGCCTCTGGCCTGAACGCGGGCCGCTGGGACTACCTGTTCTCCATCATCAAGACCTTCCGCGAAGCCGGCGAAGCGTTCATCATGCCCGACCGCTCGGCCGTATCGATGACCGCGCCGATGATGCGCGCCTACACCGAGCTGCTGGTCAAGACCTGCCACAAGCGCGGGGCCTTCGCCATGGGCGGCATGGCCGCGTTCATCCCGAACCGCCGCGAACCAGAAGTTACCGCCGCCGCCTTCGACAAGGTCCGCGAGGACAAGTCCCGCGAGGCCAACGACGGATTCGACGGCTCCTGGGTCGCCCACCCGGACCTGGTTGAGCTGTGCAAGGAGATTTTCGACGCGAAGCTCGGCGAGAAGCCGAACCAGATCGACCGCCAGCGCCCGGAAGTCGAGGTCACCGCGGCCCAGCTGCTGGACGTGGCCAGCGCTCCTGGCGATGTCACCGAGGCCGGCGTGCGCGCCAACCTCTACGTGGCAGTGAACTACGTGGCCGTGTGGCTCTCGGGCAACGGCGCGGTCGCCATCCACAACCTGATGGAAGACGCCGCCACCGCGGAGATCTCGCGCTCGCAGATCTGGCAGCAGATCCGCAACCAGGTGGTCGCCGCCGACACCGGCAACACCATCACCGCCGAACTGGTTGCTGGCATTCTCGCCGAAGAGGTTGAACGCCTGCGCGCGGAGGTCGACAATGAAGAGCACTTCAACGCCTACTACCAGCCGGCAGCGGAACTGATCGCGAAACTGACCAGCGGCAAGGACGAGGATTTCGCGGACTTCCTCACCACCCCAGCCTACGAACTCTTGGAAAAGGAATACGTGACCAAGCCATGAGCAACACCTTCGATGAGTCCACGCTTGCCAGCGTAGAAGCAAAGCTGGCCGCCACCGACCGGCTGCTGGAAACCTCCTACCCGGGGGATACCGGAGCCCGCCAGCCGATCCATACCGTGTACGTCCCCGGGGACAAGTACACCGCGGACCTCCCAGAACGTTGGGGCCACAATGCAGTAGCCACTGCCGGAGGGCTGATTGGCCTATCCGCCTTGGCGGCCAAGCTCAAGCTGGCCGAACCAGAGCGCTTGGCGGAACTGGTTGGCGCGAAGCTGGCAAGCGAACCCATCGAAGATCTGCGCCTCGATTTCGAGGACGGCTACGGCAACCGCACGGATGCCGAGGAGGACGCCGCAGTGCTTGCCGCGGCCGACTCGGTATCCGCCGCGGTGGCCGCCGGCAAGGCCCCGGCCTGCATCGGCATCCGCTTCAAATGCTTTGAAGCACCCACCCGGGCACGCGGGATCCGCACCCTGGATTTGTTCATCACCCGGCTTCTGGCCAACGGTCCGCTGCCCGAGGGCTTGCGCCTGACCCTGCCCAAGGTGACCACCGTGGCCCAGGTCGAGTCCATGGTCTACCTGGCCGAGAAGCTGGAAGAAGCCCACGGGCTGGAAGCCGGACGCATCCGCTTCGAAGTGCAGGTGGAAACCCCGCAGGTCATCCTGGCCGCCAACGGAACCCATCCGGTGGCCCAGCTGATCGCCTCGGGCAAGGGCCGGGTATCCTCGCTGCACTACGGCACCTACGACTACTCCGCGTCGCTGGGCGTGGCCGCCGGATACCAGTCCATGGAGCACCCGGTAGCGGACTTCGCCAAGGACGTCATGCAGGTGGCCGTGGCCGGCACCGGGGTGGAACTGTCCGACGGCTCCACCAACATCATCCCGGCCGGCGACCCGGAGAACATTGCGGCCGCCTGGGAACTGCACGCCCGCCTGGTCTCCCGCCACCTGTCCCGCGGCATCTACCAGGGCTGGGACATGCACGAGAACCAGCTGGTCACCCGCTACCTGGCCACCTTCGCCTTCTTCCGCGAAGGACTGCAGGCAGCCGGAACCCGGTTGCGCAACTACGTCCACCAGATCAACTCGGCCATCATGGACGAGCCGGCCACCGCACGGGCCCTGGCCCGCTACATCCACCGCGGGGTGGCCTGCGGTGCGGTGAGCGCCGACGAGGTCACCGAACTAGCCCAGATCACCCTGCCCGAACTCGAGGCGATCGCCTTGAACCGCTCCCACGCCTAAGGACAACACCATGACTGTTCCAGCCATCCAGAACTCCTCGTCGTACTACTCGGACTTCGGCGGCCACCCGCCGCAGAGCGATCTGCTCACCGACCGGGCCATCGTCACCGAGGCCTATACCGTGATCCCCAAGGGCGTGCTGCGCGACATCGTCACCAGCGTCTTCCCCGAGTGGACCAACACCCGTGCCTGGGTGCTCAACCGCCCGGTCGCCGGCGGGGCCACCACCTTCTCCCAAGCCATCGTGGAAGTTGCCCCGGGCGGCGGCGCCACCAAGCCGGAGCCGCAGGCCCAGGTGCAGGGATTCATCTTCGTGCTCACCGGGCAGCTGACCCTTCTCATCGAGGGCACCGAGCATGTGCTGGTGGACGGCGGCTTCGCCTACCTGCCAGCCGGCGCTACCTGGTCCGCCCGCAATGACGGCACCGAGACCACCAGCTTCCACTGGCTGCGCAAGCGCTACGAAGTGCTTGAAGGCGTCGCCGCACCGGCTCCCGTGGTGGGCAATGAGCGCGATATCGAACCTGGCCCGATGCCGGGCACCGACGGCAAATGGCGCACCACCCGCATGCTCGACCCCAACGACGTGGCCTTCGATTTCGGCGTGAATATCGTGACCTTCGAACCGGGCGCATCCATCCCGTTCGCCGAAACCCATGTCATGGAACACGGCCTGTACGTGCTGGAAGGCAAGGGCGTGTACCGGATGAATGGCGACTGGGTCGAGGTCGAGGCCGGGGACTACATGTCGCTGCGCGCCTTCTGCCCGCAGGCTTGCTACGCCGGCGGCCCGGAGAACTTCCGCTACCTGCTCTACAAGGACCAGAACCGCCAGATCGCGTTGTAAGCGTTCATTTCCAGAGACTGCCGGGGCCGCACCCCGCGCTGACCCGCCGGCCATCGGCGCACCGTGTCCATTTCATGTTCCAGTGATGTTTCTTTTGCTCGGACATGGTGGGCTGACGGCAGGGTCGCGCGGGATGCGGCCTTCGGTTTTGGCGACCCGGGGCTGTTTCGTGAAGATCCAAGGATCACTTGGAACCGCTCATCGAAACCATCGGCAATACCGGGCGTCATCCCGGCAATCGCGGGGAGCACGGAATCGTCCAACGTTGGACGGGTTGGAATTGGGACTCATCACTGGAGTCGCGGGCAGCACTTGAGTTATTTCCGAAGGCTTGGCCTGTTTGGGACGTGCCCCTATGCACCGGGCGCGAACTGGATGCGAACGCGGCTCGATGTTGCAGGTCGAGACGGGGCAGCGGATGCCCTCGTTGCCAACTCGCAGGCATCAGTGCCGCAGCAGCTAGAACTCTTCAGCGTCAACCTTGGCCGGAGCATCTGCTGCATCGCTGCTCAAAATCAACCGTCGTTCCAAACGGGTGAGATTTCCCGGCGAAGGATCAAGTCGTGCTGGTTCCAAGGCGGCCGCTAATGCCGCGCCAACCGCTTCCTCGTCCAAGTTCATTCCCACGGCGACCAGCGCGTCATCGGCCGGATCGCTGTGGGCCGCTGCTTTCGCGAAATGGATCTGCCGGCCCACCATATTGACCAGGAAGCGCTGCGTGCCGCGATCGGTGCGCAGTTTTACATGCCCCTTGAGCCGGTAGGCCGCAGCAGGCGGGTGCTCCAGCAGGTCCAAGAGGGCACCCGGATCCGCCGCTTCGGGGCAGCGCACCGTCACCGCGTTGGCGTGCGGAGCATGCTCGTGGTCGTGGTGCGGGCGGGAGGCAGCCGCCAACGGCAACTCGTCGATCGGGTCTTCGTTCAGGGCGATGTCGAAGACCAGCTCGGGGTCTATGGCGGCGTGCGACGCCGGGATGATGGCCACGTGCGGGTTGATTTCGCGGATCCGTCCGCTGATCCTGGCCAGGACCGCGTCGCGGTGTTCCGGGGCAATGCGGTCCAGCTTGTTGACCACCGCCATGCTGGTGGCGCTGAAGCGGGCCGGGGCCATCGCCGCGGTATCCACGGTGTGCTCATGCTCCACCGCGTCGATCACGTCGATGATGCCGCCGAAGCGTACCCCGTGGGCCTTGCCGAAACGCAGCAGCCGATCCACGTTCAGCGGGTCGGCCGCGCCGCTGGCCTCCACGATGATGGCATCCAGGCGCAGCTTCGGCTGGCCCAGCTTCTCCAGCAGCTCGTCCAGGCCGCTGCTATCGGACAGGCAGCAAACGCAGCCGCCGGCAATGGATTCGGCCGCATCGATCTGGCCGGTGATCAGCCCGGTATCCACGTTGACCTTGCCGATGTCGTTGATGATGACCCCGACGCGGGTACCCGGGCGGGTCAGCAAGCGGTTGAGCAGGCTGGTCTTGCCTGCACCCAGATATCCGGTGAGCACGATGACAGGGATCAATGCCGGCTCCTTTTCACTTCGACAAGCGGGCCGAATCCATTCTCCTTGCTGGGCCAACCGTTGCCGCGTGCTGACACGCCTGCCAGAAGATGGTTACCAGGAAGGCAAAACCGGAATCGGGCCATCGGCCTCGATATGCCGGGCCTGGCCGCGGGCCAGCCATTCGATCAAGCCTTCGCGGTCCGAGCGCACCTTCAGCGCGCCATCGCCGATGACCCATTCGTCGCCCTCTTCGGTCACCAGCGTCATGCCCGGAGCGTTCTTCACGCGCATAGTCCGCACGGCGGCCTCGACGGCGTTCTCCTGGGAATCCGGATCGGCTTCCTCGATGGTCCACGCGGTATCCAGATCATGGTGGTGGATGACCACCTCTGAGATGCGCAGGGCCACGATGGAGGTCGCCGGAATGATCTTGCCGTGAAGGTCCACCTCTTCCACGGCCAGTTCGCCGCTGAGCCGTTCGCACTGCTCGGCGAAGTATGCGGCGGCGTCCTGGAACTTCTTGACCAGTTCCTCGCGCGGCAGGGCCGCCAGCTCGTCGATCTCCGCGTCGCGGGCCTCGCGCGAGGCGTAGAGCTCCTGCGGTTCTCCGCTGGTGGCCCAGTCGATGAGCTTGACCAGGCTCCGGCCGTTGGAGGCCAAATGCGCAATGACCTGCGCCCGGCTCCAGCCTTCGCACAGCGAGGCAGCGGCCATTTCTTCGGTGGACAGGGTTTCGATCGTGGCCGACATCATCGCGGTTTCGCGGTTGAGCCGTGACATGTCCGAGTGCAAACGAGCAGTATTGATCATGAAGTCACCCTACCAACGCGGGCGCTCCAGCAGTACGGGTTACGCCATAGATATCGAAAGCGACTCGATTCATATCCGCGCCGTGTGGGCACCGGCGGTGCCTGGCTGCGACGGCAGGAAGCTGTCCAGCAGAACACGTGCCAGGCATGCTTCTTCAGGAACCAGCAGCCACGTAGCCTAGGGGGAGAAGCAAACGACCAGGAAAGCAGTCCGATGGCGAAGAAAAAGAAGAAGCAGAAGCCCAAGCAGGGGCATCCGGCACGCCTGCAAGAGGGCGTGGTCTCCCTGGACCGGGTGAAGGTGGGGCGCGGCCTGGACGCGCTCACGCCGCAGTTCGTACGCTGGTTCTCCGAGAACCGCGATGACCCAGAACTGGCCCTGATGGTCCTTGCCGCAGTGCGCGAAACCCTGGGCATCTACGCCGAAGTCGTGGGCCTGGACAAGGTCACCGATTTTGATCCGCCCAAACTGCTGGCAGTGCTCAGCTCGATGATTGAATTCGAAGAGGCCGAGAATCCCGATGCCGCCGATAATGGGCTGGGAACCATGATCTATATGGCCTGGGTGGATTACGTCGAGTTCTTGCGCGATGCCGGTCTGTGGGAGCGCGAGGCCGAAAGCCTGGAGTGGTTCCGGAAGTCGCTGGAAGCCCAGGATCCATTCGCCGGTGATGACGGCATCGATGAAAACGATGAAATTGACGAGATCATGGCATCTGACGAGGCCTCTCAAGCGGCCCTGGCTGAAATCGCCGCCATGCCGATCAGCAAGCTGGGTCGTGCCTTCTTGGCTTGGACCCTCACCGAGGGCAAGAATCTGTGGGCCAGCTTGCCGGCGCCTGAATTCATGGAAACGGCCGCAATAGCGCTCGCCGACCAGTTGCCTCCGGAAGTCCATGAATCGCGCAGGGGCCTGATGGTTGCGGTCGTGCTCTCGGCACTGGAATCGGTCAGCGCCATCAAGCTGCCCGAACAGGGCAAGCCGGAGCGCGGCGTGACGTACGAAGACATCATGCAGCATGAAGATGCCGACTCCTTCGAGCCGAACTTCTACTTCATCCAGGCCTGCCTGGACTCGTTGCTGGAAAAGCCGGAAGACGGTGATGAAGCCAGCCTTGAAGCCTGGGGGCTGGCAGCGTTCTGGATCGTCGAGGGAATCGAAGGCAACCCGCATCGCGTGGCTGACCCGCGAGATGATCAATGGTCGCCAAAGGTATGGGAAACCGCGCATGTGCGCATGCATGAACTGCGCGTACTTGGCCTTATCGAAGACGGTGAAGCGTACTCGGTGCCCACCATCGTCCGCCTGGCGATTACCGACGTTGAACAGGACCTGCTCGATGAGGATGAATTCGACGACACCGATCTCGACGCGATGTTCGGCCCGGACGATGACGAGCCGAAACGCCTGAAGCGCGAAACGCCGTATACCGGCAAGGTGCTGCAGCTGAAGCTGACCCTCAGGGACGCCAAGCCGCCGATCTGGCGTCGCGTGCTGGTGCCCGTGGACCTGAACCTTGGCGACCTGCACGACATCATCCAAGCGAGCTTCGACTGGTACGACGGGCATCTGCACAGCTTCTACGAGGGTGGCTTCGGCGGCACTTCATATGGTCCAGAGATTGACGACATGGACTACCAGAAAAACGAAGCGGAAACCCTGGTTTCCTCGTTGCTGCAGAAGGAAAAAGACCGCCTGGATTACCTGTACGACTTCGGGGACAATTGGGAAGTGCGCATCGACGTCGAGAAGATCCTGGATGCCGATGGCGGCCAGCTGCCGCGATGCACCGGCGGCCGGCGCATGGCTCCGATGGAGGACAGCGGCGGGATCGGTGGCTGGGAAGCCAAGCTGGATATTCTCGATGATCCGACGGACCCGGAGTACGAGGAAGTGCAAGACTGGCTTTCGAACTTCGGTTACGAAGAGGAATACGAGATCGATCCGGCGTATTTCAACAAGGACGAAGTCAATGCCCACCTGGAGTTCGAGTTCTAGGCGGCTGATTCAAGCCAGGGAACATGCCGGTGGGTTGCCAAGCTTTCAAGCTTGGCAACCCACGGGCATTTTTGGTTTTCGGCTGGTTGGCCCTCTGGCCTAGTCGTCGTCTAGCGCGGCTCCATGCGGTGTCGCTCCGCCTTCATCGGTCCAGTCCTGGCCAACTTCATCATTCAAAGCAGGGTCGGAAATGGTATCGGGCTCTTCGGCCTCTGCCTTGTGCAGTCGGGCTTCAGGGTTGTTCTCGCTCATAAATCCATCCCTCTCGTTGCTTGGAATGCCAACCTAGCAAGAACCGGCGGGCATCAGAAGCTGCAGAACCCGCTTTTCAGGAACCCCTAAGGTAATCGTCAGCGCGCTTGGCTCGGGGCCACAGTCGATGCACGGATAACGAGCTTGGGAGTGAAAACGAATTGCTCGCGGACCGCTTGGTCGCCCGCTTCTGCTTCGCGCAGCAAGACGTCAACAGCGGTTCGCCCGATTTCTTCTGCTGGCTGGCGCACGGTGGTAATCGGGATGACGGCCGACTCGGCGAAGTCGATATTGTCGTATCCCACCAGAGCAATATCCTCGGGAACGCTGAGTTCCCCGGACATCACCAGGGCCTGCAGGATGCCGAACGCGAGCAGGTCGTTGGCCGCAAAGATCCCGTCGGGGCGCTGTGCAGGATCCATGGCAAGAATACGCTCTCCGGCTGCCCGTCCTTCCAGCACAGTCAGGTTCTTGGTAGGCATGTGCTCCAGCACGGCATCCGGGGCTTGCGCCAATACCGATTGGGCCCCCGTTAAACGGTGCTGGACCTGTTCGATGCTCTGCGGTCCGCCGACGAAGGTGATCCGCTTTCTGCCAATGTCCAGCAGGTGCCGTACGGCAATTCTTCCGCCTTCCACATCGTCCACGGAGACCGATGAAAAGCTGCGGTCGCCACTTCCGCGGTCCACCAGCACCACTGGCGTGCCCGCTTCGCGGATCCGCCAGAGCCGGCTCAAGTCGCTGTGCAAGGGGGAGATGAGTACTCCGGCGACGCGTTGCTCTTCGAAGAGATCCAGCAGTTGCTGTTCGGTGCTCAGGGAATTGTCGCTGGCTCCCATCAGCACGGTGTAGCCGTTGTCCAGGGCGCGATGCTGGGCGCCCTGGGTGACGTCCATGAAGAACGGGTTGCGTGCATCGAGGACGACGAGCCCGAAACTCCGGCTGCGGCCGGCACGCAGTTGCCTGGCCGCATCGTTGCGGACAAAGCCGAGCTTCTCGATGGCTGCGGTGACCTTGGAAACGGTGTGTTCGGAAACAACCTGGGGCCGGTTGAGCACGTTGGAGACGGTGCCTACGGAAACGCCCGCCTCGGCGGCAACTTCCTTGACGCTGACGGCCACAGAGCTTTCCTGTTCTTCGGTGAGTTGTTCTTCTGCGAGTATAACTGGCGCACGGATGGGAACTGGAATCCCGACAGCTTTTTGAAAGGATTCAAAAGAATGCGGCATTCGCTCGACCAACCGCTTGCAATTCAAGTGTGACCTGCTCTACACTCGAATTTCGAAGCGATTGAAACGATTCATTTTTGTGCAAAACGAATCGGATCGCACAGTTTTGCCCACCCAGTTCCAGCGGTCCGGAAGAGTAGTACGATGCGAGTTTGCTTTCAATTGCAGGTCAATCCCGACCTGATCGACGAGTATGTGTCGCGCCACCGGGAAGTGTGGCCGCAGATGCTCCAAGCCATCGAAGAAGCCGGGCGTCGCAACTACTCACTCTTTCTGCGCGAGGACGGGTTGCTGATCGGCTATTACGAAACCGATGACGACAGCGCTGCCCAGGCCGCCTTGGACTCCGACCCGCGCACCGCAGCGTGGGAAGCGGAAATGAGCCGATTCTTCCTCAGCCTGGGCGGCCGGCCAGATCAGCAAGCGCCGCGCCTGCGCGAGGTCTTCAATCTCGAAAACCAGCTGGCCGCACTTGCCGCATCCCAGCAGTAGAAGCCCGCAGAATTACTAGAAATGGAGAGTTCCATGAGCTCGAAGCTGAGCCCTGAGCACCTGCAAATCCTTGACCGCCTTGCCATCGAAGTCCCTTCCTGGGCCTATGGAAACTCGGGCACCCGCTTCAAGGTCTATTCGACCCCCGGGACCCCGCGCGATCCCTTCGAAAAAATCGCCGATGCGGCTGAAGTCAACCGATTGACCGGACTGGCTCCCTCGGTGGCCCTGCACATTCCGTGGGACAAGGTCGAGGACTTCACCGTGCTGCGCGAGCATGCAGAAGGCCTGGGCGTCAGCCTCGGAACCATCAATTCGAATACCTTCCAGGATGACGACTACAAGTTCGGCGCCTTGACCCATGAGGATCCGAAGATCCGCCGCAAGGCAATCGACCACCACCTCGAATGCATCGACGTAATGGATGCCACCGGAAGCCAGGACCTGAAAATCTGGCTGGCAGAGGGCTCGAACTATCCAGGCCAAGCGGATATGCGCGGGCGCCAGGACCGGCTAGGCGATTCGCTGGCCGAAATATATGCGCGGCTTTCCGGAGACCAGCGCCTGGTGCTGGAGTACAAGTTCTTCGAACCGTCCTTCTACCACACCGACGTGCCCGACTGGGGAACGTCCTATGCCCAGGTTGCGGCCTTGGGGGATCGGGCCATGGTTTGCCTGGACACCGGGCACCATGCGCCAGGCACCAATATCGAGTTCATCGTGATGCAGCTGCTGCGGCTTGGCAAGCTCGGATCCTTCGACTTCAATTCCCGCTTCTACGCGGATGACGACTTGATCGTTGGCTCGGCAGACCCGTATCAGCTGTTCCGCATCATGGCCGAGGTGATCCGCGGTGGCGGACTGGACCAGGACACGCCTGTGGCCTTCATGCTCGATCAGTGCCACAACGTGGAGAACAAGATCCTGGGCCAGATCAGAAGCGTCCAGAATGTGCAGGAAATGACGGCCCGGGCGTTGCTGATCGACCGCGTAGCGCTGACTGAAGCACAGATTTCCGGTGATGTCCTGGCCGCCAACGAGATCTTCATGGATGCCTTCTACACCGACGTGCGGGCCGACCTGGAAGCATGGCGCGCAACGCGCGGCCTGCCAGCCGATCCGCTGCAGGCCTTCCGCACCTCCGATTACCAGAGCCGAATCGAAGCATCGCGCGCTGGTGGCGTGCAAGCAGGATGGGGAGCCTGATCATGAGCACCGCAGCAAAGAAGCGCGGCATCTCCGGGTGGAAAGCCACCATTGCCGTAGCCATGAGCAATTACATAGAAGCCGGAGCCATCATTGCGCTGGCCACCAGCCTCAGCCTGTGGCAGGGCGCGTTCGGATTCGACGACGCGCTGGTCGGTGTCATCGCTGCCGTGTCGGCCAACGCGTTCGGCGCGGCCCTGGGTGCACTGATCGGCGGACCGCTCTGCGACCGTCTGGGCCGCAAGTTCATCTATACCTACGACCTGATCGTGTTCATGGTCGGCGCCCTGATGATCACCTTCTCCTCCGGTACGAGCCTGCTGATCATCGGCGTGGTCCTCATGGGCATTGCCGTGGGCGCAGGCGTTCCAGCTTCCTGGACCTACATTGCCGAGGAGGCTCCGCAGGAATCGCGTGCTGCGCACGTGGGCACCGCTCAGCTGGCGTGGTCGATTGGCCCAGCCATCGGCTTCGCGCTGGCGATCCTGGTTGAGCCTTGGGGCGTGAACGGCTCCCGGGCAATCTTCTTCCATCTTTTCCTGATCGCCGCTGTCACTTGGTGGGTCCGCCGCGGATTGCCCGAGTCCAGGAGGTGGAAGGAGCAACGCGCCGCGGAAACGGCAGCTGGCGTGAAAGCCTCGTTCTTCTCCGGCATGCGCGGGCTGCTGGCCGACCGCCGCAACTGGAGCGCGCTCTTCTTCCTGCTCGGCGTCTATGGGCTATGGAATACCGTGGCAGGGCAGGCCGGCATTTTCCAGCCTCGCGTCTATGCTGCCGCTGGCGTTGAATCCGCTACCCAGCAGAACCTGCTCCAAGTCCTGGTCTGGGTGCTGACCGCCGCCGCAACCTATTTCGGATTCATGAAATACGGAGACCAGGTCTCGCGGCGTTGGCTCTACTTCGGCGGCGCCCTGCTGGGTGTTGCGGCCTGGACCATGCTGATCTTCGCTCCTCCAGGTGCCTTCTCCCTGCTGTTCTACGCAGTGGCCTGGGGCATCTCGGCGGGCATCGGCGCGCAGGCTTTCTACGGGCTATGGACCGCGGAGCTCTTCGCCACGCGCTACCGCGCCAGTGCACAGGGCGTGCTGTTCATGCTTGCCCGGGTGCTTGTCGGACTGCTCTCGTTGGTGTTCCCGGTACTGCTCACCAACCTGGGCTTGGAAAAGCTTGGCCTGCTGATCATCGGCCTGCTGGTCGTCGCGTTGCTGATCGGCACCATTTGGGCGCCGGAAACGCGAGGCAAGTCGCTGGAAGAGATCGAACTGGAGCGCTATGGATATGAAACCAGGGCCACCAAAGTCGACGCCTGAGAACCACTGCCCCCATGCACACTAACGAGTCGGAAGACAAGAACACCATGAGCAACACCATCGCGACACGCACCACCGCACAGGAACTGATTCAACGATCCAACCGGTTGGGTGCAGACAAGAAGAACACCAACTACGCCGGTGGAAACACCTCGGCCAAGGGCACCGCGAAAGACCCGGTCACCGGTGAGCAAATTGAGCTGCTCTGGGTCAAGGGATCGGGCGGGGACCTCGGCACGTTGACCGAAAAGGGGCTGTCGACCCTGCGCCTGGACCGCATGCGCTCGCTGGTGGACGCCTACCCGGGCGTGGAGCGCGAAGACGAGATGGTCGCGGCCTTCGATTACTGCCTGCACGGCAAGGGAGGCGCCGCGCCATCCATTGATACCGCAATGCATGGGCTGGTCAACGCAAACCACGTCGACCACTTGCACCCGGACTCCGGCATTGCCATTGCCACTGCCAAGGACGGCCGGGAGCTGACCGCAAGGATCTTCGGCGACAAGGTGGCTTGGGTTGAGTGGCGCCGCCCCGGCTTCCAGCTGGGACTGGATATTGCCGCGATCAAGGACGCCAATCCGCAGGCCGTGGGCTGCATCCTCGGCGGCCATGGCATCACCGCCTGGGGCGATACCTCCCAGAAATCCGAGGCCAACTCGCTGTGGATCATCGACACCGCCGCTGCCTACCTTGACGAGCACGGTGCACCGGAGCCCTTCGGTCCTGTGGTTCCAGGATTCGAGCCGCTGGACGAGGAGGGACGCCGGACCCGCGCCGCCGCATTGGCCCCGAGCATCCGCGGCCTGGCCAGCACCGATAAGCCCATGGTGGGGCACTTCAGCGATGACCAGCGAGTCCTGGATTTCCTCTCGCGCCAGAAGCTGGCGCAGCTGGCGGCCCTGGGCACCAGCTGCCCGGACCACTTCCTGCGCACCAAGATCAAGCCGATGGTGCTGGATCTTCCCGCTACCGCAGGCGTATCGGAGCAGATCGCTCGCCTGGAAGAACTGCATGCGCAGTACCGTGCTGACTACCAGGCCTACTACGAGGCCCACAAGGACCTGGACTCCCCGGCGATGCGCGGGGCCGACCCGCTGATCGTGCTGGTCCCGGGCGTCGGCATGTTCTCCTATGGGGCGAATAAGCAGACCGCACGGGTCGCTGGCGAGTTCTACCTGAATGCCATCAACGTCATGCGCGGCGCCGAAGCGGTCTCCAGCTATACGCCGATTTCCGATGCCGAGAAGTTCCGCATTGAATACTGGGCGCTGGAGGAAGCCAAGCTGCAGCGCATGCCCAAGCCCAAATCCCATGCCGGGCGCATCGCCCTGGTCACCGGTGCCGCGTCGGGCATCGGCAAGGCCGTGGCTCAGCGGCTGGCAGCCGAGGGAGCCTGCGTGGTCATCGCAGACCTGGATCTGGACAAGGCGCAGGCCGCCGCGGCCGAACTGGGCACCGCAGATGTGGCCGTTGGCGTCGCCGCCAACGTGGCCGATGCGCACGCCGTGCAACGTGCTATCGATGAGGCGGTGCTGGCATTTGGCGGATTGGACCTGGTGGTGAACAACGCGGGCCTCTCGCTTTCGAAGCCCTTGCTGGAAACCACCGAGGCCGACTGGGACCTGCAGCATGATGTGATGGCCAAGGGATCGTTCCTGGTTTCCAAGGCCGCGGCCAAGGTGCTGATCGAGCAGAAGCTCGGCGGCGATATCATCTATATTTCCTCCAAGAACTCGGTCTTCGCAGGTCCGAACAATATTGCCTACTCGGCCACGAAGGCCGACCAGGCGCATCAGGTGCGCTTGCTGGCCGTGGAATTGGGCGAGCATGGCGTGCGCGTTAACGGCATCAACCCCGATGGCGTAGTGCGCGGCTCCGGGATCTTCGCCTCCGGCTGGGGTGCCCAGCGTGCGGCGACCTATGGCGTGGCAGAGGAGGACCTGGGGCAGTTCTACGCAAACCGCACGATCCTGAAGCGCGAGGTCATCCCGGAGAACATTGCCGATGCCGTGTTCGTGCTGACCGGGCCGGAACTGACCCGGACCACCGGATTGCACATTCCGGTGGATTCCGGAGTGGCGGCAGCCTTCCTGCGATGAGCAAGCAAGCAGAGAGCGCGCCGGTCGCAGCTATCGACCTCGGCGCCACCAGCGGACGTGTCATGATCGGCCAGATGGTGGACGGAAAGCTCCAGCTCACTGCCGTCCACCGTTTCGCCAACGGACCGGTTCCGCTGTCGAGCCTGGAACCAGGGGCGCGGCAAGAAGCGCTGGCCTGGGATATCGATGAGCTCTGGGCGCAAATTCGCCACGGCCTCTCGCTGGCTTTCGCGCAGCGCGGGGATATCGCCAGCATCGGGGTGGACTCCTGGGCGGTGGACTATGCGTTGCTCAAGGACGGCAAGCGCCTGGGAGAAGTGCGGCATTACCGGGATCCGCGCAATGAGCGCGCGGTTGCTGCGCTGGAACAGAAATTCAGCCGGCGCGAGTTGTTTGCACGCAATGGGCTGCAATTCCTTCCGTTCAACACCGTGTACCAGCTGCAAGCCGAGAAGTTGGAAAACCGGTTGGCGGACGCCGAGGAGCTGCTGCTGGTTCCCGACTATTTCAACTGGATGCTCACAGGGCAGCGGCGCAGCGAGTGGACGAACGCTTCCACTACCGGGTTGCTGAACCACAGCACCGGTACATGGGACGAGGATCTGGTTGCTGAACTGGGGCTTTCGGGAAAGCTCGCGCAGCTAGTGCACCCTGGCCAGCCGGTGGGCGCACTGCTGCCCGAGCTGGCTGCGGAATTCGGAGCCAGCCACGAAGTCCAGGTAGTAGCGGTCGCTTCCCATGACACGGCCAGCGCAGTGGTCGCGACCCCGCTCTCCAGCGGGCGATCCGCCTATATCTCTTGCGGAACGTGGGGATTGGTTGGTGTGGAGCTGGACCGCCCGGTACTCACCGAGCAAGCGCATCAAGCGGGATTCACCAACGAGCTGGGGCTGGATTCCAGTGTCCGGTTCCTGAAGAACGTCGCCGGAACCTTTCTGCTCAGCGAGTCGATCCGCCAATGGAACGACGACGCGGAAGCCGCCGGAAGGGAAGAAACCAGCTTGGAGCAGCTCCTTGCCGAGGCCGCGGAATTGCCTGTTCCCCAGGTGCTGATCGATCCTCAAAGCGAGCGGTTCCTGGCTCCTGGCCAGATGGCCCAGCGCATCTGCGATGCGGTGGAAGCCGCCGGCGGGCAGCGCCCGTGCTCACCTGCCGAAGTGATCAGGGTGGTCGTCGAGTCGCTGGCTCAGAGTTTCGCCCGCCAAGCTGCAGAAGCCGCGCGGTTGGGAGGATTCGAGCTGGAGAACATCCATATTGTCGGGGGCGGCTCGCAAGGCCAGCTGCTGTGCCAGCGCACTGCAGACCATGCGCGCGTGCCGGTCATTTCCGGACCCGTGGAATGCACCGCCCTGGGCAACGTGCTCGTGCAGTTGCAGGCGGCTATGCCTGCGGGCGGTGATGCATTGAACCTGCGCGACGTGGTGCGCGACTCGGTGCCGCTAGGCGCCTACGCCCCGTCGCAGGCCCTGAAGCTGGCCTAGATCCGTGTGGGATATCTAGGCCGTCGTCGACCCTCCAGCCCGATGGGGCTGGAGGGTCGAACTTTTTACACCTTGCGCTGCACGAATACCACGGCATCCTCCAGGGTCGCCGGATTGCCATCGGGACCGATGATGGTGCGTTCGCGGACCTCGGCGCACAGCACCTCCCACTGCGCCGGATCCAGAGCCAAAGCTTCCAGTTCTTCTTCGGGGCTGGGGAACACTGGCATCTGGTGATCGGGCTTGCTGGCGAAGGACGGCATCGATGCATGGGACAGGGCCAGCAGGTGGCCGCCGGGTGCGACCAGGGTCGCTGCCTTGCGCAGGAAGCCGGTGCGAGGGAATTCAAAGGGTGCCTGGAAGAAGCTCAAGGTCACCAGGTCGAAGGTTTCCCCGGTATTCCACGCAGCCAGATCCGAGGCGATGAAGCGGGTCTGCCCCGCGTCCAGGCCGTGCTTGGCGGCTTCTTCCTGCGCGCGCTTCACCGCGGTGGGCGAGATGTCGACTCCGGTAGCCTTCCAGCCGTGGGTGGCCAGCCACAGCGCATCGCCTCCCTCCCCGCAACCGATATCCAGCGACGTGCCGGGGGCCAGCGGGGCGACAAGGTTCTCGATGACCTGGTTGACCTTGCCTGACCAGACCCGCTCGGACTGGCCGTAGTGGTTCTCCCAGAAGGCGACATCATCATGTTCTTTGGTGTGGTGTTCGTGGTGGTGGCTCATTTTCGTTGTTCCCCATTCGTCAGTAAGGCCGTTGTTATCGACCCTACTGACGATCGACCCCATGCGCGATCAGTTTTGCGCCAGAGGCAAGAATCGCTGCTCCTACCTTGCACTGACCTTGCCGAAGAGCCGGGCTATGGATGCGAGGATCATTGGCCGGCAGGCCAGCCAGGCGCCGGCGATTACGAGCAGCGAGAGCGCGAAGAAGAGCAGTCCGGCCCAGTTATCCGCGTACGCGGCTGGATCCGTGGAACCCTGGGCCGCGTACATGTGGTTCAGGTTGCGCAGCGCCCCGGTGGAGAACACCAGGATCACGTGCACGAGGATGAACACAGCGAAGTACAGCATGGTTGGGAAGTGCAGCGCGCGGGCAACCTCGATCGGGTACTTCGCGGTCAGTGCTGGCATGTTCTTCGGCCAGAAGGCGCTGAGCCGGAAGCCGGTGATCGCCGCCACCGGGGCCGCGATGAACACGGTGGTGAAGTAGGCCAGCTGCTGCAGCGAGTTGTAATTCACCCAGCCGTTTTCGGTGGGCCAATCCAGCGTCAGGTACTGCAAGGCCGCCGAAATCGCGTTGGGGAAGACCTCCCACGACGTCGGGACGATGCGCATCCAGTGGCCTGTGGCGAACAGCAGCAAGAGGAACACCAGGCCATTGATGATCCACAGCAGGTCAAGACACTGATGCAGCCAGAGGTTGATGCTCACCTTCGGGCTGCGCTTCGACGACCAATAGGCAGGCGGCTTCTTCTGGTGCCTGACCAGCATGCCAGAACGGATGATCAGGACCATCAGGAAGAAGTTGAAGAAGTGGTTCCATGCCAGCCAGCCAGGGAACCCGAGAGGTGCCGAGTCCGGCAGGTGGTACTCACCCGGGTAGCGTTCCATGAATGACTCCACGGCATCGATGCCGGCAATGCCGCGGGCAACGAGCACCACGGCAGTGGCGATGCCCAAGGCGCAGAATGCGCCAAGGATTCCAGCCAGCACCCACTGCTTGGTCGTCAGCGGGCCATGCTTGGCCGCTTCTTTCTTGCTCTTCGCCGCTGCCTGGGGTGCCGGCTTGCTCGCGCGCCCGGCGGTCGACGCGTTACTTGCCGCGGCTGCTGGCGCGGCAGGTTCCTGCGCACCCATGCGGGTACGGGCAGGAGCAGCCTGCACCTCGGCGGCCGCAGGCTCCGAGACCAGCGCGGCGCCGGATGCCTGGCCCACCGGATCCGCGGGTGCTGCCTCTGCCCTCGGCGGGATGGCCGGTGCGGCCTGGGCCTGGGCAGCTTCCGCAACCGGTGCCGGCGGGAGCGCAGGCGCTGGAGCCGCTGGAGCTGCGGCAACAACGGGAGCTGCCACGAATGAACTTGGCGGCCACGGTTCTGCACCGGCGGTGCGCGGCAGGCCACGGCGAACTGCTGGTGCCCCGGCACTGGAAACCGCTGCGGCCGGGGCGGTACCCGCGGTGGCAACTGGTTCGGGGGCCGCCGGCGCTGATTCAGCTACCGGTTCGGCAACCGGTTCGCCAACTAGCTCGGCAACCGGCTCGGGTGCTGGTGCAGCGGAAGCGTTCTGCGATGCGGCTGGAGCGTTCGCGGCGACCGGCGTTCCCGCAGGCGGCCACGGCCCGCCGCCGGCAACCCGTGGCAGGCCCTGGCGAAGAAGCCCGGCAACCGCGCCCTGATCTGCAACAGGTTCCGCGGCCGGTGCGCTGGCTGCGGAACTAGCAGATGCTTGACCAGGCGTTGGTTCCGCAGAAACGGACGGGCCAACGGGCTGCTCGAGAACGGGTTCAGCAGCAGCCTCGACCACAATAGTCTCAGTCGGGACCGCGGCGCCTGCAGCGGGAGCGAACAGCTCGGCTGGCGGCCAGGGATCGCCGCCGGCGACGCGCGGCAGCCCCTGGCGGATGGATTGATTTGGTGCGTTCATGGCGATCAGGCCTTGCGTGCTTCCAAGGCGGAAATCAGCTGGGGCACGACCTTGAAGACATCCCCCACCACGCCGAAGTCGGCGATCTCGAAGATCGGCGCATCGGCATCCTTGTTGATGGCGACGATGGTCTTGGCGGTCTGCATGCCCGCCTTGTGCTGGATGGCTCCGGAAATGCCCAGTGCCACGTACAGCTGGGGAGAAACTGCCACGCCGGTCTGGCCCACCTGGGCGGCATGCTCGACGTATCCGGCATCCACCGCCGCACGCGACGCGCCCACGGCAGCGCCCAAGGCATCGGCCAGCTGGTGCACCAGGTCGAACTGCTCCGCGCTGCCCAACCCGCGGCCACCGGAGACCACGCGTGCCGCGGAACGCAGCTCGGGACGGGTGGATGCCGTTTCGGCCGTTCTCAGTTCCTTGACCTCGACCTCCGGCTTGCCGCTGGCGGCTACTTCCAGCGGGATCGCGCTCGCCGGTTGGGCCTGGGCACGCTCTTCGATGCTGCCCACGCGCACGGTGATCACCGGCGCGCCGAAGGTCGGGGCGCTGTGGGTCGAATACGCGCCGCCGTAGATCGAGTGGGCTGCGATGATTCCCTGGTCATCACGCGAAACACCGAGCGCATCGACGCTCAGCGCCAAGCGGTGGCGCACCGCGAAGCGTGCGGCCACTTCGCGCGAAGCCAGGGTATGCCCCAGCAGCACGGCTTGTGGCTGGATTTGCCCGAAGGCCTGCTGCAGCGCGTCAGCCATCGGCGCGGTCAGCACTGGAGAGTCGACGGCGGCGGTGAGTACCTGCGCGGCGCCAGACTCGCTGGCTTGCGCCGCCAGTGAATCAAGGGATCCGGCCGGAGCGGCGACAAGCGCTACCGGGGTGCCCACGGCAGAGGCGGCGCCGAGCAGTTCCGCGTGGTTCTTGGCCAGCGTTCCAGTGGCCGTGGTCTCGAGGAAAACAAGAATTGAATCAGAAGCAAAGGAAGTCATGGTTTTCTTTCCGCTCACACCAGGTTGTTCTTGACGAGGAATTCGGCCACTGCGTTACCGGCATCGCCGTCATCGGCAATGACAGTTCCGGCGGTGCGGGGCGGGCGCTGAGCCACCGAAACCATGATGGAACGCGCAGTATCCGCAGGCAGGGACTCGACGCCCAAATCGGCCAGGGACAGGGACTCGACCGGTTTCTTCTTCGCGGCCATGATGCCCTTGAAATTCGGGAAGCGGGCATCTGGCAATGCCTCGGTGATCGAAGCGACCGCTGGCAATGGAGCGCTGATCTGGGCGGCAGCGCCATCCAGCTCGCGCAATCCGCTGATCGCGCCGTCGGCAATTTCTACCGAGGACAACGAGGTCGCCGCCGGAAGATCAAGCAGCTCGGCCAGCATGACCGGGAGCATGCCCGCGGAGCCGTCGGTGGACATGTTGCCGGTGAGGACCAGATCGTAGCTGCCTCGGCGCAAAGCCGCCGCCAGGACCTGCGCGGTGAGGACCAGATCGGCGCCGAGAAGCTCCTCGTCGCTGATATGCACGGCGCTGGCAGCGCCCATGGCCAAGCCCTTGCGCAGGGTGGCCTGAGCTGAATCCGGGCCCATGGTCAGCACGGTGATTTCAGTTCCAGGGTTCGCATCAGCATGCTTCAGCGCAACTTCCAAGGTCCGCTCGCCGATTTCATCGAGCACCACTTCTGAAGCGGCACGGTCGGCCAGGCCGGTCTCCAGATCCAGCCGGCGGTCCTCTCCGGTATCTGGGACTTCTTTGATCAAAACCGCGATCTTCATTATTTTCTCCCTCTTATCGCAGTAGCATCTGCCAGGACATCCGATGGCTGGAAATCACCAATGATCCGGGGCTTCGCGGACCACTGAAGCGGCCCCCCGCCGAAACTACTAGGAAATCCAAGTTCATTAATAGGCCACGGCGCAGATTTTCTGCAGAGCTGAAAGCATTGTGTCGCAGGCTACGTCTGTCTTTGCTGTTCATCTTGTCGGATTCAGCGCCATTGGTCAATGAAAGTGGACAAGAAAACAGCAAGTGAGCACCTTGAACACCAAAGGTCCACGGTCCGGCGGGGTCACCCGGGCACGCTTCCATGCAGGTGAGCCGCATCGCGCTATTCGCCCGGCTTCGGGCGGGCACCGTAGGCTTTAACCAGAGACCAATTTCGGAACCAAAGGACGGCTCATGGCCAGCAAAAAGCGTCAAGGCAAGAAGAACTCGGGCGCAGGAAATCCTGCCAAGGCGGCAGCACGCGGTCGCAGCGTGTTCCTGATCCAGGCTGAACAGCAGATCAATGCGCTTCGCCATGACTACACAACTTGGGTAGCGCAGCAGGTTCCTGCCTTCTCGCCTGAGCAGGCGGCGCAGGCAGCGGGCATGCAGCTGGACGTCATCGGGCAGATCGCAGGCCAGTACGCCGAGAACGCCCGCAGCTCGAACCTGTTCGACCTGGACATCGATGTCTTCGGCGAGACCTTGGCCGAGCACCTGGGCAACCTGCCGGAATCCTTGGCTCCGGAGCCGATCTTCACCACATGGCTGGAGTACTTCAGCTTCATCGAGCAGCGCATGCTCTGGCAGGGTCCTGCGGAGAACCTCGAAGCCCTGCGCGAGATGCTGGAAGATACGCTCAACGGTTTTGCCGAGGGCGACGCGGAGCTATGCGGATTGCTGCGCGAAACCAAGCTGTTCAGCCAGGTCAAGGCCTATGCCCAGGCAGTGGCCGAAGGCGTGGACATGGAGGACTTCAGTGCAGCAGCCGAAGCGCCGCGCGCCAAGGTATTGACTGCCGTTGGCCTGGACGCCGAAACCTTCGACCCGGAAGGCCCGGCGCCACTAGCCTTCAACTACATCTGGAGCGCCGGCCGGATGTCCGTCGTGGAGTCGGAAGGATCGGTGTTGCGCACGGATCCGGACGCCTACGAATTGCTGGTTGCCGGCGAGGAAGCGGGCAGCGCGCAGCTGCTCTTCGAGATGGCTGTCGGCTGCGTCCAGGCGCACCTGAACCCGACCTTCGATGTCACCTTGCGGGATGAAGCCCATTACCTGGTGCTGCGTAACCTGCTGGTCACCGCATCCACCGGCCGCGAAGGGGACTTGGAGGGCCTGCGCCGCAACTGCGGTCCGAAGATCTACGATGCCGTGCTTCCAGAAGCCCGCATCGCCATGGATTCCTTGGTCGGCTACGGTCTGATTTCCAAGGACGGCGAGCGCTACAGCATCGACGAGCGCCTGGTTCCGGTCATCTCCGCCGGCATCTCAGAGGTCGAGGCCTTCTTCGAAGAAGCCGAATAAGGCAGGGGATGATACCCGCAGAGGCACCAGTCTGCGGGTATCATCCAACCTAGGAAGATATTCGCTAGTAGCAAGCAGGCAATCGCTAATGGGCAAGAAAATCAGTTGGCCAATGAGCTGGCTGGCTGCAGCCAGCGGGATCCTCTTTGCGGTGCTGCTGCTGATCGTGGATCCGCTGATCGCGGATGCCCCATGGTGGTCCGAACCCGACCTGTGGGTGCCCTTGGCGTTCCCGCTGCTTCCATGGCTGGCAGTTGCCGGCGTGATGGCATGGCTGGGAAGCGCAACCGAGCACTGGCTGCACGCTCTGGTGTTCAGCTTCAGCGCCCTGGCCGCCGGGGTGGTTCCCGGCCTTTTCTGGACGCTACTGCTCTTTGACGCTTTCCCGGATTCCGCCAGCCCGCAGCTTCCCATGGCCGTCTCGCTATTCTCGGGTGCGGTGGCAATTGCGCTGGGAGCAGTTGCAGGCGGGCGGGCAATTTTCAGGCGTTTCAGGAAAGCCCGGCTGGCCGCCGTGGCGAACTAGGCGGCGGGGCGAAGCCCTTGGAGACTATCGAGCTTGGTCGTCCTGCCGCGAGGCAGCGATGGAGATCAGTTTCCGCAGCACCTCCAGGTCGATGTCCTCCAGCTTCTTCACGTACACGCAACCGGCTCCCTCGGTGTATTTGCCCAGCTGCGGCAAGAGCTGGGCGCCCTCGGGAAGGTCCTTCAGCCCGTACAGCGAGAGCTGGGCCTTGCGCGGCGAGAAACCGGTCTTAGGCCAGATGCCCGTGGTGCGCGCATTGGCAGGGGAGATATAGGTGTAGCTTCCGTAGCCCACCATGCTCGGCCCCCACATCACCGGCTGCTCGCCGGTAGCTTCGCGGAAGATTCCGTCCAGTTCGTGGCCGTCAACCCGGCGCTTGGCCGGGGTTGCCGCCTCAATGAATTCCTCCACACTGGCCTCAGTTGGAAGGGTCTTCTGACTTGTTGGCAAGTGATGCCTCCTCGGGTGCTCCAGGTGATTCGGCCTGGAAAATTGTCGACAGCTTGCGGTACTGGCTGGTGCCCATGGCCAGCAGCGCCACCACAATCATGATCAGCCCGCCGGCCAAGAATATCAAGGCGATGCCGCGGGCCTGGCCTTGCCCCACCAGCCAGCCGAATCGGTCGTCGCCCGCTGGCGAGCGCATGAAGGGGATGACCAGGTACTGGGCAATCGGCGCGATCAGGAAAGCGGTAATCGGCGCCGCGGCGGCTTCCATCATCTGGGCGAAGCCGAACACCCGGCCCTGGCGGCGGAAGGTGACCACCTTCTGGATCACCGTTTGCTCCGAGGCTTCCACCGCCGGGATCAGCATCATGTAGAGCCAGATGCCCAGCACATAGAGCCACGTCCATTCGCGGATGGTGAAGATCGCGCCGAGGAATCCCATGACGGCAACCAGCAGGAGCATGGTGCGGATCGGGTTGGCCCCCAGGCCGAACTTGGCGATGGCCAAGCCGCCGATGATGAAGCCGGTGGATGCCAGCCCGAAGGTGATGCCCCAGGCTTCGACCGGCATGATGGTCAGCCCGTAGGGATCCATCAGCGCCATGTAGGTGCCGCCGATGAAGTTGTTGAACATCGAGAAGATGATCAGCGCGAATAGGCCAGGGACGGCCATCACTGTAGTGAAGCCCAGGCGCAGGTCGCTGGTCTTGGTCCGCCCCTCCTCCTTTTCCGGTTCCTCCTCCGGGATGGAGATGCCCAAAAGGTGCAGCATCGTGACCACGACCATCACGATGGCAATGGCCAGCGTCCATCCCATCCCCAGCAGTCCGATGGACAGCCCGGAGAACACGCTGGTGATGATGAAGGCGATGCCCTGCACCGTGCCCACCAGCCCGTTGGCATTGGCATGGCGCTCGACCGGGATCAGCAAGGTGACCGTCGTGGACAGCGCGATGCCCCGCATCTGCTCCACGATCGCGCCGAACAGGATGACCAGGCAGAAGATCCAGAACTGCCATCCGCCGATATCCAGGATGTCCTTCGTGGGCAGCCAGAGGTAGATCAGCCCAGCCAGGGAAAAGGCCACAGCGGTGATCATCGCGGAGAAGACGAAGACCGATTTCTTGCGGTGGTTGTCCACGATCGTCCCGAAAACCATGGAGAACACGGAGATCAGCAGCATGAATGCGCCGCCGATGATGCCGGTGGCCATGACGTTCTCGGTCTCCAGGTACACCCAGAAGGTCAGCGCGAACCACAGGTAGCTGGTGGTGAGGTTCGCGACGGCGGTGTTGACCAGTATGTGCATGAAAGAGCGCTGGCCCTGCGGCGGAACTTCGGGGTTCTGGCCGTGGGCCGGCGGGAGATCAGGGGGTCCTTCATCGCGCATGGGCAAGCCTGCTTCGAAAAAGTGGCTGGTGGTCGTAGCAAAAGAATACGCCGATGCATTGATAGGCAACAGGTGTGAATTCAGACGATCGAAAACATAGTGGTCAGATGCCTAGCCCAAGCCTAGGCATAACCCTAGTGTGACCGCCCGCACTTTCTGCCAAGGTTGAATCCATGCAAACCGGCTGCAGCGGTTTCCCCTTTAAACGAGCATTGAATGGACGGAGCACACCACGCCATGACCGAGACCCTGAACGAGGTATCCAGCCTGCTGGATAACGCGCTGGTTGACAGCCCGGAAACCGGAGAGTTCCGCGCCAACCGAAATATCTTCACCGACGAAGAGATTTTCGAGATGGAAATGAAGCACATCTGGGAAGGCAACTGGGTGTACCTGGCCCACGAGTCCCAGATCCCGAACATCGGCGACTACTACACCACCAACATCGGCCGCCAGCCCATCATCATCTCGCGCAACAAGCAGGGCGAACTCAATGCGCTGATCAACGCCTGCAGCCACCGCGGAGCCATGCTCTGCCGGCGCAAGACCGATAACCGCACCACCTTCACCTGCCCGTTCCACGGCTGGACCTTCAACAACTCCGGCAAGCTGCTCAAGGTCAAGGATTCGCGGGGAGCTGGCTACCCGGAGCAGTTCAACAAGGACGGCTCCCACGATTTGACCAAGGTCGCCCGTTTCGAGAACTACCGCGGTTTCCTCTTCGGCTCGCTGAACGCCGATGTCCTGCCGCTGGAAGAGCACCTGGGCGAGGCCACGAAGATCATCGACATGATGGTTGACCAGTCCGAAGAAGGCCTGGAAGTGCTGCGCGGCGCCTCGACCTACACCTATGACGGCAACTGGAAGCTGCAGGCGGAGAACGGCGCCGACGGCTACCACGTCTCGGCCACCCACTGGAACTACGCCGCCACCCAGGCCCGCCGCGCCAACGGCGAATCCTCCAACGACACCAAGACCATGGACGCCGGCGGCTGGGACAAGCAGAAGGGCGGTTACTACTCCTTCGAGCACGGCCACCTGCTGCTGTGGACCGAATGGCTGGACCCGGCCAACCGCCCGCTGGCCGAGAAGCGCGACGAGCTGGTCGCCAAGTTCGGCGAAGCCAAGGCCGACTGGATGATCGGCATTTCGCGCAACCTGTGCCTGTACCCGAACGTGTACCTGATGGACCAGTTCGGCTCGCAGATCCGCGTCTTCCGGCCGATCTCCGTGGACAAGACCGAGGTGACCATCTACTGCTTCGCCCCGGTGGGCGAATCGGACACCGCGCGCGCGGCCCGCATCCGCCAGTACGAGGACTTCTTCAACGCCTCGGGCATGGCCACCCCGGATGACCTGGAAGAATTCCGCTCCTGCCAGAAGACCTACCTGGCCACCTCGGCGCAGTGGAATGACCTCTCGCGCGGCCAGGTCCACCAGATCACCGGCCCGGATGAGAACGCGGACAAGGTGGGCCTCAAGCCCATCTCCTCCGGAGCGCGCACCGAGGACGAGGGCCTGTACCCGATCCAGCACGGCTACTGGCTGCAGACCATGCGCCAAGCCGTGGATAACGAACGCGAAGCACAGAACTAAGGCCGAAGGGACAAGACAGATGAGCACCATCGCACTGACCGAGGCGCCGACTTCCAACGGCGCAGTCACCACCGCGGATATCGCGCAGTTCCTCTACCAGGAAGCCCGCTTCCTCGATGACCGGGACTTCGACCGCTGGCTGGACTGCTACCACCCGGAAGCCACCTTCTGGATGCCGGCCTGGGCCGATGACGAGCAGCTGACCGAAGACCCGCAGCGCGAGATCTCGCTGATCTACTACGCCAACCGCGGCGGCCTGGAAGACCGCGTCTTCCGCATCAAGACCGACCGCTCCTCGGCCACCTCGCTGCCCGAGCCGCGCACCGGGCACAACATCACCAACGTGGAGATCGTTGCCGTGGACGGCGACAAGGTGGACATCCGCTTCAACTGGTTCACCCTGTACTACCGCTACCAGAACGTGGACACCTACTTCGGCACCTCGTTCTACACGATCGACTACTCCGGCACCGCGCCGGTGATCACCGCGAAGAAGGTCGTCCTGAAGAACGACTACATCCACCACGTCGTGGACATCTACCACATTTAAGCGACACCCATTGGGCGGCGGGGCCAGTGCAGGCCCCGCCGAATCGCCCATCCCCGAATCCTGTGAAATGAGCATGCCATGTCCCACCAGGTAGCCCTCGCCTTTGAAGACGGAATCACCCGCTTCATCAAGGTCGGCGCGAACGAAACCGTCGCCGATGCCTCCTACAAAGCCCGCATCAACATCCCGCTGGACTGCCGCGACGGCGCCTGCGGCACCTGCAAGGCCTTCTGCGAGTCGGGCAAGTACGACGGCGGCGACTACATCGAAGAAGCCTTGACCGACGACGAGGCAGAGGCCGGATACTGCTTGCCCTGCCAGATGGTCCCCGAATCCGACCTCGTGCTGCAGATCCCGACCACCTCGGATGTCGCCAAGACCTCGGCCACCTCCTTCGAGTCCACGCTGAGCGAGATCCGCCGCATCTCCGAAACCACCTACGCCTTCAGCCTCGAGGTGGACAAGCGCGAAGACCTCTCCTTCCTGCCGGGCCAGTACGTGAACATCGAGGTCCCCGGCTCCGGTGGGCAAACCCGTTCCTACTCCTTCAGCTCGGGCCCGGAAGTGGACATCGTCTCCTTCCTGATCCGCATCACCGACGGCGGTCTGATGTCCACCTACATGCGCGATACCGCGCAGGTGGGCGACCGCATCACCTTCACCGGCCCGATGGGCAGCTTCTTCCTGCGCGAACCCAAGCGCCAATCGCTGCTGCTCGCCGGCGGCACCGGCCTGGCCCCGCTGCTGGCCATCCTGGAGAAGCTGGCCGGCATGGACAACCCGCACCCGGTGCACCTGATCTACGGCGTGAACACCGACATCGACCTGGTCGAACTCGATGTGCTGCAGGACTACACCCAGCGCATCGCGGGCTTCAGCTTCGACACCGTGGTGGGTGACCCGGACAGCGCTTCACAGAAGAAGGGCTACGTCACCAACCACTTCGAGCCGCAGCACCTGGCCGAGGGCGACGTGGATATCTACCTTTGCGGCCCGCCTCCGATGGTGGAGGGCGTGCGCCGCCACCTGGAAGCCGAAGGCCTCAAGCCGCAGAATTTCTACTACGAGAAGTTCGCGCTGGCCGTCGTTCCGGACGCCGAGCCTGCCGCCCCGGCTGCCGAGGCCCCCGCCGCGCAAGCCGCCGCCGACCAGGGCTACGAAATCGGCGAGGAGCACGCCAGCTTCGAGGCCCAGTTCGATGCGCGCATGGCCTTGGAACTGGCCGTCGTCGAGCTGACCATGGGCAAGCTGGCCGAGGGCCAGCTGGGCGAATTCAAGGTCCTGGCCGAACTGGCCGGCAAGACCCTGGACGGCGAGAAGTTCATCAACGCCGAGGAATTCACCGTCACCAATGACGCCTTCCACGAATTCCTGTTCAAGGCCGTGGGCAACGAGCACCTGCTGCAGGCCTACCGCCGCCTGGACGTGCCGGCGCTGATGGCCGCCGTGCTGCGCCAGGAGCACTGGATCGACGGGGCCGTGGACGCCGACCACCTGGGCATCGTCGCCGCTTTCGAGAAGCAGGACATCGCCGCTGCCCGCGCAGCGATCACCGCGCACAACCAGCACGCCAAGGCCACCATGGCCGCCGCTTCCAAGGCAGCGGCCCAGTGAGCGCCGGGCTGCCCGAGTCCTTCCATCCGGGCCGCTTTGCCGGCAAGGTCGTCATGGTCACCGGCGCCGCCCAGGGCATCGGCTGGTCCGTGGCCCGGCGCATCGCCGCCGAGGGCGGGGAAATGGTGCTCGTGGACCGCGCGGCGCTGATCCACGAGGTGGCCGGGGCCCTGCGCGCCGACGGCGCCACCGCGCTGAGCGTGACCGCCGACCTGGAAACCTACGAGGGCGCGCTGGCTGCGGTCACCGCCGCGAAGGACCAGTTCGGACGCATCGACGTGCTGGTCAACAACGTGGGAGGAACCATTTGGGCCAAGCCCTACGAGCACTACGCGCCCGAGGAGATCGAAAAGGAAATCCGGCGATCGCTGTTCCCGACCTTGTGGATGTGCCGTGCGGTCTTCGAGGAAATGGTCCAGGCCCGATCCGGAACCATCGTGAACGTCTCCTCGGTCGCCACCCGCGGCATGAACCGCGTCCCGTACGCGGCGGCCAAGGGCGGGGTCAAGGCCATCACCTCGGCGCTGGCCATGGAGGGCGCCGAGTTGGGCATCCGCGTGGTCGCCACCGCGCCGGGCGGCACCGAAGCCCCTGAGCGGGTAGTCAAGCGCGGGCCGGCGCCCACCGGCGAGCAGGAAAAAGCCTGGTACCAGGCCATCGTGGACCAGACCGTGGACTCCACCTTGCTCAAGCGCTACGGCACCTTGGACGAGCAGTCGGCGCCCATCGTGTTCCTGGCCTCGGATGAGGCCTCCTACATCACCGGTTCCACCCTCGCGGTGGCCGGAGGAGACCTCGGCTAGCGGCAGTCCCGGCACCGCAAACGCACCACCATGGAACAAACGGCTCGTGATCACGGGCCGTTTGTTCCATCCAGCACCATCCCGGCCGTGCTTCCAGCGCCGGGCACGTATTTTCCGGGGAACAACGAGGTTCCCCGGTCACCGCAAACGAACGGAAAAACACGTGAATACCAGCCCAATGACATCCAGCAACGCCGCCAATGGCGCCGTGCGCTGGGTGGTGGTGATCGCCGCCATCGCCCTGATCTTCGACGGCTACGACCTGGTGGTTTTCGGAACCATCGTCTCCACGCTGCTGGCGGACCCCAGCCAGCTCGGCCAGCTCGATGAAGCCGCCGCCGGATTGCTGGGCAGCTACGCGCTGCTCGGCGTGATGGTCGGTGCGCTGTCCACCGGCGCGATCGGCGACTACATCGGCCGGCGCAAGGCGATGATCACCGGCATCATCTGGTTCTCCGTCGGCATGGGACTGACCGCGCTGGCCTCCTACACCCTGTGGTTCGGCATCCTGCGCTTCCTCACCGGCATGGGCGTGGGCGCGATCGTGGCCACCGCTGGCGCGGTGGTGGCCGAGTTCGCCCCGAAGAACCGCCGCAACTACTACAACGCGATCGTCTACTCGGGCGTGCCGGCCGGAGGCGTGCTCGCCTCGCTGCTGGCCATGGTGCTCAGCGACGTGATCGGCTGGCGCGGGCTGTTCCTCATCGGCGCGCTGCCGCTGCTGTTCCTGCTGCCGATGGCCTGGTTCAAGCTGCCCGAATCCCCGCAGTGGCTGCTCTCCCGCGGCCGCGTGGCCGAAGCCCGTGAGGTGGCTGCGCGCACCGGAATGCTGCTGGAACTTCCCAGCGACGCCGATGCCGGGCAGCTGAAGGCCGAACGTGTCGGCTTCGCCGCGCTGGCCACCAGGCGCTACGCGCTGCCTACCGCACTGCTGGGCATGATGAGCTTCGCCGGACTGCTGCTGACCTATGGGCTGAACACCTGGATGCCGGAAATCATGCAGCAGGCAGGCTACGGCAAGTCCCATTCGCTGCTCTTCTTGCTGGTGCTGAACCTCGCCGCGGTCTTCGGCGGGCTGCTGGCTTCGGTGGCCGCCGACCGCGTCGGCCCCAAGCAGGTCGTGGCGCTGACCTTCTTCCTGGCCGCGCTGGCAATGGTGCTGCTGACCCTCAAGCTCCCGCTGGGCTTGCTGCTGTCCCTGGTGGCAGTGGCAGGTGTGGGAACCATCGGCACGCAGGTGCTGATCTACGGATTTGTGTCGAACTACTACCACAGTGCCGCCCGCGGGGCCGGGGTGGCCTGGTGCGCCGGATTCGGCAGGCTGGGCGGGATCTTCGGCCCGCTGCTGGGCGGACTGCTGCTTTCGGCGGGAGTTTCCCCGGGAACCGCATTCTATGTCTTCGCCGCAGTTGCTATCGTTGGAACGCTGGTCACCACCTGCGTCCCGAGGACCCGTTCGGCCGCGCAGCGCAGCGCGCAAGAAGAGCTGGCTGCCGCGGGAGCAGGGAAGTAGCAGCACATCGAAACGCAACGCGGCGACGCAGGAAGGCTGGTGAACGCCATGCTCAGTGCCCAGCAGGGCCAGGATGCGCTCATCGGCCTTTCCCGCGAAGTCCAGCAAACTGGCAGTACCCTGGCCGTGCTGAAGGGTCCGCGCGGCAGCGGCAAGAGCACCATCATCAAGGCGCTGCTAACCCGGTTGGCCAGCCAATCGGTGCAGCTGGTGACCGCCTCGCGCTGGGAAACCGCGCAGCCCGGAGCCGCCTTGGGCCCGTTGCTGCAACGCAGCCACGCAGGCTCGGCCGGGGCGCTGGGCGAGGCCTTGCTGGAATACCTGCGCAGGGAGGCGCCGCAACCCCGTGTGCTGGTGCTGGAAAATGCGCAATGGGTCGATGACCTCAGCTTCCAGGCGCTGCACTACGCATGGCGGCGCTTGTGCAATGAACCGGTACTCATCGTGCTGGTGATGCGCGACCAGAACCTGGCCAGGCTTTCACCGGAAACCCGTGAATTCCTGGCCGACAGCCAATTGCAGATCCTGCAGCTTCAAGTGCCCGATCCAACGCATGCGCGCGAGATCATCTGCGCCAGGACGGGGATCGACCTGCCGCCCATGGCCGTCGAGCAGCTGGTGGACTACACCGAGGGCAACCTGCAGGTGGTCATCGAGCTGGCCCAGGAGAATCCGGAGCACAGCTGGGAGCAGTTCGACCGCTGGCCGCCTGCCCCTCGCGCCCTGTCGTTGCACGTCATCGAGCTATTGGAGGGGTTGGAACCGCGGGCGCGGGCGCTGCTGGAAGCGGCTGCGGTGCTCGGCGCGCAGGCCCGGATCGACAATATCGCCAAGCTGGTGGGCGAGGATGATCCGCTGCTGCCGATCCAGCAGATTCTCGACTCCTCGCTGGCGCAAACCCACGGCCATAGCGGGAAGGTGCGGCTCGGGTTCGAGAACGCATTGACCCAAATGGCTGTCTACCATCAGATCCCGCTGAGCACCCGCATCCGGTTGCATGCTTGTGCCGCGGACATCGTCGAGGACCAGGGGGCCAAGCTGGGCCATCGGGCCGATGCGAGCATCCTGCCCGATGGCAGCTTGTCGATGGAACTGCAAGACTACGCGCGGTCCCAAGGCAAGCGGGGCGAGTGGTCTTCGGCCGCTACCGCGTACTTCAGGGCCATGCACTTGTCCCCGGAACCGATGCGCCGCGACTCCCTGCTGCTCAACGCAGTGGATGCGATTGTCGCCGCCGGCGAGCTGCCGCGGGCGCAAACCTTCGCGCATCAGCTTTCGAGTTTGGAAAGCAGTCCGGAACGGGACGTGCTTTCCGGATACATCTCGATCCTGCAAGGCCGCGCCAACACCGCGCAGCGCTGGCTGTCCAGTGCCTGGCAGAACGCGGTCCAGCATCAGGACAACGATGTGATGGCCGCGATCGCCCAACGCCAAGTCCTCGATTCGCTGTGCCGTTTGAAGGGGCAGAAGATCATTGACTGGGCTGAGCAATCGCTGCGCCTTGCCCAGGTGGGCAGCCCGCTGGCCATTGAGAATGCAGCCATCCAAGGGCTCGGCCTGGCGATGATGGGCCGGCCTGATGAGGGGGAGCAGGTCTTGATGGACCTGCTGGCCACCCTTCCGGCAGGAGCACAGCGCCAGCGCGCAGAAATGTCACTGGGCTGGGTCTACCTCGCGACCGATCGCGTGGAGCTAGCCCGGCACGAGCTCTCCGCAGCCAGCTCCACGGACTTCAGCGATGGTTCCCTGCGCATCTCGCTGTGGGCCAAAGCCTGGTCGGCGCGCGCTGAATTCCTCATGGGCGACTGGGACCAAGCGCTGGAGACGGTTCGATCCGCGCAGTCCCTGCAGGAGCGTTCTGAAATCCAGATCCTGCGTCCGCTGATCCAGCTGACGGCGGTGCAGATTCACGCATTGCGCGGCAATTGGGAGCAGGCGGATCTGCACCTTCGCAAGTCGTGGGCACGCACCGGCAGCTATGCCATTATGGAGATGCCTTACCGGATGGCGCGGGCCGAGATTGCCCGGGCGCAGGCAAACCATGAAGAGGTTGTGCGGACGCTGGAACCATTGCTTCGGCTGGACCGTACGCAGGGCATCGACCAAGCAGGTTTCTGGACCTGGCAGGATACATACGCCATGGCGCTAATCCGTTGCGAACGCCTGGATGAAGCAGAGAAATTCGTACAGCCGTTGCTGGAGAGTGCTCTCGCTTCAGGCCACCAGAGCGGAGCCGCTCGATTCCTGAGCGTGCAAGGCACCTTGCTGGCAGCCCGCGGTGATATCGACGCAGCCCGTTTGGCCTTTGAAGATGCCATCCGCCGTTTGGAAGGCATCGGGTCGGTCTACCACCGGGCAAAAATTGATTTCTACTACGGGCAATGCCTGCGCCGAGCCGGCAAGCGAGCCGAATGCGTTGCGCCGTTGACCCGTGCGCTGGCGATTTTCACGCACTTCGATGCATCCGTGTACATCGACCGCTGCACTCGTGAGCTCCAGGCAAGCGGAACCGGGATGCTGCGCAGGGAGAGTGCTGACTGGTCGACGCTGACGGCGCAGGAACAAGCCGTGGCCAAGCTGGTTTGCGAAGGTGCAAGCAATCGACGTGTCGCTGAAGAGCTGTATATAGGCACCAAGACAGTGCAATACCACCTGACCAAGATCTACACGAAGCTGGCGGTCTCAAACCGTACTGAGCTTGCTGCGCTGGCGCGTTTCGACCTTGAGGGATAGTGCCTTCCGACTGAGAAAAATTTTCATTCCCGAGGGCAGCAAAACCATGCGGAGTTCGAGTTGACCTGCGCGCTGTGACTGTAGATTTTTTTCATTCAGCACGAATCGCTTGAAGCGAACGCGGCCGGGATTCTTGATTCAGGCCGCGGCCAGCATTGCAACCGGACTCAAAGCCGTTGCTCCTACGAAGTATGGGTGGTGTGGTGGTGCTAGTGACTGAAAAAATTTATCACTCGAAATCCAAATCAGGTACTGGCACTAACTGGTTCCGGTTCCGGGCAGGCCCTCATCTTGGCCGAGCCCCAGTACTCGTCGCACTTCGGGGGTCAATTGCACCTCGCAGGCCGCAGCCTCCTGGGGACGTTGAGGACAACGATCGTTGACATGATCAAATTTCTCCACGTTGTCCACGCTCTCGGGAACCGTGATTGACCGCAGCCCGTGCGGAGATACCCACGTCTTGGAGCCATCCGGGCAAGCGAAGACCTTCCAGCCAAGCGCGTGCTTGTACATCTGATGCTGCTTGCACAAGAGATGGGTGTTCTGCCGGGTAGTGTGGCCGCCCTGTCCATACGCTTCGATGTGATCAATTTCCGAACGATCGGGCAGGCGGCGGCAACCAGGGAAACCGCAATGCTGGTCGCGGTAACGCAGCAAATCGCGCAACCCCTGGGAAGGCCGATATTTCTTGGGCTCCACATCAATTGCGGCTCCCGTCCATGGGTCGGTCAGAACGCGCTGGAACGACGGAGCATCCGCGGCGATTTCCAACGCTACGCCGATTGGGATCGGCCCGTAACCTTCCAAATCAGCGAGGGCGCGAGCGGGATTCACGAGCATTTCAATGGCTGGGATCGTGATGGCAACCCGTGGCTTCAGCGGCATGCCTTCCATTCCGGGCCAGCCATGCAGATACACGTCCGCAAGCACATCGGCTTCAACCTGCGTTTGCGTGCGCAGATCCTTGGAATCAGTGATCTGGGCGGCTGCCTGCTTTATCGAGTTGCGAATCGAATGGATGACATCAGCTCGGTGATGCAGCTGCAAGGTAGCCATGCCATTCTCCTCATTCCACACCTTGAGATTACGGGCTGCGAATGCGTTCTTCTGCCGGTTCTCTGCCGAATTGGGATTCATCCGGTCGTGAAAGCGACGGGCCCGCTGGTAGACGGTTTCGTCGCAGGCTGTTCTTGCCAGAGGCAGCAAGTTTTCCTCCATGCGGCCGACCTGCTCCGGGGAAAGGTCTTGCGAGTATTTGACGATGTCGTGGGCGGCCTTAACGGTAATCTCACCTGCAGCGAGCGCGGCAAGGGTGGCTTTGCAGGCGTGACGCAAGCCCTTGGCATGGAACATCCGTTTGCTGACTTTACGGACGGATTCGCGCAATGCGACAGCTGACTCAGCTACGAAATTGGAGTTGATGACCTGCTCGCTGCCACGGTCTATGCCATAGTATTCGGCACTCTTGCTGGCTTCGGCTTCTTCGTCTGGGGTGTGGGCATGCTCGGTGGCAATCAGGTCATTGAAGGACGCGCTGACCTGCTCGACTCCGTCTGCCAGCAAAACGCAGATAGCGGCTTCAACGCTGCTCATCAGGCGTTGGAGTTTCTTCAGGCGTTCCAATGCGTCTCCGGGCCCATCCACGGGGCCCGCATTGAATAGTTCGTCAGCAACCTGCTTGATGGGTCCGAAGAACAACTGGTGCTCGCGATGGGCGTCGAGTGCTGACGCTCTGTGCGACTCCATGCGGGTGCCCGGCGGGCGCAGTGGAAGGCGATGTTCATCGTCGTGATCGTCTAGATATGCGGGAATAGTCATAGTTAACGTTCGCGCAGATTATCGACAGTATCTTCTGGTTCGAAACCAATTGTGGATAAGTTCTAGAAAGTTTATGCGAATGCGATTAAGCGTGATTCCGGCGCGAAAATCGCTAGACCAGGGAAGGTAGTAATGGGTGCCGTGCTAGTTGCTAGTTGCTAGTTGGATGCAGGGGGCGCGGCGGACGGGTGAAGGCAGTTCGGATGCCACGGGCTGCCATGGCTGCGAGTATGGCAAAGGCGAGGACGCTGGCCATGTACAGGGGTGCGTCTAGATCCGCGGCGGCATCGGCGTTCCAATCGGCAAAGGTGTCGCCCACCGAGTTCATATTGGCGAAAGAAGCGAAGAAATAAGCCGGTGCGCCTAAGGCAATGATCAGGCTCCATGCGCCGATAGCCGCCCAGGCGGGCAGCTTGCGTCCGGCGGAAACTACCGGAACGAGCCAGGAGATGGCGAGAGCGGATCCAATGGCTGCGAAGACCCACCCTCCAAGCGAGTCGTAATTCTGGTCCATTGAGGCCATCTCGGAAATGGTTTCATCGAGGGGAAGCCCACTTGCTGCGGTCACGGCCCAATTGTTCATGAGCAGTGAGCCGTAAGCCGCGTAAGCCACGATCATGGCGAACCCGGAGATAGCTAGAAGTTTACGCATGTCAGTAGCCTAACAGTGCGCTAGTCAACTCGGTGGGATAACCAATAAGCGTATGAGCTGGACGTCCGTGCTACGTCCTTGCACGATCAAGCTGTCCTGATGCCAGCTGTCTGTATTCCAGTGCAAGAATCCGTGAAGCAGATGCCCTTAGTCGGTAAGGTGCATTATGTGCCGATCGGGAGCCCAAAGCGATCGCGCGAGCGATACCACCCAGCGCCGCAACGCAGCGCCAACCGTTAGAAGGAGACTAGGGATGATCTTCACCAAAAAAGGCGACGCCGCAGTTCTGGCCAAGCTCAGCACAGCTCCAGCACCCTATCGCGAGATTGCCGAACGGCTTCACGCCATAATCATGCAGAGCGCACCATCGCTGGAGCCGATCGTCCGCTGGGGACTTCCGTTTTACGTCCGGGATGGCAAAGACGTCTGCTACATCAAGCCTGACAAGGACTTCGTAGCTTTCGGTTTTGGAGAAGTCGTGAATCCAGCCTACGAGGAAGGCTCCCACATGCATCCAGTTGCATGGACTATCACCTCGCTGGATTCTGCAACGGAAGACAGGATCCGGGAACTGGTGAAGAAGGCCGCGGGCTGATCCCGAGCAAGCTAGCTGGCCGCCAGATGAACAGTGCGCCCGCTGCAGGCAGCCGCATTGCCTGGAGTCAGTCCGCAAGTGCGCCGAAGGTCCCGTCAGCGCCATTGCTGTCGGGACCTTCGGCTTTGCGTCGGTAGTACTGAGGGCAAAAGCCTAGGCGGCAAGCATCGAGATGCCGTGCTCCTCTTCTGGCATCCATCCGGTCCAGGCCCAGTGGTTCTGGGGTTCACTGGCATCGGCAGCTCGGTGCGCGATGGATTGGGGCTGGAACTTCCCGGCTGGATCGTTCAGTGTTGAAGCATTCATGCTGCACTCCCATTGGATTGGCGGGTGTTCGCCCGTTCGTCGAGGTTCCGGGTACGGCAACGGCGGGGGTCCGGCCAATGCTGCCGGGACCCCCGCCGTGTTGAGGCGCGCTGGGGCTTACTTCACAGGGTCGAGCACGAAGTCGTAGGTGACCTGCTTGCCGTTGCCCGATGCTGCTGGCTGCACGTCGAGCATCAGTTCCGGCTTCACCGCGGTGGCGATGTCGTCGTCGTTGTGCGCATCGCCCGGGAAGTACAGCTGGGCGGTGAGCAGCTCGTGGCCCTCGGCGGAGACCTTCAGGTGCAGGTGCGCTGGGCGCCACGCGTGCCAGCCGGCGGCGGCGATCAGCTGGCCGCAGGCGCCGTCGGTCGGGATCTGGTACGGGGCTGGCTGCATGGTGTTGATCTGGAAGTTGCCTTCCTCGTCAGCAATGAAGGTGCCGCGCAGGTTCCACTCGGGGATGCCAGGGGCGAACTGCGAGTAGAAGCCCTCTTCGTCTGCGTGCCACAGCTCGATCTTGGCATTCTTCAGCGCCGAGCCGTCGGTGGAGCGAACCTGGCCCTGGAAGAGCAGGTTGGTGCCCTTCTCGTCCTCGCGCATCGAGATGGTGGCAGGGGTGTTCTGCGAAGGCGCTTCGGGGACGTAGTAAGGGCCTTCGATCGAGCCCTTGTTGCCTTCACGGTGGTCGGTGGCGACCTCTTCCACCGAGTGCTCCAGCCACACGTCCAGGAACAATGGCCATTCGCCGTCGTCGCCAACCTTGATCAACCATGCCTTCAGGGCATTGAACTCGTCGTAGCTCACGCGCTCTTCGAGAATGATGTCGTTTGCGGCCTTGACGAGCTTGGAAGCAAGCATGTTCACGCGCTCGGTGGAGGTCGCGATGCTGCCGAGCTTGCCGGAGTTGCGGAAGCTGTCGGTGGCGGCGTTGCCGGACTTGGCTGCAGTTGCGTCTGCTGGAGTTTCAGTGGTCATGGTGACTCCCCTAAATTATGTGGTGTGGCGGATGCGGATCCATACTGTGACCCCCATCATCCCGGGTGATTGATATTCAATGTAGTGCAGCGTCTATGCCAAGTGAAATACTCATTTGACGGTCATTGGAACGTTTTGAATATCAATGCTTGTGGGCTGGGACACGGAGGGAATCCGCCGGTCCGGAAAAGTCCTAGGCCAGCGAATTCGGATGCTTGGCCAGCGCGGTGACCTCGATCTTCATGTACGGGTACATCGGGAAGCCGCTGAGGATTTCGTGCAGTTCATCGTTGGATTCGACGTTGTACAGCGAGTGGTTCGCGTACTCGCCGACCACGCGCCAGATGCCCTGCATCTTGCCGCTGCGCTGCAGGCTTGCGGAGTACTCCTTTTCCCGGGCCTGGAAGTCAGCGACCTGCTCATTGGTCAGGTGGTCCGGGAAAACAACGTCCATACGGGCGAGGAACAACATGGGGGATCTCCTTTAGTTCGAGGTGGAAAGCACGTGGTCCTGGCGGTAACGCGCCAGCTTGGATTCGTCGATCGCCGCTCCCACGCCGGGCACGGTGCGCACCGGAATGCGGCCGTCGACGATCTGCAGTGGTTCGGCCAGCAGGTCATCGGCCATATCCAGGAAGTTGGACAGTTCGCCGGCACGGCGGCTGGTGGCTTCGAAGGCGGCGCCGAAGGTGACGGTGGCCAGCGAGCCGACCTGGGTGTCGATCTGATTGCCCATGGTGACGTCCACGCCCAGTCCGGTGCACAGGCCCAGGATCTCGGTGGCTTCGGTGAAGCCCGAACGGGCGGTCTTGATGCAGATCGCGTTGGCGCCGCCAGAGAGCAGCTCGCGCGAGACATCGCCGGCGGTCGGTACCGATTCGTCGGCGACGATCGGGATCGGGGAGCGCTCGACCAGCCGGCGGCGGCTCATCGCTTCCTTGGCATCGCACGGTTCTTCGAGCATGGTCAGGCCAAGGCCCTCGGTCTGGCGCAGTACTTCCATGGACTCGTTGGCACTCCAGCCGCGGTTGGCGTCCAGGTAGAGCTCCACGTCCTCGCCCAGGCCTTCGCGCAGCACGCGGCAGGCTTCGATATCCAGCGCCAGCGGGCGGCGGCCGACCTTGAGCTTGAAGGTGGTGATGCCGTACTGCTCGCCGAAGCGCAGGGCCTCATCGAGCAGTTCCTGCGCCGGGCGAAAGCCGAGCATGTGGCTCACGCGCATCGAGTCGGTGAACCCGCCGAGCAGCTTGTGCACCGGGGTGCCCAGCGCCTGGCCGATGGCGTCCCAGACGGCGATGTCCAGCGCGCCCTTGGCCACCTGGTTGTGGATGGTCCGATCCAGCACCTGGCGGATCTTCGCGCGGTCCATGATGTCCACGCCGATCAGCTGCGGGGCGAAGACATCCTGCACGATCGCGACGATGGACTTCTGCGTCTCGCCGTAGGTGTACGGGCGCGGCGGGGCGTCGGCGGTGCCGATCACGCCTTCGTCGGTGTGCACGCGGATGAGCACGTGCTCGGCGGTGTGCACCTCGCCGCTGGCAAAGCGCAGCGGGTGGTTGTAGGGGATGGCGTAGGGGATTGTTTCAATCCGCTGGATTCGCATCGGGGTCCAGCCTTTCTAGGGGGTTGAGCAATGTGCAAAGTTCCAGGAAGTTGCGCACCAGCGCAGACTCGTTGCCGGCCTTCCAGGCGATCGCCAGGTCGACTGCCGGTGCGTTGCGCAGCGGCCGGAAGGTGATCCGGTTGCTGTGCGGCAGGTAGTGCGTGGTGGGCAGCAACCCGATGCCCAGGCCCGCGGCGACGAAGGTGAGCAGGGTGGAAGTCTCGCTGGCCACCTGCGCGATCTGCGGGGCGAAGCCCACGCGGCGGCAGGAGTCCATGATGATGTTGTTCACCGCGGAGGATGGCGGGTAGCAGATGAACTTCTCGCCAGCCAGCTGTTCCAGGTCCAGCTCATCGTGGGCGGCGAGCGGGTGGCCCAGCGGCAGCGCCACGGCCAGGTGGTCGCGGTCCAGCAGCATGTAGTCCACCTCGGTGCCGCGCACCGGCGGGCGCAGGATGGCCAGGTCCAGGCGTCCTTCGACCAGTCCCTCGACCATCTGCGGGGTGAGCATTTCGCCCTGCACGTTCAGCTGCAGGCCCGGCATCTGCTGGGAGCTGGCTTCGATGAGCTTGGGCATGATGCGCGAGGTGGCGCTGCCGGTGGAACCCAGTCGCAGCACGCCCAGCGCGCCTTGGCCCACGGTGCGCACATCGCGGGAGAGCTGGTCGAGCTCTGCGAGCAGGATGCGTCCGCGGCGCAGCAGCAGCTCGCCGGCGTTGGTCAGTTCCACCTTGCGCGTGGTGCGGATCAGCAGCTGGGTATCCAGGGTCTCTTCGAGCTGCTTGATCTGCTGGGAGAGCGGGGGCTGCGCGATATGCAGGCGCGCCGCTGCGCGGCCGAAATGGCGTTCTTCGGCGACGGCGACAAAGTAGCGAAGTAGTCTCGTGTCCATGGTGCTCCGATCGTCGGACCGCGCGTCGAATGCGCAGAAGACGCTTGCTGGCAACTCTAACGCGGCGGTCCAAGAGGGTGAAATACTTATTCTGGGTCGATTGAGAGTCTACAAGTATGAATGACTGGGCCGCACTGTATTCAACGATTGATTTCCAGGCTTGAATCATGCCGGGAGGCACTGGACTGCCACGGGCCCCATGTGGCCCCATGCCGCCACTTGGCCACCGGCGCGGCTCCTTCCTGGCGCTTGGCAGCGGGACAGCTCGCGGCTAGGGTGTGAATGTGACGCTGGGCACATGTTTCGTGTCCCCGCCAATTCCGACGAGGCGATCCATGAAGGGGTACGCAGATGAAGGCTTATGCCCAGGGCGAGAGCGGACCGCAGCTGATCGAAGAGACGATCGGAGCGAACTTCGAACGCACCACTGCCCGCTTCGGGCCGGCAGAAGCACTGGTCGAAGCGGCCAGCGGACGGCGTTGGTCATGGAGTGAACTGGATGCGCAGATCAACTCCCTGGCCAAGGGCCTGCTGGCCGCCGGCCTGGAGGCGGGAGACCGGGTGGGCATCTGGGCACCTAACTGCGCGGAATGGGTATTCGCGCAGTACGCCACCGCGAAGATCGGCGTCATCCTGGTCAATGTCAATCCTGCCTACCGCACCCACGAATACGCCTACGCGGTCAACCACTCCGGGGTGCGCCTGCTGCTGGCGGTCTCCGAATTCAAGACCAGCAACTACCGTTCGATGGTGGAGGCGACCCGCGCCGACACCCCGAGCCTCGAACGCGTGGTCTACGTGGACACCGGGGACTTCGCCCAATTGCTGGGCGAGGGCGAGCAGGTCAGCGACGAGGAGCTGGCCCGGCATCTGGCGGCCACCAAGCCCGGGGACCCGATCAACATCCAGTACACCTCGGGCACCACCGGCTACCCCAAGGGCGCGGTGCTCAGCCACCGCAACATCCTGAATAACGGCTACCAGGTCACCGGCATGATCGATCTGGACGAGCATGACCGGCTGTGCATCCCGGTACCGTTCTACCACTGCTTCGGCATGGTGATGGGCAACCTGGGCTGCACCTCCCGGGGCGCGACCATCGTCATCCCGGCCCCGGGCTTCGACGCCGAAACCACGCTGCGGGTGGTGGCGGAGGAGAAATGCACGGGCCTGTACGGGGTGCCCACGATGTTCATCGCCATGCAGAACCTCTCCAATTTCAAGGACTACGACCTTTCGTCGCTGCGCACCGGCATCATGGCCGGATCCATCTGCCCGGTCGAGGTGATGCGCCGCTGCATCGACGAGATGGGCATGGACGGGGTGTCCATCGCCTACGGCATGACCGAGACCTCGCCGGTCTCCTGCCAGACCCGCAGCGACGACGATATCGAGCGCCGCACCTCCACCATCGGCCGGGTGCACCCGCATGTGGAAATCAAGGTGGTGGACCCGGTGAGCGGCGAAACCCTGCAGCGCGGGGAAACCGGCGAATACTGCACCCGCGGCTACTCGGTGATGCTCGGCTACTGGAACGACGAAGACAAGACCCGGGCGGCCATCGACGACGAAGGCTGGATGCACACCGGCGACTTGGCGGTGATGCGCGAGGACGGGTGCTGCACCATCGTGGGCCGCATCAAGGACATGGTGATCCGTGGCGGGGAGAACATCTACCCGGCGGAAATCGAGGAATTCCTCTACAAGCATCCGGATATCGAGGACGTGCAGGTGGTCGGGGTGCCCGATGAGAAGTACGGCGAGGCGATCTGCGCCTGCATCCGCATGAGGGACGGCCGCGAACCCCTGGACGTTGCGGCCATCGGCGAATATTGCACCGGGCATCTGGCGCATTACAAGATCCCCGCCTACGTGCAGATCCTGCAGGATTTCCCGACCACCGTCACCGGGAAGATCCGCAAGAACCAGCTGCGCGAGGATGCGGCGAAAGTGCTCGAACTGTAGCCAAATGCCACCAGGCAGGGCGCAAGGCACAGCGTTGCTTTGGGTGGAGGTGACCTTGGACATAAATACTGCGTCGATGATTTTTCCGACTGCTAGTTTTCCAAGTAGCTTGCCTTGGGCAAGCCTGGCATGATTTGCTGATCCAGATCAGGTCCAGGCCAGGGGTTGCCAAGGAATCCGAACGTGAATGGGGCGCGTACTTGCAGAAACATTTCAGCCGCTTAGTGGGCATCGCTGTCATTTTGATCGTCGTTCTCGCGGCCTCGCTCTTGGCCTGGGCGTTAAGCATGAGCGGGAAGCCTGCGCTGATGTGGAACCCGATCGAGGTCCATATCGGAAAACTCTGGACTACTTTCTACAGCACCGAGCTGCCGGATCTGTCCATCCTCGCTTTCGCCGTCGCCGCAGCGGTCATCCTGGTGCTGCTGGTGGTCCTGGGCGAACGCTTTGTCACCTGGCGCTATCGCCGGACGCCGATCCAGAAATCGAGCCGGCCGCTGGCGCCCAAGGCGGTGATGGCCCGGACGCGGGGCATCTACGCCGGGCCGGTGACCGTGACCGTGCTGATCCCGGCGCACAATGAAGAAGCCTCCCTGCCGTACACCCTGAAAGCACTGGAAGAGCAGAGCTTTGCTCCCTCGCGCATCATCGTGGTTGCCGACAACTGCACCGACCGGACCGTGCAAGTTGCCCGCGAGCACGGGGTCGAGGTGTTCGAATCGGTGGAGAACAAGCACAAGAAGGGCGGCGCGCTGAACCAGGCGCTGCACTCGATCCTGCCCGGGATGGGCGATAACGACTGCGTCATGGTGATGGATGCCGACAGCCAGATCGGCGCGGACTTCCTGGCAACCGCCCGGGACCGCTTCACCTGGGACCGCGCGCTGATGTCCGTGGGCGGGCTGTTCCACGGAGAAGAGGGCCATGGGCTGATCGGCCAGTTCCAGCGCAATGAGTACACCCGCTACCAACGCGAAATCGGCCGTCGCGACGGCCGGGTCTTCGTGCTGACCGGAACGGCCTCGGTGTTCCGCGCGACGGCCCTGCGCGAAGTGGCTGCGGCACGCGGGAGCATGCTGCCGGGCACCTTCGGCGAGGTCTACGACACGGCGGCTTTGACCGAAGACAACGAACTGACCATTGCGCTGAAAACCCTCGGCGCGCTGACCACATCGCCGCAGGACTGCACGGTGGTCACCGAGCTGATGCCCAACTGGAAGATGCTGTGGGCGCAGCGGCTGCGCTGGCAGCGCGGCGCCTTGGAGAATCTGGGCGCGTACGGAGTCACCCCGCAGACCTCGCGGTACTGGGCCCAGCAGATCGGCATCGGCTACGGCGTGATCGCGCTGTTCAGCTATTTCGCGCTGATGATCATCATGCTGGTCTCCATGGACACCTGGGTGTGGTTCCCCTTCTGGATGCTGCTTGGAGCGCTCTTCGCTGTCGAGCGCGTGGTTACGGTCTGGCACGGCGGCTGGAAAGCCAGGATCATCGCCGCGCTGGTGATTCCGGAATTGGTCTATGACGCCTTCCTGGACCTTGCGTTCCTCAAGGGCGTGGGGGATATTGCCTTTGCCCGGAGCGCGGATTGGAAGCACGTCGACCACGCGGGCGCCGCACGGAAGGAAAGCACCTCATGATGAATCACCTCGTCCAGATTCCACGTGGAATCATTCTTCCCGAAAGCGTTCTGCTCAGTGATTGGTTCGCGGTGCTCGCTTCGTTCGTCGCGATCAACACCGTGCTCTATCTGGTCCTGGGACTGGCCAAGCTGCTGCCGGTGATCCGGATCCGCAGTTCGCGGGGACGGGAACGGCGCTCAGAAACCCGGAATATCGATCCCGAGGCGTCCGTGTAGCTCATGCATCGCAGCTGGCAACCCCGCAAGCTCTATGCCCGGGCTGAAATAGAAGCCCTGCGCATAGTCGAAGTCCAGCTTCCGGGCCAGATCCAGATGTTCACCGGTTTCGATCCCCTCGACCAGGGTCCTGGCACCGATCTCGCGGGCAGCGGCCAGCAGGATGCCAACGTGTTCGCGAGCCTGCGTCGATGCCAGGTAGTGGATGAAAAGCGAACGGTCCAGCTTCACGATGTGCGGCTTCAGCCGGAGTATGCGCCCCCGCGTTGCGTAGCCGATGCCGGCATCGTCAACCAGCAGCAGGCAGCCGAGCTCATCTGCATGGATGCGGGCCGCATCGCAAACTTCCGGCGCGGACTGCTCGTGCAGTTCCAGGCCCCAGAGCAGCCGGGGATCGAGTGCCGGCCCTGCGTGCGCGAACGCCCTGATCGCTGGACCCGAAGCATTCATGGTGAGCAGCAGCCCCTCGGGCAGGCCTTGGCTGGATTCGACGATGCGCTCCAGGGCGCGAAGCTCCAGTTCAACCAGGTTGCCTTCGGCGCGGGCTGCGGAGAAATGCTCGTCAGGGCTGCGCCCGTCGCTGAAGCGCGCCAGTGCCTCGAAACCCAGCAGCGTTGTGGAACGCAGGTTGATCAGTGGCTGGAATACGAACTTCATGGACTACCTAACCTGGCGGTATGGGTTGGCAACTGGTCGCTGATTAGGCTGTTGCTACGAATGAGATCTTACCGCGCCGTTGGCCTGGAACACGCGGTTAAGATGAATTTAAGAGAAAGCGGGTGATGGCATGCCGAGGACAATGGACCGGCGGTCAAACGACGATGGAATTTGGTGGAGCCGGTTCCTTCCAGCCAGGCTCCGCCGCATCAAGCGATTGGAAGTGGCTGTCACCGGGATGGTGGGAGTTTTCCTGCTGCTTTTCTATGTGGTCAACCTGGGCAATGATTTCAGCTCTCCGCTCTTCCAGAAGCTGGCGGTAGCCAGGGTTGCCGGGGCGCTGGGGCTGGTGATCGCCGTGTGGGGGATGCTGGATCGTTTTCCGTTGTGGATCGCCTATCTCGGGGCCTTGGCCGAACTCTCGGCCTTCGTTGTCTTTGTGGGATTTTCGGTCAACCATGAGCAGATCGTGTTCAGGCTCCAGGAATTTCCGCTCATCGCACTGTACATGTCGTGGCTCTTTCCACCGGCTATCACCCGGTGGACCATCTACCCGATCATGGCTTTCACGATTCCCTACTCGGTGTTCTTCGGCCCTGCTGTGGGCACCGAGCACCAAAGCGGGCTGTTGAACGTGCTGAGCTTGGTGTTCTTCACCGTCGCCGGGATGTTCGTCGGCCTCTACGTCAAGCGCCGGTTCCGCCAGCAAACCCAGATCGACGCATTGACCGGGGCCTTGAACCGCGTCGGGCTGGCCGTGCGCGGCGATGCCGCCTTGCTCTCCTCCCGGAAATACCGCAGGCCCCTGGCTGTGGCGCTGCTGGACCTGGACGGATTCAAGGAGATCAACGACCAAGGCGGCCACGAAGCCGGGGATCTTGCCTTGAAGCAACTGGTACGGCATCTGCGCAGTGCCACGCGGGCAGGGGACCTGGTCAGCCGCTTGGGCGGCGATGAATTCGTGCTGGTCTTCCCAAATACGACCCGTGGCCAGGCTCAGGTGCTGATGGAGCGCATCGAGTGTTCATCGCCGCTGGCGTGGAGCTTCGGAACGGCAGAAGCCCGCACGGATGACAACTTGAGCACGATGATTCTCCGGGCCGACCGGGACATGTACTCCTCCAAGCGCCTGCGGACGGCCGAACGCGGGAAGAGCGCGGAGGGAAACTGAGCTCCGTGCCCTAGTTCAGCTTTCCGCCCAGGCGGTCCTGCATCTTCTGGCTGGCCTCGTTCAGGCCGCGGATTTCCACGGTTTTCCCGTAGTTCTGGTACTTGGCGCGGATCGAATCCAGGGCGGCGATGGTCGAGGCGTCCCACAGGTGTGAATCGGACATGTCGATGATGACCTTCTCGGGGTCCTGCGCGTAGTCGAACTGGGTGTACAGGTCGTTCGAGGAGGCGAAGAACAGTTCGCCGTTGACCTTGTACACGGCGGCATCCGGGGTTGAGCTGCGATCCACGGTGACCATATGCGCCACGCGATTGGCGAAAAGCACCATCGCCGAGAGGATGCCCGCCCCCACGCCGATGGCCAGGTTGCTGGTGATCACGGTGAGCGCCACGGTGATGGCCATGACGAAGGTTTCGCTCTTGGGCATCATCTTCAGCGTGCTCGGTCGGATGGAATGCCAGTCGAAGGTGGTCGCCGAAACCACGATCATCACCGCCACCAGGGCCGCCATCGGAATCTGCGCGACAATGTCGCCGAGCAGCACCGCCAGCAGCAGCATGAAGACGCCGGCGAAGGCGGTGGAAATGCGGGTGCGCCCGCCGGAGACCTTCACACCCACCATGGTCTGGCCGATCATCGCGCAACCGCAGATGCCGCCGAAGAAGCCGGTGACGATATTCGCTGTGCCCTGTGCCCAGGACTCGCGGGTCTTGCTTGACGGGGTATCGGTGATGTCATCGACCAGCTTGGCGGTCAGCAGCGATTCGAGCAGCCCCACGAAGGCCACCGCGATCGCGTAGGGCGCGATGATCTGCAGGGTCTCCAGGTCCAGCGGCACCCCGGGCAGGTGGAAGATCGGCAGCGAATCAGGCAGTTCGCCCTTGCCGCCCACGGTCGGAACGGCGACCTTGGCAAAGATGGTGATCGCGGTGAGCACCACGATGGCGATCAGCGGAGCCGGAACCGCCTTGGTGATCTTCGGGAAGAAGCAGACGATGGCCACGCCCAGGATCACCAGCGGGTAGACCATCCACGGGACATTGCGCAGCTCGGGCATCTGCGCCCAGAAAATCGAGATGGCCAGGCCGTTGACGAAGCCGATCATCACCTGGCGCGGGATGAAGCGCAGCAGCTTGGCCACGCCCAGCAGGGCCAGTGATACCTGGATGATGCCGGCCAAGACCACCGTGGCGAAGAGGTATTCCACCCCGTGGGTGCGCACCAGCGGTGCGACCACCAGAGCCACCGCGCCGGCAGCTGCCGAAATCATCGCCGGGCGCCCGCCGGTGATCGCGATGACCACCGACATCGTGAAGGACGCGAAGATGCCCACGCGCGGGTCGACTCCGGCGATCACGGTGAAGGCGATGACCTCGGGGATCAGTGCCAGGGAGACTACCAGGCCGGCGAGCAGCTCTGTCTTGAGCAATCGCGGGGACTTCAGGGTGCGCAGCACCGACTGTCGTTGCAGGGGCGTCAGTTCAGCGGTCGCGGTACTCACCGGGGCTCCGTTTCGTCAGATGTCCCAGGGAAGGGAAAATGGGAACCCGTCTACGTTATCGCACCTATGCCCGATTGGGCTCAGGGCTGCAGATCGGACGCAGGCGCTGACCGTCATTCGGGAGGTACGCGCTCGCCGGTTGGGAGAATGAACAGATTGCTCAACAGTCAGAGCCCAGGCCTGGTACTCTCCACGAGGTCTTTACTGAGAAAGCACCGTTTCCTGCCAAATTACGCTGCGGAGCCAATCAATCCACGGTGGGTTGTGGTTACGACTACTGAATGTTCCTATCGACGAGATTTCCATTCCGCTGTCGAAGTTTCGTGGTGACAAGCGGTGCATGCTCGAATCCACATGGAGGAAGGTCGGTACTTTGTTCGCACGGATTTCATCAGTGCTGTGCGGTCCTGCGAATCGTTACTTTGGTGCCGGTGAGGGGTGAATATCAAAACTGCCGTCACAACCCTGCTGTGGGTCTAAGTCGGAGAAATTGAAGCGCACGGTAGGCACAGCCGACTTATTTAACTGCTGAACCAGATCGTATGGCCTCCATCGGCATGCCACATGACCGGAGGCCAAATGCAGTGTCTGAATCACCATATTGAATTGTAGGCTCGATGGCTCGTCTGCTGGTCTGACAGTCGGTTGCATGAGCAATGCTGAAAATTTCAGCGATGTTCGGTACGGGTCAACCTGTCTCCTTTGGTGCGGTCATCATCACGCTGAGAAGCCACGCCTGGTTTGCCCCCTTTTCACGTTCGGCAACTTCACATACTGGCGTAAGGAACTGGATGCTTATCACAAAAGCTCGCCGACACCGCGAAGGTTTATTTCACCGAGGCTGACTCTGTGCAGATATTGACCCGGTGCTTCTTGCTCAGCGGTGTCCCGACTGCAATATAGGCCTGTAGGCTGTGGGGACTCCATGATTCCGAAGATTGGATTCCCATCGCCATCCTCGTCGTACGGCAATAAAGTAGTATGCGTGAGATACAGAATGCCGCCCCCTGTCAGTTCCATGCCTTCAGTATTCTGGACCTTCCGAGCTTCCCAGCTGACTTGAGTTTCTGGGTACTTTTCCTGAATCTCATAGCATTCACGCTCACTGGCCACGATCGCAATTATTGGCTCTATGTGTTCTAGATCTGGAAACGGGCTGGGTTGTTTACCGTAGACAACGAAAACCATCAGTTCCTCTGAATATTTCGATCTAAGACGATTCTTGATTTTTGTCAGGATATTGCTTAGAGGCGGCATCGAACCCCCTTCCGCACAGGAGCATAAGCATCAGCATAGTAAGTCTTGCCATTGTAGACAATTGTTCCGAGGGTGCGACCTGACCAAGTGGTCGTTTTTGCAGATTTACATGTCAGCGCGTGATTTGTCTGCTGGAAGACAGTCGGGTAGTAGGTGCCATTATGTTTACCAGCTTTTATCTTTTGGGCTGGCTGGCCAATCGCGCGACCACCCTTGACCCACCACGCAAGCCGCTTAAAACGTGCCTGGGAAGAATGGTGGATCGCAGTGACTTTCTTGGTGCAATAGGTAGTGGATTTGAAGCCACCCGTCTCGTACTTCCCGGATTTTCTGGTGTGAAAACCTTCGGCCACGATCTTGCAAGGCCCATAGTTAACCTTTGCCATGGTCCCCACGTTGAATCCCGCTTGACGCAGTTCATCCATCATGTTCATTTTGGCCACTGCTTCGGCAGGTGATGCCGCTTCAATGTAGTTGGATTCTGCAGAGGTCTTTTCGGAGAAAAAATCTTTCGTTGAAAGGGCGTATTCCGAGGACTGCTGCAACGTGTAGGTTTCGCCAACCGGAGTTTCAACAGCTTGCGCCGTCCCTGGCGATACAGTCACCAAAGACAATGCAAGGGGTAATGCGACAAAGGAAAATTTCATCATTATGGCTTAAGTTGAATATTAAACATTTAGATATGAATGGGACGTTTTTATTATCGATAGTAGTGCAACCGATTTTCGAGAATCTACCATTGGTCCAAGTCCGCACATGGAATTTAGGTTCCACGGCCGCGGGGTGCGGTTATTAGGAACTTTGGCCATTTTGATACCCCTGGTAGCCCTGATCGCAACTCTCCTTCCATGCCGTAATCATGATGCCCAAATTCTCCTTCGCACGGTCGATGCCGTTGGTTACGAGATCTTGGGCCGCGCCTTCGTATTTCTCGATGGTTAGACATAAGGTTCTGCTTACAAGGAGCCCATAACCGTCAGCCGGAGCTGCGATATAGGAGTCAAGCGAAATTAATAGTCACAATTCAGTCACTCCGGATGTTTTTAAGCCCGACGTTAATGCATATAGGACAGGCTCGACTTAGCCCCTCAGCCGACCGATTCACATCGGGGTCACTAAATCAGGTCGCAGATGGCACCTAGATCGTAAGACTTGTGGACGGACCAGGCTGTTGCCGAGGACCGCGGATAAAAGTATTGAGAAATTCAGGACATGATAGCCCCAGGGGGCGAATCGGGGTTAGATTCACGAACGACTTTCAATGCCAAAATGTATACCCTTTTCGATATGTCCATCCATGAAAGCGTGTGTGAGCGGAGCCAAAAGTTGCAGGTGAGCGAGCTGCGATCGACCGGAACAAGTGTTTGCCGAACGTGGGGTATCGTCATGGTAAGTAGTGCCTCCGAGGTGGAACAAGGGCAAGGCGCTATTGAGGCCAGAGGGCGGGTCGTTGATCCAATCTGTTCAATAAAGGGCGAGTAGCTCTGTAGGGCAACTCACTTAAAGTGGGCACCCAACTACCCGACTATCCGCCGGCCGGTTAAAATCGTAACCCCGGCGAATTGCTTTGCCGGGGTTACTCGATCATCACTCGCACCTTCATGAGGTATTTACCACTGTAGGGTGCAAAGCTATGCCGGCGCTGAGCGCCAACTGCAGGTTTGGGGAATTGCTTCAACTCCATGAGGGCGGGCCGCACGGCCGGCGGACTGCTGGACACGAGCAAAAAGGTTTTGGATACAGAAACTGGCACTGTCGCAAGACCGACAGTGCCAGTTTCTACGTCATCACTCGCACCTTCATGAGGTACTTAATACTCTAAGTTGGCATTCTGTGGATGCGGTAAGCATGCACTGCGCGTAGGCCATGGATCCCTGGAGGTGAACTAGATCTTCTCCGGGGCGGGCTTGGCCAGTGCCGGGATGCACAGGGCGATCAACCCCGCCAGCAAGGAGATTCCCGCACCGAGCCACAGGGTCATGTGGAACCCGGCTTCGGAGGGCAGCACCGTGCCGTGGAAGTCGGTGGTCATCTGGGCCAAAACCAGGCCAATCACTGCCGCACCCGAGGTGGTACCCAGCGAACGCATCAGGGTGTTGAAGCCGTTGGCGGCACCGGTTTCGCTGCGTGGCACTGCGCCCATGACGATGGCTGGCATTGCGCCGTAGGCCAGGGCCACGCCAGAGTTGATGACCAGGCTGGTGATCAGCAGGCCCCAGAGGCTGCCCATGCCAATCTGGCCTACCGCGTAGCCAGCGGACATGATGAAAATACCCAGCACCAGGGTGAACTTTGGGCCCTTGGCGCTGGTCAGTCGACCGCCCACAGGGGAGAGGAAGAGCATCATCAGGCCGGCTGGAGCCATCCAGAGGCCGGCGGCCAGTACGCCCTGCCCCAGTCCGTAGCCTGCCTCGGTAGGCATCTGCAGGATCTGCGGCATCACCAGCGAGCTGGAATACATGCCGAAGCCCACGAAGATCGAGGCGATATTGGTCAACAGCACCCGGGGTATTGCGGCGGTGCGCAGGTCCACCAGCGGTGCACTGGTGCGTAGTTCCCATACTCCCCACAGCAGGAAGACGATGACCGCGCCGATCAGCAGGCTCAGTACCAGCGGGGAAGCCCAGCCCCAGGTGGAGCCCTTGGAAACGCCGAGCATCAGGGCGATCAAGCCGATGGCCAGGCCGATGGCACCAAGCCAATCGAAGCGGGTTTTCGCGCCGATGGTTGAAATTGCCGGAATGAACTTCAAGATCAGTGCGGCCACCACAACGGTAATCGCCGAACCGAAGAAGAACAGCACGCGCCAGGAAGAGAACTCGATCAGCGCTGCGGAGAGCGGCAGGCCGATCGCACCGCCCACACCAAGGGTGGCTGAAACCGTGGCGATGGCTGCCGGCAGATGCGCCTTATCCACGAGGTCGCGCAACATTGCGATACCCAGAGGGATCATGCCTGAACCAAAGCCTTGCAAGGCCCGGCCGATGATCATGACGGTGACATTTGGTGCCAGGGCACAGATGATTCCACCGAGGATCAGCGGGATGGCCAGGATCAGGATCATTCGGCGTTTGCCGAACATATCACCGAGACGACCGGAAATCGGCATCACTACGGCAGCTGCCAGCAGGGTCGCGGTAATGATCCATGCGGTGTTATCCGGTGAGGTGCTGAAGATTCCAGGCAGCTGGGGGATCAGTGGGGCAACCATCGTCTGGGTGAGCGATGAGGCGATGCCTGCCGTGGCGAGGATGCCGACGGCGAGTCCGGATTTCTGATGTCCGGTGGGGGTGGGGTTGGGCACAAGAGCCTTCCGGGATAAATGTGTAAGCTACATACTGTATGTATTTTACACATTGGAGAAGTTCGGAATGAAGCGCCATCTGGAACAGATCGAATACGAGCAGCTCATGCTCAGCCGCTACACCATCGCGCAGCAGCGCCAGTTCGGTGGTGTCGATCGCAGCGTGTACCTGCTGATGAGTCGCATTCAGGCCCAGGGTCCGCTGAGTATCGCGGAACTAAGCCACGGGCTGAGGCTGGACAACTCCACCCTGCAACGCCAGGTAACCCATGGAATCGACGATGGCTACCTAGAACGCATCGCAGATCCCGCTGGCCATATTGCGCGTAAGATCACGCTGACCGACCTGGGGTTGGCGAAGCTGGAGCATGCCCGCGAAGTAACCCTCCATGCCCTGGATCGAATCCTGAATGAGTGGGAGGCTGAGGACGTTGAGCAGTTCGCCGGCTACCTGCAGCGCTTCAACGCTTCCATCGAGGAGTACCGCGACTCCCAGCGGGACTAATCACGAACTTGGTTAAAGAAAGATTCCCGCCGGGCAATATCCGACGGGAATCCTTATGATCATCACTCGCACCTTCAAGAGGTGCTTTAAACTCTAATGCCGCTTTCTGTGCCATTCCTTTGGCAGAGCTAGCTATTAGCGATGCACTTGAAAAGCATCTGCGAGCCAGACAAATGCACATAAGCAGGCCCCGAACTTCGCTCGAACTACAGTCAAAAGACCATAGGTGCAGGTGTCAAGAGTGCCTAGGCTGATGGGTATGACTTCAACCCAGCATTCGATGCCCTGCAAGGTGGCCATTGTGCCCGACTCCTTCAAGGGAAGTGCCCGCGCCAGCGGGGTAGCTGCGGCCTTGGCACGAGGCTTCAGCAAGGGTGCGGCTAGCCGGTCGCGGGCGGTCGAGATTACCGCGGTGCCCTTCGCCGACGGCGGCGAGGGAACCCTTGAAGCGTTGATCGACACCTGGGGGACCGAGGCGATCGCACTGGAGACCACCGACGCCTTGGGGCGCCCGGTCACCTCCCGGCTGGGGCTTTCGGCCGACGGGAAAATCGCGGTGGTGGAAGCGGCCGAAGCAGCCGGGTTGCCGCAGGTGAGCGACGTGCCACGGCAACCACTGGATGCCACTACCTATGGGTTGGGCACACTGGTATCTCACGCGCTGGACCTAGGGGTCGCCCGGATCATCCTGTGCCTAGGCGGTTCAGCAACCACCGATGGCGGAACGGGTTTGCTCAGCGCACTGGGCGCAAAATTCTTGGACGCCAACGGGGAGCAGCTTCCCGCAGGGGGCGGGGCACTGAACCAGCTGTCGCGGATCGACGTTTCGCAGCTGGATGCCCGGGCCGGGCAGGTTAACTGGCAAATCGCCTGCGATGTCACCAACCCGCTACTGGGCGCCAAGGGTGCGGCTGCGATCTTCGGTCCGCAAAAGGGCGCCAGTGAAAATGATGTCCAGATTCTGGATCAGGGGTTGGCGCAACTGGCCGATGTTTTGGAAGCCAATACCGGCCGGGCACTGCGTGAGCAGCCGGGCATGGGGGCTGCCGGCGGGATTGCGGTGAGCCTAGGGTCCTACTTCGAGGTGGAGCTGGTGCCGGGCTGGGATTTGGTGGCCAAGGTACTTGGTGCCCATGAAATTCTGGCCGACGCTGACCTGGTGATCACCGGTGAAGGCCGGCTGGATGCGCAATCCTTGGACGGCAAGGTAGTTTCCGGGGTGTTGCAGGCTGCCGGTGAACAGGCCGAGGTGATCGTGGTGGCCGGTTCGGTGCAGCTGTCCGATGAGCAGCTGGAGGCCTCGGGAATCCTGGCCGCGTACTCGATTGCGCCAGGTCCGGCCACGCTGGCAGAACTTTCAGCAGACACCATGGAGCTAGCCGAGCGCACAGCTTTCAGCGTGGCCCGAACCTTCCTGCGCTAGACGTTAGGTCGCTGGGCGCTAGAAAATATCCAGCTTGAGCAGGCCGGCATCCAGAATAATCTTGGCCGAAGCCTCATAGTGGGTTCGCAAGTGCGCAGCCAAGGCAGGCGCATCGCGATCAAGTGCCGCCTGCAGCAGGGCCTCATGCTCGGCCTCAACATTTCGGTGCGTGGCACCCTGCGAAGCGGCCGCCCAACGCCGGTAGAGCAAGGTGGAATTGGCCAGGTTGGACGACAGCTCAAGGATCGGCGGGCAGGCGCATGGAGCCAGCAGCAGCTGATGGAAATCGCGGTGCGCCTTACCCCATTCAGGGGTGAACTGCTCCGGGTTTTCTAGTTGCCGCCGCGGAGCCTTGGACAGCCTGTAATGCGTGGCAATCAGCGCGGACTCCCACTCCAGATCCCCGCGGGCGATGGCTAGGTTGACCGCCAACTCCTCGGTGACACAGCGCAGCTCAGTCTGATCCTGCAACTGCTGCAGGTTCAGCTCCGGTACGAAAAATCCGCGGTTGGGGATCGCCGCCACCAAACCCTCACCGGAAAGCCGGGTGAGAGATTCGCGGATAACGGTGGTGCTGGTGGAAAAACGCTGGGCCAGATGCGGGGGAGCCAGGCGCTCGCCGGGCATCCACGCGCCATCGAGGATGGCTTCGCGGATGCCGGACAGGGCAGCTTCTGCTGGCCTAGCCACGAGTTCCTTGCTTGGCGGCACCGAAGGTGCGCAGCACGGTGGCCTTGGCGCTGAGCGCCTCCAGAAGTTGGTCGACCTCGCGTGCTGGTGCAATGCCTGCTACATAGTAGTCTGGACGCACCAGCAGTACGGTACCGGTGGCGGTATCGAAGATCCGGTTGATGTCCTTGGCCCCCACGCTATCGCCGTCCTGATTGGTGAAGACCAGCTGGGATCCGGCAGCCACCTCAATGGTGTTCCAACCGGCCGACAGCAGCTCGTCGAGCATCACAGTGGCGCCATTGACCTCAAGGTTTGGCTGCGGAAGCATGCGACCGGCAAAGTTCTGGGCCAGGTGCGGAACCCCGGAAACCGGTGCGGCGACGGTGCCGGTGGTGTAGTGAGGCTGCTTGAGGAAGCGCATGCCGGTTAGCCAGCGGTTCAGCGGTGGGATGATGCGGGTGCTGGTGACCACGGCATCGCGCACGCGGGTGATCACCGGGTTGGTGTTCATCACTACCCAGCCGATGCGCTTGGAAAGCTTGACCATTTCCTCGGCATGCGGGCGACGCTCGGTTTCGTAGTCATCGATGAGCATTTCGTTGGCTTCACCCTTGATGACCGCGGCCAGGCGCCAGGCAGCACCCACGGCGTCGCGGATGCCGGCGTTCAGCCCCTGCCCGGCGAAGGGCGGCATCAGGTGCGCGGCGTCGCCGGCCAACAGGATGCGTCCCTTGCGGTAGGTGTCGGCGATGCGCTGGTGTGCGGTGTAGACCGCGGCGCGGCGTACGGAGACCACGTTGGTGTCCTGGAATGGTGCGACCAGGGCGGTGATGGATTCGGGGGTGATCATCGCGTCGCCATCTTCGTGATCGAAGAGCATGAATTCATAGCGGCGGCGGCCACCGACCCCGGGGACCACTACGGCCGGGCGCTGCCCGTTGCAGTGGAAGGAAGCGAAAGGTTCGGGGTTGCCGGGCACATCGAGCAGATCCACCACGATCCAGCGTTCGGTCTGGGTGGAACCCTGCAGCCCGATGCCCAGTTCGCGGCGGGTGAAGGAGCGACCGCCGTCGCAGGCAAGTACCCATTTGGCTTTGAACTCGAGGGCGGTTTCTTCGCCTTCTGCTACTGCGTAGGGGTTCTGCCCGGTGTCTGCTGCCTTGGAGCCGTTGAATCCCGTGGTGGCTTCGCCGGTGCGGGTGGCGTGCACGATCACGTGGTCGGCATGCTGTTCGATCCTGGTGGCCGCGGTGGCGTAGTGCAGATCCAGGTTCTGCCGCAAGGTGGCGGCCTCGTAGAGCAGGCCTTCCATGATTGGCTGGTCGAACTGGCTCTTGCCGGGCAGGCCTAGGCGGGGTGTGCCGGGGCGAACGTCGGCAATGACCTTGCCGCCCAGGCCGAAGTAGCGGGCACCGGTGTCCATGAGCATCTGCGGTCCCAGCTCATCCATGATTCCCAGGTGCGCCATGACGCGCAGGGTTTCATCGGTGGCGCTGATGGCACGTGGCTCATCGCCACTGCCCGGGTTCTTTTCGATCAATGCAACCTGCAGGCCGGTATCTGCCAGCAGGTTGGCGGCGGTCAGGCCGGTGGGACCCGAGCCGATGACCAGGACGTCGATTTCATGAGACTGTGCCACTGCCCGCTACTTCCTTTGTGCTTCGTGTATTATCAGTGCGCGGCTGCGCGTCAGGCGGTGGCGCCGGCGGTCGCCTGTGCGCCGGCCAGCAGCGAAGCCTCATCGGCGACGGTGTTGCGCAGGATGCCCAGGCCGGTGATCTCGACCTCGACGACGTCGCCGTGGTTGATCAGGCCCTCTGGACCGTAGAACAGGCCCACTCCGCCCGGGGTGCCGGTGACGATCACGTCGCCCGGGTTCAGCTGGGTGAAGCCGGTGACGTAGTTGATCAGGGTCGGGATGTCGAAGACCAGGTTGGATACCGGGGCGTTCTGGCGCACTTCGCCGTTTACGCGGGTTTCCAGTACGGCGGTGGTGATGTCGCCCAGATCGGCTGCAGGAACCAGGTACGGTCCGAAGCCGCCGGTGCCCGGGAAGTTCTTGCCCGGGATCCACTGGCTGGCGGCCTTCTGCCAGTCGCGCACCGAGAAGTCGTTGTAGCAGGCGTAGCCGGCGATGTGGTCCCAGGCGTCTTCCTTCTCCACGTGGAAGGCTTCCTTGGAGATGACCAGGGCCATTTCGCCCTCGTAGTCGAACTTGGTGGTGGAAGTCGGCTTGACCGCAGGAGCCAGGTGGCCCATCTGCGAGTCGGCGAAGCGGGTGAAGACGGTCGGTGCGGTCTGCCCGGTCTTGCCCGACTCTTCCTGGTGGGCCAGGTAGTTCACGCCGATGCAGATGATCTTGCCCGGGTTGGTCACCGAGGGCAGGAAGTCGATCTCGGCCTCGGCAATGGTTGGCGCGCCGGACAGGTCCAGCTGGGTGCCGAAGATGCCCTTTTCGATGGCGTCGCGGGTGTTGGCGGCCAGGTTCTTGCCGGTGGGGCCCAGATCGTAGACGGTGCCGTCGATGGACACGCCCCAGGTTTCGGTGCCGTCAGCTGCCTTGAAGGATACGTACTGCATGGTGGTGCCTTTCGGGTGTTCTAGATGAAGGTTTTCAGTTCGGTGACAGTGGGAATGCCGAAGGTGCGGAAGTCCTCGGTGCGGCGGTTGGACCACATGTTCCACCAGTTCTCGTCTTCGCCCCAGACAATGGGATCGCGCTCATCGTCGTAGATCTGCTCCAAATCGGTGTAGAGCTCCACGACCGCGCCGGAGGTTTCCACGTAGTAGGCGGCGATATTGTGGCCGGCGCCGTGGCGGACCGGGCCCCAGATCAGTTCGCGGCCGGCCGCGCCCAGGCGGTCGCCGAGCTTGGCGAGGTCGCCGATCGACTGGACCTGCCAGGCATGGTGGTGGAAGGTGCCCTGGCCCTTGATCAGCGCGATGCCGTGGTGATCCGGGTTGCAGCGCATGAAGTAGGCGAAGTCATCCCCGATGACATCAGAGAGGCGGAAGTCGAAGATCCGGCGCAAAAATTCCATCATGCCGCGCACGTCGCGCGGGTGGAAGTTGATGTGGCCGTAGCGGTCCGGGCCGAAGGAAAGCAGGCCGCGGTCGTTGTGCTGCATGCCGGTGTAGACCTCGAAGATCCAGCCTTCGGGGCCGATGAACGAGAAGCCGTCCTGCACGCCGGCGGAGACCGGGGTTTCGGAGACGATTCTGAAGTTCTCGTTGGCTACGCGCTTGCGGATCTCGCGCAGCGCGTCGCCGTTCTGCGCGATCAGGCCCAGGGAGTGGATGCCGTTGACTTCGGACTCGACGTAGGTCAGCTCGTGGTGCACTGAGTTCGCTGCGAGGTAGGCCTCGTTGCCGGTGCGCTCGGTGACGCGCAGGCCGAGCAGCTGCGTGGCGTCGAAGATGGATCCTTCGATGTCATTGGTCTGGATGGACACGTGGCCCATTTCCCTGATTAATCCCCAAGCCATGGTGGATCCCTTCTGTAGCCGATAAAAATATTGTGATCTAAATAATTAGATTATTTGCATTAAGTTAGATTGTCCAGTGTTTTCGGAAAAAGACTCGCGCGCCTGCCCGAGCAGACCTGCTGGTCCGCAAGAATAGGCGCGCAAAGACTAGGCCAAAACCGGTCGCCTGGTGCTGAACGGACGCTGAATTTCTCGCTTGATCAGGCCTGTTTCATCCAGTGCTGTCAGCGATTGAGCACCCGTCTGGTGCACCGCAAGAGCGTTATTATCGCTGGTAGCTGCGGTTCCCAGGCGGATAAATGACCCTAGGGCATCACCCAGAACCTTCGCCGTTTGCTCGAAGAGCTCATCGGCCACGCCATCGAGCATCGGGGCATCCTGCCAGCGCTCACGGTTGCCAAAGAGGAACGGCAGCTCTAAGCAGTGGGCCGAACCAGCGTGAGGCAACGGGGAGCGAACTTCGAAGCCCAGGAGCTGCACCTGGATGCCGGCAGCGGCTGCCGCATCGGCCAATTCCACGGCATAGAGTTGAATCTGGTGCAGGCTCATCGCCCTAACCATGAGTGACTTGGCCGTTGCTTGCGGTTCTGCGGCAATCAGTGCGTCGAAGACTTCTTGCGGTTCATTGAAGTTCCCTGCAATAAACCCGCGCACACTATCGAGGGTGAATGCCTGCTCGGGGGCCATGCCAATGAAGGCACTTGCCTCATCGGCGGTGTAGGACAGCAATAGCTGCTTCACATGCAGGCGTTCGACTGCCCGCGCGGTATCAAAAAGATCCGCCGGAACGGACTCATCGGCACTCGGGTAGAGGCCCAAGCCGCGCCCGGCCCAAGCCTGGGCCAGTGCTGTGCCGGCAGCCAATAGCTGCTCGGTGCTTGCCTCGGCCAAGGCGGTGCCATTAAGCGCTTGGGCCATCACCGCATTGCGTTCCTGCGCCTGGGTTTCACCCATCGGCGGCTGGAAGGACAGCGAACCAACGTAGAGCCTGTTGAACAGTCCACGGGCTGCCTCAAGCTGGGCCAATGCGAAGGCCCAGAAGGCACCTGCGGACTGGCCTGCCAGGGTGACTTCCTGCGGGTTGCCACCGAGTTCAGCAATATTGCGCTGTACCCATGCGAGGGCCAAGATCAGTTCTTCGGGCGGCGTATTCCCGCCGCCCACCTGCTGGTTGTGGGCCAGCAATCCGATGCGGTAGTTGACCACGGCCACCACGCAGTTCTGCTTCTCCGCAAAGTCCTGCGCGTCGTACCAGCGCACGGTGCCGGCGCCGGAAACGAATCCGCCGCCGGGAAGGAAAACCATCACCGGAAGGTCCTTGGCATCCTGCGGAGCAAAGACTGCAACCTGGAAAGCATCCTCGGACTGGGGCAGTTCCTGCAGTGCAGGACCTAGCAACCAATCCAGGGAACCTGGGGTCTGCGGGAAAATTGCCGGCTGCGCTGCGGTGAGTCCGGTGGCTTCACTGAGCTTGCCGAAGCGCCCGGCGCTGCGCTGCGCGTAGCTGTAAACCCCCATGCCTAGCGGATTTCCGTGTACTGCGACTGGTCGACCGCGCGGGTGATGTTCCAGTACTCGACGATCGGGTAAGGCCAGATCTGCGAGACGCGGCCGAACTTGTTCTTGTACCAGGTGTGCACCTCGGGGTGGCCCCAGGCCTTCTGCGCGTTGGCGGCATCGAGATCCGCCACGAACGCGTCGAGCACCTCCTGCTTCAGGTCCAGTGCCTTGATGTCCTTGTCGAGCACGATGTTCAGTGCGTCCAGGATGTAGGTCAGGCCGTACTCGATCATCGAGAACAGCGAGCCGTTGACCACATGCCCGGTATTCGGTCCGGAAACGATGAACAGGTTCGGGAAGCCGGGCACTGTGGCCCCGGCATAGGCGGTGGCGTTGCCGCCCCAGTATTCGTGGATGTCCTTGCCCTCGCGGCCGGTGATGCGCAGCGGCTCGAGGAATTCGGAAGCCTGGAAGCCGGTGGCGTAGATGATGACGTCCAGCTCGTGCAGGGTGCCGTCGCCATCGATGATCCCGGCCTCGGTCATTTCGCTCATGCCCGAGGTGACCAGGGTGGTCTGCGGCTTCTTCAGGCTCTTGGCCCACACGCCGTTATCGCGCAGCATGCGCTTGCCGCCCACGATGTAGTCCGGGGTGACCTTGGCCAGCAAGTCCGGGCGATCGGCGTACTGCTCCTTGAGCATCTCGGTCAGCTGCTGGCGCACGCGCTCGTTGACCGCGGACACTGAACCGTCCTTGGTCCAGTTAGGATCCGCGGCGGTGGTGTGCTGGCGGCCCTCGACGCCCAGCCAGTGCTGCCAGAAGCGCAGCCACTGGCCGTACTGCGGCAGGTGCTCGACCAGCCAGGTCACCGATTCGGGCATGTCCTCGTAGTAGAACGGGGTAGGCAACATCCAAGGGGAGGAGCGCTGGAAGATCTTGAGCTCTTCGACCTCATCCACGATGGCTGGGACGATCTGGTAGGCGCTGGCGCCGGTGCCGATGACGGCAACCTTCTTGCCCTTCAAATCGATGCCCGGCTTCCATTCGCCCGAATGCACGTGGACGCCGGCGAACGTGTCGTGGCCCGGGGTATCGGGGAACTTCGGGCGGTCCAGCTGGCCGACGGCGGTCAGGACGGCATTGAAGCGGCGTTCCTGGACTTCGCCGCCGTCCACGATCATGGACAGCACCCAGCGTCCGTCTTCTTCATCCCAGGTAGCCGAAAGCACCTCGGTGCCCATCTGGATGTTCTGCGTGATGCCGCCGCGTTCCGCGACGTCGCGGGTGTATTTGTGGATCTCGGGGCCTTCGGAGAACTGCTGGGGCCAGTCATCGCGCTGCGCGAAGGAAAATGAATAGGCGTAGTTGGGGGTATCGAGGCGCACGCCGGGGTAGGTGTTCTTCCACCAGGTACCGCCGACTTCGTGGCCCTTCTCGAAGACGGTGTAGTCCAGGCCGGCCTGCTTCAGCCGGTAAGCGGCGGCCATGCCGGCCACGCCCGAGCCGATGACTGCCACGGTGAAGTCGCGGGTGGGAGCAACCTGTTCCTTGGTGAAGGCCGGTGCGCCGCTCACTTCGGGAACCAATGCCATGTCGTGCTTGAGCATCTGGTGGTAATCGGTGGTGGCCTGGTTGGTGATCCAGTCCAGGATCGTGGTGGCCTGCTCGTCGTCCAGGGTCTCCACCGAGGTGATTTTTTCATCGCGGATCCGGCGCAGTGCTTGGAAGGCCAATTCGCGGGCCGCTTCCTGAGCTGCGGCGTCCATGCCACCGTGCGGTTGACCCACGGTGTCAACCGGCGGCTGCGGTGGACGCAGCTCATCACGAAGGATCGTGTAATCGCCGGTTGCCGCGGCCAGGGCCACCATCAGTGGCGGCAGGTCGGTGCTTGCAACGATCTTGCGCAGCTGCTCGTCGCTTTCGGTGATAGCAGAGTAGTTTGCGCGCCAGTACAGGTCATCTACCTGTTTGGTGGCGGCGGTCTCGATCAGTGATTCGCTCATTGGTTACTCCTAGCAAGTCTTTTCGGGCCGTGCGCGACAGGGTCTGGCAGGCGCGTGATGTAACCAGTGTCACCTCTTGGTTATGCATAAGTCAACTAAAAATGTATTCTTTGCCGACTTTGGTATGATTTGTGTCATGGCGAAACGCACCGATTCAGAGACGATGTCAAAGCACATCCGCGACACCCTGCGCACCGATATCCTGGATGGGCGCTGGGAACCAGGTGCCCGGCTGCAGCTCACGCAACTTTCTGAGCATTACGAAACCTCCAGTACGGTCATTCGCGAAGCGTTGACCCGGCTGGTGGGGGACAAGCTCGTCACCCTTCGCCCCAACAAGGGCTTCTTTGTCCCGGAACTGTCGTTGGCCGACTTGAGCGACATCGTGGAGATGCGCTGCGTCAACGAGCAGCTGGCAATTTCGCTGGGCTTCGAACGTGCGCCATTGGAGTGGGAGAGCGAGCTGATGGCAGCGCACCACACCCTGGAGCGCACGCCGCGCCGTTCGGACGAAGACCCGGATAACCACACCCCGGCATGGAATCACGCGCATCAGAACTTCCATGACAAGCTCGTTGAGGCCTGTGGTGTTCCGCTGCTGACCGAGGTGACTCGCACCCTGTCTGACCTGATCCAGCTCTATGGACGCTGGGCCGGCCCGGCCACCCGTGACGCCAAGCGGGACCTGGACAAGGAGCATCGCGATATCCTCAACGCCGCCCTGGACCGCAATGCGGAACTGGCTGGCCAGCTATTGCGCGCGCACTACGAAACCACGCTCAGTGCGGTGAAAAACGGTGGCGAGGTAGGCCTAGCCTGCTTGCCGCACGTGAAGCTGCTCAAGTAGCCAGAACCTTCGTGGGCATTCCCACGCCCACGCCCAGACCCTGACCCGGATTGCTGCAGCGGGAATATCCCCGACTGGTTCCGGAGCCGGCGCAAGCGCAGTTTCCATCATGACGCTGCACGCATCCGGCCTCTATCCCGACAGTGTTTTGGCAACGCGGATTGCCGGCAAGCCTGTTTTGCGGCGCTATCAAGGCAAGAGCTGGGTCGCCGCTTTTCGCAGCGACCTAGCTTAAGAAGCAAGAATGGGAGTTCAGTAGCGTGAATGCTTTCGTTCAAGGAACTGATTGCGCAAGGAATCAATAGCCTGGAGTGCCTGGCCCTCGCTGGTTCCGATGTTTTCTTCGACCCATGTGAAGTAGCGATGGGCCTCATCCAGGATTCCCGGGATGAAGTCGCTGGGATCAACGCGGTTCTTCTGCTGGTTCACGGTGAATAGCGTCGACCGCCCTTTCACTTCCAGCCGTAGTGGTACTGGCTGGCCTGGAAACAGTCTTTCGGCTGATCCTTTTAACAGGTACTCCTCTACAAGCTCAATCAACTCAAACCAGATTCCAGTCACTTCATCCCACAGCTCGGCTGAAATCAATTCGGTCCCGTGGTACGACAAGGAGAGGAAACCTTCACTCCCGTACGGGTTTCTGTTCAGTCGATCCCGCCAAATGCCGGCGGCGCGTCTAGGCTCCTGGAACATGCTTACCAAGTAGTTTTCGGGATGAGCGACGAAATCGTCGAGGTCCGTCACCGTGTGCGGGACCAAGATGTATGGTTCGCTCTGTACAGCTTGTTCTTTCATCTCACCTTGATTCGCGACGTGGGCCGAGTTGGGCGGCTCGGCCTCTGCCGATGAGTGGTGGTGCTTGGCATTGTTCCAAGTTGCCTCAGGCTCTATTTGATTGCTTGCCCACCGGTTTTCAGCTTACTTCGGTTCTGCTTCATGGCGCCATGCACTAGATGTCAGGCGAAGGCACGTCCGTGCCTTCACCTCGCCATTTAACACGCTGGCCCGGCGATTCTCCCTACGACTTCGGCGGTGATACGGGTGCCCGGGACGTAAGCCTGGGTTCCATGCCGTACCTTGCCATGCAGGCAACTTGTCGCGGCTGCGTCCTGCCCTGAAATGTCGCCCCGGGCAAAAGCCGCGGTTCCTCGGGAAGGTCACGGCCAGCTTGCGGCCATGGCTTGCCCGCGATCCCTCTTGCCGGGTCTGGGCAATTTCGGTGTCAAGCGCGCCCCGGCGCTCCTTGAAAAACTGCTGGCATCTCGAAAAGTTGCATCTTATTGAAATTCGGTGGCGACGCCTTGATGTCCCTTCTGCTGGGCGCCAGCAGGTTTCGATTCAATAATGCTCCCAAGCTACCTCGGGCGGTCCATCGATCTATTGCCGCAATCGCGAGGCCGGCCAAGCTATTTCGCGGAGAATATTCTCCGATTCTCGAACATATGCCGGCGCTGGCCTCACGCCTCCCCCATGGATGGGAAGTGTTGCTGACGCTCCATTCGTAGACTCTATTTGACCTGAACTTATACATTATTTAGATGATCCATAGATCATTTATCTATGCTCGAAACCTCCTGGATAACCCTACCCTGGAGGGGATACGCAACGCTGACTTGGATGCCTCTTGGAGAGGCCAGATGATTTTGGGGCTAGCTTAATGTGATCTGCAACTCTAGAATCAGTATTCTAGAAGTAATGATCTAGATCACGTTTAGCTGAATTCGTGGAGCTAGACCGCTCCGAGATCTCCGAAGGAATCTGAAAATGACACTTGCAGTTGCTGCCATGTCCCATGCGCCATCGTTTGGGAATGTGGATCCAGGCGGAACGATCTTCACTGAAATCAACGAAGCCATCGAAGGTGTTCGCAAATTCGTTGAAGATTTCGCTCCTGATATCACCATTGCTTTGGGGCCGGACCATTTCAACGGCGTGATGTACGAAATGATGCCGCCGTTCTGCGTGGGGGCCCAAGCAAGCGGGGTCGGCGACTGGGGTACCGTGGCAGGCCCGCTACCGGTAGATGGCGACATCGCCCGCGAACTGCACAGCCTGATCCTTGAAGACGGAATCGACATAGCCCGCTCCGAGAACCTCCAGGTGGACCACGGTGTGCTCCAGCCGCTGGAATTCGTCTTCGGCCATGGGTTCACCAACCCATTCGTCCCGATCTTCGTGAACTCCGTTGGCCTACCGCTGACCCCGATGAAAAGGGTCCGCCTGCTCGGCGAGGCACTAGGACGCGCGGCAAAGAAGCTGGACAAGAAAGTGCTGGTCTTCGCATCCGGCGGTCTGTCCCACAACCCGCCCATCCCGGTCTGGGATGACGCTCCGGAAGAAGTGCGCCAGCGCCTGATCGAGTCGACTATGACCCCAGAACAGCGCGAAATCAAGGAATCAACCATGCTGGCCAACATCCGCAAGTTCGCTGAAGGCAAGGCCAGCACCCAGCCGCTGAATGAAGCCTGGGACAACGAGGTGCTCGACGTGCTGCGCAGTGGTGATCTCTCGGCGGTAGACCAATGGACCAATGAATGGTTTGGCAAAGAAGGAGGCAGCGGGGCACATGAGGTCCGCACCTGGATCGCTGCCTTCGCTGCCTTGTCTACCCATGGCAGCTATAGCCTGGCCGTGGACAAGTACTGGCCGGTTGAAACCTGGGGTGCCGGCTTCGGCGTCGTCGCTGCCATCACGGATGGTGCCAAGTGAGTGCCGGCATGGCCACCATGTGGCAGGCCATTGGCGACCTTCCGCACACCTTGGAGTACAAGCAGATCGGCCCGTGGAACACCCGCGTCCTGTCCGTGGGATCAGGTGAAGAAACCATCGTGCTGCTGGCGGGAACCAGCGGCCACCTTGAAGCCTTCACCCACAATATCCGCGTATTGGCAGAGAACCACCGTGTTGTCGCCTACGACTACCCGGGACATGGATTCTCCACCTTGGCGAACGCCGATCTGGAGATCTCTGACTACGAAGAGCACCTGATCGGCTTGCTGGATGAGCTCGGCTTGGAGCGGGCGCACCTGTGCGGCGAATCCCTGGGCGGTTGGATCGCCTTGAAGTTCGCGCAGAAGCATCCCGAGCGCATCCACACCCTGATTCTCAGCGCACCAGGCGGCCGCATTGTCGGCAAGCCAGCGATGAGCAGGGGAAGCTCGGTCACCCGCGACGCAGTGGACCATCCGACCTTCGAGAACGTCAAGGCCCGGCTGCAGGTCGTGATCCACAACGAGGAGCTGATCTCCGACGAGCTGGTTAGGATGCGGCAGGCGGTCTACTCTCGTGAAGGATTCAGCAAGTCCATCGGGCACATCCTGGTACTGCAGGATCCCGAAATCCGCTTCCGCAACCGCGTGACCGAAGACGACTTTGCGGCAGTGAAGGCACCGACATTGCTGGTCTGGACCGACCATGAGCCAACCGGCGGCGTGGACACGGGCCTCGAGCTCGCTTCGCACCTGCCCGACGGTGAACTGCTCGTCATCGAAAATGCGGCGCACTGGCCGCAATGGGAAGACCCGCAGAAATTCAACGAACGAGCCATCGATTTTCTATCAAGGAAGGCCTGAACATGTCAGCACTGATCCAGAAGCTCGCGGATGACCTGTACGAGGCCCGCGCCAACCTGACCTCCATCGATTTCATTCGCCACCAGCTTGAGGAGGGCGACCTGGATTCTGCCTATGCGATCTCGGAACTGAACACCAAGCGCCGCGAACAGGAATTCAACCTGCGCCGGGTGGGTCGCAAGGTGGGCCTGACCAATCCGATGGTGCAGAAGAAGGCCGGGGTTGACCAGCCAGACTACGGAATCGTGCTCGATGACATGGTCTTTCAAAGCCCGGTGGACCGTCCGCGGTCGGTATTCATCCGCCCTAAAATCGAAGCGGAACTGGCCTTCGTGCTCAAGAGCGACATCCTCGACGCCGATATGGACAGCATCAAGGCAGCCATCGACTACGTGGTTCCGGCCATGGAACTGGTTGATTGCCGCTACCACACCTACAAGATGAGCATCCTTGACACCGTGGCCGACAACGCTGCCTGCGAAGGCCTGGTTGTGGGCGGTGCTCGCAAGAATCTGGACGACGTCGATCTGGACGAGGTCGAAATGGTGCTCTACCGCGGCGACGAAGAAGTCACCCGCGGCGTGGGGCGCAATGTCTTGCAGGGGCCAATCAATGCCATCCAATGGCTGGCAGAAACCTCGATCAGCACCGGCAACCCGCTGCGCGCAGGGGAGATCTTGCTGTCGGGCTCGATCGGCATGATCGTCGACTGGGATGAGGACGTCACCTATACCGCGAAATACTCGCACGGTTTTGGAGAAGTCTCCGCGACCCTGATCAGCAAGGATGCCAACAATGACTGAACTGACCGCAGATATCCGCAATGAAATCCTGGCGTTGGTCGCTGAATTCCACTGGCGCCTGGACCACGGCCAGGCAGACAAGCTCCATGAGCTGTACGCCGAAGATGGCCGTTCGGTGGGGCCCATGGGCGTGATGGAGGGCCGCGACGCGATCCGCGCCTGGGGCGAACGCCGCAGCAAGATCAACGCCGGAATCGTCCGCCACTTCTCCGGCGGCACCCGCGTCTACGTCGAAGACGGCGTCATCAAGAGCACCACCTACTACATGACCTTCCGCGACAGCCAGCCAGATCCGCTGCACCCGGCCAGCGTCGGCGAATTCCATGAGGAGTACGCCAAGGTTGATGGCATCTGGCTGATCCAACGCCGCGAAATCGTCCCGGTCTTCGGTGCCGAAAACGCTGCAAAGCACGCGGCCCGCGTGGCTGCAGGATCGGAAAAATGAGCCGGGCAGAAGGCAGCGCACCGGTATTGCTGCACGTAGCACTACCCTCGATGGCGGTGGTTGAGAGCGCGCTGAACGCCGGCTACGACGGCGTCATGATCGATCTGCAGCACGGCGAGATCGGTCTGGACCAGGCCTGCAGCATGATTCGCGCGATCCCGCGCGGAAACCAATGGGTCTACGCGCGGGTGGCCAGCATCGACTCCGGGGCCATCGGCCGCCTGCTCGATAGCGGCGCTCGCGGCATCGTGGCCCCCAACGTCGAAACCGCCCAGCAGGCCAGGGCCTTGGTGCACGCGGTGAAATACCCGCCGCTGGGCGGCCGCAGCCTGGGCCCGACCCGCCCGAACTTGTACCAGGGCTCGGACTACTGCCAGGCCGGCAACAACGCGGTATCGGCCATCGTGCAGATTGAATCGGCCGCCGGAGTGCAAGCTGCAGAACAGATCGCAGCCGTGCCCGGTCTCGACTCGCTGTACATCGGCCCCTCGGATATGGCGGTGAGCTACGGGTTGCCCGGACGGGCGGACTGGGAGGAGGGCCCTGTGGCCCAAGCCGTCGAGAACCTGACAGCGATCACGGGCAAGCACGGCATCGGCTTGGGGCTGTATTGCAGCGACCCTGCTTTTGCCGCCGTAGCCATGCGCATCCATGGTTTAGCCTACGCAGGGCTGGGCATCGACCTTTTATACGTCGGAAAACAAGCACGGGTTTCACTCGCGGCATTGGAGGAAAAATAATGAGCGAGCACACGGAAATCCTGATCATCGGCGCCGGCCCCACCGGTCTGACCCTGGCCAACCTGCTGGGCAAGCTCGGGGTGAAGACCATCCTAATCGAGGCCCGCGAGCAGCTGATCGACTATCCACGCGCCGTGGGCATCGACGATGAGTCGCTGCGCGCCATGCAGTCCCTTGGCCTGATCGATAAGGTCCTGGTGCATACCGTGCCGGACCAGCAGGTGCGCATCGTCAACGGTGCCGGCAAGGTCATCGCCGGCATCAACCCCACCACCCGGGAATTCGGCTGGCCGCGCCGCAACGGCTTCGTGCAACCGCTGGTGGACCAGGTGCTGCTCGAAGGCATTGACCGCTACGACTGCGTCGAGGTCCGCTTCGGGGCGGAAGCCACCGGACTGGTCCAGGATGCCCACGGCGTCACCGTCACCCTCGGCGGTGCCGGAGAAGAACGCACCATCCGCGCTGACTACGTCGTCGGCTGCGAAGGCGGGGCGTCATTAACCCGCAAGCAGCTGGGGATCGGCTTCCCCGGGACCACTCGGGCGCAGCGCGGCGTAGTGATCGACGTGGCCAACGATCCGCTGGGCACCCCGCATGCGGTCTTCGGCGGCGACCCGTCGCGCGCCTACGCGACCTTGAGCCTGCCCCATGGCATCCGCCGCTGGGAGTTCACGCTGCTCGAAGATGAGAGCGATGAACTCATCGAGAGCGAAGAGTTCTTGCACCGGCTGCTCAAGGACCATGTGGAGGATCCCGGCAGCCTGGATATCATCCGCCGCCGCGTCTACGCGCACCATGCCCGCGTGGCTGAGAGCTTCCGCAAGGGCCGGGTACTGCTTGCCGGCGACGCCGCGCACGTCATGCCGGTGGTCGCGGGCCAGGGTTGGAACTCCTGCATCCGCGATGCGATGAACTTGGGATGGAAGTTGCATGCGGTAACTCGAGGCCTGGCCACGGACCGGTTGCTGGACACCTATGCCGATGAACGCCGGGACCATGTCAAGGCGATGGTCGATCTTTCTGTGGGCATGTCCAAGGTGGTCACCAACCGCAGCAAGATCACCTCGGCGGTGCGCGATGCCACCGCAGCTGTGATCGACCACCTGCCCAAGCTCAAGTCCTACGTCTCCGGGCAGGGCTTCAAGCCGATGCCCAAGTACACCCGCGGCGTTGTGGTGCACGATACCTGGCAGGCCTCCAAATCGGTCCCCGTGGAAGATGGCGCGAAGTCGAGTACCGGCATGCTCTTCCCGCAGCCCAAGGTGACTGGCAGCGATGGCCGCGAAGTCCTGCTGGATGACGCGACTGACCTTGGCTGGCGCATCTATTCGTGGAACAACGATCCAGCGCACTTCCTGAGTGCGGCAACCCGCCGCCGCTTCGAGGCCCTGGGCGCAAGCCTGGTGCAGGTGGTTCCCAGCGTCCAGCTTCCCTGGGCGCAGCAGAATGCCGCGCCGGGGGTAAAGGTCGTCGGCGACCCGGCAGGTGTCTTGAAGCAATGGTTCCACCAGCGTCCGGTCTCTGCCGTGGTGGTCCGCCCGGATCACGTGGTTGCCGTCGAATGCCTGGCGCAGAACTTGGAACAGAACCTGACGCAGATTCTTGATAAGGCCAGCATAGGTCCGGCTGGAGCCACTGAAAGCAGCACCGTCGCTGAAGCACAGGCCGATCAGATCCAGCCTGCCCGCTAGGACGCGGACACACGCACCGCACCACACCCCAGATCATCCATGGAAGAAAGAACTCTCATGAATACCAAATCCACTCGCACACTTTCTGCTCTCGCACTGATTGCAGCACTCGGCCTCACCGGGTGCGCACAGGGCTCCATCTCCGGCGGTGCCGAAACGGGATCGGACTCGATGGCCAGCAGCGGCCTGGCCAAGGCGACCATCGGGCTGTTCCCTTCCTCCGCAGTCGGCGCCATCCAGCTGGGCATCAACAAGGGCTACTTCGAAGAAGAAGGCATCGACCTTGAAATGCTGCTCGGGCAGGGCAGCGCCGCCCAGCTTCCATCGCTGACTTCCGGAAGCCTGGAATTCATGCTGGCAAGCCCCACCACCCCACTGGTGGCAACCACCAAGGGCTTGGACGTGAAGATCGTTTCGGGTTACGCCAAGAACCGTCCCGACATTGTCGAGGATTCCGTGGCAGTGCTGGTCGGCGAGAAGTCGGACATCAAGCGTGCCAAGGATCTTGAAGGCGAAACCGTCTCCATCAACGCGCTGGGCAGCATCGGGGACATCGGCATTCGAGAGGCCATCTCGCTGGACGGCGGCGACCCGGACAAGGTGAACTTCGTCCAGCTGGGTCTGAATGAAGTGGCCGCGCAGCTGGAAAGCGGCGAAATCGACGCTGGCATGGCGGGGCCTCCGTTCCTGCAGCAGATTGTTGCCGACGGTGGCAGCGTGATCAGCGACTTCATCAAGGAATCAAAGCTGGGAGGAGCTGAACTGGTGATCGTTTCCAGCGGCGCCTTGGTCCAGGAGGATCCAGAACTGGTGGACGGTTTCACCTCCGCGCTGGATAAGACATTGAGCTACGCCGAAGAGCACCAGGACGAGGTCCGGGCCTTGCTGCCGGAAGTTCTGGGCACCTCCGAGGAAGCCGCAGAGAAGACCGACTTCATCGAATGGAATGCGGATCTTGACGTGGATGCGCTGAATCAGTTCGCGGATCTCATGAAGAAGTACGGCCTCGTTGAAGAACGTCCGGACATCGACCAGACGGTATGGAGCAAGTAGCTTCGGCACCCGGCGATCGGGCCAGCGACAATTGAAAGGGGGCTGGAGCTCATGAGCAATCCAGCGATTCCTGCGGCCTCGGTGCGCAGGGCAAATATCACGTCGAAGCGCCGGCGGGTCTCGTGGCAGACGGCAGGACCGGTGGCCTTGGGCACCCTGGGGATCCTGCTGTTCCTTGCCATCTGGCAGGCCGCATCGATGCTTGAATTGGTGAATCCAACCCACCTGCCGCCGCCAACTGTGGTATTCGAACGCTTCGCATTGAACTTCGCCTACGCAGAATTCTGGGTGGCCGTGGGCAACACGATGAAGGCCTGGCTGCTGGGTGTAGTGATTTCGACCGTCCTGGGAATTATCGCCGGCATCATCATCGGTTCCAGCAATGTGCTGGTCAAGGCGACCCATTCAACGGTGGAGTTCTTCCGCCCGATTCCTGCGGTTGCGTTGATTCCCATCGCGGCCTTGCTCTTCGGGCCGCGTATCGGCACCGAACTGATGATCATCATCTACGCCTGCTTCTGGGTGGTGCTGATCCAGGTGTTCTACGGAATCTCGGATCTGGACAAGGTCGCGGTGGATACCGCACGAACCCTGCGCATGAATTTCATGCAGCGCGTGCGCTACCTGGTCTTCCCGACGCTGCTGCCGTTCCTGATGACCGGCCTGCGCTTGTCGGCAACTATCGCATTAATTCTGGCAATCAGTGTCGAGCTGATTGTCGGTACCCCGGGGCTGGGACAGGAAGTGGCTTTCGCCCAGATCAATGGCTCCGCGCCGGCTATCTACGCGTTGATCATCACCAGTGGCCTGCTGGGCATTGGAATCAACATGATCATGCGCTTCATTGAGCGCAAGACCCTGTTCTGGCATGAAAGCGTACGAGGAGGCATTTCGCTATGACACTGCTCAAGAAGGCCGGCTATTTGCTGGGCCTGCCGATTATCCTGCTCGCGACGTGGTTCATTTACACGTCCTTCAACACCAATTTCTTCATCCCGAAGCCCTTGGAACTCTTTGACCGCTTTATTAACATCTGGTTCGCTGAACGCTTCCTCTCCGATGTCGTCCCGAGCCTCTACCGGTTGCTGGCCGGACTGGGGATTTCCATCGTTATCGGCGTGCTGCTCGGTGTGGTGGTGGGGTCGGTGCGGTGGCTTCGCTGGCTGCTTGAACCGCTTTTCGAGTTCATCCGCGCCGTCCCGTCGACCATCCTGATCCCGGTGCTACTGCTGCTGATCGGCATTAACGACACCATGAAGATCACGCTGATCGTGCTCAGCTGCATCTGGCCGATCCTGCTGAACACCGTTGCCGGCGTGACCTCCCTCGACGAGGTCTTGAAGAACACCTCGCAGATGATGCAGATGAAGAGCTGGGATCGCCTGCGCTACCTGGTTCTGCCGGGCGCCTCGCCGCAAATCATGGCCGGCATCCGCCAGTCACTGGCGGTGGCGCTGATCCTGATGGTGGTCTCTGAAATGTTTGCCTCGACCGACGGGATCGGGCACTGGACCATCAACTTCCAGAACCGCATTGCCATCCCTGAAATGTGGAGCGGAGTATTCCTGCTCGGTCTTATCGGAGTCGTGCTCTCCATCATCTTCGGGTGGATTCAGCGGCGCACTCTTGCTTGGTACGAAGGATTAAAGGAGAACGAAAATGACTAATCAGCAAAGCAACGTCCGGCTTGAGGTCAACCAGGTCCAAAAGATCTACAAGCTGTCCTCGGGCAACGAATTCGAAGCAGTCAGGTCGCTGACCTTTGACTTGCATGAAGGCGAATTCGTTTGCCTCGTCGGCCCCTCGGGAAGCGGCAAGACCACCTTGCTCAAATGCATCGCCGGTCTGATGAACGCAACGTCCGGATCCGTGGTTCTGGATGGCCAGCCTGTGAACGGCCCGGCCAAGGGCATGGCAGTCGTCTTCCAGGAATACGGCCGGAGCCTCTTCCCCTGGATGACGGTGGAGGCCAACGTAGACCTGCCGCTAAAAACCAGCGGTGTGGCGAAGAACGAACGTGCGGCTCGTGTTCAGGATGCCTTGGAATCTGTCGGTTTGGAAAAAGCCGGCAAGAAGTATCCATGGCAGCTTTCGGGCGGCATGCAGCAGCGAGTTGCCATCGCCCGTGCTGTGGCTGCGCAGCCAAGCGTCCTGCTGATGGATGAGCCGTTCGCGGCGGTGGATGCGCAGACCCGCGCCGAGCTGGAGGACCTGGTGCGCCGCATTTGGAAGCAGCACAACATGACCATCCTGTTCGTAACCCACGATATTGACGAGTCCGTGTATCTGGCAGAACGCGTGCTCGTGCTCTCCAGCTCGCCCACCGTCATCCAGAACGACATTGAAATCGACCTTCCAGCTCAGCGTAACCAGCTGTCCACGCGCAGCGAGGCCCGCTTCGGCGAGCTTCGCTCCGAGGTCTATGAGCAGGTCCAGCGCGCAAAGACGAATACCGAGGGGCACTCTGATGTCACCAAGGCCAAGGAAGTGGTCGCATGAGCGAGAACAATGTGAACACCTTGACCCCGGCAGTGGATGACCTGTTCTGGCAGGAAAACTATGAGCTGATTACCGAGAGTGATGAAGAGCTTGACCAGCTCGTGGACCAAGCCGACCTGCCGGCGCTGCTGGCGGCCATCGCCGCGGCAACGGCGAACACCGCGATCCTCGCCGAAGAACTGCGTCCGCCGCTCACCCCGGTGGACACCAAGAACCACCCGCACGGCGGCATGGAAGAATCGGCCGTGGTAAAGGCGAAAGCTGTCGCGCTGGCGGGACTGATCCAGCTGCGCGATCAGCAGATCACCGCAACGCCAACCTTGGACTCGCAGTCTGCCGAAGAGATTCTGGCCTATCTGAGCAATGGCCGATCCGAGTGGAACAACATGCTCAAGCACGAGCTGGGGTTCCTGCCCGAAAATAGCGGCGCACCGACGTGGCGCTATGAGGATGTTGCCCACGCCGGCAAGACGTTCACCGCGCTGATCGTGGGATCGGGAGTGGCAGGGATTGCGGCCGCGCACCGATTTGCGCAGGCCGGTGTGCCTTTCGAGATCATCGAGGCCAGCACCCGTTTGGGCGGGACTTGGCAGAAGAACAAGTACCCGGGGGTGCGACTGGATACCCCGACCTTCGGATACTCGTATTCCTTCGCTCAGAAGTCCGACTGGCCACACCAGTTCGCACAGGGTGAAGAAGTGCGCGAGTACCTGGAGACGGTGGCCGCCAAGGCTGGCCTGTCCGAGAAAATCCAGTACGGAACGAAGCTGATTAGTGCCACCTGGGATGAAGCCGCTGGCCTATGGGAAGCCGTAGTATCCAAGGACGGCAATGAGCGCGAGACCCGTCGCTACAACGCTCTGGTCAGTGCCTCCGGGCAGCTTGATATCCCGAACATTCCAGAATTCCCGGGCCAGGACAAATTCGCCGGAATCCAGATGCACTCCCAGGATTGGGACCCGAGCGTCGACTGGCGAGGCAAGAAAGTTGCGGTCATCGGTACCGGGGCCAGCGCCTACCAGATTGTTCCGGCGATCTACCAGGATGTTGAAGAGCTGGTGGTCTTCCAGCGCAACGCACCGTGGATGCTTCCAGCGCCGACATACCACCAGGAAGTCAGCGAAACCTTCTCGTGGCTGGTGCGCAAGGTCCCGCAGTACGCGCAGTGGTTCCGCCTGTGGACGACGGTGCTGGGAATTCCGGGGCGTTTCCATACCGTGCGTGCTGAAGCGGACTGGTCGCAGGCGCCGTTGAGCGTTTCGTGCAAGAACCACCAGGTGCGTGAGGAGCTCATCGAGATGCTGCGCGAGCAGTTCGAGGGACATCCCGAGCTGTTGAAGCACGCGATCCCGAGCTACCCGCCGGGTGCCAAGCGCATGCTGCGCGATAACGGTGTTTGGGCGCAAGCACTCACGGCGAAGGACTCCACCTTGGAAGTCTCGCCGATCGCCGAATTCACCGAGCACGGCATAGTGACCGCGGCTGGAGTTCATCACGAGGTGGACATCGTCATTTATGCCACAGGGTTCAAGCCCTCGGATTATCTGGACGGCCTTGAAATTGTTGGGCGCGAAGGCTTGCGCATTCACGATTACTGGCAGTCAGATGCGCGTGCGCATAACGGCGTGACGGTTCCGGGATTCCCGAACTTCTTCATGGTGTACGGACCGAATGTTGGTGGTGTCGTCGCCGGAAGCCTGCACTTCATGCTGGAACGAGCCAGCGAGTACGCGCTCAAGGCAATCCATGAAGTGCTCAAACGCGATGCGAAGGCACTGGATGTCACCCAGGAAGCCTTGGATCGCTTCACCACATGGGTGGACGCAGAAAACCGCCAGATGGCGTGGGGCCAGCCCTATGTCAACACGTGGTACCAGAACCGCAAGGGCAGGGTCTCCCAAGTGTGGCCATTCACCAACATCGAATATTGGGAAGCAACCGAAACCATTCGTCCAGATGAGCATGAATTTCTGCGCTGAATAGAGCCAGTGCCAACTTGGTGCATGTGGGAGAGTGTTGGGCGCTTCCACGTGCAGTAGTCTCTGCAGTGTTGACTCAAGCAGTACGGAAGAAGGAGTAGTTCGTGGCCCGACGCAATGGATCGCACCAGGGAACCCCCGAAAATGAGAAGGCAATTCTCAATGCAGCGCTGACTTTGGCAGTTACAGCAGGGTACGAGGGCACCACGATGTCCAAGGTTGCGAAACTCTCCGGGCTGCCGGTCGGGTCGGTCTATTGGCACTTCAATAACAAAGAGCAGCTCTTTTCAGATTTGATCGATTTCTGCTTTGAGCAATGGAAAGTCGACCATACGGGACCAACAAACCGCGACCTGCTGCGCCGCAGCATCGCCGGATCTGCCGGTGGATCCACCAACCCGGAAAATGAGACTGAGGCGTTTTGGATCTTGGCGCTGCTCTTTGCGCTGGAGAAGCGGCTCGAAGGCAATGCTGCACGTGAGCGCTACCTTGAAGTCAGAAAAGAAATGTTTGAGCTGATGGTGTCCCGGGTTGAACCGGAAATCCCAGATGTAGTACTGGCTGCCGATCCGGACTTCGGGCGGAAAATGGTGGTGCTCGGACGCGCGCTCACCGATGGGTTTTACGTTGCCGCTTCTGCTGGCGACGAGATTGATTTTATGGAATTTGCCGATCTTTCTTCCGCTGCGATCAATGCCTTGATCGCGCGTGAGGTTCAGCGGGTATCCACTGAGGGGATTGAATGACTGAAACACTAAAAGTAGCTGTAGTTGTTGGAGCGGGCTCCGGTATCGGAGCTGCCGTAGCCCGCGAATTGGCATCGCGCGACGGGTACAAGATAGTCGCGCTCTCGCCTTCGGGGAAGGCCAAGGCGCTCGCCGAAGAACTTGGGGGAGCCGGTGTGGTCGGTTCGAACTGCTCGACCGAAGACCTGCAGGCCGTAGTCGATCTGGCGCTGGAGACCTACGGGCGGATCGATCTGGTGATCAACGGTTCGGGCCATGCAGCATCCGGTCCGATCCTGGAGATCACCGATGGGGATTGGGAAACCGGCATGCAGATGTACTTTATGAACGTGATTCGCATGTGCCGCATCGTCACCCCTCATTTCGAGGCCAATGGGGGAGGGATCATCGTGAACATCTCCACCAGCTCGCCTTTTGAACCGAACCCCAAGTACCCGGTCTCTGCGACCTTCCGTGCAGCATTGGCCTCCTTCACCAAGTTGTACACCGATGAATACGGGCCCAAGGGCATACGCATGAATAACGTGCTTCCCGGCTTCACCAAGGAGGACCCGAGCACGGTTCCTGAAACATGGGTCCAGAAGATTCCATTGCGCCGTGCTGCCAGCACCACCGAGATTGCCAAGGCCGTGCGCTTCTTGGCCAGCGACGAGTCAAGCTACCTGACCGGACAGAACGTTCGCGTTGACGGTGGTTTTGCGCGCGGTCTCTAGCAGTGGCGTGGGTCCGGATGGTGGCGGGAACGAAACTAGTGCCAGCAGGAGATTATTTCTTTTTGCCCGATGCCAGAGCCCGCTTTTTCAGTTGGCGGCGTTCGCGTGCTTCTTCGATGAATAGCTCGCATACAAGGAGAACTGCGCCAGCGCCGACCATGATGAAAAATACTCGGATGCCTTCTGCCGGTGAATCAAAGATACTGCTCAGAAGTCCTGACATCAGAGCTGTTGGCACTGCGATCAGAATCAGAACCACGATAGCGATGAGGATCGCAAATGCACGCTTGGACAGGGACTGGAAGAAGTCTTTCACTTAACTGCTCCTCTGGCGCTCATTCGGGATTCGTCGGTTTGCATATGCTCAATACCAGTGTGATCACGATTGCGCGTTGTGCCCGATCTTCTCCACTTTATATCAATGGTTCATTAAATCAACGCATGTAAAAATGGAGTGCTGTACTTTCCTAGCATCTTCCGAGCTGGCGGGGGCGTATGCCCAATTCTCTGTCGACGCTAATTCCGGGGAAGAGCCATATGAAAATCCCCCCACTGCCTATTGCGGTGAGGGGATCATGCGTGGCTCAAGGCACAGGCTTGGGGCTAGACGCTGGAGCGCTGATCGCGGAAGCGCGCAGGCCAGACGCCCTGTTTGCCAGGGGCCAGGATCCCCGCCGGATCCAGTGCATCCTTGATCTTCTCCTGCAGGCGGCGTGCTGCGTTGTCGTTGAAGTCGAAGCCGTCGGCAATGCGGTCCATGTAGTCCACGTGGCTGCGGTACGGTGCGTAGCCGCGGGCGCGGGCCGCATCGAGCAGCTCGGAGTACAGGGCGCGCGCACGGGCAAGCATCTCCTGGTTGCCGCGCTCGAAGAAGATCATGGTCACGTGAACCATATGCCGGGGGTACAGGTGGTACCCGATGTACAGGTCGAAGCCGTGCTTCGCGTAGAGCTTCTTGGCTTCCTGGTAGAACTCGGCCACGAGTTCGCCGCGGGCCGGGATGATCGGCGCCGCGTCGATGTGTCCGCCGTTTTCAGCGGCCCAGCCCACGGTGGACAGCGGCTTCAAGGTCGGGACGCCGGCCATCTGGGTGCGGTCCTGGGCGGCGATGTCCTCATGCTGCAAGGCCAAGCCTTCTTCTCCCGAGTAGAACCGGGCGTCAACGCGGGCACCGGGGATCACGCTGATCCTGTCCTTGACGATTTGCAGGCGGCGTTCGCACAGTCCGCGGTCGCCGTAGAAGGCGAACTTGCAGTTCCACTGGCCAATGCCGAATTCCTGGCGCATTTCTTCCAGGCGCCAGTCGGGAATGGAACCTTCGCCATCCCAGAAGTCGGCGCGCGATCCGCGCATGGTTGCCGCGCGCACCACATTGCCGCAGAGGGCATTGTTCTGGATGATTTCCTCGCGGCGCAAGGTGGTGAGGATGTCGATCAGTTGCGGCAGGTGCGCCTCGTCGTCGACGAAAATATCGCCATTGACGTAGGTGTGCGGTGCCGGCATCAGCCACAGTCCGACCTGGGTAACCACGCCGTAGTTGGACTGGGTGAACAGTCCGTCCAAGGTCGGGCCGAAGCCGCCCTGGAAGATCGGGCCCAGCTCGGTGCCGTCCATCGCGCCCATGCCGGTGCGGACCAGATCGCCGTCGGGCATGACCACTTCCATGCCGCACAAGGACTTCACGTGGTCGCCCAGCGGGGTCATGCCGTAGCCGCGGTCGAGCATATTGCCCATGACCGAGCCCCAGCCCAAGGCCGGAACCGACATCCAGACCTTCAGGCCGCGTTCCTTGATGTATTCGAAGAGATCGAAGAAGGTGACGCCGGGCTCCACCACGGCGTAGCACAGCCGGTCATCGACCGCGATGATGCGGTTCATGCGGCTCAAATCCAGCGCCACCATCCCGGTATCGCGTGGTTCGGGGCCGCCATAGCCCAGGTTCTTGCCGCAGGAGAAGGTCCACAACGGTACCTCGTGCTCGGTGGCCAGCTTGACGATGGCCTGCACTTCCTCGGTGCTGGCCGGGCGGATGCCGGGCCAAGGGGTACGGCCCGGGTTCAGCGGGTAGGGATCCAAGTAGCCCTCGGAATCTCCCAAGGAAACAACGTTTTCTGCGCCAACGATTTCCTTGGCTGCCTCAAGAAATTCTTCACGACGATCCATGATTCACCCTTCCACTGGCCATCGGCGAACGCCGCGGCCCCACTGTCTTAATCTGAAAAACTTGCTTTGTTTCGTGCCGTCATCAATATGCTTGATGACATGAATCTTGTGTCCCACCCGCAACTGACCTTGCGCCAGCTTTGGCACTTCGTTGTCGCGGCCGAGGCTGGAACCATGGCCGAAGCTGCCCGCCGGCTGCATCTGGCGCCTTCGGCAATTTCCATGTCCATAGCGGAACTCGAACGCATCGTCGGTGCCGAGCTGGCGATCAAGCGCCGGGCCAAGGGGCTGACGTTGACCGCGACCGGCAAGACCGTGCTGCTCCAGGCCCGGGAACTGCTGGAGCGGGCCCATGATCTGGAAACCATGGGCCAGGGGACCCGCGAAGAGCTTGCCGGCCCGTTAACCGTTGGCTGCTTCATGCCCCTGGGCCCGATCATCATTCCGCCCATGCTCAGTGCCTTTGCCCAGCAATGCCCGAAGGTGGAGGTCGATTTCCTGGAGGGGTTCCACCAGGAAATGCAGCATGCGCTGCTCGATGGTTCCATCGATGTCGCCTTCCTTTACGGATCGGAGATCTCACCAGCCTTGCGTTCGGCCACCGTGGCGATGGCCGAGGCCCAGATACTGCTGCCTTCCGGGCATCCGCTGACGGCCAGCCCCTCGGTATCATTGCGTGAAATCGCGAAGGAGCCGTTGGTCCTCTTCGAATCCGAGCCGATCACCCAGCGCATCCTCGGCCTGTACCAGGGCAGCGGGCTGGAACCGATGATCCGGCACCGCTCACGTTCCTATGCGACCGTGCGCTCGCTGGTCAGTACCGGCCGCGGGGTGGCTGTGCTGTTCCAGCAGCCGGCCCTGGAAGCACCCTACGAAGAGCTGAACGTGGTGCTCAAGCCGCTGAAACTCGATGACGAAAATATCGCAGTGGTTCCGGTTTCGGTGGCTTGGCCCCGCAGTTCGCGGCTGAACTCCCGTGCCCAAGCCTGGGTGGAAGTCGCCGCGGAACTCTTCGAGAATGCGGGCCGGCGCAGCTAGCGGCTAGACGCGCGTGCGGATCGAGGACGGGTAGGACAATCCGAAGTTATCCCGCAGGGTGGTGCCCTCGTATTCGGTGCGGAAGTAGCCACGATTCTGCAATTCAGGGACCAGCTTGTCGCAGATGAGCTTGAAGCCGCCTGGGTTGAACGGGGCGTTCAGGTTGAAGCCGTCGCAGGCCTTGGAATCGAACCAGTCGATCATGCGGTCTGCCACTGCCGAGGCGGTGCCGGCCATCCACTGGTGTCCGGTGGAGCGGGCCAGGTCAACGATCAGCTCGCGCAGGGTCATGCCCTGGTCCACCGACTTGCGGCGGTATATCTGGTAGCGCGAACCCAGGGCCGGGTCATCGGAGAACCACTCGGCGGGAATCCTCTCGTTGAAGTCCAGCGAGGACAGATCCATCTTCAGATCGGCACCCACCTGCACGCGGCCGTTTTCCAGGTGGATGTGGTTGGCCAGTTCCTCGGCCAGCTCATCTGCTTCGGCCTGGGTGTCGCCGAGGATCGGCAGGATGCCCGGGATGATCTTGATGTCGTTGGGGTTGCGGCCCTTGGCAGCCGCCATCGCCTTGAACTTGGCGTAAAACTCCACCGATGGTTCCTTCAGCGGCTGCGCGGTGTAGATGCCATCGGCCACCGAGGAGCCCAGTTCCATGCCTGGTCCCGAGGAGCCGGCCTGCACCAGCACCGGGCGGCCTTGCGGGCTGCGCGGCATGTTGATCGGGCCCTGCACCTTGAAGAATTCGCCCTCATGGTTGATCGGGTGGATCTTGTCGGTGTCCACGTACCATGCCGACTCCTTGTCGTTGGTGACGGCGTCGTCTTCCCACGAATCCCACAATTGGTTGGCTACCTCGACGAACTCGGTGGCGCGGCGGTAGCGGGTGGCCGGATCCGGCGCGCAGTCCATGCCGAAGTTCTGGAAACCATCGGAGCTGGTCACGATGTTCCACCCGGCGCGGCCACCTGACATGTGGTCCAGGCCGGCCATCTGGCGGGCCAGGTTGTAAGGCTCCGAGAAGGAAGTGGAAACGGTTCCGATCAGGCCAATGTTCTTGGTGCGTGCTGCCAGTGCGGAAAGTACCGAGATCGGCTCGTAGAAGCCGTTCATCTTGATATCGCCGCGCATCACGGTGTTGGCATGGACGATGTCGCCGAAGAAGATGGCGTCCAGCTTGGCGTCTTCAGCCATCTTGGTCAGGTCGTAGACGAATTCCAGGTTGGCCAGCTCTTCGGAGCGCGAGCCATCCATGCGCCACGAATCCTTGTGGTAGCCAGCGGGGAGCATGAAGGTCGTGAGCACCATGTGCTGGGGGTTCTTGGGAGTCATTGAAACTCATCCTTTCCTGCGGATGTGACGGGAAGCACTGAGTCCATGGTTTCAAGAGTCTCTAAAGTCGTAAATGGAGAACTTTTGCGCCATAGGGTTCAGAAAAATTGATGTTAGGTGTTAAAAGCTGGTCCGCGTACCAACTGATACGCGGACAGGTGCCGGGGTTCAGGCGTTCAGCTTTGCGTTGGACGGCGCTGACGCGGCTGCCTTGGGAGGCAGGGCGGCGCCTTCCGGGCTGATGCGGATGGCGACCAGCCCGACGATCAGGATTGCCACCCAGAAGATGCCTACGGCGGTGATGCCGAAGCTGACGGCCAGCGCGGTGCAGATCATCGGGGTGAAGCCGGCCCCAAGGGTCGAGGAGCCCTGGTAGGCCAGCGAAGCGCCGGTGTAGCGGACATCAGCTGGGAACAGCTCGGAGATGTAGGCGCCGATCGGTCCGGCCAGGATGCCCTGGATGACGCCGTTGCCGACGATGACTGCAACTGCGAAGCCCCAGCCGGTGCCGTTGCTCATCAGGAAGACTGCCGGGAAGGCCCAGAGGATGCCGGCGGTGCCGCCGATGGTCAGGATCATCTTCCGGCCGTACTTGTCCGAGAGCTTGGCGGCCAGCAGGCAGACCACGATGGTGACCATGGCCGCGTAGCCCTTGGTGTTCAGCACAAAGGAGCGGTCCACGCCCTGGGCCGCGGCTTCGGAAACGCCCCACGAAGTCAGCACGCCCTGGCAGGTGTAGAAGCCAAGGGAAGCGATCAGGGTGATGATCACGGTGCGCGAATGGTTCTTGAGCACCAGCGAGATAGGAGTCTTGCGCTCCTGCTTGCGCTCGGCGGCCTTGGCATCCAGCTCCTGGAAGACCGGAGTTTCTGCGACCTTCAGGCGGATCACCATGCCGATGATGATCAGGACTGCCGAGAAGATGAACGGAATGCGCCAGCCCCATTCCAGGAACGCATCACCGGTGGAGAAGGAGATGAAGGAAACCAGGAAGGTGGCCAGCAGGCCACCGGCCGGTGCGCCGGCGTTAGCGAAGGAAGCTGCGAAACCGCGCTTGGAAGCGGGTGCATGTTCCAGGGCCATCAGGGTGGCGCCGCCCCATTCGCCGCCAACTGCGACTCCCTGGACCACGCGGAGCAAGACCAGGATGACCGGGGCAGCTGCGCCAATGGTTGCGGTAGTCGGCAATAGGCCAATGGCAACGGTGGCTACGCCCATCATCATCATGGAAAGCACCAGCATATTCTTGCGGCCAAGGCGGTCGCCGAAGTGGCCGAAGACGATGCCGCCCAGCGGGCGGGCAATGTACCCGACGGCCAAGGTGCCGAAGGAGGCGAAGAGTGCCAAGCCCGGGCTCAGGTTGCCGAAGAAGACCTTGTCGAAAATCAGCGACGCCGCAGTGGCGTACAAGATGAAGTCGTAGTACTCGATGACGCTGCCCAAGAAGCTGGATCCGAGAATGCGGCGCAAATCCTTGGTGTTGAGGGAGTCGCTTGGCTCCATTGCCGGCACTGGCTGGTTCTGTTGCGAGTCGGACACGTCGAGAACCCTTCCTGATCGCTGATGTGACTTAAGCCATAGTGGCCCATTTCACTAACCTTGTCCACTTTTTACGCATTTTAAGACAGATAATATTTTCTCCGGCCTTTGAAAACCGTGTAATCCTGCGGGTTTGAAAAAATTCTTCGGTCCAGAGCTTGATCTGGGTCACACAAGTTATATAAACTGATGCACAGAATATATTTTTGAACCCGCTCAGCGGGACGCCCGATAAGGAGCAGCGAAGATGAGTGCACGCACTGGAGAGCAGTACCTGGCAGGGCTCAAGGATTCCCGCGAGGTCTGGCTGGGCGATCAGCGCATTGACGTCACCGAGCACCCGGCATTTGCCGGCTCGATCAACGGCATGGCCGCCTACTTCGACTACCAGCACAAGTACGCCGATGACTGCCTGATGAACGACGAGCAGACTGGCGAACAGCACAACGTCTCCCTGCTGCGTCCCAAGAACGCAGAAGACATCGCCCGCCGCCACCGCGCGTTCGACCGCCTGGCCCGCTACTCCAATGGCATGCTCGGCCGCACCCCCGACTACGTCAACGTGGTGCTCGCCGGCCACGCCTCGCGCCCGGACATCTTCGCCAAATCCGGCGACCCAGTCTACTACGAGCGCCTGGAGAACTACTGGCGCCATGTGCAGGAAAACGACCTGGCGCTGACCCACACCATCGTGCACGCGGCCATCGACAAGTCGGTTGGCGAACTGCAGGGCATCAATGAAGAGCTGACCTTGCGCGTGGTGGACCGCACCGCTGAAGGCCTGATCGTGCGCGGCGCGAAGATGCTCGCCACCCTGGGCCCGATCGCCGACGAGCTCTATGTCTACCCGGCGGTGCCCATCCAGAAGGGCTACGAGGAATACGCGCTGTCCTTCGCGATCCCGGTCGCCACCAGCGGCGTGGTCTCGGTCTGCCGCGACCACTACGGCGTGGACCAGCCGGTAGTGGACAAGCCGTTCTCCTCGCGCTTCGACGAGCAGGATGCGGTCATCATCTTCGACGACGTGCTGGTCCCTTGGGATCGCGTGTTCATCGACGGCCAGCTCGATGTCTACAATTCCCTGAACGCCGGCACCGCCACCGGCAACACCCAGCAGCAGACCGCCATCCGCGCGTCGGTGAAGTTGGAATTCGCCTACGACCTGTGCGTGCAGATGGCCAAGGTCACCGCCACCGACAACAAGCCGGACACCGCATCGATGCTCGGCGAGATCTACTCCTACCTGCGCATCGCCCGCGCCGTGATCCACTCGGCCGAGGTCAACGCGTCGGAATGGGGCGGCGGGGCGTTCTTCTGCCACGACGACATCTCCGCGCTGCGCACCATGATGCCCATCTGGATGGCCCGCGTGAACGACATCATCAAGTCCATGGGCAGCCACAACCTGCTGGCCACCCCGACCGCGGCCTCCTTCGAGGACCCGCGCCTGGGCCCACTGCTCAAGAAGTACCTGCCGGGAGCCAACGGCATCGCGCCAGAGGAACGCGCCAAGATCTTCCGCACCGCTTGGGACTTCGCCGGATCCGCCCTGGGCAGCCGCATCGAACTGTACGAGCGCTTCTACCTGGGGTCGGTCAGCCGTGCCCGCGGGCTGGATCACCGCAAGGCGCAGATGAAGGGTGAGACCGGTGCCTTCGAGGCGATGTTCGCCGAGCTGGGCATCAGCCCGGTCATCGCCGAGCAGGCCGCACTGGACCTGGACGCCGCGGCAACGCGCGCCTAGGGAAGCAGGAAAATCATGGCTAACCCGACGCCCGATGTGCTCGATGCGCTGCTCGAGCACCTGCTGGAAACCCAGTACGGCCAGCTGCCGACGGCCACGATCCAGCGCGTGAACCAGCGCCTGCTGGATTCGGTGGGCGTTGGGCTGGCAGGGCACCGCGCCGACGACATTGCCGGACTCATCGAAGCGGCGCAGGCCTGGGGCCACGGCGATGAAGCAACCGTGCTGGGTACCGGAATCAAGCTTCCGGCCACCTCCGCGGCCTTCGTCAACGCGGCCCTGATCCGCTCCTTCGACTTCGAGCCGGTGGAAGCCGAAGGCCCGGCCGGCAAGCAGGTCGCCGCCCACATCTCCGGAACCACCGTGGCCGTCGTGCTGGCCCTGGCCGAAGCCACCGGCGCCACCGGAGAAGAAGCACTGGCCGCGCTGGCGCTGGGCGATGACCTGGCAGCCCGCCTGGCCATCGCCGGCGGCTTCGACGTGTACTCGGGGCAGGATAATACCGGCACCTTGAATGCCCTGGCCGCCGCTGGAACCGCCAGCCGGATGCTGGGCCTGGACAAGGCGCAGGCACGCCATGCCATCGGCATTGCGGTCAACCAGGCTTCGGGCAATGTGGCGGCGATCTTCGATGGGGCCAACGGCTTCAAGCTGCCCATGGCCTTCGCCGCCCGCTCCGGAATTTCCGCCGCGCAACTGGCCAAAGCCGGCATGAAGGCGGCGGATGATCCGCTGACCGGCAAGCACGGCTACTTCCAGCTGTTCGGCATCGACGCGCAGCCGGAACTGGCGGTGGCGGATCTTGGCGTGAGCTTCCATGGGGACTGCACGATCAAGCCCTTTGCCAGTTGCCGGGCCGCGCAGCCTTCGCTGCAGGCCTGCGCGGAACTGGTGGCCGACGGCACGGTGGGCTACAAGGACATCGAATGCCTCACCGTCCACCTGAGCGAGCGGACCCTGAACGGATTCGTCGGGGCGCGCTTCGAGGCGGGGGACACCCGCACCGTGGCAGCCCTGTTCTCGGTGCACGCCACCGCGGCGATCGCCTTGATCCACGGAACGGTTCGCCCCGAGCACCTGACCGCCAGCGCGCTGGCGGACCCGGAGCTGGCGCAGATGCTCGGGCGCATCGAGCTAGCCGGCACCCTGCCCAACAGCCAGCGGCTGACGGCGGAGATCACTGCACGGCTGCGCAGCGGCGAGGTGCGCCACGTGCGCGTGGAGCACCCGGACGGAAACATCTTGCGCACACCCCTGGAGCATGACCAGGTAGTTGAGAAGTTCTCGAAGAATCTCGAGTTCTCGCATCCAGAACTGGCAGCACGCAAGGACGCGTTGCAGCACCAGCTCGAACACCTCGCCAGCGCACCGGATCTGACTGATCTGATGGCGGCGCTGGACCCCGCTAGAAACTTCACCCCGAATTACCAGGAGCAACTCCCATGAGCATCATCAACCTTGAATCGGTCACCCCAGTAGACATGAACACCTTCCGCAACGTCGTAGGCCACTTCGCCTCCGGTGTCACGGTGATCACCACGGCCGTGGACGGCCAGCTCTACGGCACCACCGCTTCGGCAGTGTCCTCCCTGTCGATGGAACCGCCAATGATGCTCGCTTGCCTGAACCGCTCCAGCTCCACCCATGACCGGGTAGTTGAAGCAGGCGTCTTCGGCATCAACATCCTGGCCGAGGACCAAGGCGCGCTGGCCTTCCACTTCGGCCGCAAGGGCGAGGACAAGTTCGCTACCGTGCCGCATACCTTCTCCGCGGAGGGCATCCCGCTGATTGACGGCGCATTAGCCACGATCGTATGCCATGTGGCCGAAACCCCGACCGGCGGTACCCACACCGTTTTCCTGGGACTGGTCAGCCACGCTGAAGCCCATGACCGCGAACCGCTGGCCTACTACCGCGGAACCATGGGCCGCCTCGAGCCCACCAAGGAGTTGGCTGCCTACCAGGCCACCCGCACCTGGGTGCTGCTGCGCACCAGTCCACTGGGCGAAGACCTCGACGTGGATGCCATCGCCGCGGCTTCCCGGGCCGACGCTGATCATGTAGCCAACGCGCTGGTGAAGCTGGAAAGCGAGCACCTGGTCTTCCGCACCGAAACCGGAAAATACCAGCCAAAGCCGATTACCGCAGAACTGACCGATTCGGCCTACGACTCGCGCGCCACCATCGAGTCCGGGGTGATCGCCTCGCACCTGGGCAAGATTTCCGAAGAGACCATTTCCAGCCTGCGCGAGATCACCGCGAAGCTGGCTGACCTGCGTGAGACTTCGGAATCCGACCTGGAAGAGTTCTTGGCCCTGAATGTCGCCTACCACGATGCTCTGGTTGGCGTTGCCGGCTCCAGCCAGCTGGTGGATTCCTTCCGCCGTTTGGGAATTGGCACCGTCTGGCGCCAAGCGCTGACCGCAGAGCAGTGGTCGCGCCAGCTGGACCACCGCCACGTTGCAGAATTGACCGAAGCGCTGGCTGCCGGTGACGCGCCAGCGGCCCAGGCAGCGCTTGCCGCGCACACCGAGTTCGGCAAGGGGCTGGCTCGTGAAGCAGTGGCCCGCCATGGCGGCCAGGTTTAGGCATTGAGGCGATAGCCACTGTGGAAAGGCGGCAGGTTGGAAGATCCAGCCTGCCGCCGTGGCTTTTAAAGCGTCGAAGTGCGGGCCTATTGCGCTGTGGCCCCGACAAAGAGGCGCACCTTCCACTGGCCGCCGGTCTTGGCCCACACCGTGCGGTTGGCAGTTGCCAGATGCTTTTCGACGCCTCCGGAAATCAGATGCATTTTCATGCTGCCTTCGACGACCACCACGTTGCCCTCCTGGGTAACGGACTCGAAGTCGTGGCTGAGCGCCAAATATTCGACGGCCCCGGAACCGAGCAGTTCCAGCAATGAGTCGCGGTCATCGACACGACCGGTGGAGTGGGTGTACTGCACATCCGGCTCAAGCAGGTTCCCCAAGGTTTCGAGGTCACGGGCGAGCATGGCCGAAAGGCGCCGTTCTTCTGCGATGCGCAGTTCCGATTCAAGTGCCGCAGGGTCAATAGTCGTCAACGGTGATGGCTCCTAAGTAGCGTTTGGTTCGTAGGCAATCTACCAATAAGCAGTGGCGATGTGCGGATATTAGCGAGTGCTTTTACTGGGTGAGATGGAGTTTCAGGGTTGATCCCAGAAGTGGAAACTATCAGCCGAGGGTATGAGCCGGGCACGGGATAGTTACCTCGCATCGCTGATTCCCCGGGCCGCGGAAATTTCTACGATGGAATCATGCTCAAGAAAAAGTACCTCGCCACTGGCGCGCTCGCCCTTCCCTTCGCTCTCCTGCTCACCGGCTGCAGCGGTTCTGATCTCTTCGTCGACAAGTACGATGAATCCACCACTCGAACTGCCAAAACTTCAGAGAAGGCCGTGGCCGATGGCGTGCTTCCCGACTGGGTTCCGTCCGGCGGCACCGACGTTCAGCTGGTCCAGCGCAATACCGGCGCTGAACGCATCTTCATGCTGAACTACGACGGCAAGCTGGACAGCGAACAGTGCAAGGCGCTGGAAACCGTTGGGAATCCGACCGAAGCCGAACTGGCCAAGGCCTACGCTTCTGACCCGCGCACCAAGAACCTCGAGCCTGACGAGATCTCAGCTACCCGCACCTTGGATGCCGACTGGTGGCCAGCCGATGGCCAAAGCGAGACGACTGATCTGTGCGGGCGCTTCTGGGTCCATCAGTCAGAGGGCAAGCTCTATGCCTTTGCTCCGGACATGGTTGCCCAGGTCCAAGCCATCGAGAAGGAGCGGGCCGCCAAGGAAGGCAAATAGAGGCTGGCCGCCACTAGCTGGGCTGCAGGCCGCGAACCAGGAAACTGGTTCGCGGCCTGCAGCTTGTTGCTCATGCGGATCAGAAGCGGATCACGCTGCGGGCGATGGACCCGGTTTCCTGCTTTGCATAGGCTTCGTTGATCTCGTCGAGCTGGATCTCCTGCGCCACCAGGTCATCGAGATTCAACCGGCCCTGCAGATAGAGCTCGGCGTAGTAGGGAATGTCATTGCGGACCGTGGAGGAGCCCATGTAGATGCCGTGGAGATTGCGCTGCGGGATCAGCAGGTCCAGCATGATATTCATTTCCAGCGGCTTGCCCTGGGGAATGCCGATGAAATACACGTGTCCGCCGGTTTTGGCGACTTCCAGGGCCTGGCGCTGCGTGGGGGCAATGCCGATGGCTTCGAAGGAATGGTGGACTCCGCGGCCGGTGATGGCGCGGATGGCGCTGACCACGTCTTCGGTGCCGCCGTTGATGACATGGGTGGCTCCGAATTTCTTGGCCAGCTCCAGCTTCTCTGGCTGCAGGTCAATGCCGATGATGGTCTTGGCGCCGGCCAGCTTGGCTCCCTGGATGACATTCAGGCCGATGCCGCCCAAGCCGATGACCGCGACGGTTTCCCCGGGAGAAACCTTGGCGGCGTTGAGCACCGCGCCCACGCCGGTGGCTGTCGCGCAGCCAAGCACAGCAGCCTGCGCGAATGGGATTTCCTTGGGCACCCTGACCAGCTTGTTCTGGTGCAGGACCGTGTACTCGGCGAAACCGGCCACGCCGAAGCCTTCTACGCGCTCGCCGTTGCGCGTCAAGCGTGCCGGGGTATCCGGTCCGCGCAGCGCATGCTGGGGATTCAAGCAGCGGTAGGTCGCTCCGTTGACGCATTCTTCGCAGCTCCCGCAGAAGCTGATTTCCGTGGCGATGACATGGTCTCCCACTTCGAAGTCGGTGGCTTCGGGGCCTAGCGCGATGACGGTGCCGGCCATTTCGTGGCCGACCACCATCGGCAAGGGGCGCCCGCGGTCTACGGTGGCAACTATGTGATCCGAGTGGCACAGGCCTGCGGCTTCGACCTTCACCAGAACTTCTTGCCCCCGCGGCTCGTCGACTTCGAGTTCCTCGATGCTGAAACCTTCGCCGATGGAGTTGATGACCGCTGCGCGCATTGCAGATCCTTCGTTAGATTCTTTTTATAAAAATGCATTATTTCTAATAGTATATTTTCATTAGTGTTCTGCGTCACCCCCTTTGCGCGACTATTTTCCGGAGGAAGCATGAAAGCAGCAGTCGTTTCTGAAGTTGCCGGCTCTTTTGATGTCCTGGACATCAGCATTGACAACCCCGAAGCCCATGAAGTCCTCATTGACGTGAAGGCCAGCGGCCTGTGCCACTCGGATTTGCACGTGGCGACGTCGGACATCGGCTTCCCCATGCCAGCGGTGCTCGGCCACGAAGTCTCGGGTCTGGTCGTGGGCGTCGGTTCGGCTGTCACCTCGCTCTCGGTGGGGGACCGCGTGGTGACTTCTCCAGTGCACAGCTGCGGGGTCTGCAAGGGATGCCGCACCGGCAAACCCTACCAGTGCCGCGTGCCCTCGCACACCGACCGCACCGCGCAGCAGAATCCGCGATTGTCCCTGGGCGGGCAGCGGCTCACCCAGTTCATCGGTGTTGGCGGCTTCGCGGAACAGGTGCTGGTGCATGAGAACACCGTCGTAAGGGTTCCGGACGCTATCCCGTTCGACCGCGCGGCGCTGCTTGGCTGTGGAGTGGTCACGGGTGCTGGCGCGGCTATTAATACCGCGCGCATCCGTCCAGGCGATACCGTTGCCGTGATCGGCGCCGGTGGTGTCGGGCTGAACGTCATCCAGGGCGCGAAACTGGCTGGCGCGACCCGCATCATCGCTATCGACCTGCAGCCGGCCAAGCTGGAGCTGGCCGAGGTCTTCGGTGCCACCGACGTCATCAACGGCGGGGAGGGCGATGCGGTGGAAACCGTCAAGCGGATTGCTGGCGGGGGAGTGACGCATGCCTTCGAGGTCATCGGCCTGCAAGCCACCAGCGAGCAGGCGGTGGCCATGCTGGAAATCGGCGGCACCGCGTACCTGATTGGCGTTCACAAGCCCGGCGCGCAGGTCAGCATCACCCCATTTGGAGACCTGATGGGACGCCAGAAGGGCATCCGTGGCGTGGCCATGGGGTCGAGCAATATCCAGGTGGATATCCCCATGTACGCCGAGTTGTATCTGCAGGGCCGTTTCAAGCTCGACGAACTGGTGTCAGCGCATATCAGCTTGGATGAAATCGACAAGGGATACGAGCAGCTGCGTGGCGGTGCGGTGGCCCGAAGCGTGATTACCTTCTAGATTTATCGACGCCGGTCGCTGAACGAAGCAAGGCCAGCAGTTCTATTTGAACCGCTGGCCTTGTTTCATGTTCTGGGGGTGCTGCTACTCTCCGGTCTGCGCGCGGCGCTGTATGCGCGTGGCGTACAAGACGCAGCCCAGCAACCCGATGAAGCTGAGCGCAACCGCCACGGACCCGGTGATGCCGGGCAGGTGCTGGTTCCAGGTCATGTTCAGGGTGACAAGCAGAGACACCAGAAATCCTCCGGTGAGGTAACTGATTGCCGAACTCATGGTGAACCTTCCGTGGGCAGAACGTGCTCCCGTGAGCCTAGCATCGCGCCAGTCGCTGTCCAAGGATTTGCCGGTGCTGGTTATTTGCGAGACGCGTGCTCCCAGAGCACTTCATCCACTGTTACGGGCTTGTCAATGAGCTCGAAGCGTGCCATTGCATCCAGGCCTGACTGGGAAGCCTCTGCATCGAACGCGGTGCCTGCCAAGGCGAACCGCGTTGGAGCTTTTTCCACCCGAATCTGGTTGACCTCGGCGTGTATCTTCTGCACTTCCTCGAGGTTTGCTGCATCGGAGTAGAACTCCACTGCCTCTTTCATGGCCGATACGAAGGCCTTGGCAGTATCTGGATTCGCACCGGCCCACTGGGAAGTGCTTAGCCACAAAGTGCCCGGCTGATTCCCCTGGTACTCGCGGACCGGGTTGCCCAAGGAGGGGAAGCCGGCCGCAATCATCTGGTGGTAGAAGACGTCGCTGGGGACGACCGCGTCAACGGTCCCGGTCTCCACCGCGGCCTGCATCCCGGCGTAGGGCATGCCCACTTCGCTGAACTCCTCGGCGCCCACCCCTGCGTCTTCCAGGGCTTGGAAGACCGGCAGATCGCTGCCGGTCTTCACGCCGATGACACCGATGGTCTTGCCCTTGAGATCGGCAAGCCTCGCAATCCCAGAGTCCTTGGCGACGAGCACTCCGGAGTTATCGACGTTCGGGTCGACCACGCCATTCGAAGCCAGCGCTTCGATCGGCAGGCCCTTTGACACGGAGGTGGCGACGTTGACCCAGGAACCGGTGGCGATGTCCACCTCGCCGGAGATAGCAGAAGCAATCTGGGCGGCGGGGTCTGCGCCATTGATGATTTCAACGTCCAAGCCATGGTCTTCGAAGAAGCCTTGGGATTCGGCGAGGTAAGCCGGCTCGAACTGGATGCCGGCCACCGAGACCTTCAGCGGGATCAAGCCGCCCGGTGTTTCGGCGCCTTGCCCAGCGTTGCCGCAAGAGGCCAAGGCCATGGTGGAAACGAGCAGGACCGCGGACAGGGGCAGGGCCCGGCGCGCGGAAGATGGAGTTCTCAAGATGGCCTCGTCGTGCTTGAAGGGGGTATGAAGTGGCAGGCAATCAACTGAAATCGGTGATGACCGAACGGGCAACGCCCTGCCCGGCCTTCATCGCTGCGAAGCCCTCGTTGATCTGCGAGATATGAAGTTCCCGGGCAACGAGCGCGTCGAGCTTGAGGCGCCCGGCAAGATAGTGCTCGGTGTATTTGGGGACATCACGTTGCGGGCTGGAAGAGCCCATATAGATCCCGTGCAGGCTGCGCTGCGGCCCAATGATGTCGGCCATGGCATCCAGCGGCAGTTGCGCGCCGGGCTTATGCAACCCGACCAGATAGGCATCCCCGCCTACACGGGTCATGCGCACCGCCTGCAAGCTGGTGGCCTGCAGGCCGATCATCTCGAAGGAATGATCCACCCCGCCGCCGGTGATTTCCTGGATTTTGGCGACAGCGTCTCCACTGCCGCCATTGATCGTGTGCGTTGCCCCGAATTCGCGGGCCAGTTCCAGCTTCTCATCGCTCAGATCCACTGCGATGATCTTCGAAGCGCCGGCGATCTGGGCGGCATTGATCGCGTTCAACCCGATGCCTCCAGCGCCAATGACTGCGACGGATTGCCCCTGGGCCACCTGGGCGGAGTTGAACACTGCCCCGGCACCGGTCAGCGTGGAGCAGGCCATCACCGCGGCTTGGGCGAAGGGCAACTCCTCGGGAATCCGTACTGCCTGGTTGGCATGCACCAAGGTGTACTGGGAAAATCCGCCGGTGCCGAACATCTGCATCACCGGCTGATCCTTGCAGCTGGCGCGCGGTGCTTGGCCGGCCGTGCGCAGCGTGCTGGGGCGGTTGGCGCAACGGTATTCCTGGCCCGAAAGGCACAGCGCACACTGCGCGCAGTACTGGATCAAGGCGGCCAGCACGTGGTCGCCCGCAGTGAAACCGCAGGCTTGGTTGCCGGTGCTGAGCACCACCCCGGCGACTTCATGGCCCAGCAGCAGCGGGGCGGGAAGGCCCAGATCCATGCCCGCCAGGTGGGCATCGGACTGGCACAGTCCAACTGCTTTGACTTCGATCAGCAATTCCGCGCCCAGCGGAGCATCAACGTGGATGTCCTCAATGCTGAAGCTGCCATCGCCGTGCCTTGCCAGTGCTGCCCGTGCGCTGAGTGCCATGGGGATCAGTCCTTGCGCAGGCGCACGAGGATCCGTGCGCGGGCCTCGGTGAAGCGCGGGTCAGCCTTGGTGGCCAGCTGGTCGCGGGTCTCGCCGAAACCGGTGACGATCTCGTCGACTACGGTGGCCGGCTTCTCCGCGATCACGACCACCTTGTCGGCCAGGTACAGCGCCTCGTCGATGTCGTGGGTGACTAACAGGATCGTCACACCCAGCTTGTGCTGCAAGTCCAGCACGAGGTCTTCGAGGTCGAAGCGGGTCTGCGCATCAACCGAGGCGAAGGGCTCATCCATGAGCAGCACCTTCGCGTTGTAGGCCAAGGCGCGGGCAATGGCCACGCGCTGCTGCATGCCTCCTGACATTTCCCAGGGGAACTTGCCGCCTTGGCCTTCAAGGCCCACGGCAGCCAGATGCTCATCGGCCAGCTTGTTGCGCTCGGCCTTGCCGATGCCCTTGCCCTGCAGCGGGAAGGCCACGTTTTCGCGGGTGGTCATCCACGGCATCAGCGAACGCGAGTAGTCCTGGAAGACCACGGCGAGATCGGGGTGCGGGCCGTTGATCTTCGTGCCGGAAACCTCGATGGTTCCGGCATTTGGCTTCAGCAAGCCGGAAAGGCATCGCAGCAAGGTGGTCTTGCCGACGCCCGAAGGGCCGACTATCGAGATGAATTGGCCATACTCCACGTCCAGATCCAAATTCTCCAGGATCTTGTTTTCGGCCGGGCCGGCGCCATAGCTCATGGACATGCCGCGAACCTTCATGAGCAACGGTTTGGTTTCCATGGTCGTTTCAACGGGTGCTTGGGTGGTCATGGGATTCTCCTTGGTCAGAAGATGGAAGGTCGGACGGAAACGGAGGCTACTGGGCGCCGGAGGCGTGGTACCAGCGCAGGATCCGTTTTTCGACGAGCACGAAGAGGATCGAGATGATGTAGCCGATGACACCGACCAGCAGTGCGCCGGCCCATGTCTCCGGAACCTTGAAGGTGGCCGAGGAATTCAGGATGTAGAAGCCCAGGCCTTCAATGGAGGCGAACATTTCCGAAACCACCATCACGGTGATGCCGATCGGCAACGCGACGCGGATGCCGGCCACGATCTGCGGGGTGGCACCGGGCAGGATCACGCGGCGGAAGTGCAGGCCGCGCGGGATGCGGTAGACCTTGGAGAACTTGCGCACCGTTGGCTCGATGCCCAGGATGCCATCGATGGTGTTCAGCAGGATCGGCCACATGCAGGCGAAGGCGATGGTGCCCATCTTCGGGCCCTGCCCCATGCCGAAGACGCCGATGATCATCGGAACCAGTGCTGCCTGCGGGACAGCGCGGAAGAAGTGGATGATCGGGTCAACGATCTTCAGCAGCAACGGGACTTCGCCCAGCAGCAGTCCGCCGCAGATGCCGAAGAAGGCAGCCAGGGCCAAGCCGACAAAGAGATTGGACAGCGAGTACCAGGCGCCGGAAATAATCACGCCGTTGCCCAGGTCGCGGACCAAGGCTTCGAGGATGGACTCCAGCGAGGGGACGAAGAAGTTCGTGGAGTTTGCCGAGCCGAACCACCAAGCCGCAACCACGGCAACGATGAGCCATGAAGAAACCAGTATCTTGCGTCCGGCGGCCGCCGAGGAACTCGGAGCCTTGGCCTTCGAAGCGCGTGATGGCACTGCGGGGGCGTTCAAAGTTGCGTTAGTCATCGTTCTGCCTCTTCCACTTCAGCAAACGGTTTTCGGCCTGTTGCAAGAGCAGGGCGACGGCCCATCCGGTCAGGCCGGCGAAGAACAGGTAGGCGAAGGCCAGATCCCAACGCTGCGCCTGCTGCATCAGCGTGATCTGGCGTCCAATGCCTGGTGCCTGGGAGATCACTTCAACGCCCACCGCCACCAGGATGGCGATGGCCGAGGAAATGCGCACACCGGTCGCGATCAGCGGCAGGGCAGAAGGCAGCAGGACCTTGGTGAAGCGCAGCATCGGCGGGATGCGGAAGACGGCGACGGTGTCGGCAACCGCGGCTTCCTGGCGGCGTGCGCCGTAGATGGTCTGGATCAGCACTGGCCACAGGCAGGACAGCGCGACGACGACGATTTCCATCATGGTGTTCGAGCCGAGCAGCATGATCACGACTGGCATCAGGGCCAGTACCGGGAACGAACGGCCGAAATCGATCAGAATCGAGGTGGAGTTGTCGAGGAAGCGAACTGATCCAATGACCAGGCCCAGGACGACACCCACGACCGAAGCAATGAGCCAGCCGGTGAGGGCTGCGAGCAGGGTCTTGCCTAGCCCGCCCCAGAAGGCCGCTTGGCCCAGGGCTTCGGCGATGGCAGAGAAGATCTTTTCCACGCCGGGGAGCATGGAGGGCATGGTTCCTGAGGCGATCACCAGTTGCCAGATGCCCAGCAGGGCGGCGATGGCCACGATGCGCAGGGTCCAGAGCAGACCCGGTGAAATCGTTGACTCTTTCATGGGAATCCTTGAGTAAGCAGTTGCAAGCTAGGGGTGCTGGTGGCGCCAGCGCAGGGGATGACGCCACCGGTTGGGCGTAGCGGACGTGGGCTACTTGGCGTCTGCCGAAGCCCGGGTAGGGGCTTCGTCCCAGAGCACATCTTCGACGATGACCTTGTTCTCGACCAGGCCGAAGTGGACCATGGCATCGATGCCGGATTGGGCTTCAGCCACGTTGAAGGTGACGTCCGCCGGGACGAAGGTCTTGGGCGCATCGGCTACATCGATCTGGTTGGCTTCGGCGTGGACCTTGCGGACTTCCTCCAGATTGGCCGGGTCCGAGTAGAACTTCACGGCATCCTGCATAGCTGCGTCGAACTTCTTGGCGGTCTCGCCATTCTGCTCCAGCCACTGCTTCTGCACGGTCCAAACGGTTACCGGCATGCTGGACTGGAATTCCTGTACCGGGTTGGAGATGGTCTGGTAGCCCTTCTCCGACATCTGGTGGTAGAAGGAGTCGGCAGGCACTACTGCATCCACGGTGCCTTGTTCCAGGGCCGCTTCCATGCCCGCGTAGGGAACAGCAACTTCCGTGACTTCCTTTTCTTTCACGCCGGCCGCTTCCAATGCCTGGAGCACGGGGATGTCGCCACCGGACTTCACGCCAACTACGCCAATGGTCTTGCCCTTCAGGTCTGCCAGTTCCTTGACCCCGGAATCCTTGGCCACCATGACGCCGGAGTTGTCGGCTTCCGGGTCGACCATGCCGTTGCCGCCAATGACCTGGATCGGAACACCTTGGGAGAAGGAGGTGGCAACGTTGATCCACGAGCCGATGGCAACGTTCACGTCACCAGAGACCACCTGGGCCAGCAGGGCGGCGGGGTCGGCGCCATTGACCAATTCAACGTCCAGGCCCTGGTCCTCGAAGTAGCCCTTCTCTTCAGCGATGCGTGCGGTTTCGAACTGGATCGGAGCAATGGCGACGCGCAGCTTCACCGGGCCGTCGGCGCTGGCCTCCTCGCTGGATCCGCACGCGGCCAGGGTGCCGATTGCGAGGGCAGAGACTGCGAGGCCGGAGAAGGCCTTCCGTGCAAAACGTCGTTTCGTGACCATAGGGATCTCCTTGAAAGCTTGGTGCCTAGGCGAAGGCTGCGAGTTGTCGACCGGGGTCGGCTCCCGGAAGAAGAAGTACATTGAGCATCAAAATGTATTCCTTGAATCACAATATATCTTTAGTATGATTGTGTGGCAAGACTCACATTCAAAATGATGCCAACGACGAAGCGCGCCGGGCAGACCAGGAGATACATTCCATGACAGCAACAGATCTTTCCGCCGTTCCGCTGGCTCAGCAGCTTCGCGCCGCTTTGGCGGCCACGCCCCTTCCGCTGGTGATCAATGGCCAGGAGGTCGCTGGCTCGGGGGAGAAGCTGCCGGTAACCGATCCCTCCACTGGCCAGCTGCTGACCGAGACGACGGCTGCCACCGCAGCGGACATCGACCGCGCAGTAGCTGCCGCCCGTGCAGCGTTCGAGTCCGGGCCCTGGGCAGAAATGACCCCGGCAGCACGCCAGCGGGCGCTGCACCGCTTCGCTGATGCATTGGAAGCGAACCTCGATGAATTGGCTACCCTGGAGTCCCTGAACTGCGGGAAGCCCTTCAACATCGCCCGCTTTGGCGAGCTGCCCGCGGGCATCGAGACCTTGCGCTACTTCGCCGGCTGGGCCACCAAGCTCAACGGCGAAACCCGCGATATTTCCCTGCCAGGAACCTGGCACGCCTATACCCAGCGCCAAGCCTTGGGCGTGGCCGCACTGATCGTGCCATGGAATGTCCCCTTCACCATTGCGCTGTCCAAGGTGGCTCCGGCGCTGGCGTCCGGCTGCACCGTCGTGCTCAAGCCCGCGGAGCTGACCCCGCTGACCGCCGTGCGCATGGCGCAGATTGCGCTTGAAGCAGGCATCCCGGCCGGTGTGCTGAACGTGGTCCAGGGCTTGGGGCCGGTGGCTGGCCAAGCGCTCGCCGACCATCCGGATGTCGACAAGCTCTCCTTCACCGGATCCACCGCGGTAGGCAAGAAGCTGCTGGCGTCGGCAGCGGGCAATCTCAAGCGGCTGAGCCTTGAGCTGGGCGGCAAATCCCCGGTGGTGATCTATCCCGACGCGGATCTGGACAAGGCCATTCCGGCCGCGGCCATGAGCATCTTCGGCAACTCCGGCCAGGTCTGCGCGGCAGGGTCGCGACTGTATGTCCACGAAGACATCGCAGACCAGGTCATCGAAGGCATCGCCGGATTCGCGAAGAACCTCAAGCTGGGCGCTGGCCTGGCAGAAGGAACCCAGCTGGGCCCGCTGATCTCCCAGGCGCAGCGCGAGCGCGTGCTGGGGTACATCGAGGCGGGCATCGCTGATGGCGCGGAACTCGTTGCCGGTGGCTTGGCCGAAGGCGAAGAAGGATTCTTCGTGCAGCCCACCGTGCTGAAAAATGTCAGTCCGGACATGTCCATCGCCAAGGATGAGATCTTCGGGCCGGTGCTCTCGGTGAGCACCTTCGGCGACGAGGATTCGCTGGCCGAGGTGCTGCGCCGGGCCAACGACACCGACTACGGTCTCAATTCGGTGATCTTCACCCAGGACATTTCCCGCGCGTTGACCTTCGCCAAGAAAATCCAGGCCGGCAACGTCAGGGTGAATACCGGTGCCGGCATGGATGCGAACATGCCGTTCGGCGGATTCAAGCAGTCGGGGTGGGGCGCGGAAAATGGCCGTGAAGGCATCGAGGCCTACACCTCGCTGAAGTCGGTCACCGTCAAGCTCGACTAGCGGCAATGTTCTAATCCGGGACTGCTTTGCGCAGTCCCGGGCCGATAGGATGAGCTCATGAGCGAAAAGGAGCAACCCCGGCTGGCTAGCGCGTTGGCGCAGAAAGTCGTCGACACGATTGCGCCGACCATCAACCGCAATGTGAACATCATGAATGCTCACGGAGTCATCATTGCTTCTACGGATGCTGCGCGTATCGGTACCCACCACGACGGCAGCGCAGAGGCGATCCGCCGCAACAACATCATCCGTGTCAACCAGGCCGACGGCTCGGCCGGAACCCAGCCAGGGGTCAATGTGCCGCTGGTGCTGAACGACCAGCTCTGCGGCGTTGTGGGCGTGACCGGAGCTCCCCACGAGGTGGAACCGCTGGCCGGCCTAATTGCATTGACCGTTCAATTGCTCTTTGCCCAGGAACGCGAGCACTCTCGCAGCGCGCGGCGCGAGACCGAAGCCCGCGACATTATTTCTGCGTTAATCGCCGGTCGCGTTGCACCTGAAGTGATCGACCGCTCGCTCGCAGCGCATGGTTTGCGCGGGCCGAAATGCATTGAAGCTTGGCTGCCCCGAAGCGTGGGGGATCCGTCGCTCGAAGAGCCGGCGAAGGATCATCACCGCACGTCATGGATTAGCCTTTCCGGCGCGTACTGGAGGCTTTGCGCTGCCAGCGAGACAGCTTTCGCTCCCGAGCGCATGGACCAGGAACGTTTCCTGGTCTCCGCGCCTGTCGAAAAGGCCGAAGATCTCATGGCCGAAACCGAAGTGCTGCGCGTATTGGTGGGCTATCCGGCACTCGTGCCATCCCACGCGCGGCGCCGTATGTGGAGCCGGGAAATTGCTGTGGCTATCGCCCGCACCCCAGCCCGCAGCCTGGACCATGCAGCTGCCCCAGCGATGCAGCTCAATGAGGAACAAGCCAGAACCCTGCTGGTCGTTGCGACAGCTGCTTCGATGAGCCAAGCGGCCACGGATCTGCATATTCACCGCAATACCTTGGTGCAAAGACTTGAGCGGATAAGCCAGGTCAGCGGCGTCGATATTCGGCGGTCCAGCGAATCCCTGAAACTCCAGCATGCCATCTACGCGAGAGTGGCCTTGGGCCAGCTGCATGTTTTCTAGGCCCTGGAAACGAAGGGAGCTGGCGCCGGGGCTGGGAAGGGTGGGGTGTTTGCACACATTGGCTCTTTCGAACCCAGGGAAATGTGGTCGTGTGCCCATAGGTATTCGGGGTCACTTTTCCTAGTATTGGCAAGATGATCGATCTTTGCGCCCGAAACCGGGGTGGCACGGTGGCATCTAGCCCAACGGGCAAAGCCTTGAGCAGCTTTGCCGATAGGGCTGGTCCACCCGTTGAGCCATTGCGGGCTGGGCGCATTGAACTACCGATATTGGCAAAGGAGCCAACCCGCCGTGTACGAACTGCTTGTTCTGCTGATCCTTGTTGTGGCCATCGTGATGGTCACAGCACGCTTGAAGATCAGCCCATTCCTCGCCCTCGTTGGCGCAGCTATCCTGGCGGCCTTCGCCTACCGGATTCCGCTGGCCGACGTGGCTTCGACGGTCACCACGGCCTTTGGCAGCACCATGGGAAATATCGGACTGGTGATCCTGTTCGGAACAATGATCGGTGTCATCCTGGAGAAATCCGGCGCCGCGATCTCCATGGCAGATGCGCTGATCAAGGTCCTCGGTACCCGGTTCCCCAACCTGACGCTATCGATTATCGGCTACATCGTTTCCATTCCGGTCTTCTGCGACTCGGGATACGTGGTGCTCAACTCGCTGCGCAAAGCCATCACCCTGCGTACCGGGGTCTCCGGGCTGGCAACTTCCATCGCCCTGATGACCGGCCTGTACGCGACCCACACCATGGTGCCTCCAACTCCGGGCCCGCTGGCCGCAGCCGAAAGCATCGGCATTGCCGATAACCTGGGCTTGATCATCGCTGTCGGATTGCCCGTTGCGGCCATCTCGGCACTTGCCGGCTTGGCCTACGCCAGCCGCTTCAACAAGTCCCAATGGACCCCGTTGCCAAGCGACGACCACAATGACATCTCCGAACTCGACTATGAGCAGCTGCGTGCAAGCTTCGGAAAATTGCCCAGCCCGGCGCTGGCCTTCATGCCGATCCTGGTTCCGCTGGTGCTGATCTGTGCCGCATCCATTGCGAAGCTGCCCTCGCACCCGATGGGCGAAGGCGCTGCCCTGGAAATCCTTTCCTTCCTGGGGACGCCAGTTATTGCGCTGATCTTCGGCTTGATCTCCTCGACTTTCCTTTTGAGCGGTGGCAGCAAGCTGGCGGTCTTCAATGAGCAGATGAACGAAGCTGTACGCACCGCTGCTCCGATCTTGCTGATCACCGGTGCCGGCGCCGGCTTCGGCGCGGTCCTGGCCGCGTCGGATCTGACCACGATTCTTTCGGATTCACTCAGCGGACTGGGCTTGGGCCTGGCTGTGCCATTCCTGATCGCCGCTGCACTGAAGTCCGCCCAGGGCTCGTCCACCGTCTCAATGGTGACCACTTCCGCGCTGGTCGCTCCGATGCTCGGCTCCCTGGGCTTGGGTTCGGAGCTGGGCATGGTGCTATCCGTATTGGCAGTAGGCGCCGGTGCGATGGTTGTCTCGCACGCCAACGACTCCTACTTCTGGGTCGTCTCGCAGCTCAGCCGCATTCCGGTGATCACCGCCTACAAGACCCTGAGCGTGGCTACCGCCATCCAGGGCACCGCGGGGTTCCTGACTGTACTGGTCCTGGGAGCCGTACTGCTTTAGCAGCACGCCTTCCAAGAAAGCAACGGATCGCGCCATCGGCAGATGGCGCGATCCGTTGCTTTAAGCAGTACTGGATTAGCCCAGGCCTGCCGCCGGGAAGCTCCGCGCGGCCTTATTCGCTGTGGCAGTCGAGATCACCAGCAACGCGATGGCGGCCAGGTAGCCGGCTCCGGTCGCGGCGAAGGCGAAACCGAATTGGCCCAGCAGGCAGAGAACTGCTGCGCTGGCCAATGCCGCCCAACCGGCCCAGGAAGCCGCGGCAAGCAGGGGCGCAGCCTGCTGATGCCCGGCGAGCCAGGCCCCATCGCTGGCCAAGGTGTGGCGCGTCTTGATGCCGATCGCCGCATTGCGAGCGAGCTTCCGGTCCCGTGCCATCGGGGCGAGGAACGCTGCGACCAGCGTTATGCTCAGCAACCCGAACATGAAGGCAATCACGCCTGCTGGATCCACTTGCCGCCTCTTCTGCCGATTGATCTTGAATGGCCATTCTATGCGGTCGCATGGAAGTGCCCTGATCCACGCTGTGTTCCCAATCGATGCCTGCGGGAACGCTCTTGAGATCCAGTTCCGGCATGCCAAGTGCGTCATGCGAAGGTCATATGACGTCTTATCTGCCCGTTTTCCGGCAGGGCGAAGGCGCGAAGATGACGTATTTTGTCCTGCTGTTCCTCCGCATGACAGCGCCCTTCCCGAGGACCTGCCAGTAATGCTTGACTCGGAGCACAACCCATCCAGAGCGGCTGAGAGGCCTGGCTCCGAGACGCCGCAGCAAGCCTGCACTCCGCAGGTAGTGCTAACGCCAGGTTCGATGGATCCGCAGATTTTCTGCATCCTTCGGAATCCATAGCCCAAGAGGAGAACGAAGATGACTGTACTGGATACCCAATTGCCGCGCGTGCCCTACACCGGCACTGCTGATGAAGCTGAACTGGCTCATTGGCGCGACGTCGCCCAGCAAGTAGCTGGCCAGCTGGCGGCTGACGCGCTCGAACGCGACCGAAAGAACGCCCAGCCTTTCGCCGAAGTGCAGCTGCTGCGCGAAGCCGGGTTGCTCAATCTCTTGGTGCCTGCAGAATTCGGCGGAGCCGGAGCCCATTGGGAAATGGCTTTCGAAGCGGTCCGCATACTGGCCGCAGCTGATGGCTCCATCTCGCAGTTGCTGGCTTACCACTACATCAACCAGTCCGGCATTGCGTTCTACGCCCCGGCAGAAGCGCAAGGGGCATGGTGGCAGCGCACCGTGGAAGGTGGCTGGCTCTGGGGCGATTCGGTGAATCCAGTTGATCCGGATTTGACGCTGAGCGCCGAAGGGGACGGCTACCGACTGCATGGAGCCAAGCGATTCTCCACGGGTTCCGGTGTTGGCGAGGTCATCGTCATCAACGCGCTGGTCCAGGGCGGAGAATACGACGGGCAGATTCTCGCGTTGGTTCTGCCACGCGATATCGATGGCTTGGAAATCGTTGACGACTGGGACTACCTGGGACAGCGGCTGAGCGCGTCGAATTCCTTGAAGTTCCACAACGTGCGGCTCGAAGCAGGGGACTTGCTGGGATTCGTCACCGATGAACCGGTCTCCACCCTGCTTACCCCCGGTATCCAGTTGGCCTTCGCCAACTTCTACCTGGGCATCGCCCAGGGAGCACTGGAGCGCGGCAAGCAGATCTTGCTGGGCCGCAAGAACGCCTGGCTGTTCTCGCAGGCAGAGACCTACTCGCAGGACCCGATCTTCCAGCGCACCGTCGGAGAGCTCAAAGCCCGCACTGCAGCAGTGGCGGCGCTGACCGAGAAGCTGGGCCGGAAATTCGATGCCCTGCTCTCGAAGGCCGGGGAAGTCACCCGGCCCGAACGAGCGGCGTTGGCCGTGGAAATTGCTGAAGCCAAGGTGGTCTCCACTGAGGTGGGAGTGGATGTGGCGAACCGGATCTTCGAGGTGACCGGTTCATCTTCGACTGCGAACTCGGTGGGTCTGGACCTGTACTGGCGCAATGTGCGCACCCATTCGCTGCACGACCCAGTGGACTACAAGAAGATCGAGGTCGGCGCCTACTTCCTGCGCGGAGAGTCCCAGCCGCTCTCGCTGTACACCTAAGAAAACTTCTCCCGGATTGGACTGAACGATGACTGTACTTGCAACTGGCAATCGACTCGCAGGACTCAAAAACCGCTTCGCACCGCTCTTCGCGCGCATTGCGCAGGGTGCAGCTGAACGCGACCGCACCGGCGAATTGCCCTACCAGCAGGTCGCGGACCTGGCTGCTGCCGGCTTTGGTGCGGTTCGGATCCCGGAATCGCACGGGGGTGCCGGTGCTACGCTGCCCGAACTCTTCGAGCTCTTCGTGGATCTCGCGGCCGCGGATTCCAATATTGCCCAAGCGCTGCGCGCGCACTTCGCCTTCGTCGAGGACCGTCTGGTTGCGGCCCCCGGCCCGGGGCGCGACAAGTGGCTGGCCCGCTTCGTGGCGGGAGAACTGGTGGGTAACTCCTGGACCGAGGTCGGCACCGTCAAGGTCGGGGACGTGATCACCAAGGTCACCCCGGACGGCGAGGGCGGATTCAAGATCAACGGCACCAAGTACTACTCCACCGGCTCGATCTTCGCCGACTGGCTCGATACCTACGCAGAGCGCACCGACACCGGAAAGCGCGTGATCGCCGCAGTCAACCGCCACCAGCCCGGCGTCGAGCTGGCCGATGACTGGGATGGCTTCGGCCAGCGCACCACGGGTACCGGCACCTCCACCTTCACCGATGCGATTGTCGCCGAAGAAGACCTCATCGACTTCGATACGCGTTTCAAGTACCAGACAGCTTTCTACCAGCAGGTGCTGCTCGCTGTTCTGGCCGGCTCCGCCAAAGCAGCCGAGCGCGACTTCGCCGCCGAGCTGAAGGCGCGCAAGCGGACCTTCAGCCATGCCGCGGCCAATCTGGCGGCCGAAGACCCGCAGCTGCTGCAGGTGATCGGCGAGGTCTCCGCGGCGGCCTTCGCTGCCGCGGCAACGGTGGAACGAGTGTCGACGGCATTGCAGGGAGCCTATGAAACTGCGCAGGCGCTGCACACCGGCGAGGTGACCGGGGATGAGGACGAAGCAGCCAACGATGCGGCAGAGCTGGCCAGCGCCCAGGCGCAGGTGGTGCTCACGCCATTGGTCCTCAACGCGATCACCCACGCTTTTGATGCGCTGGCCGCCAGCGCCACGAGCGTTACCAAGAACCTGGACCGGCACTGGCGCAATGCCCGTACCGCCGGCAACCACAACCCCTGGGTGTTCAAGGCGCGGTTGATTGGCGACCTGGCGGTCAATGGCACCGAGCTTCCGCGCGTGTGGGCGATTGGTGCATCAAAGTAGATTCCATGGTCTTGCGGGCCCAGCATCCTTTGCCGGTGCTGGGCTCGTGGTCGTCGGCCCGGGGCAATTGATCGACCATCGTTCCAGTCGCCTGACGGATAGCTGCCGGCCTTGGCCCTAGCGCACCTGGGTAACCGTGCCACTTGCGATATGGAAGATATCCAAGTCGCGGGGCACGAAGAGGCCGCCAGAGAACTGTTTCGAAACCCGCTGCCAAACTTCCATTCCAGATCCAGCGGGAACCAAATGATGCAGCGCCAAGTTCCGTGCTCCAGCCCGCTGGGCGATTCGACCTGCGTCTTCTGCGGTGGTGTGCGCGCGCCGATGATGTCCCATGCTCGCTTCCAGTTCGGAGGATGAGGCATGCGGGTAGCTACGAGCGATGGCCTCCAGATCAATAGCTTCATGGAACAGCAAGTCGCAGCCTTGGGACAGGCGCGCAAGATTTGCGCTTGGCGCTGTATCGCCGGAAACCACGACCGATCCATATCTCGAATCAAAGCGGAATGCGAATGCCGGAGCGATAGGTTGGTGCTGGACCAGGATAGCGCTAATTTTTACATGCCGATCAGCGTATATTTCAAAAGGCTCCATGTCCGGATGGTTGTTGTGGTTGGGGTGGAAGCCTGTGCCGGCGGGAATCTCGATATCTACGCCATGGAAAATATCCGAAATATCAGGTGCCGCCGAATCCCGTCGGCGATCGTTGAGATCTGTCGCATGGGCGCGCAGCAGCAAGTTGACCATGGCGTTGGTCCCGGGTGTGGGCGACTGCGGAAATATGGCTTCCGGTTCTTCGGACGCTGTCTGCATCGAGGGCAGCACTCCTCGATCACCCGGTCCGAAAACAGGAACCTGCCGACCCTCGGTGCCGCGGAACCCAAGGCCGCCCAGGACCATGACAGAATTCAGGTCAATGACGTGGTCTGAATGCTGATGGGTAATGAAAATTCCGCGCAGGGAAGTGGGGTGAATCCCGATCTCAGCCAGGCCCAAACCGACGCCATGGCCGCAATCCACCAAGTAAGCGTGGCCGTCCACAACGATCGCGGTAGAAATTCCGCGACGGTGACCGGTTCCTGGATCCGGCCTCAATAGCGGGCCGCCAGCAGTTCCAAGCGCCACTGCATGCATTCCGGTCTTCATCACTGGCTTCATCTGTCTCCTGTAGACGGGTTATTTCATCGGCAAGCTGATGCCATCATCCGCTTTCACGCTGGATATTGCCACGGGGCAGTGAGCCTGACCCGCGCTTCACGCTGGCCAACGAGCGCACCTTCTTGGCCTGGATTCGAACTTCGCTAGCCTTCCTCGCGGGCGGCACAGCGCTGGAGGCATTCGCCGCAGAGGCCTTCCCGTCGCCAGTTCGCACCTGGCTGGCGGTGCTGGTGATCGGCGTCGGCATCCTGATTGCCGCCGGTGCAGCCGTGCGCTGGGTCCGCGTGGAACGCAGCATGCGCACCGGCAGGCCGTTGCCGATTCCCGCCATTGTCCCGCTGCTGGCATTCGGTGCCGTGGTGGCCTCACTGGCAGCGATCGCCATGATTTTCTGGTCCCTCAGCTCGTGATGAAAGAGCCCATCGAGATCAGCGACCCGGGGTTGCAGCCAGAGCGCACCGTCTTCGCGTGGAACCGGACAATGGTTTCATTTCTCGTGGTTTCCGCGGTCTTCCTGCGCTGGCTTCCGCACTATGGCCTGGCCGTGATCCTGCTGATTGCGATATCTTCCTCGATGGCATTCGGGATTCTGCTCTCGCAGCGTGCCCGGTACCGGAAAATGGCGCAAGGCGTGAAGGCTGAACGCGTCAGCGCGGATGTTCTCGCCGTGCTGCTGACAACAGCGGTGCTGCTGGCTCTAGGCGCTTGCGCGATCATCCTTGTGCTCGGCGCCTAGTTCCGGGTGCTCGCCAGGCGCAGGTTTATCGAGGCTGCGGCAATAGCGGCCAGAGGAGTTGCGGGCGCGGCGCGAGTGCTGTTCCGGCCCTATTGCGAATGCCCGGGCCGGTGCAGCCAGTCCAGGCGCTCTAGCTGTACCGGTGCTGGGACCCGGATTTACCGAAGGGTCAGGGCCCACGGAGCTCGAGAATCTCCGCGGAGCTGAATGCTACCGATTCCGCGAGCTTTTGCACCGCTGCATAACGCTGTGACTCCGCATCGATTTCCTTGTGGAACTGGGAATTTCTTTCGTCCCTATCAGCCTCGAACTTCTTTCCGGCGAGAGCCAGCTCCCGGGCAATTAATGCTGCCAATCCGTCACGCAGTTGTTCCAGGGAGGTGTTGGAAATTTCCAATCTTCGGTTAGCTGCGCTCAGAACGGCATCAGGGTAGCCGGCGGCATCGAGTTGGCCGCGCATGAAATCGCTGGTCAAGAACTCTGTTTCCTCGGCTGCGGGCTGGCGGTTGAAAACGGCGGCAACCCGGTACGCGCCGGGCGCCTTGTCGCTGAGCAAAGTTCCCGGCAGAGAGTTCATGAGCACCGGGCCTATCTTCAGCGGCTGGTGCTTCTTGCCAAGAGTGCGGGAGAAGTCCATCATGGCTTTTCCTTTCCATGTCCGTTCCATGCCGTCGACCAGGGTGCTCTGCCGTGGGCAGCAGCGCCTGGCGCCAGCTCAGCTAGGCTTGCCGTAGGGTTGCTTGGCCCGTAGCAGGCAAGATGTCCACGCGGCGCTCTGGTCCCTGTAGTGGTTCTTGCGAACTGTAGGCAACCTTGCGCCATCCGCATGAGGTGCAGGTCCAGAGCACTTCACGCATCGTTACCAGCATGTCCTGGCGCTGGCCAGCTTCGTGGCCGCCTTCGTTGTCCCATCTCTTGAGCTGGTTTTGATCATCGACGAATCGACGGGTTTCTGTTTCAACCAAGGTATTTCTGTAGCACCTCGGACAGCTGTTCGGCTTGTTCATGACATTCCCTCCGTTGCTGCATAGTCGTTTTTATTGCCGCGCTCTGCCCTCGGTGCTGCAGTTCAAGGCCGGTTCCACGGGAAACGCCGTACCATTTCTTGAGTTGGGCATCGCGGGGACCGCGGCAGTTGTGCGCGTACTGCCGTTTTGCACTGTCGGCTTCAAAGGTGTTGTCCGGCTGTGCTGGTTGCATGATTCGCCACTAGCGGACCGAACCGGTCTGTGGGCTGCTGGAGCAAAACTGTGATTCGTTCCTGGCGGGCAACCCTTATCGGGCAAATGGAAGAAGGGCAAGGAAGCGGGCAGTTAATTCGAGCCGCCTCGATAAAGATCCCGGTTCAACACTGCTGCGTTAATCTGAACGCCGTCCTCGGCAATGAGGAGGGCACAAAAGCTCTACGCCGGTAGGAAGTGCTTCCGATGACGGCATTTCTACGGAAGTTAGATCCAATTCCAGTCTACTCCGGTTTCCCGGTTGTGGACCGGAAAATGGCCAAGTGAAGCGACGAAGGGTGCCCGCGGCTGCAACGGCTTGTGTTGCCGAGGGGCGTCACCCTGTCGCGGTCCGGGCCATGGCGCGGGAGGCCAGCGGAAACCGCCATCGGCTAATGCGGGGCCCGATCTTGAATGTTCCGGAGTTCGGGGTCCAACGGGCGGGAATGCGCGTACAGTGAAAATACCGGTCCAGCTCGAATTCGCTGTAAAAGGGGATGATTCGCGATGCAGGCTGACGCTAGATTCAAGATGCCGTTCAATTTCGCCCAGGTGGTTATTGCGGCTTTCGGAGCCATGGGGCTTAGCACCTTGGCCTATTTTGTTGCCAGGGTTATCGGCGCATCCATGGAGTACTCCGGCGGCTTATTCCGGAACCTGGATTTCATCCACATCGTGCGATTCACTGCCCTGCCCATTCTCATTTTCGGCTTCCTGACCTTCTTGATCGGCCGGGCCAAGCCGGGCTTCTGCCGCATCGCCCAGTGGGTCGGCGTTGCCGCCGTCTTGACCTCAGCGGTGGTGCAGTGGTTCTTCGCCGAGGACTGGGGGACGGCGCTGACCCTGGCGATTATGCACCTGGTTGTTGCAGCGTCTTGGTATATCGCGGTGAACTACTCGAATAGGAAGTTCAACGAGATCGCGGCCCTGGAAAACCTATAGCCCTGCTAAGTGTCGCGGTTCTCACGGGCTCCTGAGAGCCGTGGCACAGGCACTCGGGAATAGAATAGTTGCGAACTATCAACAATTCTAGGAGTGCCATGACGTCTCAGGGACAACCCAATAGCCCATTCAATTTCATTCAGGTGATTATCGGTGCGCTGGGTACCAGCTACCTGAATGTCATCATTTTCTTCCTGTCTGGCGCCGCTGGGGCATCCCGCCGGATTGGTCCTAATTCAACTGATGTTGTCGCCTTTGACCACCTGTTGCAGTTCACGTTGATCCCGATTCTGTTCTTCGGCCTGGTGGTCTTCCTGATCGGACGGGCAAACAAGGGCATTTGCAAGATCGCGCAGTGGGCTGGCTTGCTCATCGCGGTAGTCTCGATCGTTTTCCCGATCATGAACGCAGCAGATGCCGCTACCGCTGTGGGCCTGTCCCTGATCCATATCGTGACCGGTATCGGCTGGTTCTTCTCGGTGCACTACGGCAACAAGGAGCTCCACGTTCCTTCCAAGGACGTAGCGCTCGTCTAAGCACGAAAAGCAAAACCTCGCAGAGCGATCAGCAATGATCTGTTCTGCGAGGTTTTCCGTTAAGCCGTGAGAGCTGCTGGTGCTGATTCGGGCTACACCCCAACTTTCTCGAGCTGAGGATGCTCGTAGGCTTTGCGCATGCGCGGCAAGAACAGCAGGCTGACGGCTGCCGCAAGGCACAGCACCGCAGCGGTAATCCACGCGGCCAGGTAGCTGCCGGTGGTTTCCCGCGACAGCCCTGCGGTCAGCGAGCCGGCGCCTGCGCCGATCATGTGGAAGGCGAAGACCCAGCCGAAGACCACGGTGGCTCTAACCGGACCGAAGTACTGGCGGCAGAGCACCACGGTAGGAGGCACGGTGGCCACCCAGTCCAAACCGTAGAAGACAATGAAGATCCACATCAGCGGCTCGACGGTTGGACCCATCAGCGAGTGCAGGAACATCAGGGACAGTCCGCGCAACGCGTAGTACACCGCAAGCAGCAGCCACGGGCGTACACGGTCGGTCAGCCACCCGGAGAACACCGTGCCGAGGATATCGAAAATGCCAACCAGCGCCAGCAACCCGGAAGCGGTCGTTGCCGGCATGCCATGGTCGTGCGCCGCAGGGATGAAGTGCGTCTGCACCAGCCCGTTGGTAGACCATCCGCAGATCCAGAAGGTCATCGCCAAGACCCAGAATGCCGGGTAGCGTGAGGCCGCGAACAGGGCCTTGAGAGTCGCGGCAGCCATCGAACCCTGCTGCGTTCCGGATGCCGGCGCGGCTGCAGCTCCGGCCCCGCCGTAAGGCAGTACACCGGCTTCGGCAGGGGAATTGGCGAAGGGCCAGCGCAGCAACGGGATGATCAGCACCGCGAAGACCGCAACAACCAGAGCCGCGGCCCTCCATGAGTACTGCTCGATGATCAGCACAATGCTTGGCAGGAACACCAGCTGGCCGGCGGCATTCGCGCCAGAGAAGATGCCCATCACCAGGCCGCGCCGTTCGCAGAACCAGCGGTTGGCAACCACAGAACCGAAAACCAACGCCATCGCCCCGGTGCCCAGTCCAACCAGCACACCCCAGAGCGCCCACAACTGCCAGATCTGGCTGATGAATACGGACAATCCGGCTCCGGAGGCCACCAATGCCAGAGCGATGGCAGCCACCTTGCGCATGGAATACCGTTCCAGCAAAGTCGCGGCGAAAGGAGCTGCCAGGCCGTAGACCACCAGGTTGATGGTCACCGCGGTCGATAACTGGGAGCGGAGCCAGCCGAATTCGGATTCAAGTGGTTCAAAGAACGCGCCGGTGGTCGAGCGGAACGCCGCCGTGGCGACTAGCGCCAGCGTGGTCACGATGGCGACCAGCCAGGCTCGATGGATCCGCAATGGCTTCGGGGAGTTCAATCGCATGCTCCTTCTGGGTGTTGCTTTAAGCATTGCGCCGGCGCTAACAGGCGTTGGAGTTCGTGACGTGCGAAGAACAAATATTGATGTCCGAAACAGGTGGAGCGCCTTGCCTCGCCGGGATTAGCTGTGCATGGCGAAGCGCGGCAGACTCAGTTTTTGCGCCTGATCGGCTCTGCTTATTCGCTATGCGGGGTCGTTGCCGTTGCTGGGGTTCTGGCGCCGGCTGCGAGGGTGCCGGTCCTGCGGCTGCACTGCACCCAGCGCCTGCCGCGGAAAGGTTTTTAGCTTGGCCCCGGAAGGCGGTTCGTCCTGCTCCAGCGGATCGGCCATGGCCAATGGGGCAGCGGAGGCTTGGCCTGTTGCGGCTGCCTCGGCGGTTTGGGCCGTCACCGGGGCATCGCGGATCACCGGCATCCTGCGTGGCGGCAGCGGACGACGATGATGCACGAGATAAATCAGCATGGCCAGGGCCTTGTGCATGACCACGATGGTGAAGATGGCCGATCCGGCATAGCAGCCCCAGGCGACCAGGTGAAGCGTGGTCACTTCAAGGACGTTCAGCTCCAGCGAGCCGTTGAGCATCATGACGGCGCCGATTTGCTGGATGACCATGCCGAGCACGGCCAGTCCAACCGCAAACCAGAAATACACCAGGGTATCGGCTCCGGGTTTCTTCACGACAGGCATTTGAACCTCCGTTGGCCAGCTGTCGGCGGTCATTGCTACACACTGTAGCCCATGGCGGGAAACAGCCTATCTGCCCAAGGTGGCCCGGGCCTGGCGCAGCAGCGGCTCATCGACCATCTGCCCTTCGAAAGCGAAAACTCCGGGATTCGCCTCCGCGGCGTCGAGGATCCGCCGGGCACGTTCCCGTTCTGCTTCGGTCGGTGCGAACGCCTCGCGAATGACCGGCATCTGGTTCGGGTGGATCGAGGCTTTCGCGGCGAATCCCGAGGCCTTGGCATCGCGGGACTCCTCGCCCAGGCCTTCCAGATCAGGGATATCGAGGTACACGGAATCAATTGCGGCCTTGCCGTGGGCCACCGCATGCAGCAGCACCTGCGACCGCGCGAACCGTGCCACCTCGCGGTAGCTGCCATCCTCGCCCCGCGAAGAAGTGCCGCCGAGCGAGGCGATCAGGTCTTCCGCGCCCCACATCAGCGCGACGACATTATGCGCCCCGGCAATGTCCGAGGCATTGGTGATGCCCTTGGCGGTTTCGCACAGTGCCAGCACGTCGTAGCCCGCCAGCGCGGCCGGCTGCGCCGCCGATTCGCACTTGGGCAGCATCACGGTGCGATAGGCCGTTTTCCCCAGCGTTGCCAGGTCCTTGGCGAAGTGCTCGCTATCGACCGGGTTCACGCGCACAATGACCCGCGCGGGATCCAGCGGCGTATCCAGCAAGGCGCGGCGGGCCGCTTCCTTGTTCCCGGCAGCCACAGCGTCTTCCAGATCGATGATGACCGCATCGGCACGCTGTGCCGCCTTGGCGTAGCGCTCGGGCCGGTCGGCCGGGCAGAACAGCAGGGAAGGACCCATCAGGAAGCTAGCCATTGGAGCTTTCCCCCTTGGGTTCCAGCGAATCCAAGTGCGCCTGCTGGGTCCACATCAGGCAGGTGCGGGTGGCGGTGGCCACGATGTCGCCGTGCTGGTTGCGGCCGGTGTGCGTCATGGACGCCAGGCCCTGCCCGGGGCGGGACTTGGATTCGCGCAGTGCGGTGATCTCGGTTTCGGTGTAGAGGGTATCGCCGTGGAACATCGGGTGCGGGAAGCGCACGTCATTGATGCCCAGCTGCCCCACGATGGTGCCCTCGGTCAGCTGGCCCACCGACTGCCCAATCATGGTGCTCAGGGTGAGCAGGGAGTTGACCAGCGGCTTGCCGAAAGGCTGGGTGGAAGCCCAAGCGGCGTCCAGGTGCAGGCCCTGGTTGTTCATGGTCATCGTCGTGAACGAGACGTTATCCGCTTCGGTCAGGGTGCGCCCGGGTTTGTGCACGTAGGTGGCCCCCAGCTGCAGCTCATCGAAGTAGAGGCCGCGCTGCTCGACACGTTTGGGGGTTTGCTCGCTCATGCGTCCTGCTCCTGATGCTGTGCTTCGGTTGGCTGGGTTGCTTCCACGGTGGCTACGACCTGCTTGGCCTTGACCAGATCCCCGGTCTTCAACCCGGTCATGCGCACAATGCCATCGGCGGGGGAGAAGAGCTGGTGCTCCATCTTCATTGCTTCGATGCTCAGCAGCAGCTGGCCTTCGGCGACCGCATCGCCATCGGCCGCCTGCACGTCGATCACGGTGCCGGGCATGGGCGAGAGGACATGCGGGGAGAAGGTCCCGGATTGCTTGGCGATGGTGGCCAGCTGGCGTTCGAGGACTTCTTCGCGGGGCAGCTTGCGCACCGCCGCGGTCCAGCCTTCCTCGCACAGCCACAGCGTGCCATCTGCGGCGAAGGCATGCTGTAGTGCTGTGCGCTGGCCGTTGACGGACAGGGTTCCATCCGGTTCCTGCCGCACGGTGAATTCTTCGGCGCCCACGCGCACCCGGCTCGAATCGGGATCCCTGAGCAATGCGGTCCTGCCCTCGGCGGCCTCGTCGTCGAAGTGCCCGATGCTGGCCCGGCGATGCTGGGCGCGCCAGCCATCGCGCAGGCCCCACGGCGTATTCGCGGCTGGAATGCGCCGATCCTCCAGATGCGCTGCCAGTGCCAGTTCGCGGGCCCCGACCTGGCGGAAGGCGAACTGGTCCATCTTCCGCTCGATCAGGTTGGTGTCCAGGGCCCCGGCGGCCACATCCTCGTCGGCCAGCAGCAGCCGCAGGTATTCGCTGTTGGTCAGCACGCCCAGCACCACGGTGCCGGCCAGTGCCTTATCCAAGCGGGCCAGCGCCTCGGTGCGATCCGGGCCCCAGGCGATGAGCTTGGAAAGCATCGGATCGTAGTGGGCGCTGATCTCCAGGCCGTCGCGCAGCGAGGAATCCACCCGGACATTCTCCGGCTCGCGCACGTGCAGCACGGTGCCCACCGAGGGCAGGAAGCCGGAGGACGGGTCTTCGGCGTAGAGCCGGGCCTCGATGGCATGGCCTTCCAATGCCACCTGGTCCTGGGTGAAGTCCAGTGGCTGTCCGGCCGCGATGCGCACCTGCCACTGGACCAGATCCAGCTTTGCGCCGTTCACCCGCACGACTTCCTCGGTGACCGGGTGCTCCACCTGCAAGCGGGTATTCATTTCCATGAAGAAGAATTCGTCGGGGTTCTGGTCGCTCACCAGGAACTCGACAGTTCCGGCGCCGACGTAGCCCACCGATTGCGCAGCGGCCACCGCGGCGGCGCCAATGCGCTCGCGGATCGCCGCGCCGTGCTCCAGATTCTCGAACAGCGGAGCCGGGGCTTCCTCGATGACCTTCTGGTGGCGGCGCTGCAAGGAGCATTCGCGTTCGCCCAGGTGCACGGTGTTCCCGTGCGCATCGGCCAGGATCTGCACCTCGATATGCCGCGGATTGCGCACCAGGCGTTCGAGGAACAGGGCGTCATCGCCGAAAGCATTGCGTGCGGTGCGCCGGGCGCTGGCCAGCGCTTCGGACAGTTCTGCGGCGGAATCCACGGCGAACATGCCCTTGCCGCCGCCGCCGGCCGAAGGCTTGATCAGCAGCGGGAAGCCGACGTCCGTGGCAGCGGCGAGCAGCTGCTGATCGCCGAGGCCGGGTTCGGCGATGCCGGGAACCACCGGCACCTGGTGGGAGAGGACATGGTTCTTGGAACGGATCTTGTCGCCCATGAGATTGATGGAGTTCACCGGCGGGCCGATGAAGGTGATGCCGGCAGCCTCCAGCGCACGGGCGAAGTCCACGTTCTCGGAGAGGAACCCGTAGCCCGGGTGCACCGCCTGGGCACCGGTGTGCCGGCAAGCGGCGATCACCGCGTCGATATCCAGGTAGCTTTCATTCGCCGCAGCCGCGCCGATGCGCACCGCGCGATCGGCTTCGGACACATGCAGCGCCCCGGCATCGGCATCGGAGTAGACGGCGACCGATTCGATGCCCAGCGCCCGCAGGGTACGGATGATGCGCACCGCGATTTCTCCGCGGTTGGCGATCAGGACAGTGTCAAAGAGCTTGGTAGTCATGGTGTTTTCCTCGTACTACATCCGGAAGAGGCCGAAGCTGGTCTCCGGCAGCGGCTGACGGGCGCAGACATCCAGGGCCAGGCCGAGCACCCGGCGGGTATCTGCCGGGTCGATGACCCCGTCGTCCCATAATCTGGCGGTGGAATAGTAGGGGTTGCCCTGGGTTTCGTACTGCTCGCGGATCGGAGCCTTGAACGATTCCTCCTCCTCGGCGCTCCAGCTGCCGCCGCCCGACTCGATCCCGTCGCGCTTGACCGTGGAGAGCACCGAGGCGGCCTGGGCCCCGCCCATCACCGAGATCCGCGCGGCCGGCCACATCCACAAGAAGCGCGGGGAGTAGGCCCGGCCGCACATCGAGTAGTTGCCGGCGCCGAAGGAGCCTCCGATGACCACCGTCAGCTTGGGCACCCGGGCGGTGGCCACGGCGGTGACCATCTTGGCCCCGTGCTTGGCGATGCCGTCCGCCTCGTAGTCGCGGCCCACCATGAATCCGGCGAGGTTCTGCAAGAAGAGCAGCGGGATGCCGCGCTGGTCGCACAGCTCGATGAAGTGCGCGCCCTTCATCGCGGATTCGGAGAACAGCACGCCGTTGTTGGCGATGATGCCTACCCGGTGCCCGTGGATCTGCGCGAAGCCGGTGACCAGGGTGGTGCCGTAGTCGGCCTTGAATTCGTGGAACTCGCTGGCATCGACGATGCGGGCAATGATCTCGTGCACGTCGTAGGGCGCGTTGACATCCACCGGCACCACCCCGGCCAGTTCACTGCCCGGGTAGAGCGGCTCGGCGACCTGGCTCTCGATGGTCCACGCGGGGGCCGGGTTGGCCGGCAGGGTGGAGACGATATCGCGGATGATCATCAGCGCGTGCTCGTCGTTCTCGGCCAGGTGGTCCACCACGCCCGAGGTCTTGGCGTGCAGGTCGCCGCCGCCCAGCTCCTCGGCGGTGACGATCTCCCCGATGGCGGCCTTCACCAGCGGTGGTCCACCCAGGAAGATGGTGCCCTGGTTGCGCACGATGACCGTCTCGTCGCTCATTGCCGGAACGTAGGCGCCGCCGGCGGTGCAGGAACCGAGCACCGCGGCCAGCTGCGGGATCTTCTTCGCGGAGAGCTGCGCCTGGTTGTAGAAGATGCGCCCGAAGTGCTCGCGGTCCGGGAAGACCTCGTCCTGCATGGGCAGGAACGCCCCGCCCGAATCCACCAGGTAGATGCAGGGCAGGCTGTTCTCCAGCGCGATTTCCTGGGCGCGCAGGTGCTTCTTGACCGTCATCGGGAAGTAGGTGCCGCCCTTGACGGTGGCGTCGTTGGCGATGACCAGCACGTGGCGGCCGTGCACCAGGCCGATGCCGGCGATCATTCCGGCGCCGGGGCTGGCGCCGTCATACATGTCCTCGGCGGCCAGCGGTGCGATTTCCAGGAAGGGCGAGCCGTCGTCCAGCAGCGCGTCTACGCGTTCGCGGGGCAGCAGCTTGCCGCGATCCACATGGCGCTGCCGGGACTTCTCGGAGCCGCCGCGCGCAGCGCGTTCGAGCCGTTCGTGCAGGTCGGCCAGCAGCGGTGCCTGGTCGGCGGCGTTGCGCTCGAACTGCTCGGGATTCAAGTGGGAGGAGAGGGTCTTCACGAAGTCAGTCCTTGCTGGTCGGTTCGCTGGCGATTACCCGGGGTACGGGCAGCTGCTGCGCAGGCAACGGGAATTCGTCGGGCACGGCCAGGATGCGCATGGCCAGGGAAATGAAGTTCAACTGCACTTGGGCCAGTGTGAGCCGGCCGTCCTTGCGGTACCAGTGCGAGACACCGGTGCCCATTTCCATCAGTGCCAAGCGGGCGATGCCCAGGTCCACGGTGCTGAAGCTGCCTTGGCGCTCGCCGGCCTGAAGCGCGTCGGCGAAGAGCTGCTCGTAGGCGTCGCGCAGTTCCTGCATCTGCTCGCGGGCCTTGGCCGATAGCGCGCGCATCTCGTATTCGGTAACACGTGCGGTGCTGGGATTGGTGGCGGTGAACCCCACGTGGAAGGCCACGAGCAACGCGAGCTGGCGTACCGGGTCCTTGCTGCCGGCCAGCGCCTGCTCGGCGCCGGAGATCATGGCGGCCAGGCAGTCGTTCATGATGCCCACCAGCAGGTCTTCCTTGCCGCCGACGTAATGGTAGAGGGTCGCCGAGTTCAGTCCTACGGCACTGCCTAGTTCGCGGATGCCGGTGGCGGCGAAACCGCGCTGGGCAAAGCAGGCTACGGCTGCTTGCTGGACCTTTCCCAGTTCCATGGACACCACCCTGTGACTCAAGAGCCAATCAATCGATTGACTGCTTCCATCCAACCGAAGAAAAAGTGTGGTGTCAATCACCATCTTCCGCGGACGAGGGCACCGAGTGGCGCTGCCATCCGCACCTCATGCAACGCTCATGTTAAAAGGGGCCGAAATATGACGTTTGCTATTTATGAATCAAATGCAAAACACTAGACTGCTTGATGTTATTTACTGTCAAGCTCTAGTTAATTCTGCTGGGCAGCTGATCAGACGCCACTGGAAGGCATGATGCCGCAACCTGAACCACGTTTCCTCAACCGCCAAAACCCAACGCCAGCCGGACCGTCGCGCCGCGGCCTGCTCGCCGGTGCCTCCGGGCTCATTGCCCTGGCCGGACTGGCAGCCTGCGCATCACCGCAGGCCACGGACGCGGACAGGGCAAACCTCGCCGGACCCCCGCAGACCCCCGATGAAGTGCTGCAGGTACTGCGCGCCGGGAACCAGCGCTACGCCGACGGCATGCCAGAACGTCCCAACCAAGCAACCGAACGGCGCAGCGAGCAGGCCGAGCACCAGAACCCCTTCGCCCTGATCCACGGCTGCGTGGATTCCCGCGTGACCCCCGAGCTCCTGTTCGACCAGGGGATCGGAGACCTGTTCGTCACCCGGACCGCCGGCGGAGTGCTCGATGACACCTTGGTTGGCAGCATGGAATTCGCTGTTTCCAGTCCCTATTCGGTCCCGTTGCTGGTGATCCTCGGCCATACGGCCTGTGGTGCGGTGGCAGGCACCTTGAAGGCGATGGAAGAAGATGCCAAGAATCCGCAATTGCCCGGCGAGATGGCCGACTTCGCTGAACAGATTGCTCCTGTTGCCCGCAAGGCAAAAGTTGAAGGTTCGGGTAGCGAAGAGGTGGACCAGGTGGTTCAGGCCAATGCCCGTGCCGTCACCGAGCAGCTACTGGAGCGATCTGCCATCATTCGCGAGGCAGTGCAGGAAAAGCGGACCCGGGTGGTGGCAGCTGTTTACGACCTGGACAGCGGAGAAGTGCGCTGGCTTGATGGCTAGCTCCGATTTTCCGGGTGCGAGTTAACCAGAAGTTCCCGCCGGTGGAACCGGCGGGAACTTCTGCGATCATCACTCGCACCCTCACTGTGGTTGTTTCTACGATATTGACAATGCCTATGGCCACGCTGAGCGCAGGCTCCACGGCGGCAGGGCATCTGGCGAACGGGGCGATCCAGCTGCTGGACCAGCTGGGCTTCCAAGGTTGCAGCCGAAACGCGAATACCGGCGGATGGCCAGCTCGCCGCTATCCTGATGCAGCTGGTCAGACGCAAAACACCCATTCCCGGGCCTTTCGGCACGGTTTCGGGATTTGCCAGCAGGTGCACTGGTACTCTCGACGCTGGATGCTAGTGAAGCATTCCCCGTGAAGAATCCGCATGCACGTGCAGTGAAAGGCCCCATGGCAGCCAGCGAATCCAGCGTCAACTCCCGCGCCCGCGCTGCAGTCGCGGCCCTGTTCCTCACCAACGGAGCACTCTTTGCCAATATGGCGCCGCGCCTTCCCGAGCTGAAGCGGGAACTGGAATTGGACACCGCCGGCTACGGCTTGCTGGTCACCGCATGGCCTGTTGGGGCAATCCTTGCAGGGTTGGCTGCAGGTGCGCTGGTGCGCCGTTTTGGTTCCGCGCAGGTTGCCGTCGTGGGCACGATAGTTACCGGTGCGGCCTTGCTGGCCGCCGGCAGCGCGCCGGGCGTGGTCTTGGTCGTGCTGGCTTTTGCCCTGGGCGGCGCCATGGATTCGATTACGGATGTCGGGCAGAACGCGCACGGGCTGGTGGTGCAACGGCGCTATGGGCGTTCGATACTGAATTCCTTCCACGCGTTGTGGTCTGTCGGAGCGGTGATCGGCGGTTTGATGGCCGCTGGAGCGATCCAGATGAACTTGGCATTGCCAGTGCATTTGGGCATATCGATGGTGCTCTTCGCTGCGGTGGCACTGACTGCCCTGAAATTCTGCCTGCCTCGATCCGCCGAACTGGCGGTCATAGAACCTGTTGCACCACCTGCACCCGGAACCGCCCGGGCCGCGGCCCCAGCAGGATCCCGCGGACGGCTGCTGCTGATGATGAGCGCCCTGGTCTTGATCTCCGTAGCCGGCGTGATGGTTGAAGACGCCGGGAATTCGTGGTCCACGCTGTATCTTGGCCAGCTGGGGGCGCCAGCGGCGCTGGCGGCCAGCGGGTTCATCGCTCTGGTCGGGGCCCAGTTCATTGGCCGAATTCTCGGCGATGGCATGGTTAACCGCTTTGGCCAACGCGGCATGGCCCAGTTCGGGGGAGCGCTGATAGCAATCGGTATGGGTCTGGCGTTGTTCTTCCCCACGGTTCCAGGCACGCTGCTGGGATTTGCCGCGGCTGGATTCGGCTCGGCAACCCTGGTCCCGGCGGTGATGGACCAGGCCGACAAGCTGCCCGGCCTGCCTCCGGGAACTGGGCTGAGCATCGTCTCCTGGCTCATGCGATTGGGCTTCTTGTTCTCCCCGCCGCTAGTGGGTTTCCTTGCCGAGAACTTCGGGTTGCGCATGGCCCTGATGGTGTTCCCCATTGCTGGACTTGTGGTGCTTGCTTGCTCGCCAGTGCTGCGTGGAAAAAACCCGCGGAGCGATGGAACAGGGGAGCAAGGAAGTCATAGCTAGTTTTCGCCCTGAAGCGTGATGGACTCGATGGCTTCTCCGTGCAGGTCTTCAATGACCAGATTAACTACCAGTTCCCTCCAGCTGATCAACGGGCTGATGGCACAGCGAACATAGTCAAGGACTTGCTGCTCGATAACCTTAACCGAGCTATCCCCAGGCATGCTCACATGGCATTGCACCCTCCAGTTAAGGTGGGGAATCTGCGTGTCGGTCGCCTTGATCTCCGTGTAGTTCAATTGCGCTGTCGTCGACTCGGAAAATACCGCTCGAATCGCCTTGATCAATTCCAGGGACGATACGCGTTTGGCCAGTCCCGTGCCCGCTTCCTGCACATCCCACATCCGCTGGAATCGCGAGTGCTCGGCTATTTTGCCCAATATTCGCTGCGAGAATGCTTCAGGCTGGTGCTCCGGGGTCGAGCTGTGCAGCAGTTGAGTGATGAATCCGTTCTGGTCCTTGAGCCGCTGCCGTTCGGCGTGGCACCACCGGCACTGCAATTCGTGCAGATCTGCAGGTTCATCCAGGTTCAGCAAAACGTCTTCGGTTGTACGTCCGCAGGGAAGGGTTTTCATGACACCGCCTCGCTGATTGCATTGCGTGCCCGTGCGAGTCGCCCTCGCACAGTTGATTCTGAAACGTTGGTCACCAGGGCCGCTTCCTTATAGCTCATGCCTTGGAGCGCGACCAGTACGAACGCCTGGCGAAGCGCCGAGGGCAATCCGTTGATGATCTGCCAGGCATCGGCAATCTCGCCGCGTTGCACGGCGACGTTTTCTGGCAATTCACGGTCAGGGACTGGGGTTTGCTCTAGCACTTCATCATCCACGGTTTGCTGGTCATTGGCACGCTGGCGGATGCGATCAAGACAAATATTTCGTGCCATGCGGTAGAGCCAAGTCTTGAACGCGGCACGTTCGCGCAGCGAGCCCAATGACTGCCACGCGCGGATCCAGGCATCCTGGGTGGCATCCTCCGCATCGTGCCAGCTGCTGAAAAAAGTCTTGCAGTATTGGCGCAGGCCGGGTGTCAGCGCGGTGACGAGTTCGCCGAAGGCCTCGGGGTCCCCCTCCATTGAACGACCCACAAGCACGGTCAACCGGGTCGGTTCCAAACACCCCTCCTTAAGTGATCTATATCACACTCATAATGTGTGAGGATTAATCTGTAGCTCTCGTCTGTATGAGTGTAAGGCACAAAAATATCCGTTCAATGAATGAGGAGACCATCATGGTGCAACGCGATTCACAAGGGCCAATCATCAAGCCAACCGGCGAAGAGCTGGAACGCCAGGCCAAGGCAAAGGCCGCAAATGACACGCCGGTCCACGAAGAGCTGCGCGGTCCGCTGCACACCGAACTGGGCAAGACGACCATCGAAGACCGTGTGGTCCAGAAGATTGCCAGCATCGCCACCCGCGAAGTTTCCGGTGTCTACGCCATGGGCAACGCCGCCCGCCGGACCTTCAACTCGCTGGCCGAACGCATCCCCGGTGCCCAAGCCAACGCGGCCGGAGGCGTGAGCGTCGAAAAGGGCGAGCAACAGACCGCCATCGACGTGTCGATCGTAGTTTCCTACGGGTTCTCGATCGTTGAGGTCTCCAACGAGATCCGTTCGAATATCATCGCCCAGGTTGAACGCGCCACCGGTCTGGAAGTCATCGAGGTAAACATTGAAGTCACCGACGTGCACCTGCCAGAAGACGATGACGATGACGCCGAGCCCCGCGATGGCCTGAAATAACTGTCCTCATCTAAGGAGCAGAACATGTTACACGTCAAGTGGGGTTTGGCCATCGGCTGCCTAGCCGGATTGCTGATTGCCTTCGGATCATTCACGCAGTTCGTGGTGGTGGCATTCTTCGCCATCATCGGCGCTGGAGTCGGATGGCTTTTGCAGGACAGGGTTGACCTCGGCCAAGTGTTCAGCAAACGTCGGCGGTGAAGCAGATGGCAGAGCTGTCCTCTAGCCGTGGAAGCACCACGGTGAACACGGCCGTCTATTCAAAAATCGCTGCCCAAGCAGCCTATAAGGTGCCAGTTGTCGGCTCTGCCGCGGGTGGGATCCTGGGGTTGGGGAAGTACAAGGATTTTGACAGCCGGCCCAAGGCCAAGGCCGAGGTGCTTGGAAGTGCAGTGGTGGTCGATTTGGACCTTGGATTGAGCTATCCGAGCAATGTCCAGCAAGCCTGCGAAGACGTGCGGAACATGGTTGCGGCTGATCTGCGCAAGTATCTGGGCGTTGAGCAGGTGCAAACCGATATACGGGTGAGCTGGATGTCAACGCCGGATGAAGGAACTAGCAACAGGAGGCTGCGATGAGCAGGTTCTGGCACGTTCGCAGTGCCCGCACCCTGGCCTTGATGATCAGCTTCATCGTCGTATTGGCCACGAGCATTCTCCTGGCGCTATCCTGCCTGCTGCGTTTGACCAGCGGACAATGGCCCGGTTTTGCCCAGCAGGGCATTAACGCGGTCAGCAACTTGCGCTTCAATGACAACCTGGCAGTGATCGCCATGGTGGTTCTTGCGGTGCTCGGTCTGCTGCTGTTGCTCAGCGCGCTCATTCCAGGGCCCCGGCAGAGCATCCTGCTGAATACCGATGATCCTTCAGCGGGGTCGGAACAGGCAATCTCATGCCGTGGAATATCAACCTTGGTGGGGCATGAGGTCGAGCGAACCGATTCGGTGACCCGCGCGAGCGTGAAAACCAGCCCGGCCCTGGTCCAGGTTACCGTGCAGACTCCAGCCCACTCGGTTCAGCGCGTGCGGGAAAACGCGCAGGCGCGGGCGCAGCGCGTGATCGACGGGTTGCCATTGCAACGCGCTCCCAAGGTCAAGGTCTCAGTGCAACGGCGAGGGGGAAACTAGAAATGTTCAGAACGCATGTGGTGCGCCAACGACTTATTCTGGCGATCTTCGGTTTGGTCCTGCTGGCGGCCGGTGCCTCGCGCCTCGCAGCAGTCTGGTGGGGGCTTGGCCAAGGCGCTGGCCTCGGCCAAGCCCGGATTGCCAGCAGCCTGCCGATCGATCAGCAGTACCTGCTGCCACTGGGACTGGCGCTCGGAATTGCCGGCATCGTGCTCTCGCTGGCGGTGCTGATCACTGCCATTCCGCGCCGCCCATCGGCGCATGAATTCAGATACGAATCGAGCAGCGAAGGAGTCAGCGAGATCGAGACTTCGGTAATAGCCAAAGCCGCGGAAACGGCCGCTCGAACGCAACCGGAAATCGTGGATGCGAACGTTCGAATTGGCGGCAATGCAGCTGAACCCGTGCTTTATGCGCGATTCACCCTGCGCGCCGACGCTCCGGCGAATCGAGGGATCGAGCTGGTCAATGGCCGCGTGTTACCTGACCTTGAAATGGTGCTGGGGGTGCCTTTCTCCCGCAAGCACATCTCGTTCAGCTTCCAGAAGCCGGAAAAGCAGGATTCGAATAAGGCCGTGCTCATCTGAGCCGGCCCAGGAAAACAAGAAATAGCCATTAACGGCACGGGCATCGTGCCGCATCTCTTGGGGAAGTAGGAATATATGGGAATAATCGGTTGGATCATCCTTGGCCTCGTTGCCGGTGCGATCGCGAAGGCAATCAAGCCCGGAAAGCAGGGAGGCGGCTGGCTTGCCACGCTGCTGCTCGGCGTGGTCGGGGCGGTGCTGGGAGGCTGGATTGGCTCGGCAGTTTTCGGTGTCGGAGTGAGCGAGTTCTGGTCATTGTCCACCTGGCTGCTGGCCATCGGCGGCTCGCTGCTGGTCCTGGTCATTTGGGGTTTTGTCAGCAGCAAACGCGACTAGGGGCATGCGCTGAACTGCCTGCAGCCTGATGGCGCTGGCTAATGGGAACGGGCGGGATCCTTATGGATCCCGCCCGTTTCCTTCTGCCGCAACGCCTGCATGATGCCGGTGAGAACCTGCAGTGCCCAGGACAGCGCGGGGCCAGGTGCAGCGCGAATCATCCAGCTTGGCATGCAAGGCGCCCTCCGCTACGAAGGCCATCATCGACAAGACCAGGCAGATCCCAGTCGAGCGAACGTGGCGGCTAGGACCGCCTGGAAACCGTAGGGCTAGGACCGCCTGGAAACCGTAGGGCTAGGCTTGGGGAATGGAAGATGCGCTGAAAAAGATCAGCTGGCCGGTACGCACTGAACGCCTGTCCCTGCGTCGCGTGAATTCGGCTGATGTGGAAGACCTCTGGCGCTACCGGCAGCTTGCCGATGTCACCCAGTGGATTACCGCTGGCCCAGCAACCGTGGAAGAATTCCGTTCGCTGTTCTTCGCGAAGGACTATCCGCTGAGGAACCTGGCTGTGGAACTGGACACCGGGCAGGGGACCCAGCTGATTGGCACGGTCATGCTGGATATCGTGGATGGCTGGGGGCAAAGCGAAATTGAGCAGCGCGCCAAGGGCGTTGAGGGCAACCTCGGCTGGAGCTTCGATCCCTCCTTCGGTGGCAAGGGCTACGCCACTGAAGCCGTTGCCGCTGCCATGGGCCTGTGCTTCGGCCCTCTTGGCCTGCGCAGGGTTACTGCCGAATGCTTTGCCGCCAATGAGCCATCATGGAGACTGATGGAGCGTTTGGGGATGCGCAAGGAATTCCATGGCCGCAAGGACAGCCTGCATCGCAGCGGTGAATGGATGGATTCCGTGGGCTACGCGCTGTTGGCTGAGGAATGGACGGCCCAGGCCTCCTGCTAAAGGATAAGGGATGGATCCTTGATCACCGGTGTGTTCTTTGAAAGGCTGGAAGGGAACAGCGCCACCCCAGCGAGCTAGGCGGTCCCATGGGCAAATCAACGCGCACCAGTGTTCTTTTGGCGCTGGCAACCGCCGCTATTCTGCTCATGGCGCTGTCGGAGGAACCTACCTGGGGGTTGCTCGTAGGCAGCTGGACCTTGATGCTTTGGGGTTGGACTGGCAGTCCGAAGCCCCAGGAAATCACCGTCGATGCACAGGGGCTCTCACCCCGGGATGTGAAGGAATACCGCCGTCAGCATCCGGGCGTGACGATGGTTGACGCGATCAATGCGCTGGGGAAGTCCAAGCAATAGCAAAAGCAGGGCCCGCAGTGCGGGTGAATGGATGCAGTTGAGCCCCATGAACTAGTTGTCGTTCACGGGGCTCAACTTTTGGTGTTCATGGCGTTGCCTAGTAGTAAACCGCCAGCGGGCCATTGGGGCCCGGGATGACCTTTACCGGGGTTTCGAAGACCTTGGTCAACACCTCATCGCACATGATTTCATCAGGGGTGCCGAACTCGACGACCTTGCCCTGCTTCATTGCGCAGATGTAGTCGGCGTAGTGGCCGGCGAAGTTGATGTCGTGCAGCACGATCACGATGGTGCGGTTCAGCTCGCGGGCAGCGCGCTGCAGGTGCTGCATCATCACTACCGAGTGCTTCATGTCCAGGTTGTTCAGCGGCTCATCGAGCAGCACGGTGTCGGTGTCCTGGGCCAGGACCATGGCCACGTAGGCGCGCTGGCGCTGGCCTCCGGAGAGCTCATCGAGGTAGCGGCTTTCCAATTCGCCCAGGTCCAGGAAGTCGATGGAGCGCGAGATGATCTCTTCATCGGCCTGGGTCAACCGGCCCTTGGAGTGCGGGTAGCGGCCGAAGCCCACCAGCTGGCGCACGGTCAGGCGGGTCACGAAGTGGTTTTCCTGGCGCAGGATCGAGACGATCTTGGCCAGATCCTTCGAGTTGGTCTTGGATACGTCGTAGCCGGAGACCTCGATGGAACCCTGGTCGATGCCCAGCAGGCGCCCGACCATGGTGAGCATGGTGGACTTGCCGGCGCCGTTCGGGCCTACCAGGGCGGTGATGCCGCCGGTGGGGATTTCCAAGCTGACCGGGCCGATGGAGACCGTGGAGCTGTACTTCTTGCTGACGGAATTGAGGGTAATCACAGCCGGCCCTTTCGCAGGATGAAGATCAGGAATGTAATGCCGCCGACGGCTTCGATGATGATGCCGACCACGCCTTCTGCGTAGAAGATGTTCTTCATGACGAAGTAGGCGCCGGCCAGGACCACGAAGCCGATGAGGAAGGACATCGGGTAGATGTAGCGATGGTCGTAGGTGTCCGCCAGCTGGTAGGCCAAGGTGGCCACCAAGAAGCCGAGGAAGGTCAGCGGGCCCACCAGTGCGGTGGTGACCGCCATGAGAATCGATACGAAGAACAAGGTCTTCATGACCTCGCGGCGGTGGTTGATACCCAGATTAATGGTGGTTTCCTTGCCCAGGGCCAGGATGTTCATCTTCTTCGAGGACAGCACCAGGTAGCCGCCGGCAATGACCACCAGCGGGATGGCCACGGGCATGTAGCTCATGTCGGCGTTGGCCATCGAACCGAACAGGCGTGCGGTGAGAACATCGAATTCGCTCGGGGTCAGCAGGCGCTGCATGAAGGTCGAGATCGAGCCCAGCCCGGTGCCGATGATGATGCCCACCAGCAGCATGATCTGGATGTTGCCCAGCTTGCCCGAAAGCAGCCAGCCGTACAGGGCCACCGAGAGGCCCACCATGATCGCCACTTGCAGGACGAACTGGCTGACACCGGTGAAGAAGGTCACCCCGGCAACGCCCAGCACGAAGATCGCACCGGTCTGCACCACCCGGTACAAGGCTTCGAAGCCCATGATCGACGGGGTGATGATGCGGTTGTTGGTCACCGTTTGGAAAGCCACCGTGGCGATGGACTGGCAGGCGGCCACGATCACCATGGTCAGGATGTTGCTGGCGCGCAGCTTGGCGATGATCCAGAATCCGTCGGAGCCAAATGGCATGGGGTTATCCCAGGCGAGCAGGCCGATCCCGAAGAACAGGGCCAGCCCGATCATGAGGAACAGGGTGATCCAGTAGCGCTTGCGGACCTTCTTGGTGGGCAGCGGCCCGGCAGAACGGGCGGAGCGGTGGATGCCCAATGCGGGGTGAGTCATGAGATTAGCCAACTTTGCGCTGCCTCAGAAGCAGGAAGATGAAGACGGCCGCGCCGAGCACGCCTAGTATCAGGGAGACCGGGACCTCGAACGGCATGATGATGGTGCGGCCGATCAGGTCGCACACCGTGGTGATCGCGATGCCCAGCAGGCAGACCCAGGGCAGGTTGCTGCGCAGGTCGTCACCGCGGACCATCGAGACGATATTCGGCACGATCAGGCCGAGGAATGGCAGGTTGCCGATGACCACGGTGACCACGCCGGTGGCGACCGCGATCAGCGCGGTGCCCAGCAGCATCACCTGGCGGTAATTCAGCCCGACATTGGTGGCGATTTCCTCGCCGAGCCCTGCTACGGTGAAGCGGTCGGCCACGATGTAGATGGCAATGGCGACGATGGCCACGATCCACAGCACCTCGTACTGCCCGCGGATCACCGAGGTGAAGGAACCAGCCAGCCAGATGCCCATGGACTGCAGCTTGTCGGTGGACAGCGCGAAGAAGGTGGAGAAGGCGCCGACCACGGAACCGAGCATGATGCCCACGATCGGCACGGTCAGCGAGGCCTTGAGCGAAATGCGCTGCAAGAACAGGAAGAAGATCATGGTGCCGATGAAGGCGAAGACAATCGCGACGCTCATCTTGGCCAGCAGCGACGCGCTGGGGAAGAGCACCAGCATGGTCAGCAGGCCCAGGCCCGCCCATTCGGTGGTGCCGGTGGTGGTCGGCTCCACGAAGCGGTTCTGGGTCAGCAGCTGCATCACCAATCCGCTCATGGCCATGGCCGCTCCGGCCAGTACCAGTGCAATGGTGCGCGGAATGCGGGTGACGGCGAACATCATCGCGCCGTCGTCCTTGCCGAAGATGTCGTAGACGCCGGTGAACAGGGAGAACGCCAGCAGCACCAGCACTGCGAGGATGCCCAATGCGAGTTTTCCGGAAAGGACCTTGCTCTTGGTCCGGGCCGGGGAGGTCGTGCTTGTCATTATGCCGCCGTGGAAATAAGTGGTGGGAAAACAGCTCTAGTGGCGAAGCCGGAATACGGCTTCGCCACTAGCTGGCTGGGGTGTCCGGAATGCTACTTGGCAGCTTCCAGCGCGTCAGCGAAAGTATTCAGGAACTCGGTGTAGGTCTGGATGCTCTCGTTGGTGTAGGTGTCAGCAGGCATGACGACAACCTGGGATTCCTTCGAGGCGGTGACATTCTGCAGCGCCTCGGACTTCTCCAGCAGGTCCTTTGCAGGCTGGTAGTCCGCACCGTCGGCTTCAACCGCTGCGTCGCGGTCCATGACGATGATCCAGTCCGGGTTGGACTTGGCGATGGCTTCGACCGAAACGTCGTCGCCCTCGTGGTCGGTGGAGGATTCGTCGAGCTTCAGCGCCGGGGTCAGGCCCAGGAAGTCGAACATCGGGCCGACGGTGCGGCCGGTGGTAGGAGCCGAGTAGCCCAGCTCGCCGCCCGAGGCGATCAGGCCCATGACGGTCTGGTCCTTGTCGTAGGCATCGGTGACGCGCTTCTCGGCGGCTTCGAAGTCCTCAACGAGCTTTTTGGCCTCGGCCTGCTTGCCGAAGATCTCGCCCAGGGTGGTGACCTGGCGTTCCAGCTCAGCGTCAAATGGCTCGCCTTCGCGTGGGTCCAGCGAAATGATGGCGGCTTCCGGAGCCAGTTCCTTGAACTTCGCGGCGTGCTGGGTGTAGCGCTGGCCGTTGATGATCAGGTCAGGGTCGACGGTGACAACTGATTCCAGGTTCGGTTCCTTGTGGCTGCCCAAGTCCAGGATGTTCTCGTCCTTGGTGTAGGAGATGGTATCCGGCATCAGCGAGACAGCGCCTGCGGTGAGCTTGATGCCCCAGGAATCCAGGGTCTCGAAGGTGCGGTTATCCGTGGCAACGACAGACTTCGCGGGAACCTCGATCTTCTTCTCACCTTCATTGTCGGTGATGGTGACGGTCTTGGTGTCGCCAGCCTTGGCCTCAGCTGCCGTATCGGTAGCGGAACCGCAAGCGGTCAGTGACAGTGCGGCGATGCTCAGCAGTGCGGCAGCGCGAAGCTTCATGGAGGACATGTATTCCTTCTTCGGACAGCAACCGGCGTTGGTTGCGCTATTGAGTGATCTGATAATTAGCTTAGCCTTATCTGAGCGAATTAAGCCAAACGGCTCTTATGTTAGCTAGGTCACCCAAATGCGCGAATTCAAGGCTGGAACCGTCCGCAAATGCGGCTCTTGATGAGGCTTGCCCCAGCTGACTGGGCTATTTCAGGGAGAAATAACGATCATCGGCCTTGTTTAATTAGTGTCCGAAGGCATGGAGGAAGCTGCGTCAGGCAGCGTAATGAATTGCACCTCCAGCTCATTGCATGAGCCGAGCCATGGCGCAGATGCTGCCATTGATGCCCGTTTTACGCGCCGGTATCAGGCTGCCGGGTAGGTGATCCGCGACTGCTGGTCGATCACCGCGCCCGGGCTCAGCTCGGCAGGTTTGGCCGGATGCCCATCGATGATGTGGAATACCTCGGCACCGCGGGCCAGCAGATGATCAGCAATGATCCTGCGATGGCAACGCCACCATACAGCTTCGGCGCACATGATCGCCGTCTTCTGGCCGGCGGCCCGCGCCTGCAACCGCTGGAGCGCCTGCAGGAAATCGTCCCCGAGGGCATGGTCGGCGTAATTATGGAAGCTGCGGTTCGTCCACCATGCGTTGACTGCGAAATCGACGCTTCGGCTCACAGGACGCCTGCCGGCCAGCGCTTCCGCGTGGTGCAGGCTGATTCCTGCCGTGCTCAAGGAGGCTTCCAAGGCATCCGCATTGAACTGCGGGAATTTGCGGGAGCCGGCCAGTTTGCGGACATCCACAACATTCGTGACTCCGTACTGCGTTAGCAGTGCGAGGAAATCCTCGATGGATCGTGCCGAATGTCCAATGGTGAAAATTCCAGCGGGCAAAATGCTGGCTCCTTGGGTGGGGAAGGGGCGGGGCTAATGCTGATCGTGCTTGGCGGAGCTGAGGACTAGTTGGAGCAGCTCTTCGACTTCGGCAGCACGGGACTGCCAGTAGCCGGTGTCGAGCCCGAAGCCGAGTGTTGCTTCATCGGCGCGTTTCTTGAAATAGTCCCGGTGGTCCTCCAGCGCATTGGCCAGGTCCGCGAATTGGTCATTGCTCAGTTCCAAGTTCAAGGTTCTCTGCTTCATGAGCTTCATCCTGGGTCGAGTGCGAATTCTATGAACCCGAGCGTACGCCCATTGCCAGCCGAAATGACCGCTATCAAGCTGGCACTCAGAAAGTCGTCGCCGAAGCTCGCCGGGAATAGGCTCGTGGCAGGCCTTGTTGTGCCGAATACGAGCATCGATCAGAAGGAGCAGTTCATGGCTGAAGAAAATCGAGTAGTTCTCATTGGCGGACATGGGAAGGTTGCCCTGCTGGCAGCGCCCAAGCTGGTTGGGCGCGGCTACGCGGTCAACTCGCTGATACGCAACCCGGAGCATGCAGCCGACATCAGCGCCACGGGCGCCACCCCAATAGTCATCGACATCGAAAGCGCTGGCGTGGACCAGTTGGCCCAGGCCTTTTCCGGTGCCAGCGCCATCGTCTTCTCCGCAGGTGCCGGTGGCGGCAACGAGCATCGCACCCGCGCCGTGGACTATGACGCCGCGGTGCGTTCCATGCAGGCCGCCAAGCAGGCCGGCGTGGACCGCTTCGTGATGGTCTCCTACAGCCGCGCCCTGGTGGATGTGGACAGCCTGGATCCGGCCAACTCGTTCTACGCCTATGCCAAGGCCAAGCACGACGCCGACGCGTACTTGCGCGGCACGGAGCTGGACTACACGATCCTGGGCCCGGGGGCGCTGACCCTGGAACCGGCCAGCCAGCGCGTGGTGCTGGCTGACAAGGCAGGCAAGGTGAACGGAGCAGACGTTGAAGGCGAGGCATCGCAGACCTCGCGCGAGAACGTCGCCGAAGTGATCACCCATGTGGTGGCCAATAATGCAGCACGCCGCTCCACCGTGAACTTCTACAACGGCAACATGCCGATCGTGGAAGCGATCGTCTAGGAATGCGCAGCCGCAGCCCTGCCTCCGCAACGGGGGCAGGGCTGTTCTGCGTCTGCGGATGAAAGTTCTGCGGCTTCCACTGAGTGGATGCGGAGCCTTCTGCCCGCGGGAAAGCGGTGGGAGGACGCCAAGGAGCTTCTCGCGGTCCGGAGCAATTATGCGCACACCCTGTATTCGGTGTCCTTGGCCCATCAGCTGCTGGGCCATCACCCGCAAGCCGATGCCAATATCGTGCTGCCGGCCATGCTGCTGCACGATATCGGCTGGTCTGCCGTGGATCCGGCCCTCGTGCTGGGCGCTATTGCACCGGGTGCGGGCAATGCCGAAGGTGGGCCAGGTCCAGATCACCGACTGGGAGAAGGTCTATGCCGCGATCCCGCATCAGGATATCTTCACGGAACGCAAGATCGACCGGCCCGGAGCCCTGGTTGTCGTCCGCCCGGACATGTATGTCGCCCAGGTCTTGCCGTTGACTGCCCGCGCGGAACTGGTCGAGTTCTTCTCGAAGAACATGGCATTGCCGAAGGTGCCTGAATTCTCCTAGGCCAGTCCGGTCCTCGATGGAGAGCAGGGCAAGAAGAAAACCCCGGTGCCGAAGCACCGGGGTTTCCTTTTGTCATCACTCGCACCTTCATGAGGTACTTATAACTCTAGGACGGCTGACTGTGAGCGCGCTGGGCTGAGCCTGCCATTTGGCTTGGCATTCAGAGACCCGCCGGAACGACGGTCGCCGGAGTCATGGGAAAGCCGGTCACGGTCTTGGGCCGCGGGGGAGCGTAGGTGCGCACCTTGGAGGTGCTCAGCCCCATGCGGACCAGCGACTCCGCGATGGTCACCGCTGCGCGCACGCCATCAACAATTGGCACGCCGGTGGCCAGCCGCACCTGTTCCTCCAGCTCGGCCATGCCGCCGCAGCCCAGGCAGATCACTTCGGCCTTGTCGTGCTCCACTGCCTGGCGGGATTGCTCGACGATGGCCGCTACCGCGCGCTGCGGATCGGATTCCAGTTCCAGCACGCCCAGCCCGCTGGCGCGCACCGAGGCGAGCCGGTCGGTCAGGCCGGCCAGTTTCAGCCGGTCCTCGATCAGCGGCACCGTGCGGTCCAGCGTGGTGACCACCGAATACTTGTGGCCGAGGAATTGCGCCGTGGAGGCGGCGGCTTCGGTAATGTCCACGACCGGGACATCCAGCAGTTCCTGCAGGCCCTCGCGGCCGTGCTCGCCGTAGCCTGCTTGGATGACCGCGTCGAATGGCTCGGTGTAGCGGACCACCTTGTCCATCACGGCGATGGCCGCCAGGTAGCTCTCGAAATTTCCTTCGCATGAGTCAGCCCCGAAATCCGGGGTCAGCTCGATGATCTCGGTACCGGGCGAGGCGACCTGCCGTGCGGAATCCCCGATGGCGCGGGTCATGGACTGCGTGGTGTTGACGTTCAGGATCAGAATGCGCATGAGTTTTCCTAATGGGTTGGTGCCACGGCGATTGGCTCGCCATCGATGTCTGCCAGATCGTGCTGGCGCTTGGCCAAGGCCAGGTAGGCCAGGGCGCCGGCGCCCGAACCCAGGAACCAGGCAAACGGGCCGACAACGTGCAAGGCAGGGACGAAGGCCAGCACCAGTGCGATCACCGAGCTGATCACCAGTGCGCCGACGGCCCGGTAGTTCACGCCGCGGGTGAAGTAGTAGGTGCCTTCGGCATCCGAGCGGTACAAGTCCAAGACGTTGATCCGGGCTTTGCGGATCAGCCAGTAGTCGGCCATGATGATGCCGAACAGCGGGCCAAGCAGCGCGCCCAGGCCGCCCAGGAAGTAGTTGATGATCTCGGGGGAGTTGTACAAGTTCCAGGGCAGGATGACCAGACCGATGACTCCGGAGATCAGTGCGGCGGTGCGGAAGTTCAGCTTCTTCGGGAGCAGGTTGGTCAATGCGTAGGTCGGTGCCACGAAATTGGCCATCAGGTTCACCGCGATGGTCAGCACCAGCAGGGCGGCGGAGGCCAGCAATAGCAGCAAGGTGTTCGGGATCGCGCCCACAATATCCGACGGCGAGGTGATGACCTGGCCGTTGATGGAGAACTGCGTACCGGTCAGGACCACCACGATGGCGCCGAAGAACATCATGTTCAGCGGGATGCCGAAGAAGTTGCCCTTCACGATCGCCTTCTTGGAGGATGCGCCACGGGTGAAGTCGCAGAAGTTCAGGACGAAGGTGCCGTAGATCGAGACCCACAGGGCGGCTGCGCCGAACATCGCGGTCCACATCTCGATGCCGGTCTTCGACTCGCCGGTGCTCATCGAGACGTTGAAACCCGATTCGAAGAGCATCCAGATGGCCAGGCCCAGGAAGGTGGCCAGGATAACCGGGCCAGCGAACGCCTCGTACTTGCGGATCATCTCCATGCCGTAGCTGACGATGACCAGCTGCACCGCCCAGAGGGCGACGAAGCAGATCCAGCCGAGGGCGTTCAGTCCCAGGAAGCTGGTTTGCTCCAGGGCTGCGGACCCCGGGGCCACGGCAATCACCATGACGGCGAGGACCTGGGCGGCGAGGTAGGTCTGGATGCCGAACCAGGCAATGGCCACGGCCCCGCGCAGCAGCGCGGGGATCTGGGCGCCGTTGATGCCGAAGGCGATGCGGCTCATCACCGGGAAAGGGACACCGGTTTTCTCGCCCATGAACCCCGAGAAGTTCAGCAGCGCGAAGAGCAGGACCGCTCCGATGCCCAGCGCGCCGAGGATCTGCCAGCCGCTCATGCCCAGCGCGAAGAGCCCGATGGCGAAGGTGTAGTTGCCCAGCGAGTGCACGTCGTTGGCCCACAGGGTGAAGATGCTGTAAGAGCTCCAGGTGCGCCCGGAGCGGGTGGTTGGTGCCAGGTCCTGGTTGTAGAGCGACGCGCTCAATTCGAAAGGGTTGGCCCGGTCGATAGCGGGCGGGTTTTCCTGCGGTGCGGCCTCGGGCACCATTTCAGGGGTCTTTTGCGACATGATGGACATCCTTGTCAAAGGGTCATGCATCCGGGCAGGCGCATTCGGGCGCACTGCGGCAGGGGAAGATGACAGATCTGGGAAGCGGAGCGTTCAGGGGAACGGCCCGTGCCTGCCTGCGGGGACGCAGGACAGGTAGGCGGGCCCGCTTACGGGTAGATCGGCTGTCCGAAATTAACGTAGAACTCGGCCGGCGAGCCGAGAAGCGGCATGGCCGGGCGCGGCGCAGCGGCAAGCCGCTGTGCGCTGTGCGTGATGCACGGTGGAAAAAGCATGGCTGCTCCTGAGCTAGGAAGTCACTCCGAGATATGTGCCAGGTGAGTAACCACCACTTTATGCACTGGATCACATTCCCGCAATAGAAAATGATAATTTCACCAGATGGTATTTTGGCCGGATTCCGGAGCCTTTTATTCCATTCCCGGAATCCGCTAATGAGCCTGCTTTTATCAGGATCGCACCGGGCACCATTCCTGTCCTGATGCCACTGCAGCCCCCTTCTGTGCGACTCCGCGCGCATCGGCACTTCGTCCCGAAACCTTCTTGACAGTGATTGGCGTCTCGTCCTAGAGTTTTCATAAAGCAAAAGCTAACTTCCATAAAGCGGAATCTTTGGAAGGTGTTCTTGAAGGGAAATCCAGTGTCCTACACTCTGAACTGCTCGATCCTCCTCACCGAGTTGCCGCTGCTGCAGCGCGCGGATGCCGCCAAGCAGGCCGGTTTCGACAGCGTCGAATTCTGGTGGCCATTTGGCGAAGCCGCCCCCTCCGGCAAGCAGGTCGACGAATTTCTCGCCTCGCTGGCCAACGCCGGCGTCCAGCTGGACGGATTGAACTTCTTCGCCGGCGACATGCCGGCAGGCGACCGCGGACTGGTTTCATGGCTGGGGCGCGAGTCCGAATTCAAGGACAATGTCGACGCCGTCGTGGCCATCGCCGAAGCTACCGGCTGCAAGGCCTTCAACGCCCTGTACGGCAACCGCATCGAGGGCGCCGACCCGGCGGCCCAGGATGAGCTGGCCTTGGAGAACCTGGTGGCCGCGGCCCAGGGCGTGGCCAAGGTCGGCGGCACCGTGCTGATCGAGCCGGTCTCCGGCACGGAAGCCTACCCGCTGAAAACTGCGGCCCAGGCGCTTGCAGTCGTCGAGGCTGTCAAGGCCCAGGGCGAAGGGAACATCGCGCTGCTGGCCGACTTCTACCACCTGTCCGTCAACGGCGATGACGTCGCCGCCGTCATTGAAGCGCATGCCAAGGACTTCGGCCATATCCAGATCGCCGATGCACCGGGCCGCGGAGCTCCGGGCACCGGGGACCTGCCGCTGCAGGACTGGATCAAGCGCTCGCGCGAGTTGGGCTACACCGGCAACGTCGCCCTGGAGTACAAGCAGGAAGCGGCCACCGCCTTCGACTGGCTCCAGAACGCCAGCAGCAACGCCGCAGTCTAGAGAACACCTTTTCGCACAAGAATTTTTTGGAGAATCACATGTCGCAGAACATCGCCTTCATCGGACTGGGAATCATGGGCCTGCCGATGGCAAAGAACCTGGTCAACGCAGGTCATAACGTCACCGGCTACAACCGCAGCGACAAGGCGGGCAATGAGCTGGCCGCAGCTGGCGGAACCAAGGCCGCCTCCATCGCGCAAGCCGTGGCCAATGCAGACGTGGTCATCACCATGGTCCCGGATTCCCCTGATGTCCAGGACGTCACCCTCGGTGCCGATGGCGTCTTCGCCAATGCCAAGGCCGGCGCACTCTGGATCGATAACTCCTCGATCCGCCCGGACGTCGCGGTGCAGCTATCGGACGCCGCCCGCGAAGCCGGCTTGCGCCCGCTGGATGCCCCGGTTTCCGGCGGCGAAGCAGGGGCCATCGAGGGCGTGCTGTCCATCATGGTCGGTGGCGAGCAGGCCGACTTCGAGGCTGCCGCCCCGGTCCTGGAAGCTATGGGCAAGACCATCGTGCTGGTGGGCCCGTCGGGCTCGGGGCAGACGGTCAAGGCCGCCAACCAGCTGATCGTCGCCGCCAACATCCAGGCGCTCTCCGAAGCCGTGCTTTTCCTCGAGGCCTATGGCGTGGACACCGACGCGGCCATCAAGGTCCTCGGCGGCGGCCTGGCCGGCTCCAAGGTGCTTGACCAGAAGGCCCAGAAGATCCTGGACCGCGAATTCGCCCCGGGCTTCCGCCTGGCCTTGCACAACAAGGACATGGGCATCGTGACCTCCGCCGCCCGCGAAGCCGGTGTGGTTCTGCCGCTGGGCGCACTGGTGGCCCAGCTGGTCACCTCCACCGTCGCCTCCGGCGACGGAGCGCTGGACCACTCGGGACTCTTCCGCGGGGTGCAGCGCCTGGCCGGAAAGATCGACGCCCCGGTCCCTGCCTAGCACCACCACATCTTCCTACGGCGGGGACAACTAGGTAACCCGCTTCTTCAGCTAGCGGCCGCGCAATACGGCTACGCTCCGGTGCATCCGGGCCCCTGGTACACGGCAGGGGCCCAACGCACCGTACCCGATGCGCAATGGGCTTTGTTCCAGTTCATCGCCGCTAGCTGGTGCTCAAGGAAGCGGCGTTGTGGTGACTCATGCACCTTGGCTTCCCGCCGTAGGTATCCTTCTTTTCCTCTTCTCGTTCCAAAGGACGTATTCCCATGCCTAAGATGCGCGCAATCGACGCCGTCGTCCAGATCCTGGCCAAGGAGGGCGCCACCGAGGCGTTCGGCCTGCCAGGGGCCGCGATCAACCCGCTGTACTCGGCCATGAAGGCCCACGGCGGCATCCGCCACACCCTGCACCGCCACGTCGAGGGTGCCAGCCACGCCGCGGACGGCTACTCGCGGGCCACCGGCAAGATCGGCCTGTGCCTGGGCACCTCCGGCCCTGCCGGCACCGACATGATCACCGGCTTGTACGCCGCGATCGCCGACTCCATCCCGATGCTGTGCATCACCGGGCAGGCCCCCACCAATGTGCTGCACAAGGAGGACTTCCAGGCCGTGGACATCGAGTCCATCGCCAAGCCGGTGACCAAGTATGCCTCGACCGTGCTGGAGCCGGGACTGGTTCCGGGCACCTTCGCCAAGGCCTTCCAGATCATGCGCTCGGGCCGCCCGGGCCCGGCCCTGATCGACCTGCCGATCGACGTGCAGATGGCCGAGATCGACTTCGACATCGATGCCTATGAGCCGTTGCCGGTCCAGAAGCCGAAGGCCACGCGCGGCCAGGCCGAGAAGATCGTGGACCTGCTGCTCTCCGGAAGCAAGCCGATCATCATTGCCGGCGGCGGCGTGATCAACGCCAACGCCAGCGCGCAGCTGGTCGAACTCGCCGAGGAACTGGACATCCCGGTCTCCCCGACCCTGATGGGCTGGGGCGCCATCCCGGATGACCACCGCCTGCAGTCGGGCATGGTCGGCATCCAGACGCACACCAAGTACGGCAACCAGACCTTCCTGGAATCGGATATGGTGCTGGGCCTGGGCAACCGCTGGGCCAACCGCCACACCGGGGATCTGGCCACCTACCGCGCCGGACGCAAATTCATCCACGTGGATATCGAAGGCACGCAGATCGGCCGGGTGTTCTCCCCGGACCTGGGAATCACCTCGGATGCCGGCGCCGCCATCGAGGCCATCCTGGAAGTCGTGCGCGAGCGTAAGGCCGCCGGCACCCTGCCGGACTACTCGGCCTGGGCCAACGAGGCCACCGCCCGCAAGTCCACCGGGCACCGCAAGACCAACTTCGAGAACGTGCCGATCAAGCCGCAGCGCGTCTACCAGGAAATGAACGCCGCCTTCGGCCAGGACACTACCTACGTGTCCACCATCGGGCTCAGCCAGATCGCCGGCGCGCAGATGCTGCATGTCTACAAGCCGCGCAACTGGATCAACGCCGGACAGGCCGGCCCGCTGGGCTGGACCGGACCGGCCGCCCTGGGCGTCGTGCGCGGCAAGCCGGGGGAGAAAGTCGTGGCCCTCTCCGGAGACTACGATTTCCAGTTCATGATCGAGGAGCTGGCCGTCGGCGCCCAGTTCAAGCTGCCGTACGTGCACGTGGTGGTCAACAACTCCTACCTCGGACTGATCCGCCAATCGCAGCGCGCCTTCGAGATGGATTACCACGTGTCCCTGGGCTTCGATAACATCAACTCCCCGGAAACCAACGGCTACGGCGTGGACCATGTGAAGGTCGCCGAGGGCCTGGGCTGCAAGGCCGTGCGCGTCGAGGATCCGAGCCAGCTGGCTGCCGGATTCGCGCAGGCCAATGCGCTGGCCGAAGAGCACCAGGTGCCAGTTGTGGTGGAAGTGATTCTGGAAAAGGTCACCAACATCGCCATGGGCGCGCAGCTGGATGCAGTCAATGAATTCGAAGACCTGGCTTTGGACGCCGCCGATGCACCAACCGCGTTGGTGCCGATGGCAGCCTCGGCCACCGTGGGTGCGTGAAAGGGCAGTCGTCGCTGACCTGCAACCCGCAAAGTTTGGCGCGGGGCACCGGTTCACCAATACGGGTGTGCCCCGCGCCACAACAACCTAGACTTGGCATAGAGCTGCCGAGCCCCAAGAACACCTAGCAATTAACGAGTAGGAACACCTCATGAGCATCAACGAAGCTGTTGGCCGCACATCGTCCCCGACCGCCACCGGAACAACCTATGATCTGGTGCTGCGCGGCCAGCAAGTGCTGACCGCGCAGGGCATTGGCCCGCGCGAAATCGGCGTGCGCGACGGAAAGATCGTTACCGTGCAGGATTTGGGCGCCGGGCTGGCCGCAGAGCGCGTCATCGAGGTGGCCTCCGACGAGGTCCTGCTGCCCGGACTCGTTGATACCCATGTGCACGTGAATGAGCCAGGCCGCACCGAATGGGAAGGGTTCGAGTCGGCGACCAAGGCCGCCGCTGCCGGCGGGGTGACCACCATCGTGGACATGCCGCTGAACTCCATCCCGCCCACGGTGAACCTCGAAGCGCTGGAAATCAAGCGCGCGGCCGCTTCCAAGAACGCCTATGTCAACGTCGGCTTCTGGGGCGGTGCCATCCCGGGCAACAAAAAGGATTTGCGCGAGCTGCACGAGGCCGGAGTCTTCGGCTTCAAGTGCTTCCTGCTGCATTCGGGAGTCGACGAGTTCCCGTCCCTGAGCGTTGGCGAAATGGAAGAGGACATGGCCGAACTGGCCTCCTTCGACTCGCTGATGATCGTGCACGCCGAGGACTCCGATATCATCGGCAACTCCCCGCAACCGGTGGGCGGCAAGTACGCCGGCTTCCTGGACTCGCGCCCGCGCGATGCCGAGAACACCGCCATCGCGCAGGTGATCGAACGCGCCCGCACAACCGGAGTGCGCGCCCACGTGCTGCACCTGTCCAGCTCGGATGCGCTTGAGATGATCCGCGAGGCGAAGGCCGAGGGCGTGCTGCTCACCGTGGAAACCTGCCCGCACTACCTGACCTTGCTGGCCGAGGAAATCCCCGACGGTGCCACCGCCTTCAAATGCTGCCCTCCGATCCGCGAGAACGACAACCGCGAGCTGCTCTGGAAGGGCCTGGAAGAAGGCGTCATCGACTGCATCGTTTCGGATCATTCCCCGTCCACCATCGACCTGAAGGATGTGGAGAACGGCGACTTCGGCGTGGCCTGGGGCGGAGTGGCTTCGCTGCAGCTGGGGCTGCCGCTGATCTGGAGCGAGGCGAAGAAGCGCGGGCTGAAGCTGGAACAGGTCGTGCAGTGGATGGGCCTGAATCCCGCGAAGCTTGCCGGACTGAGCGCCAAGGGCAGCATCGAGGTAGGCAAGGACGCGGACTTCGCGGTCTTCGCTCCTGAGGACACCTTCGAGGTGGACGTCCAGAAGCTGCACCACAAGAACCCGATCTCCCCGTACCAGGGCAAGACGCTGAGCGGCGTGGTCCGCCGGTCCATCATTGCCGGGACCGACGTGGATTTCCAGAATCCAACGGGTCAGCTGATCCGCCGCGAGAGCTAGGAACCGGTACCTCGCAGAGCCCCTGTCCGCAGGACGGGGGCTCTGCCGCGCCGTGGGCAATAATAGCCCCGGCGTGCTTTGGCCACCACAGATTCGCAGCGTATTCACCGGTGGTACGCAGGCTATTTCCCTGGCGCATAACAAACAGGTATCGATTGGATGTGGCGTTAAAGGATTGGGCTGCCCAGCTCATAGACTGTCAGCACTATGGGGATAGAGCAGCCGTCACTCTGAATACAGGAAATGGGTATGAACGCGATTACTGCTGCTTCGATAATGAGCAAAGAAGTCGACGATCTGGCGTTGGGCGAAGTGGTTCAGGCGTCGCTGGTTCTCGGCGCGATCCTCATGGCTGTGCTCCTTGCCTTCGGGCTCAAGACCTATGCCCATTGGCGCCTTCATGCCAACGGCACTCCAACTGATCAGCGTCCGGCCGAGCGTGATGAAGCTCCGAGTCCAGCCAGCGGTACCCGGCAACTCCCGGCACCGCGGATTGAAGTGCTTTCGGCGCTCGGGGACCTGCGCCGGACCGGGGCCTTGAACCGCGGTTTAGAGGACAGCAGATGAGCACAGGGATTCGGCCGGACGCAACGGGATAGTTAGTCAAAGACGAGATTGGTAGTCTCAAGCCCATGCAGGGCCGCACTTGGCTTGGCCCACGTGATAACGGGCTGGAGGTATAGCGGTGGTTGAAGCAACCCGGGTGCACCCGGCCTTGCCACGCTTCCTGCGCTGGGCAGATCCCGCATCACGCCTCTTGCTGGTGCGCGCAGCGCCCGAAACCGGACGGACCTGGTTCGCGAAATCCTGGATGGGGGACCGGAAGGGTGCCGTCCATGATTTCTCGGAGCGGCCATTCGAGGCGCTGGAAGAACTCGAGAAGATTTCCCTGCAGCTAGCGCAAGACCCGCAGCTCCATGCCGCAGTGGTGCTTGCACCGGGGCATACGGTGTGGCATCCCGATGAAGCTGAGGAAGATCTCGTTCAGAAGTCAACTTCGGCTGAAGACTCAGCCGAAGCTCCGCAGCCATCTGAAAAGGATGACAAGCTTGCGGACACAGGTTTCACCGCGCTGTACGTGTTGGTCGCTGGACTCCTTTTGGCAGCTGCTGGTGTGCTGATTTCTCGGCGCAGCAACCGCCGTCATGGCTAAAGCCTAGGATTCGAATGAGGCTGTGAACTGTTCACGGAGCAGGCTCTTGCGATTGTCGTATAACCGATCAGCTAGGCTGTTGAAGATAGTTCGCGCATACGCCCGACTGGAATTAACTTTCCGGTCGGGCGTCTTGCGTATCAGGCTGATGTGCAAAAACGGGCAGCTGTTTCAGACCGCCCTGAGTTTGACTCAACCGGCCGGCTTATTTGGTGCGTTGCTGATGGCCTCTCCGCCCGGTGTTCTCATCTGAACTTTGCCGGTCTGGTTCCCTCCGCCCTGTGAACCTGCAGCGATGACTCACCAGAATCTAGGACCTCGGTAGAAACCGTTAGTGAGCTGACAGTTGTAGCTCTCACTACCATGGGCATTGCTTGCTCGCCGATACGCAGTTTCGGAATTCCTGCGAAAGTGCCGTCACGAAGTGAACCCAGGCGCCCTCTAACTCTATGGATCCATCGATTGGGCACTCGTTGATGGCATGAAAGCATGCGCTTTAGGAATCTCCCAACAATCCAGGCGCAGCATGGGGATGCGGCTTTCTTCGCTATCAGGAGGACCAGAGCCAAGAACGCAAAGGATCCGCTTCTGAACGCTCCATAGAAAGGGAACGTCATGAGTATGTCACTCGCAATCTTCGGCATTGTGGCCTCTATAACCGCGATCTTCAGTGCATTGAGCCGGCGGGGACGACGATGGCTGGTGCGCGACTTTACGCACTACAAGACCATCCTTGTCGCTTGGGTTGCTGGCAACTTGGTGCTCATCGCCGCGGCCTGCTGGCATCTTCTTTCCCAAGAGCAGTCGGACATCGGGGCAGTGGTGGCCATAATGATGGCCATCTCTCTATTGATTTTCTGCCTGTCCATGTTGGCGTTGCAACGAAGGCCTCGAAACAACACCCGTCCGCGACGCTTCCTGGCTGTCGGAGCACATCCCGATGATGTTGAGCTGGCTTGCGGTGCAACCATCGCGAAACTGGTGGATGCCGGCCATGATGTGCGTATTGTCGTCATGTCGCAGGGTGAAAGTGGTGGACATGCTCCTTGCAGGATTCAAGAAGCCCGACGCGGAGCCGGTTACCTGGGTGCCCAGTCCCATACGGTGCGGTCCTTTTGCGATACGCGGCTGTCGGAGAATTCCAACCTGATGGTTGCAGCGATCGAGGAGGAAATCGCTGCTTTCGAACCGGATGTCGTGCTGACTCATTCTGCTACTGATATCCACCAAGACCATGAGGCGGTGCACCGTGCAGTAATGCGCGCCGGGAGGCGACTGCCCTCCATACTCTGCTTCGAGAGCCCCTCGGTGGGCAATGATTTCTCTCCAAGCTTCTTCGTTGACGTCGAGAACTACACCGACGTCAAGGTGGAAGCCATCAAGCTACATGCCGATCAGCGGAACAAGCCCTATATGACCCGTGCGCGGATCGAGTCCATGGCCACTTTCCGTGGCAATCAGGTCAAGCAGCAGCGGGCCGAAGGGTTTGAAGTAATGCGCCTCGTATCAACCACAGTGGGGGATTTCTAATGAAGATTCTAGTCACCGGGGTCGGCGGTCCAGCAGGAAGCTCGCTTGCGCGCCAGCTGCATGCGCGAGGACATAGCGTCATCGGCGCTGACATGGTGCCAACAACTGATCCGCTGCTCGACGCCTTCCACCAGGTTCCAGCAGCCAGTCACCAGCAGTACCCCACTCGGCTTCAAGAGATTGTTCTCCAGCACTCAGCTGAACTGGTTATCCCTACCGTCAGCGAAGAACTCCCGGTGCTTTCGGCAGAGAGTATCCGAGAGCTGCTGGAATCGGCCGGAGCCCGATTATTGATTTCCTCGAAAGAATCCGTGCTGATCAGCGACGACAAGTACTACACGATGCTGACTTTGCGAGGGGACAACGTGCCCGTCCCCGACTTTGCCCGGATCAACACTGGCAGTGGCGAAGCCTTGGCGCAGTTCAGCCCGGAAGAGCAGATCATCATCAAGCCACGCGTATCACGCGGAGGACGGGGCGTTCGCTTGGCTACGGCAGGAGACCTCGGGGCAGGCCGCGTACTGGCTGGTACGCGGGATCTTGTGCAGCGCTTTGCCCCCGGACGCGAATTCGCGCCGATGATCTTCAGGAACCCTGATTCCGGGGAGATCGAGGTCTGCGTGGTGGTGGAGAAGACCGAGCTGCGCGAGGGACTCGTGGGCAACGCAGTATCGGTGCGCCGCTGCGAGTCGAATGATCCAATAGCCGCTCATGTTGCGTGGGTGGCCAAGAATGCAGTGCAGTCGCTAGAGCTGGTCGGGCCGGTAGACATGGACGTGCGCCTGGGTGGCGATGGGCAACCGGTGGTGCTCGAGGTCAATGCCCGTTTTGGAGCCAATAGCCAGTCCGCGCCGGAACTGCTGGATGCTGCATTGCGCTTGCTCGGGGTGGCGTCCACAGCGCAAGTTGGCTGTGCATGAGTTCGGCACTCGTTCTTGGCTATTACACACTGACCGCAGTCATCCTTTCCGTCGGCGTGCTCAAGCTGGGGTTGATCCCCTTGGCGTTGCTTTTCGAATGCCGCCGGGGTCTGCTTTTCACCCGGTACGGGAAGCTGTCGTCATTGCCTCCTGGTATCCCGGCAAACGCTATTCTGCGGCCCCGCCGTCGAACCCGGGCGTCGAGGCATTTCGGGCAGATCCCGGACTACAGGGTATCGGTAATCATCCCGGCCTATAACGAGGAAGTGGTATTGCGCGCCTGCGTTGAATCAATTGTCCGCAGCAAGGGAAACCTCGCTGAAGTGGTGATTGTTGATGACGGATCCACTGATGGCACCGCACGGCTGATGCATGAGCTGGCTAAGGAGCATCGCCTGGTGCAGGCCATCAGCCAGGAGAACGCCGGCAAAGGCGCGGCACTTAATCGTGGGATTGCCCTCGCGACTGGAGAGATACTGGTTTTTGTCGATGCCGACGGAATTTTTTCGCCGGTGACTATTCCGTGGTTGCTCACCGGATTCCGCGATGTGAAGGTGGGCGCGGTTTGCGGTGATGACCGGCCTGTAAACCTGGACAGGGTGCTGACCAAGATGCTTTCGGTCCTTTCGCATCTGGGAACGGGAGTTGTTCGGCGGGCGCTGTCCCTGATTCATTGCTTGCCGGTGGTTTCCGGGAATATAGGTGCATTCCGTGCTGATCTGGTCAGGGATCTTGGCGGGTTCCGCACCGATACGGTTGGAGAGGACTTGGAATTGACCTGGCGCTTCTACGGTGCCGGATATCGTGTGGCTTTTGAACCACGCGCGATTGTCTTGGCGGAGTCGCCTTCTACGCTGCAGGCGCTGTGGAAGCAACGAGTCCGCTGGGCACGGGGCCTGCTGCAATCGATCAAGATGCATTGGCGGATGCACGGCAACCCCCGGTTCGGGCCGTTCGGAGTGTTCCTGCTGTTCAATTTTCTCACGATGGTGGTGGTGCCACTGGCTCAGATCCTGGTGCTTGCCGGATTGCTCTATTTCATCCCGGCCGGGCTGATTACCTTCGGCGGCGAAGAAGAAGCAACCTTAATTGGTCGCACCGCGATGGTGGTCGGTTGGATTGGCATCGGAATCACGCTGGCTTCGGTGGTTCTTGGCATTGCGTTGAACACTGCATGGAGGGATTTGGCGAACCTGTGGACCCTTCCGCTATGGCCGTTCTATGCCACGGGGATGGGGCTCACCATGCTCGCAGCGGTAGCGTTTGAGATCCGCGGGAGGCCCGCCAAATGGAACAAGCTGCAAAGAACCGGTGTCATTTCCAGCGGCGAGTTCTCTGCCATTCTTGGAAGCGGATCATGAGCACGGCCAAGATGCAGCGTCAACGCCGGAAACTGGCAATGGCAGCCATAGCGGGCTTGGTGACTTTTCTTTTGTTGGCGGCTGCTTGCTACATGACCGGATTCCCCACTTCTGCAGCCTATCAACCGACCCCCACGGTGGTTGCGCCGATGCCTCCGCAGCATGCCTGCCAAGATTCCCCTCGCGCAGAGGGCACCAGTTCCCCAGGAGACAACCTCGGCATGCGCCACTCCAAGATAGACGCCCAACTTCCCCGATTTTCCAGAGTTGTGAACGTTGGTTTTGAAGATATTACCGCCGAAGATCCTGACCGTATTCCGGAAATTGCCCGTCGATTAAATTCGGTCAGGGCGACAGGAGTATCGCTCTCCATTGGACGTCTCGACTGGGTGGCTTTCCCCTGGCCAGCCCAACGCGATGTCGAATCCAGCGAAGTCACGCAAACCGGGCGGGACTATGTTGCCGAAGCGATTGGTGCCTTCCGCTGCGATGAGCAGGGTAGACCTCGAACAATCTACTTGAATATCGATACGTTGCTGGGCAGAGAGCTGGAGCGCCGTCCATCGCTAGCAGGAATCAACTCCGAGGGGCATCCTTCCAAGAACTGGGCAAGTATCTCGGCGTGGAAAGAGGATGGACTTGATACCAGGCTTGTCGAGCTGGTTAGTGAAGCCGTTCGGCGCTATGCACCCGATGGCATCAACGTCACGGAGCTGATGTTTCCCGGCTACACGTTCGGCGAGGATGACTTGGAGAATTTTGCGAAGTTCAGCGAGCGCCCTGATTGGCCGAGGTCTGCTGACGGAACGATTGATTCCACGTCAGAGCAAATCTACCTATGGCGGTCAAACGCAGTCACCTCGATCATGAAGAAAGTGGCTGGAAGTCTGGACGAAACCGGTCCGGTGCTCACCATGGATGTGCGATCACCTGCCAACGGAGATCCAAGGGGACGCCCTGATTCCGGCCAAGACTACGGGCAGCTTCTGAACGTGGTTGACCGCCTGAACATCTGGAATTTTCGGGGCATCGCATCGTCCAATCGGGTTTCGACAGACGAATTGGTACAGCGGTACATGAAGCAGGAACCTGAAAAGTATTCCTTGGAAATCGGGCTTTGGGAAGGCGCAGGTTCCATGGACAGCAGTTCCGTGAGCAAGGAACTGCTGAATGCCGAGGACCATTCATTGCTGCATGTCTCCGTTACCCCCACTTCGTTAATGGACGACAGCATATGGTCCGCATTGGAGGGTGCTTGGAGCCAGGTTCCTGCTACTCGCCCGGATGCGGACTAATCGCGGAATCTATGCGAATTCCGGCTCGAAGAAAAAATTTCAGATTAATCCGGATTCTTGCGTCATGATTCCCTTTTCCGCGTATCTAAGTAATGTACGCGCTGAACTGGGCAACAAGGAATTATGAGGTTTCGAGACGTCCAGTTGTCTTATGGGGAAGATGCTGACGGGTGGGCGAGTTGCAAGCTTGGGGGATGGAGCTCGCCCACCTTTCAGGATTTTCGAACCCATTTCATAGAGATATTGGAAAAATCCTGATAGGTTCTAAAGGATGAAAATGCCGTCCAAAGTCGGGCGGCATCGTCGACGGGGCCTTGGTTGCCGTTTGCCGGCTCCGGGGATTGGGGAATCCTTGGGGCGATCGGCGGCGGGTACCGGCGCTGTCGCGTGAAACGTTATGGGGACGTAATGACAATAGATTCTGGGGCACGCTTTGCTGACGTCAGCGATGCAGATTTAATTCGTGGCGTTAGGAACGGAAGCAGCGAGGCCCAGGACCACCTGTATCGACGGCACAGGCAAGTGGCGCTGAACGTAGCGTTTAGGCATACGAACTCTCCTTCCGATGCCGAGGATGTCGTCTCCGAAGCTTTCCTGCGGGTCTTCCGTATCATCGAACGTGGGGCAGGACCTGATGAGTTCTTCCGCGCCTATTTACTGACTGCGGTATCGCGCGAAGCCTTTTCCAGGAACAAATCAGCCTCAAAGCAGATTACCGTCGAAGACGTCCAGGACTTCCTGCCAGGCGATGCGCACGCGGACGAGGCGATGGAACGCCATGAATCCACCTTTGCCATCCTCGCGTTCAAGGCCTTGACCGAGCGCTGGAAGACGGTCCTGTGGCTCACCGAAGTAGAGGAACTGCCGCCGAGAGACGTTGCGCCAATGCTCGGCATGACACCCAATGCGGTTTCCGCATTGGCGGTACGCGCGCGAGAGGGACTGCGCGAAGCCTACTTGGCTGCGCATATGAATGGCCAGTCAGGGTTGCCCGCAAGTTGTTCCGATATTCGTGAACATCTGCCGGCCTTTATCCGCGGAACGCTGGGGAGCCGGAACGAGCGTGGAGTCAAGGCGCACTTGAAGTCGTGCGCGAATTGCGCAGTAGTGTTCGGGGAATTGGACGAAATCGGTGCTACTTTGCGTGCTTTCGTCCTTCCTCTGGTCGTTGGAGGGATTACTGCGCTGGGAATTCCTGCCTCGGGAGGTATTGCAGGAATGGGAGCTTCGGCAGCCACGGCAACGGCTGCTGGTGGAGCTACTGCCGGGACAGCAGCTTCTGTTGCTTCGGGGGCCGGTGTGAGTATTGCAGGAGGTAGTAGCCTGGCCGTTACTTTAGGCGTTGGCTTGGTGGGTGTCGCCGTAACAGCGTCCGCCATCGGTCTGATACCGATACTGATCGTGCATGATGAAAGAGAAAGGGGCGCACCCGAAAGCGCAGTCCAGCCCCAGCTGGAAGGAGTCGAAGCCCCGATGGTTGGGGCCGAGCCATCTGCCGTCATGAGCCGTGCCATGTTCTTGCGGGACCTGACTGGGCGAACCGTTCCTGATGCGAAAGACGAATTAGAATTCACAAACCAAGTGGAATCGCCATTCACGAGGCCGTTTTACCCGCTGTCACATGTGCCAGCGGCAAGACCGTCACCTGAAGCGACCTCTGAATCTACTTTTGAGCCGACTGCGGAGCCAACGGTGGAGCCTTCAGTCGAGCCGACTCCGGAACCGACTCCGGAACCGACTCCGGAACCGACTCCGGAACCAACAGTGGAACCGACTGCGGAACCGACTCCGGAACCAACCCCGGAACCAACGGTGGAGCCTTCAGTCGAGCCGACTCCTGAATCAACCCCGGAGCCGACTCCGGAACCAACGGTGGAGCCTTCAGTCGAGCCGACTCCTGAACCAACTCCGGAACTGACTCCTGAACCAACTCCGGAACTGACTCCTGAACCAACTCCGGAACTGACTCCTGAACCAACTCCGGAACTGACTCCTGAACCAACTCCGGAACTGACTCCTGAACCAACTCCGGAACTGACTCCTGAACCAACTCCG
>NZ_JBIVXE010000002.1:0-281828 GCF_044769125.1 Glutamicibacter sp. NPDC090743 | reverse complement strand
ACTCCGGAACTGACTCCTGAACCAACTCCGGAACTGACTCCTGAACCAACTCCGGAACTGACTCCTGAACCAACTCCGGAACTGACTCCTGAACCAACGGTGGAGCCTACAGTCGAGCCGACTCCTGAACCAACCCCGGAACTGACTCCTGAACCAACCCCGGAACTGACTCCTGAACCAACTCCGGAACTGACTCCTGAACCAACTCCGGAACTGACTCCTGAACCAACTCCGGAACTGACTCCTGAACCAACCCCTGAACCAACCCCTGAACCAACCCCGGAACCAACTCCTGAACCAACTCCTGAACCAACGGTGGAGCCGACCCCAGAACCGACCCCGGAACCAACGGTGGATCCTACGGTGGAGCCTTCAGTCGAGCCGACTGCAGAACCGACCCCGGAGCCGACTGCGGAACCAACCTCGGAACCAACGGTTGAGCCGGAAGACGACCAAGACGGATCTGGATTCCAGGTCATCATGGCACAAGAGGAAGGTGGATTCTTTGCGAATTACACCTTCGATATCAGCGGAGCTTCTGAAAGCGATCCAATAAGTTTCGAGGTGCGGCTCAACTGGCTTTGGGTGGATAACATGACGTACGAGGGGAACTGCGTTCCCTCGAACATGCGAGCTAATTCGTTCAGGCTTAGCTGCGAAGGTCCAGTGACTATAAAGCTGAAGCAGTTCTACCTCCTTGGGGGCCGGACTATTGCATTTGAAAGCCAAGGGAATTCGAAGGTGAAGTTCGAATTCAAGATTCCAGGACTCTAGGCGCAGCCCAACCGTCCTCCCATAGCCATTCCAGGGCCATGCGGAATCTGCGTCGCGGCTAGGATCGTTCCATGACTGAAAAATCACTTCCAGTGTTGCCGCCTATCAATGCAGAAGCTGCTGAACAGATGTGGTCTGCGTACCTGGAGAGCAAAGGGATTCCGCGGACCAAGGCGCCGCATCATGTCGCCGAATCGTTCGGTGATCATCCTGCGCTTGCCGATGAGCTTCTGGAAGAAATGCTGCACGGAACCAAGCGAGCGACTTCATCTCTGGCTAGCGATTATGCCTATTACGACGAACGTGTCCCGCAACCTGAAGACCACTGCATTGTCTGCGATGGACAAGGGCAGCCGCGAGCAATTTTGCGAGTACTTTCCGTCGAGCGCTCCTCGTTCTTCGAGGTAGACGCGCAGTTTGCCGCGGCCGAGGGCGAAGGGGATCTCTCGCTGGAATACTGGCGCGCAGAACATGAAAAATTCTGGCGCCGTACCCAGAAGTCCATAGGAATCGACTGGAACCCTGAAGACACCGCCAACGCCGGGGGAGAGCTGGTCTTGGAACGCTTTGAAATTTGCTGGCCACAGGAGCATGCCGACTAGCCGGTCGAACTTCGTCACGCTGGCCTGCGGTCGAGAACGCGCGGGCGTAGGGTGGAGACAGAGGGTTTCCCGTGAAAGAAGCCCGGAAAAGAAAGGTTGAACATGTCGATTGTCGTCATCAATGCCCTATCGGTTCCCGGCGAAGCTGGACCGGAACTGGAGAAGCGTTTTGCTGCTCGCAAGCATTCGGTGGATTCCTCACCGGGGTTCGAAGGGTTCAAGTTGCTGCGTCCGGTCAATGGTGGAGACAAGTACTTCGTGTACACCCAGTGGGCAACCCGCGAGGACTTCGAGAACTGGCGTACCCAGCGCTCTGATGCGGCCCATGCTGGCAGCGATGCCAAGAAGCCAGTGGCCAGCGGCGCTGAACTTCTCGAATTCGAGATCGTCGAATTCTAGGCGCAGCAGCCTGCGGGCAACGTCCCGATGCCTTCGTGGTATCGGGGCGTTATCTGCATCCAGGACCTTTTCGCCTACCTGCGTCCCTTGAACTTGCGCCGTGCCGAATCGGCCAGCAACGCAGCACCCAAAGCGATGCAAAGCAGTGCGCCAATCAAGAAGGTCATGTCGATGCCTTCCGGGCTGGCCTCGCCATTGAGCCCGGGGTGGGTGGCGATAATGGCCGCGGAAATCGCCGTGCCGAAGGAAGAACCTACAGTACGCAGCACCTGGTTGAAACTTACCGAGCTGCCTAGCTCCTTGGTCGCTACGCTGCGGGCGATCAATGCTGGCATGGCCGCATAGCTTGCGCCCATGCCGATGCCGAAGACCAGCATGCTCAGCAAGATCTCCCAGAGCGCCGAGTGGAGCAGCCAGAGCATGGTGCCTGCTGCGGCCATGATGATCGCTCCAATGGGCAGCATGACCTGGATGCCAACGCGTTTGGCAAGTATGCGCACCACGCGGTTGGCAGCCAAGCTGCCTACCGAGAGCGGGAAGATGACGATTCCTGCCCAGAAGACCGGCAGGCTCAGCCCGTAGCCCGTTGCCGAGTCTGCCTGGGCTACCAGTGATGATACGGACATGCCGATATACAGTGCGGCGCCCAGGGCGATGGCCGAGATATTAGCCAAGAGGACTTCGCCCTGCTTGAGCGTGCGCAGATTAATCAGCGGGTGGCCAAGGCTGTTTTCCACCCTCACCCAGATGATCAGCACGATTACCGAGAAAGCGCCCAAAGCAAGGGTGGCAGGTGAAGCCCAGCCCCACTTGGGCCCCTCGGATATGGCCAGCAGCAGGCAGGTGAGCCCCAGAGCCAGCAAGCCGGAGCCGGTGTAGTCGAAGGGGCGTTGCTCGGCCTGGGTATCGGGGCCTGCCGGAACAACTTTCCACACCACGCAGAGGGTGGCCAGCACGAAAAGCGCACCGAACCAGAAAGCGTAGGAGTAGTCGAAAATGCCAGCGATGATGCCGGTCAATGGGTAGCCGATGCCGATTCCGGAAGCAACCGTCACGGACAAGGTGGAGATGGTGTTCTGCACGTGCTCGGCCGCTACATAGCGCCTGGCGATGGCGATGGTGACTGGAACAATGCCGTAGGACAATCCCTGGAGCACGCGTCCGGCAAGGAACACGCCAAAGCTCGGTGCGGACGCTGCCATGACAGAGCCCAGGAGCATGGCCGCCAGCGAGACGAGCAGCAGCCGCTTCTTATGCGGTCCATCGCTGAGGCGTCCCATGATGGGTGTTGCCACGGCGCCGGCCAGGAGATTCACGGTGAGCATCCACTGGGCGGCGGCAATATCGACATTGAACCGCAAGGAAATCGAGGGGACCAGCAGCATGCCCAGCGAGGAGACGATTGCCGTGGCCAGCGCGGCGAAGACCAGCGTGGGCACCAGCGGGCTCTGGCTGGGTGCGTTGCGGCTCATGGGCGGACCGCGGTATTGATTTTCTTGAGCGCAGGCAAGGCGGAGCGGATCAGGGAACGGTCCTCATCGCTCAGGTTCTCGCCCATGGCTTGGAGCAGCGCGGTCCGGCCGAGCAGGATTTCCTGGTCCAGCTTTTGGCGGCCGGCATCGGTGAGCTGGAACCAGAGCTTGCGGCGGTCGGCCTCATCCCGGTGCCGCTCGATCAGTCCTAGGCCTTCCAATTCCTTGGTCGTCAGCGAGATGGCTTGCTGGCTGACCCCGATGGCCTGGCTCATCCGGGCGGCGCTGGCCCGGCCTTCGGTGGCCAAGGTGTGCAGGATTCCCAGTTTGCCCGGGGAGATGGATCGTGCCGTGCGTATCAGGCTCAGCAATGGCGAAAGCACCTCGTGCATTTGCTGGGGAAGGTCTGCGGGCTCGGGATCAATTTCCATAGCTATAGAATATAATTAACTTGTACAAGCTTCTTGTGGAATGCTCGTGAGGCTGCACACTGCCCCGATCCATCGGGCGCGAGAAGGCGGTACTCGCTCGCTTGGCCCCGCGGTCCGCGGGCATGTCGCCGCAGCAAGTGGTTGTCGCTGTGGTGCGCTCCTGATGGATTCCGGCTCGTGCCGCGCACCCCTGGCCCTGAGCCGGGACCGCGTGTGCGCCGCAGGGAAAATGCCTTCCGGACCCTGTTGGCCGGCATGTGCAAGACCTGGATGGACTAGCGGGGGATCCGGTCGCGTGGCGCTTGGATGCCGGGGGTGTTCCGGGCGCCAGAAAACCCTTGACCGGCGTTCGGTAGGTGCTCTAGGCTTCAAGATAACCTGATATACCAGTCGGATACTAAGGGGTTCCGGCGGCCTGGACCGTGGTCCTGCGCGCCGGAAATCCCGCCGAACGGTGCAGGGATCAACTTCCATGCGTCCCGAACGAGGGGAAACCCCATTGATCTCCAATGAAACTGTCAGCAGCTACCTTGAGCGGCTTGCCTCGGGCGCCCCGACGCCAGGAGGGGGCGCGGCCGCGGGCCTGCATGCGGCGCAGGCCGCGGCATTGGTGTCCATGGTTGCCGAATTCACTTCCGGACCGCGGTACGCGGACGTCCAGGAGCAGGCCCAGCAGATTTCCGAGCATGCCCGGCTGCTGATGCGCCAGGGGCTCTTCGCCGCTCAGGAAGACGAAAGGCTGTTCGGCGCCCTGGGTGCCGCGTACAAGCTGCCCAAGGAAAGCAGCGAGCAGAAGTCGGAGCGCAGCGCGGCCATTCAAAACGCCACCATCGCCGCCGCCGCACCGCTGGTCTCTACCGTCGAGGCCTCCATTGAGGTCATCAAGCTGGGCCAGCGCCTGCTGCCCATTGGCAACCGATCGGTTCTCAGCGACGTGGTCGCCGCGGCCGAAGCTGCCCGGGCGGCCTTGGCTACCGCGCTGGCCACCCTGGAAATGAACATCTGCTCAATCAAGGACATCGCCCAGCGCGACCGGCTGGTCCAGACCGCCAGCCAGGCCAGCGAGGCGATCGCCCACGCCGAAGAGCTCAGCGCGCACGCCCGTGCGGTGGTGGCAGCATGACGGCACGCAATCTAGCCGGGCAGCCGGTGGCTGAAGCGATCCGCGCCCGCACCGCAGAACTGGTGGTGCGCATGGCCAGCGAGGGCACCAGTGTCCGGATCGCGGTCGTGCTGGCCACGGATAACGAGGCCACCGCCTGGTATGTGCGCTCGATCGAACGGGCCGCCGCGCAGCTCGGGGTGGACTGCCAGGTCGTGGACCTGACCGGGTCCGGCCAGGAGCAGCTGTCCGAAGCGATCACCGCCTTGAACGAGGACAGTTCGGTGCACGGAATCATCTTGCAGACCCCGTTGCCGCCAGGGGTGGATGCCGCGGCGCTGGTGGCGCTGATCGACCCGGCCAAGGACATTGACGGGGCCAATCCGCTGAGCCTGGGACGGCTCAGTGTCGGCCAGCCGGCCTTCGCCCCGGCTACCGCACGCTCGGTCATCGAGATCCTGGAGCACTACCGGATCCCGCTGCCCGGGCAGCATGTCGCGGTGGTCGGACGCTCTGCGGTGGTGGGCAAGCCGTTGGCCCAGCTGCTGCTGCAGCGCGATGCCACGGTGAGCATCTGCCATTCGAGGACCGTCGATCTGGCCCAGTTAACGAAGTCCGCCGCGGTGGTCGTCATGGCCGTGGGCAAGGCGAACCTGCTTACCGGCAGTGAGGTGGATGAAACCTCCGTGGTGATCGATGTCGGAACCAATGTCAACGCTGAAGGCAAGCTGGTGGGGGACGTCCATGCGGCATCGGTGCGCCCGCTGGTGCGGGCCCTGAGCCCGGTTCCGGGGGGCGTGGGCACGGTAACCACGGCGTTGCTGGTCCTTCATGCCGCGCAAGCCGCGGAGGCAAGCCTGCAGGCGGCCCCGGCGAAGGGAGCGCGCATGGCCGGACGCCGGTAGCTGGCTGGCCGGTGTTCCGGGTTCCGCTGCGGGCAAGCCAGCGTGCAGCGGAACCCGGAATGCCGGAACCGCAATTGCCATGGCGAAGCGAATTACGTGCACAGTGCACGCCGGAGGGGAACATGAACTGGGATCTGCCGCCGACCAGATGCACCACGTACCGCCGCCGCATCATCGATTGGGAGGTTGATGATGCGGTGGCTTTCTGCTGCCCGCCGGTTTTAGTTCGCCCGGGTTAATGCCGCTGGCCTGGCGATTTCTCCCCGGGCTCCCTTGCGTCTACCTTCGCTCGGAAACGGGCGCCAGGGCGTTCAAGGCCGCCTCGGATGCGGCCCCGCTGGGCGCGTTGCCGCGCAAGCACTGGATAGCTTCGCCAGTATGTCACGTAGGGAATTTTGGTGCCCGGAAGGCAGTTCAACCAAAGGGGATAGCTGCTGCGAAGAGCGGCAGGCACCCGCAATGCCGGACTTTGCTGAAGGGAAATGGAATGCCAACGCTGGGAATCATCGGAAGCGGGAATATCGGATCTGCAATCGCCCGATTGGCCGTTGCCGCGAATGTGAACGTGGTGATTGCGAATTCCCGCGGAGTCCAATCGCTGCAGGAACTCGTGGCCGAGCTGGGGCCGCTGGCCGCAGCCGGCACGGTTCAAGAGGTGGCCGAAGCGGGCGAAGCCGTGGTGCTGTCCATTCCGCTCGCTGCGGTACGTGAGCTGCCAGCCGGGTTGCTGCGCGGCAAGACAGTGCTGGACACCAGCAACTACTATCCATCCAGGGATGCACGCATTGCCGAACTCGACAGCGGGACGATGACGACCAGCGAACTGGTGGCGAGCTGGCTCGATGGTGCTCGCTATGTCAAAGCCTTCGGCAACATCCTGGCCCACCACATTCCGCTGCTGGCCCGTCCCGCCGAGGCTGCTGGCCGCTCTGCGCTTCCCATTGCCTCCGATGATTCCCAAGCGAAGGAGCAAGCAGCGGCAATCATCGAACGCCTCGGCTTCGATACGCTGGACGCGGGCGCGCTCGCGGAAACGTGGAAATTCGAGCCCGAATCCGCCGGATATACGCGCATCTACCTGGCGGATTCCACGACCCCGGATGACCAGCTGCTTTCCTCGATTCCAGCGCCAACACCAGCGGACCAGGTCAAGGCAGCACTGGATTCTGCGGCTCGCGTGAATGTTGCCGAACGCGCCTTCTGAGCGGCCCGTTGCCCTCCAGCGGAAGGCCATCCGCGGCCGCTATCGGCAGGGCACCCCTATTAAGAGGCATGAATGCATGGCGTACCGCCTCGGCGTGCAGGCAGCCACGCAGGTTAACGACGACAGGCCGGGCACCGCTCGCATGAGCGGTGCCCGGCCCCGGGTCACTTGCGTCTGGCCGCTAGCTGGCCGAAGTAGCCAGCGAAACTCCGCGCAAGCGGTCCATCTGCGGATCGTACAGCGGATCATCGACCACGGTGGCGGCAATCTGCTTGCCGAAGTACTCGATCGCCACCGGGTCACCGGTTTCCACCGAGATCGGCAGCCACGCGTAGGCGATCGGCTTGCGGACCGTGTATCCGTAGGCGGCGCTGGTGACGTAGCCGGAAGGCTTGCCATCCACGTAGACCGGTTCCTTGCCCAGGACCATGGACACGCCATCATCCACGGTCAGGCAGCGCAGGCGCTTGGTGGCCGCCGCGGCACGTTCGGCCAGCGCCGACTTGCCCACGAAGTCCGCGGTCTTGGCGGCCTTCACCGCGAAGCCCAAACCGGCCTGTTCCGGTTCGTGCTCGCTGGTCATATCGGTGCCGAAGGAACGGAAGCCCTTCTCCAGTCGCATGGAGTTGAACGCCTCGCGCCCGCCGGCAATGATGCCGTGCTCCTGCCCGGCTTCGAAGATCGCATCCCAGAGCTTGGCGCTGACATCCGCCGAGGCGTAGAGCTCCCAGCCGAATTCGCCCACGTAGGACAGGCGCATCGCGGTGACCGGGATGCCGGCGATGGAGATCTGCTTGGTGCGGAAGTACTTCAGCCCCTCGTTGCCCATATCATCGTCGCTGATCTTGGCCATGACCTGTGGAGCCAGCGGGCCCCACAGGCCGATGCAGGAAGTCCCGGCGGTGATATCGCGAACTGCCACCCACTGGCCCGGGTTGGCCTCATTGAACTTGCGCGCTTCGCGGTCCAGGTAGGCGACATCCACGTTGGAGTTGATGCCGGCCTGGTAGACCTGCTCGGAGAGCCGGGCCACAGTGATGTCGCTGGTGATGCCGCCGGCATGGTCCAGCAGCAGGGTGTAGCTGACCATGCCCGGGGCACGCAGCATATTCGCCGTGGTCAAGCCCTGGAGCATCGGCCCGGCACCGGGGCCGGTGACTTCCACGCGCTTGAGCGGGGTCATGTCGAACATGGCCACCGCGGTGCGGGTCTTCCAGGCTTCCACCGCGGCAATCGGCGAGTGGAACTTGCTTGACCAGCTGTCGCGCTCCGGGGCCGCCCACTCCGCCGGCAATTCATCGAGCAGCGCGGCGTTGGCCTCGTACCAGTGCGGGCGCTCCCAGCCGGTGCCCTCCAGGAAGAAGGCGCCCAGCTTCTGCTGGCGGGAGTAGAACGGGCTGGTGCGCACGGCGCGGGGCTTGGTGCGCGGTTCCAGCGGGTGGCGGACATCGTAGATTTCCACGAAGTTCTGCTGCGAGGTCTCGCTGACGTACTCCCTGGTGGTTTGCACGTCCTCGAAGCGGTTCAGGTCGCAATCGCTCAGGTCCGTCGTGGAGGTGCCGGTGGTGATCAGCTCGGCCACGGCCTTGGCGATGCCCGGCGCGTGGGTGACCCACACGGCCTCGGCCGCGTAGAAGCCGTCCACTTCCCTGGACTGGCCTACCAGCGAGCCGCCGTCCGGGGTGAAGGAGAAGACGCCGTTGAAGCCGCGCTGGATCCGGGTATTGCGCAGATCCGGCAGCAGCTCCTGGCTGGCTTCCCATTCGGCGGCGAAGTCCTGCGGGGTGAAGTCCAGCGAGGAAGGCATCCGCTCGTGGGTGATCTCTTCCGGGCGGTAGGCCTGCAGGGTGTCCAGATCCACCGGCATCGGGCGGTGGGCGTAGGAGCCGATGCCGATGCGATCTCCCCACTCGCGGTAGTAGAGGTCGCGGTCCTGGTAGCGCAGGATCGGGCGGCTGGCACCGGCCGGCAGCTCGTTGACTCCGGCCAGCGACGGCGCCGGGGTGCTCCAGGCGAACTGGTGGCCCAGCGGCAGCAGCGGGATCGAGGTGCCCACCATCCTGCCGATATTCGGTCCCCAGAAGCCTGCGCAGGAGACCACGATGTCCGCTGCGAAGCGCTCCTCGCCGCAGATGACCGCGGCGACCTTGCCGCCGGAGACCTCGATATCGGTGACGATGGTGCGGTCGCGGAACTCGACTCCCGCGGCCTTGGCGCGTTCCATGACCAGCGCGGTGCCCTTGGCGGCCAGGGCCAGCCCGTCGCCCGGGGTGAACAGGCCGCCCAGGACCTTCTCCGGGTTGAGCATCGGGAACTTCGCCAGGCAGGCGGCGGCGTCGATGACTTCGGCGTCGACCCCGTAGGAGCGGTTCCAGCCGGCACGGCGATGCAGGTCGGCCAGGCGCTCATCGGTGGTGGCGATTTCCAGCCCGCCCACCGGAAGGAAGGAACCGCGCCCGTCGGCGCCCACCAGGCCGGTGAGCTTCTCGATGGTGTACTGCGCGAATTCGGTCATGGACTTGGACGGGTTGGACGAGAAGACCAGGCCCGGGGCGTGCGAGGTGGAGCCGCCGGGAAGATCCAGCGGACCTTGCTCGATGACCAGGGTATTGGTGTGGCCCAGCGCGGCCAGTTCGTCTGCGAGGTTGGCGCCGACGATGCCGGCGCCGATGATGAGGATCCGAGGGGAAAGACGGGACATGGGGACTCCTTGAAAGCTGATGGTGTGGTGGTGGCCGGCGCGCTAGGCGTCGATGACCAGGTCCGATTGGGCGGTGGAGCAGCAGGGCAGGAATTTCCCGGCCGCGATTTCACGGGCGCGGATGCCGCCCTGGTGGTTCATCGCCACCTCGCCTTCGAGCTTGACGACCTTGCACGAGCCGCACATGCCCTCCTGGCAGTTGGCGCCGATGCGCACCCCGGCCCGCTGGGCGACACCCAGGATGTGCTCCTGGGAACTGATCCGGACATTCACCGCGGTGCGCAGGAAGGTCATGGTCAGCTCGCCTTCGCCCACGGTGGGGAAGGAAGCGGTATCCGGCGGGTCCTGCGCGGGAACCAGCGGTGAGGCCGGCGGCAGCGGGGCATTGGAATCGACCGCCACCAGCTTCTGGCCGCTGGCATCGATGGTGCCGCTCTGGTCGTACTCCGGTTCGTACATCCCCAGCTCCGGCGGCTGGCTCTCGTAGAACTCCTCCACGGATTCGGCCACCTCCTCGGCGATGGACCCGGCCAGGGCGATTTCCTCCTGGTATTCGAGCAGCGTCTTGCGGTCCCCGGAGAAGAACTCCATGAACACCGAGGTGTCATCCACCCCGGCCTCGCGCAGCAATTGGGTGGCCGAATTCAGGTAGCCTTCCGGCCCGCAGGCGAACACCTTGCGGCCATTGGCATCCGGGGCCACCGCATCGATCATTGCCGTGGTCAGCCGCCCGGCAAAGCCCTTCCAGCTCTTGGGCTTGGCCCGGTCGCCCAGCGAGTAGAACACCTTGATCCGCGAATCGACCTGCGCGATGTATTCCAGCTCGGGCCAGAAGGCGAAGTCCCCGGGCACGGTGCCGTGGCAGAGCACCACCACATCGGCCTGGCCGGGCAGCGAGTGGATGGTGCGCACCATCGACATGATCGGGGTGATCCCGGCTCCGGCCGCAAGGAACAGGTAGCGGGCGCGCCGGTCGGAATCGCCCAGGTGGAAGGCGCCCACCGGGCCGAGCATCTCCAGCACCATGCCGGGGCGCAGGTTCTCATGCGCCCAGGAGGAGACCAGGCCCTTGGGATCGCGCTTGATGCTGACATTGAAGGTCCAGGGCACGGTGGGCGCGCTGGAAATCGAGTAGCTGCGGTCCACCGGGTCCTGGTCTTCGCCATGCACCGGGAAGGCGATGTTCAGGTACTGCCCGGCGCGGAAGGCCAGCGGGGCGCCGTCGGCGCGGCGGAAGACGAAGGTCATCAGCCCGCCGGCTTCCTCGATGGTCTGCACGCATTCGGCCAGGAACTCCTGGGGGTGCCAGGGTCCCAGCGCGCGGGCCGCGCTCGCCGGGCCTTCCTGGGAACTGAGGACCCGGTTCCACGGCATTTCCAGCCCGCGGATGCGCTGGGCCGCTACGCTCGATGCCAGCTGGGCGCCTGCGCTCATGCCAGGTGCTCCAGCACGCGCTGGGTGTACCAGTTGATGAACGCCTCGACCTGGTATTCGCTCTTCATGTACGGGCCCGGCTGGTAGGCGGGGCTGGCTGCGCCCTTCTGGCACAGCTCGACAAAGGCCTTGTCCTGCAGGTTGGTCTGCTTCCAGGTGTGGGTGAGCTTCTCCAGATCGTAGTCGTCTCCTTCGACCGCGTCATCGGCCACCAGCCAGGTGGTGCGCACCAGGGTCTGGTGCTCGTTGATCGGGAAGGCGGCGAAGGTGATCACGTGGTCGGACTGGAAATGGAACCAGCTGTTGGGCTGCAGGTGCATGGAGCAGCGGCCCAGCCGGAAGTCGCGCAGCTCGCCGAGCAGCTTCTTGGACAGGCGGTGCCCGTCGGCGGAGAAGGATTCCCCGTCGCCGTCCAGGGATTCGCGGGAGATGCGGATGCCGGCGATGCGGGTGTCCAGCTGCTCCACGACCTCGTAGGGCAATCCGTAGCGGCGGCAGCGTTCCTCCAGGGCCGCCTGGGCTTGCTGGTTGCGTTCCCATACCTCTTCCAGGTGCGGCGGAACGGTGTCGTCGCTCAGCCCCCAGGTGGGGAACAGCGAGCAGGCCAGCTCGGGGTGCCCGTCGCAGTGGTAGCACTCGCGGTTGTTCTCCATCACCAGCTTCCAGTTGCCCTCCTCGATGATGTCCTGCTGGTAGGCGACCTTGGCGCGGGCGATATCGTGCGGGGCCAGGTAGGGCTCGAAGATGCCGGCGACCTCGTCGAAGTCCGCCGGCGGGTCCTGGGCCAGGGAAACGAAGACCAGCCCGGCATGGACCCGGCCGTGGGCGCGCTTGAGCGCGAAGCAGCTCTTGTCGAACTTGCCTTCGCCCGGGGCGGAGGCGTGGATCAGGTCCCCTTCGGGGGAGTAGGTCCACGAGTGGTAGCCGCAGACCAGGTTCCCGGTGCTGCCCGAAGCTTCGGTGAGCACGCGGGCGCCGCGGTGCCGGCAGACGTTGTGCAGCACGTTGACCCCGCCCTCCTCGGTGCGCAGCACGATCAGCGAATGCGGACCGTAGTCCACGGTCACGTAGTCCCCGGGCTCGGGGATCTCGGCAATGCTCGCGGCGAACAGCCAGTGGGTCCCGAAGATGGCCTGCATTTCGACATCGAATACTGAGGGGTCGGTGTACAGCGGGGCTTCGAGCGAGTAGCCCTTGCGCCGGTTGCGGAAGAGTTCGGTGATCTCGGCGAGCTGTTCTTGGTTCACCGACGTAGCGAGCTTCCCACGCGTAGTGCGCGGTGCGCTTACCGAAGCGGTCATCTGTTACTCCTTGGAACACGACGCGGCTGGCGTCCTCGGGCTGTGGTTGCGCGGGCCGATGTGAGGCCGGTCACCGCATGAATCGAGACTAGGAAGAAATAGTCGGCAAGAAAAGCGCAAGAAATTGAACGGAACCGTGCACAATTGGTGCATGATCGATCCACGCTTCGCCACCCTGCGGGTCTTCTCCTCCACGGGCTCGGTAGCGCGCACCGCGGAACTGACCGGCTATTCGGCCTCGGCGGTCTCCGCGCAGCTGCGCGAACTGCAGCGCACCCTGGGCATCAAGCTGATCACCAAGGAGGGCCGCGGGGTGCGGCTGACCTCCGCGGGCCGGCATTTCGTTGCGGGCCTGGACGGGATTGTGACGCAATGGGAGCTGCTCGCGGCGTCCGCGCGCAACGCCTCCGGGCAGGTGCAGGGGCAGTTCGGCCTGGGCGGTTTCTCCACCGCTGCCGCGCAGCTGCTTGCCCCGCTGGCCGCGAACCTGCGAGCCACTCGGCCCGATACCGAAGTGCAGCTGATCGAAGCGCAGCCGCAGCGCTGCCTGGACTTGCTGCTCGCGGAGCGGATCGACCTGGCCGTGATCGTGGCCAGCCAGACGTCCGCGGGTTCTGCCGCCAGGGACCGGTTCGAGCAGACCGTGCTGCTCGATGACCCGCTGGATGTGGTGCTGCCCGCCACGCACCGGCTGGCGCAGCACAAGTCCGTGGCCCTGGAGGACCTGGCCGATGACCCGTGGATCTCCGAATCCGGGCAGTCGGTCTACCGGGCGCTGTTCGTTGCCGCCTTCACTTCGCTGGGGGTCACCCCGCACATCGCCCACGAGGCGGTGGAGTGGGAAACCATGATCGCGTTCATCGGGGCGGGCCTGGGCGTGGGGCTGCTGCCCCGGCTGGCCACCCTGGGCGATGCGCAGAACGTGGTGCGCCGCCGGATTTCCGGGGCGGCCAAGCCCTCGCGGCGCATCGTGGCGGTGACCCGCAAGGGTAGCCGCGGCTCGCCGCTGATCGAGGAATCCCTGGATATCCTGCAGCGCACCGCCAAGGACATCATTTCCCTGCGCTCGGCCGAGGAACTGGACGGGTAGCCGGCCGCTGGCGGGCTGCCGGACCCGGCGGATTTCAGGCCGGGCTATTGACATGGATCACATCCAGTGGTCAGACTTGGGCACATCCGATTTGGTATCCAACTGATATTTCAAGGAAGTGGTCCGCTATGGGCAACTTGGCAGTAAGCTACGCCGGGGCAGGCAAGGTCGAGCTGATCGACACCCCGTACCCCGAATTCGAATTGAAGGACGGGCCCGGGGTCCACCCGGCAAACGTCGGGCGGCAGGTGCACCACGGGGTCATCCTGCGCACCATCGCCACCAACATCTGCGGTTCGGACCAGCACATGGTCCGCGGCCGCACCACCGCGCCCGTCGGGTTGGTGCTGGGCCACGAGATCACCGGCGAAGTGGTGGAAGTAGGCCGCGATGTGGAATTCCTCAAGGTCGGCGACGTCGTCTCGGTGCCCTTCAACATCTCCTGCGGCCGCTGCCGCAACTGCAAGGTCGGGCAAACCGGCATCTGCCTGAACGTCAATCCCGACCGCCCCGGTTCCGCCTACGGCTACGTGGACATGGGCGGCTGGGTGGGTGGCCAGGCCGAATACGTGCTGGTGCCCTACGCTGACTGGAACGCCCTGAAATTCCCCGACCGCGACCAGGCCATGGAGAAGATCCTGGACCTGGCCATGCTCTCGGACATCTTCCCGACCGGCTACCACGGAGCCATCGGCGCCGGGGTCACCGTCGGCTCCACCGTCTATGTCGCCGGCGCCGGCCCGGTGGGCCTGGCCGCGGCCACCTCCGCGCAGCTGCTGGGTGCGGCCACCGTGATTGTCGGGGACCTGAACGCCGACCGGCTGGCCCAGGCGCGCAGCTTCGGCTGCGAGACCGTGGACGTCTCGCAGGGCGACCCGGCCGAGCAGATCGCCCAGATCCTGGGCGTGCCCGAGGTCGACTGCGGCATCGACGCGGTGGGCTTCGAGGCGCGCGGGCACGGGCACGACGCTGGCAAGGAGCAGCCTGCCACGGTGCTCAATTCGCTGATGGAAATCACCCGTGCCGGCGGCAGCCTGGGCATCCCGGGACTCTATGTCACCGGGGATCCGGGCGCCGAGGACGAAGCGGCCAAGGTCGGTTCGCTGTCCATGCGCTTCGGCTTGGGCTTCGCCAAGTCCCACACCTTCGTCACGGGCCAGTGCCCGGTGATGAAGTACCACCGCGGGCTGATGCAGGCGATCCTCTCGGACAAGGTCTCGATTGCCAAGAACGTCAACGCCACGGCCATTGGCTTGGACCGGGCCCCGCAGGGCTACGCGGCCTTCGACGAAGGCGCCGCGCAGAAGTTCGTGCTCGACCCGCACGGGCTGATCAGCGCCTGATCCGCGCTTGACGCGCAATTAACCGCTGACCGCCGTGCAGGCCGGGAACAATTCCCGGCCTGCACGGCGCACTTCCGGCCGGCTCTTGAGCCCGGCCGATTTGCCGGCCCCGGCCACCACTCACGAGCAGCCCCGGGACCCCGGCTGATTCGGCGCGCCCGCATTCCCCTGCCGGCCCGCCACCTATTGCCTTTATTGAAGGAAACCGAAATGAAACGCACTGAGCAACCCGTGAACGACCTGGTCAGCGAGCTGCACTCGGCTCGCCGGCGCCGGCCCAGAAGATACCTGTCCTCCGGCACCGACTACTGGGTCTTCGGCATTGCCGGACTCCTCGCCCTGGCGTTCATCGCCTGGGGCTTCGCCTCGCCCGAAGGGCTGGGCTCCGCGGCCGGGAAGGCCCTGGACTGGGTCATCACGAACACCGGCTGGGTCTTCGTGATCGCCGCGACCGTTTTCACCCTGTTCGTGCTGGTGGTCGCGGCCAAGAGCTTCGGGCGCATCCCGCTGGGCAAGGACGGGGAGAAGCCGCAGTTCAGCACGGTTTCCTGGATCTCGATGATGTTCGCCACCGGCATGGGCATCGGCCTGGTCTTCTACGGGGTGGGCGAGCCGCTCTACTTCTACATGTCCCCGCCGCCGGAAACCGTGGGCGGGCAGACCTCGGCCGCGGTGGGCACGGCCATGGGCACCACCATGTTCCACTGGACGCTGTTCCCCTGGGCCATGTACGCGATTGTCGGGCTGGGCATGGCCTACGGCAGCTTCCGGCTGGGCCGCCCGCAGCTGTTCTCCTCGATGTTCACCTCGATCTTCGGCGAAAGGGTCGTCCACGGCTGGGGCGGGAAGACGATCAACATCCTGGCTATCCTGGCCACGCTCTTCGGCTCGGCCTGCTCGCTGGGGCTCGGCGCGCTGCAGATCGGCGGAGGCATCCAGTCCGCCGGGCTGCTGTCCTCGGTGGGTTCCGGGGTCCTGGTGCTGATCATTGCGGTCCTCACCGCCTTGTTCGTGGCTTCGGCCGTCTCAGGAATCGAGCGCGGCATCCAGTGGCTGTCCAATATCAACATGGTGCTGGCGGTGATCCTGGCGCTGATCGTGTTCATCGGCGGACCGACGCTGTTCATCCTGAATGTGATTCCCAATGCGGTGGGCTCCTTCATCGCGGACCTGCCGGAAATGGCATCGCGGACCGCGGCTTCCGGGGACGGCGACATGGCCGCCTGGCTTTCCTCCTGGACCATCTTCTACTGGGCCTGGTGGGTTTCCTGGACCCCGTTCGTTGGCCTGTTCATCGCGCGGATCTCGCGCGGGCGCAGCATCCGCCAGTTCGTCACCGGGGTGCTGCTGGTACCTTCCACCGTCACGCTGTTCTGGTTCGCCATCTTCGGCGGCGGCGCCATCGGCCTGCAGGAACGGGCCGAACGCAACGGGGACATGGGCCAGGCGCTGGCCCAGATGGTGGACGGGGCCCCGGACATCGACTTCAACTCGGTGCTCTTCGAGCTGCTGGGCGCACTGCCGTTCCCCGAGTGGTTCTCCATCGCGCTGATGGCCCTGGCCGTGGTGCTGATTGCCATCTTCTTCGTCACCGGGGCGGACTCCGCCTCGATCGTGATGGGCGCGCTGAGCGAACGCGGCGCGCAGGAACCCTCGAAGAAATCGGTGGTCTTCTGGGGCGTCTCGGTCGGAGCGGTGGCCGCGGTCATGCTGCTGGCCGGCGGGGACCATCCGGCGGCCGCCCTGAACGGGCTGAAGAATATCACCATCGTCTCGGCGCTGCCCTTCGTGCTGGTGATGCTGCTGCTGTGCGTGGCGCTGTGGAAGGACCTGAGCCGTGATCCGCTGGTGCTGCGCGGCAAGGTGGCCATGGAGGTGCTGGAGCAGGCGGTGGATGACGGAATCGACCGCCACGAAGGCGAGCAGTTCAGCCTGATGACCAGGGAGAACTCCATTGTGGCCGCGTCGGGCCTGCCGGCTGGAGACCGGCCGGAGCCGGTGGCCCAGGAGCTGGAAGCCCCGGTGCGCGAACCGCAGCCGCGGCCCGAAACTGATCTGGAACCCGAGGGCGCCGGCCGCTAGCGACCGGTTCGCGTCCCCGGCACCCAGCTAGGGGGCGCGGCGCAGGGCCTGCTCGAAGTGGGCCACATGCTCGGAGACCAGCCGCGCTGCCAGCTGCGCGTCGCCGTCGAGGATGGCGCGCAGCAGGGCCGAATGCTCGGAAATGTGCTCTGCGATCGGAGGCATCTGGTCGATGACCAGGCACCAGATCCGGGTCACCAGATTATCCAGGCGTACCAGGGTTTCCTCCAGGTACTTGTTGGCCGCCGCTTTGTAGATGAGCCGGTGGATGCGCACATCCAGCAGCAGCAGCGAACGCTGGTCCAGGGCGGGATCCAGGGCATCGATCTGCTGCAGGTAACTGGCCAGCTGCTCGCGGATCTGCGGGTCCTTGTTCGCGGCCGCGTTGCGCGCGGCCAGCGGCTCGAGCACCTGGCGCATTTCGGAGATGTAGTTCAGCTCATGGAAATCCACGGCCGTGGCGAAGGTGCCGCGGCGCGGATAGGACACCACCAGATGGTCGGTTTCCAGCCGCTTGAGAGCCTCGCGCATCGGGGTGCGCCCAATGCCCAGTTCTTCGGCCAGCTGCGGCTCGTGGATCGGGTGCGTCGGAGCGATTTCGAGCAGCACCAGCCGGTCGCGCAATGCGTTGTAGGCTCGATCAGCCATCGAGCCTTGCTCGGTGGCGGCGCTGGTCAGTTCGGTGGGCCTTGGCATATCGCTCTCTATCACTGTTCAAAAATCAATTGCCGACACACAAAGAGTATCGCCCCGGCTTCGATTTGGGCGCTTTTCCTGTGCCGATGCGCTCAACAGCCCTTGGCTTGCCGGCGAACGGCAGAGCGGAAAACTGTATTGGGGGCGCTGGGAAAGGCGCCAGGAAGAACCGCCGGAAAAGTTGTTGACGCTGTGCTGAAGCACACATAGTATTGTGATCATCAATTGATATATCAGTATCCGGCCAGAGGTTGGCGAGTCTGCCCGCAGCTGCTTCCGAAGGCAGGGGCGGCGCGCAGTTCGCTGGGAAAACTCAGACCGGACGGCTTTGAATCCGCGGCGCAGAGCACTGCGCGGAAGCCAGGTGCAACCGCATGAAAATCCCCCGAAAAACCACTACGAGCCATGGCGAAGCTAATGCCATCTCGGCGAAACCAAGGAGCGGCACGATGACCGAACCGAACAACAAGTATGTCCTGACCCTCACCTGCGCCGAGCGCCCGGGCATCGTGCATGCGGTCACCGGGTTGCTGCTCAAGCACCATGGCGACATCCGGGAGCTCAAGCAGCATGACGACCAGCTTTCCGGGACGCTCTTCATGCGCATCGAATTCGAGGTCGCCGCGGCGGAGGATATCCCCGCCGAGATCGCCGAACTCGAGTCGGGCCTCGGCCAACTCGCCGATGAGCACCAGGCGACCTGGGGTTTGCGCCCGGCCGGCAACAAGAAGCGCGTGGTGGTGATGGTCTCCAAGTTCGGCCACTGCCTGCACGACCTGCTGTTCCGCGCCCGGATGGGGGAGCTGCCGGTGGAGATCGCGGCAGTAGTCTCCAACCACCCGGACCACCGGCAGCAGGTCGAGTGGAATGGGATTCCGTTCTTCCACATTCCTGTCACCCCTGAGACCAAGCCCGAGGCCGAGTCCAAGCTGATGGACCTGGTGGAGCGCTTCGAGGTGGATCTGGTGGTGCTGGCCCGCTACATGCAGGTGCTCTCCGATGATCTCACCCGCAAGCTCACCGGCCGGGCCATCAACATCCACCATTCGTTCCTGCCCTCCTTCAAGGGGGCCAAGCCCTACCACCAGGCCTTCGAACGCGGGGTGAAGACCGTGGGCGCCACGGCGCACTACGTGAATTCGGAGTTGGACGAGGGGCCGATCATCACCCAGCGCGTCCAGGAAGTGGACCACAGCTACGCGCCCGAGCACCTGGTGGCCGCCGGACGCGATACCGAGTGCAAGGCCCTGTCCGATGCGGTGCGCTGGCACTGCGAAGACCGGGTCTTCCTCAGCGGCTCGCGCACCGTGGTGCTGCGCTAGCACCCTCCGGGCCAAAGGCCCCGGCGGGGATTCGACGGACATCATATGACGATGCCCGCCGAACCCGGCCGGGGCCTTTGCTGTTGCCCGCCGTTTGGGCCCGGAGGCGCTCGACCGGTGGCGAAAAGGCCGGGGAGACAGAGCGGTCGAATGCAGGGACACGCAAGTTTTCCCAAGTTAACCTAGGAATTATCCTTGTCTTGGCCACGGGGGCTATGCAAGGCTATGGATCAAGCGGGTGCTTGTGACCCAGCTCATGAAATAAGAACCAGCGGCTCCCAGAAGGAATGTGTCGATGTTTGGACTACCGGCGTTCACGACCATGGTCATCATCGGGGTTCCGGCCCTCTGGGTGATCTACACAGCTGTTTTCCTGTGGCTCAGCCGCGGCTGGAAGCGCGAGGATGCGAAGGAGCAGCAGTGAGCATCGAGATCCTGTTCCTGGTCATCTATTTCATCGCCATGGCCGCCATCGGCTTCTGGGCGATGAAGCGCGGCAAGCAAGATGCCGAAGGGTTCCTGCTCGGCGGACGCAGCCTCGGCCCCGGTGTCACCGCACTGCGGCTGCAGAGTTCTTCCATGTCCGGCTACATGTTCATGGGTGCCGGATCGATGGGCTACACCCAAGGCTATTTCAGCATGTGGTACGCGCTGGGCGACCTGGGCGGCGGCATCCTGAACCTCTCGGTCCTGGGCCGGCGCATGCGCAAGCTATCCCAGATCCTGGGGTCCATCACCTCCATCGAGTACCTGGAGCATCGCTATCCCTCGAAGTGGATCCGGCTCATCGCGGCTCCCGTGGCGCTGTTCTGCATGTTCTTCTACGTGCTGGCCCAGTTCATCGCCGGCGGCCGCGGATTGGAAATGGTCTCTGGGGTTTCCTTCCCGGTGGCCTTGGCGATCGCCATCGGCGTGATTGTCCTCTATACCTTCCTGGGAGGCTACCTGGCTGTGGCCTACACCGACTTCGTGCAGGCCATCATCATGGTGGTCGGCATGGTCTGGATCCTGGTTGCCACGCTGATGGCCGTGGGCGGTTTCACCAAGGGCAATGAAGCCGTGGGCGGGATCAACCCCAACCTGCTGACTATGTGGGGAGCGGACCTGGGCTACCAGGGACAGTGGGGAGTCATTCTCGGTGCGCTGCTGGTCTTCTCCATCGGCTACATGGGCTGGCCGCACGTGGTGGTCAGCCACATGGCCATGAAGAAGCCTTCGGTGGCACGTACCGCAGGGGTCTACTCATTGGTATTCAACCTGCTGTTCATCCCCGGCCCCTACCTGGTGGGCCTGTTCGCGCTGATCCTGCTGCCCAACCTGGCCAACCCGGAAACCGCGATCTTCGAGGTCGCCGACGCGGTGCTGCCGACCTTCGCCGTGGGCATCGTCATGGCAGCGATCATGGCAGCCATCATGTCCACCGCCGATGCCCTGCTGCTGCAGGCCGGCACCATCGCCAGCCAGGACATCTACGCCCGGTTCATCAACAAGAAGATGAGCGATGCGCAGATGGTCTGGGTCTCGCGGATCACCGTGCTGGCCCTGGCCATCATCGGCTATGGCATTGCCGCTTTTGATCCTCCCGCGGTGGCCGCCGTGGTGATCTTCTCAACGACCGTGCTGGGCAGCGCCTTTGTCCCTTCCTATATCTGCGCGGTGTGGTGGAAGAAGGCCAATACCGTTGGCGCGATCTCATCGATGGCCGCCGGCACCCTGGTCTCGGTGCTCTGGCAGGTGTCCGGCGCGCCGGATGCCACCGGCATTGATCCGATGGTCACCGGCATCCTGGCCTCCACCGCGGCCATGGTCATCGGCAGCCTGGCCAGCCAGAAGTCGCATCCCGTGCCGGAGCATATTGGCCGGGCCCTGGATGAGACCGCGAAGATCGGCCCGATCCCGAAGAAGATGCTCATGGGCCAGGATGCACTGCTGGCCAGCCAGGCGGAAATGGCGGCCCGCGGTGAATGAACTGGTGCTGAAAACCTTGGTCGATGACCAGGACGCGCAACGCATCCTTGCCGCCAAGGCGCCAGGGCTGAGAGTCGAGTCGGCCAAGCTGCGCCATCATCCCTTTGCGGGGTTCATCTTCGAGGTGCCGCAGCTGGCCGGGCGGTCAGGGCAGGCGCACGCCTTGGTGGACTACTACTCGGGCAAGGCCTTCGTCTGCGATCCGTGGCAAGCCGAAGATGCGGAAACGGACCAAGTGCTGGACCGGGTGGCTGATCCGCAGTGGAACACCATCGATTTCGACACTGCACGCCGGCGGGCCAAGGCCCTGCTATCCACCGCGGCACTGCGCCGGGCCCGGCTGGCATGGCTCGGCGGGGTCCGGGAAAAGAGCAGTGTCGCAAAGGTCTGGAAACCCAACTGGATGATCGAAGCGAGCCTGGAGAAAAAGTCCTACCGCGTCATGGTGGACGGACTGAACGGCGGCTACTTCATCATCGGCAGCTGAGACTGGAAACGCCGGAGGACGGCGCAATGACCAAGATCCATCCCATCACAGGAAGACATCGGAGATTCAATGAAGAATATGCCAAAGCAGTTCCCCGCTCAGTTGCTGAAGAAGGGCTCCTGCATCGTTGCCGGCTCGGCACTGTTCCTCGGCTTGGGGCTTGTCCCGGCCCACGCCGATGTCCACCCGGTCTGGGTGCACGGCGGCCAGCAGGCCCATGGCTTCGGAGACCTTCTGCGCCTGGTAGTACGGTAGCAAGATGGCACCGGTGCCGACCCGAATGGTTTCCGTGCGTTCCAAAGCCAGCGCGGTCATCATTTCCGGGGCGGCACTGGCGAAGGATTTCGAGTGGTGGTGCTCGGCAAACCAGATGCGGTGGTAGCCCAGCGCTTCCGCATCCTGAGCCAATTGCAGGCCGCTGGACACGGCCTGGCCTGCGGTGGAGGCATGCTCGGTGAGCGGGACCTGGTCAAGTATGGAAAGCCTCATGCAGGCAGGCCTGCTTTGCGATTCTCCGGGGCAAGCTGCAGCTGCATGATCATGTCCTTTCAACGGCGAGGGTCCAGTCAGTGAGCTTACCGCGTTGCGCAGGGCAGCGGGGCATCCAAGACGCGGCAAGCAGGGGAGCGCTGGCGATCCTTGCCTCCACCCTGAGGTGGGAGGCGGGGGCAACGGATATCATTCCCGGTCGGGAGGACATCGCCGGCGCGCGGAACTAGTGTTGACACGTAGAGAAAGCAGCAGCTGCGTCCACCTGAGAAAAGGAATCCCATGCACGGCACTTCGCGTTCAGCATCCAACCGCACTTCGACCTGGCTGGCGGCCAGTTCCGCAGGGCTTGTCCTCGGCATGGGCCTGACTGGATGCGGCGCCATTGAAAGCTTCGACAAATCGACTGCGGATGCCTGGGCGGTGACCTACGAGATCACCGTGAGCGGGGAAGCCGCCGATGCGCTGAGTGATGTGTCCTACCTGGACTCGCCCAGCCGCGGCGAAGACTCGGCCGAAGTGACCGAGCAAGCGGTGGCCACGACCAGCGGTGCTGGCAAGAACAGCGAATCAATCTGGACTGCGCAGAGCGTCATCACGGCCGAAAAGGATGCAGCCATCGCGGCTACGCCTGCCGCAGGCAGCACCGCCACCTGCCGGATCCTGCTCGACGGGGTAAAGGAGATCGCGGCGCAAACCGGCAAGCCCGGCGAACGCGTGGAATGCGCCGTAACGACCCCTGCCTTCGGGGAAAAATTGAACCCGGCATCAGCCAAACCATGATCGGAGCGGGTATCGGAAGCATTTGACGAGTAGTTGGCGTGCTCCGAAACCAAGCGAGCATCCCCAGAGGTCGGGGGAGTGACAGCGCCTATCTGGCACTAGCCACGAAGATAAAATGCCGAAGCCCTGCAGCTATCAAACAGCTGTAACCCTGCGGCAGTCCGCGAATGCAATTGCCCTTCATCAAGTTAATTTTCGACGATTTATAGAAAGCAAATTCTCTAGTAGTTGACTCATTCGCCATAGGATGCGATCAGCGCGACGGTGCGCTTCGGGAGTCGGACTTTGAATGGAGATGGGGTATAGGATGGCACCTTCAGAGAAGCCAGTACAAACCACCACCGACGGGCGCTACCTGATAATCGAGGGGCGGCGGTGGAGAGCCAGTGATCCCTCGATCCCTGCGAAATTACGACAAGAGCTGGTCAACGAGCTGATGTCAGCCCGCCGGGCAGTCAAGCAAGGCGAAATCGGCGCTAGCAAGCGTGTGAATAATGCCAAGCTCGCACTGGGCGAACGTGGACAGCCGTGGTGGGAGGAGCCGGAATCGGATTCAATGGGAGAGCGAATCCGCGCGACCATTCGCAGCTTGCTGAGCCATAGGGCAAACACGTCAATCTGCCCGAGTGATGTTGCACGCATAGTGGGCGGGGCGGACGAAGGGTGGCGTAAGTACATGGGCCAAGTGCGCCAGATTGCCGCGGCATTGGCCGTGCAAGGTGAAGTCGTTGCAACTCAAAATGGCGAGCCCGTGGAAGCTGACGGTGTCAAAGGGCCAATTCGGATTAGACGCCGACACCCAGGCGAATAAAATTGCCCGATCTCTAGGGGAAGAACCGAGAATATGCTGGCACCGAGGTCTTCATGCCCGGTGAAGAGGGAGTGCTTCGGGCAAGGAGTCGACGCTCTAGACGCCGTGCTCGGTGACCATGAGCCGGCTGTGGTCGCTAAGCTATCGACCGTAATGCTGGAGCGCTTTAAAGAGGCAGTAGCTGTCGTCTTCGCGGTCAATATCGAGCATAACTCGGTAGGGGATGAACTTTTTCGCTGAGCTCCTGGAATCCGTCCTTAAATGTTTAACTGCCGAAGTTCCAACGAAAGGAGGCAGTTGACTGAAGTGGACGCTGCGTCCCAGGTAACTTTACGTGCTGATGGTGAGCATTTCTTAATGATTTTCACGAAAAGGCGTCATTGAAAGGGAACTGGCAGGCAGAAGATCCCGGTTCGAAGGCTACGAAAGGGGAGCATCATCGCTTCATGGGTAATGCCATCACGCTTTGTGCACTTTGTTGTGGCTTAGTGGCTGTTATGGATCCTGGTATCCGCAACCCTGGACAGAGGACCGAGGCCAACAACTAGCCCCCAGAAGAAGCCCGGTTCTGGCCCATTAGCGGTCCAACCCAACATGGGTATTGACCAGCCATGAGAATGAGCCAGGACCGCTGGGCTGAAGGGCTTACTGGCTGGCGCCCGCCGCGACGGGCGCTTCTGCGTGGCAGCGTTCCGGGAGAGGATATCGAGCCGGTGAGGTGGTTCGCGACTGCATAGCGGGGCAGGCTGGGATCTTATGGGCGACGGCAGTGTTCTTCCAGAATTTCACACGGAACTCAGCAATGAGCTCGGTCGCCAGGCGTTCGAAGAACTCTCCCATGGTGAGTCGATCAGCGCAGGCCCTGGTCACTTTCAGTGCTGCTTGGGGGACGGTGACATGCATCATGTGAAGTTCCTCGGTCTGCGGATCGAGCATGGCCACCAGCACTGCGCGGCCATGGATCGATGCCATTCCCATGGCATCGTTGAGCGTTTCGGCCGGCTGGGTCATGACGATCGGCATTCCCTGCGCCCAGCCGTAGCCGGACAGGTGGGACTTGCCTTCACGGGTGACGAGAAAATCAGCGACTCTGACTGCGGTTCGGGTTCGTACGATTCGACCTGGCATTTTAGATACTTCCCTTTCTTGCACTGCTCATGAAAATAGCGATATTGACGTAAGGCTCCGCAGCGGGATGCGCTTTGGAAAGGTCCTTTCGTTTTGGTGCTGCCGCTCTTGGCGGGCGGCGGGTGCTGCAGATCCTAGGCCATGCTCAAATCTGCATGGGATCCATCTGATTCACTTCCCAAACTGGCAGGTTCGGACCCTAAACCAGTGGTGGGGGTCTGCTTCGGTGCGGCGAAAGGCTGATCGAGCCAATGCGCGGGGAGTTCGGCCTCGGGCGCGTGCTCTGGTGCTGCGAGCAGGCTCTCCTTGCCCGCGACGGCGAACTGCAGATTCTTCACCTCGAATCGGACACCGAGCGCTGTCTCCATCTGCGGCATGAGGGTGTCGTTGACGTATTGCATCAGCGAGGATACGTCCCGTTCACTCTTCGCGGTGCAGGCCAAATTCACGACCAGCTGCTCCGGGGACCCGGTAATGGTGCATATTGCTGAATGCACCGCGTCCCGGCTCCGACACTCTTCAGAGGCGAAGGCGGCGATCTTGTGGATTCGCGTGGTCCACGAATTGGTGTCATGCATCGTTGTTTCTACGGGAACTGCTAAGGATTCTTTCATCTTTCACTCCGGTACTGATAGCTGTTTCGTAGTAGAATATCTTTAGACAAGCTAACTATTAGATAGGTTACATGATTTTTTCTGTGTCGAGCAAGCTGGACCTCGCGAAGAAGGGTATTGGAACCCCAGGGGTTGCGGGCATGGCGTTCGCATCCGGCGGAAGGAGTTGTCATGAGTAGGTATCAAGCCAGTGGGTATTGGTACGGCGAGGGCCGTTCGGTGCCCGAGGCGGTGGATTTGTTGAATCTGATGCGCAAGTACCGTGAGGCGGAGCGCAAGATGCGAGCTGCGACCCGCGGTTCGATGGGAATGAATGAGACCGATATGTCGGCGCTGCGCTTCCTGCTCGCTGCGCACCGTAAGGGGTTGGTTCCCCGCCAGCGGGATTTTGCTGAGGAACTGGGGATCTCCAATGCTTCGGTGTCGGTATTGATCGACCGGTTATGCCGCGATGGGTATGCCGAGCGTATTGTGCATCCTGCGGATCGGCGGTCTGTGGGAATTGTGCCCACTGACTACAGTGATACGGAAGTTCGTGGAACGCTGCATCGGATGCATGAGCAGATGATGGATGCCGTAGGCACGCTCTCCGAGGCCGAGAGGGTTGCGGTTGCCAAGTTCCTGAAGGCCATGATCCGCAGCGTCGAGATCGAGGACGAGCCAAGCCAGCCTTCCAGGGGGAAATCTGAGATGGCGGAGAGCACCGCGTCTTCCCGGTAGGTGCAGAGCGCATAGCACCGCTTTATCCACGCTGGAAGATCTGACCGATACCTTAGTTAGCAGACCGACCAAGGGATAGTTGTCCGTTTAGTTTCCTTCAGTGATTTTGATTCTCCACGTGCTCTAGTTGAGTGATCGTCTGACGCGCGAGGGGCCTAGTCCCTGTGTTTCTGAAGACAGGTTTCTGAGGAAAACCTTGTGGTAGCTGTCGCAGGCAACTTGGACGCGTAAGTTAGAGGAAACCAGAAAGTATTTAGCCTTTCTAACAAGTTAGGATGATGCAAATGCCACGAAAGCACGTTGATGTAAGTGTCAGCCATGCTGAGTTCGAGGATCTGAATAACGCTCTGGAGGACCATCGAGATGGTTTCAAGAAGATGGCCGAAGAAGCGACTAATGGCTTCGGCTTAGAGCCGGCCTACTGGGAAGGACGAGCCCAGGAAGTCGAGGGTCTACGCGAGACGATTCACGAGCACAGTACTGATGAACTGGAACAGTTTGAGTCTTCCACCAGAGAAGCGGACACTGGCCCCGAGGTTGATTCGGCTCGGGATCGGGACTTTGAATCCGATTCTCGCCAGTGAGCATCCGGCGCAGGCATGCGAGAGGCACTTCTTCACACGGCAACGGTCCACCACTATTCCGTGGTGGACCGTTGCTCTGCAGGTGCAGTTAGGCACGCTTGCGCGTGAGCAATCCCCTAATGACTAGTACGATCAGCGAACCGCCAATGGCCAGGACCCAGCTGGACAGGGACCAGAACTGGTCCACGCCTTCGCCGAAGACTGCTGAGCCGATCCAGCCACCTACGATTGCGCCGACGACGCCCAGCAGCAAAGTAGCGAACCATCCGCCGCCCTGCTCTCCGGGTTTGATGGCCTTGGCAATAGCACCGGCGATCAGTCCCAAAACGATCCAACTTAAAATATCCATGGGTTCTTCTCGACTAGTTCGTATTGGGTCTTGCCCGTTGGCGGCGACACTCGCCCCTTGTCCAGCAAGCTACCCGCAGGTGCCATCCAGCAGGCGCTCAGCGAACGGCACGTGGCGGCGATAGGATTGCAAGGAGCCGCCGAGGTGTACCCGGCGGGCGGGAAGGCATAGCAAAGCAGTGGACCCAAGGATTTCATCGCGCAAGGACAGGCAGAACTTTCCTGCCGCTGCGCTGCCCTCGGGCCGCGGCCTGCCTGCCCTGAGGCAGATCCTCGGTTTCCTGCTGCGCGTGCTGAAGCTTGGGCACGTGCGCGTTTTCCGCTACCTGGCGGTGATCACCACCCTGCAGGCAGCTAATGGCTTGCTGGTCATCCCTGCGATCAAGTACCTCTTCGGCCTGGCGCTGGAAATCAGCAAGCTGAACAACGTCACCGACCGGACCTACACCGTGCTGCTGGCCCATCCGGTCTCGGTGCTGCTCCTGCTGGCCATCGCGGTGCTGGCACTGGGCGCGGTGAGCGTGCAGTTCGTGGCACTGATCGTGATGGTCAACCGCCAGCAATCCGGGAAGCCTCCCAACCTGCGGGCCGAGTGCCGCGAGACCGCCGCCTGCCTTGGCCGGATGCTGTCCTACCCCTCGCCGCTGATGATGGTGTACTTTTTCCTCGCCCTGCCGCTGGGCGGCTTGGGCCTGTCTTCGGTGCTGATCCAGGGTGTGGGGATCCCGCCCTTCGTGACCCGCGAGTACCTCAAGGCGCCGCTGAGCACGGGGATCTACCTGCTGATGATCGGGGCGATCATCTACGCAAACCTCCGCCTGGTGCTCACCTTGCCGCTGCTGGCTGTCGGGCCGAAGCGGCCGCTGGCTGCCTTGGGCACCAGCCTGAAGGCCACGCACCGCAACAGCCTGCGCTACCTGCTGCTGATCGGGATCCCGCTGGGAGTCTGCGCCCTGTGCGCCTCGCTGCTGGTCGAGGCGCTGGTGTGGACCTCGGATCTGGCCGCCAGCCTGCTCGGCGTGCAGAACTCCGCGCTGGTGGCGACCCTGTGCATCGGCGTGGGACACACGCTCGGTTTCCTGCTGATCGGAGCCGCGACCGTGGTGGCGATCCAGATTGTGGTGGCCCTGAGCCGCGAGCACCTGGCACTGCCCGTCACCCTGCAGGAGCGCTCGCAGCGGCATCGCAGCGCGCAGTCGCGCGCACTGAAGGCCACCGCCGGGACCTCGGCCGCGGCCTTGGTGCTTTCAGCGAGCTTTGCCGCATCCCCTGCCTTGGGGCAGACCGCAACGGGAGCCGGGGACGCGCAGATCCTGGCCCACCGCGGCTACTCGGCGGGCGGGGTGGAAAACACCTTGGGAGCCCTGGAAGCCGCGGCAACGCATCAGGCCGACATCGTCGAGGCCGATTTCCAGGAAACCGCGGACGGGCATTTCGTAGCCAGCCACGATACCAACCTGCTGGTGGTCGCCGGGGTGAACCGGAACATCCACGAGATGACCCTGGCCGAAGTCCGGAAGGTCACCGTGCGCGAAGGCGGCTTCGCCGACCGCATCCCCACCATGCAGGAGTACCTGGAGCACGCCGATGAGCTGGGCATCCCGGTGCTCGTGGAGCTGAAGGTCACCGGCCACGAATCCAAGGGCTACCTGGAGCGCTTCCTGGCGCAGCTGGACGCGATCGGGACCACCACGCAGAACATCTACCATTCGCTCAGCCCCCGGGCAGTCAAGGAAATCAAGGCGCAGCGCCCCGAGCTGCGGGTCGGGCTGACCGTGGCCATGAGCGTGGGCGGGCTGCCGAAGGCGAACGCCGATTTCTACACCCTGGAGCAGGCCTCCTTCACCCGCGAATTCCTGGAGCAGGCCCACGCGCTGGACCGGGAGGTGTATGCCTGGACCGTTAATGACGAGTCCACCATCCGCGAGCTGCTGGGCCTCGGCGTGGACGGCATCGTCACGGACAACGTGGAACTGGCCATCCGGGACCGCTACCTGGTGGCCAACAACCCCGCCGCGGAGTATCGGGTGGGTTCCGCGCTGGCGTACCTGGACATCTTCCGCTAGATTCCGGCGCTCAGGGCGTCTCCGGATAGGTGCCATCGCCCAAATCCGGATTTGCCAGCGACTGCAACGGATCATGCAAGAACACCGGACGCCCTTCATTGCGCAGCCGGCGCAGCCCTTCCAAGGTCATTCGCCGGGCCACATCGGTGAAGGAGAAGACCCGGGAAATATCCACGTGCACGTCTCCGTCGAAACGCGACTCGGACATGATATCGAGCAGTTCGGCAGCTGCGGTGAACTGCACGTTGCCCTGCAGCGAGAAGGTCTCGCGCGTGCCGCCGCGCTGCACGTCGATGACATCGAGCCGGCCATGGCTCGGGGCCAGCAGGTGCATGCCCATGTCCGTGGACAGCCGCTCGAAGGCCCGCCGCGCCCGCTGGCTGTTGCCGTGCGAATCCAGCCGCGGCGAGAACGCGCCGATGCCCACCTGGTCCGGCAGCACGCCCACCAGCCCGCCGGCCACCCCGCTCTTGGCGGGGATCCCGACGCGGGTCAGCCAGTCGCCGGCCCCGTCGTACATTCCGGCCACCGCCATCACCGACATCACCTGGCGGGCCGTGGCCTCGTCCATGATCCGCTCGTGCGTGCACGGCTGCACCCCGCCATTGGCCAAGGTGGCGGCCATCGCCGACAGATCCGCCACGGTGACCAGGATGGAGCACTGGCGGGTGTAGCCGGTGACCACCTCATGCGGGTCATCGTCGATGATCCCGTGCTTGCGCAGCATGTGGGCCATGGACAAATTGTGGTCCGCGGTGCCCAGCTCCGAGTTGAAGACCGCTTCGTCGATGCGCAGCCGGCGCCCGGCCAGTGCGGAGAACAAATCCAGTGCCCGGTCAACGCGCTGCTCGCCGGTGGCGTCGGCGCCGACCATCAGGCCGTGGGCGGCGATCGCACCGGCATTGATCATCGGGTTCTTCGGCCGATTGGTGCCATCCTCCAGCGACAGCTCGTTGAAGGCCTCGCCCGAAGGCTCCACCCCGATATGTTCCAGCACATGCTCCAGCCCGCGGTCCATGATGGCCGCCGCGTAGGCGAAGGGCTTGGAGATGGACTGGATGGTGAACTCGATCCCGGCATCCCCGGCGCTGTAGGTGCTGCCCATGGCGGTGGTCACGGCCAGGGCGAAGAAATCCGGATTAGCGTCGGCCAGCTCGGGAATGTAGCCGGCGCGCTGCCCGGCGGTGTCGTCGCGCAGCGCATCGAGCACTTCGTGGAGGTAATCGGGAATCGGATTCTTCATGGTGCCATTTCCTCTTGGATCTTGGGTGGATTCTGCCATTGTTCCGGTTATGGCCCACCCTATCGGCAAGAGCGCCCTATGCCGTGTACCCATGCTTACGGCCGGTTAGAAAGTGCCTGCGGAAGTTGCTGGATTTCTGGGACGTTCAGCCGCGCAGGGCTTTGCCGTGCGGCGACTTCTATGGGGACAGAAAGCTGGCCCCGATCATAAGGAGAGAGATCATGAAATGCAGGCTGATCATGCGTGCAATTTCGGATTCATCCAGCCTTCTGGCGGATTTGCCGATGCCTTCGCGCATTGCAGTGCAATTCAGAGCTTCGGATTCATGAGCGTCGAAGAAGGCCAATCAGTCGAATACAAGATTGAAGCGGGACCGCCGAAGGATGCCGTGATGGGCGATGAGGATCTGGCCGGCAACCACTCGCTGCTGAGGCTGCTCTGATTTGGATTTCACTGCCACTATCGCGCCTGGAGTCTCGGACAGGATGGCTGCTGCAGGACACTGTTGTCCTCTTGGGATTGCCGCATTCTCGCCTGTCGATAATGCGTATAGGCCCAGCCGCGTGGCACCGGGGAAACTGGCAGTAGGCCCTGTTTCTGCAGGGATGTGCTGCTTACCGAAAGGACGTCATCGTGTACTTTATTGTCGTTAAATTCAAAGTCAAGCCGGATTGCTCAGACCGCTGGCCGGATCTGGTGCGCAGTTTCACCGAGTCAACCCGTGCGGAACCAGGCAACCTTTGGTTTGATTGGTCGCGCAGCCTTGAAGACCCCAACGAATTCGTTCTGGTTGAAGCCTTCCAGGACGACGCAGCTGGAGACCACGTGGGCAGCGACCACTTCAAGCAGGCCATGATCGACATGGCGCCGGCCCTGGTTGAAACTCCGCGCATCGTCAGCCGGCAGATCGAAGGCGATACCTGGGACCGCATGGGCGAATTGGAAATCAGCTAGCAACTTTTGCGATGAACCCTGAAATTGCTGGGGCAAGGCCAGCGGCAGCTGCGACTCATATTGAAGTTCCCAGCTCACCTCGACAAGATGGGGTTATGGGATATAACGATTCACTAGCTGGCCTTGCTTCAGTTCAAAAAGCATTCGCCTTGCTGGACGTGGTGGCCGCGCATAACCGGGGTATGGCTGCCAAGGAGATCGCTGCAGAACTGCAGATGCCCTTGCCTACCGTTTATCGCCTGCTCAAGACCTTGACCCTGTCGGGCCACCTGGTCCACCTGCGCGATGAAGGGCTCTATGCCCTGGGCTACAAGCTTCACGCCCTGGATAACTCGCTGCGCCGGCAGGTAGGCACCCCGCCTTCGGTGGCGCGCTTGATCCGCGAATTGCATGTGCGGGCCGATGCCGCCGCCTACTACGCAGTGCACCGCGGAGAAGATATCGTGGTGGCCCACGTCGTTGAGTCGCCACTGCGCCCGCGCATCACCCCCATGGGCTTCGGGTTCAACAATGGTGCCCATGCGACCGCCTTCGGCAAAGTGCTGTTGGCGGCCATGGATGCCGAACGCTGCCACGCCTACCTGGACAAGCACGGCATGCCCGGGATGACCTCCGCGACCATCTGCGATCCGCAGGTCTTTGCCGCAGAACTGGACGCCGTACGCGAGACCGGCATTGCCATCGAACGCGAAGAATTCATCCGAGGCGCCTCCTGCATGGCCGCCCCGGTAACCACGGGCGCCGGGCAAGTCATCGGATCGGTGGCAGTTTCCATGGACCCGGCCGAATTCCAGACCCGCCACCGAGACGTCTCCGTCCTGCTGCGCGATGTGGCTTCGCGGGTGAGCCGCGCGCTGCGGGGCACCTCGATGCTAGGCGCAGCTTGCGCCGACTAACGAGGTGCCCGGACAGCCTACAACTTGGCCTGGGCCATTTGCTCGACGATGTACTCGGCCTGGCGGATGGCCAGCGCCACGATGGTCAAGGTCGGATTGGCCGCGGCTCCAGTGGTGAATTGCGAGCCATCGGAGATGAACAGATTCGCAACATCATGGGCCTGGCCGAAAGCGTTGACCACCCCGTCTTCAGGACGCTGGCTCATTCGCGCCGTACCGAGATTATGCGTCGACGGGTACGGGGGAGTGTGGTGCGTGGACCGCGCGCCCACTGCCTCGAAGAGCAGCGAACCCTGCTGGTAGCCGTGCGTTCGCATGGCGAGGTCATTGGAGTGGTCGTCAAAATGGACATTCGGCACCGGCAGGCCCAAGCGGTCGCTCACCGTGTTGTTCAGCGTGATTCGATTGCTTTCCTGCGGCATATCCTCACCGGTAATCCACATGCCCGCAGTGTTCAAGTAGTCGTCCAGCAGCGTAGTGAATTCCGGTCCCCAGCCGCCGGGCTCCACGAAGCTGGCGAGGAACGCCGGCCCCAACGCGATGGTTTCCATGTAATAGCCACCGCAGAATCCGCGATCCGGATCATGGCGGGATTCGTCGGCAATCAGCCCGGCCATCGTCTCGCCCCGGTGCATGTTCACCGGCTGGTCGAACTTGGCATAGACGCTGCCGGTGGTGTGGCGCATGTAGTTGCGACCCAGCTGGCCCGAGGAGTTCGCCAATCCATCGGGGAACAGCGGCGAAGCTGACAGCATCAGCAAGCGAGGGGTTTCAATGGCGTTGCCGGCCACCGCCACGATGCGTGCTTTTTGGCGCTGCGGGTTCCCTTCGGAATCTATGTAGATGACTCCGTCCACCTTGCCGGCAGCAGTATGGGTAACTTGAACAGCATGCGATTCGGGACGCAAATCCAGCAGGCCGGTGCGCAGCGACTTCGGGATTTCCGAGACCATTGTGGACCATTTGGATTTGTTCTTGTCGCCCTGGAAGTTGAACCCATCCTGGATGGATGCTGGGCGGCCGTCGTAGGGTTCGGCATTGGTTGCGTAGGGCCCGGTGGCATACTGGCGGTAGCCCAGGCGCTGGGCTCCATTGGCAAAAACCTTGTAGTTGTTGTTGGCCGGCAGCGCGGGACGCCCGTGGCGGTGGGTGCTGCCCATCTTCTGCTCGGCACGGTCGTAGTACGGTGCCAAATCGTCCAGGTTGATGGGCCAGTCCAGCAGGTTGGCCCCGTCGACCCGGCCGTAGGTGCTGCGCGCCTTGAACTCATGTGCCTTGAATCGCGGGGTGGCCCCGGACCAGTGGGTGGTGGTGCCTCCGACCGCCTTGACGATCCAGGCCGGCAGATTGGGGAAGTCGCGGGCCACGCGCCATGACCCCGAGGTGGTCCGCGGATCCAGCCAAGCCATCTGGTTGAAGGCGGCCCATTCGTCCTGGTGGTAGTCCTCATTCTTCAGATACGGGCCGGCCTCCAGCATGACCACCTTGACGCCCTTGGAAACCAGCTCATGGGCCAAAGTTCCGCCGCCGGCGCCGGAGCCGATGACGACAACTACCGAGTCGTCGTCATGGTCGTGCACTGCCGATTGCTCTTCGGTGCTCATCGGGTTGTCCCTTCCTCGAGGATTCCTGAATCACCCAGGACGTTGTCCACGGGCTTGCTGCTGGTTTCCGGTGCGTAGGCTTTCACGGCGTAGGGAAGCGGGCCCTGGTCTTGTACGGGCTCTCCGCTTTCCTCGATGCGCGGTTCGGGTAACCAATTCAGATCATTGAAACCGCGGTTCACGTAGCCGCCCTTGGAGAAGGATTCGCCTTCGTAGCCCAGGGCCTGATGCACTTCGGGGTCATCGTAGAAATTGAGGACTACGGTGCGGCGGATGAAGGCGAAGAACTCCAGATCCGCGATGCGCTTGAGCACCGCCAGTGCACGGTCATCGGGAAGATCCAGGAAATGCTCTTCGCTGAGCGTATCCAGGGTCATCAAGCCCTGGGTCAAAGCCATGCGGAACCAGCTGGATTCGGCTGAAGCCTCGATGATTTTCTCTGTCATGCGCTCGTAGGGCCCATCCGGGAACTGCGGGTGCGGAAACGAAACCCGAATGATCCGGGTCAAGATCCGCCGAGCCTCATCCGAGAGCTCCAGGGCGTTGAGAGATGAATATTTTGCTGGGAACACCATTGTTGTCACCTCGATTATTAGACGGTTAGGTCAGTTCCTGCGCTGATTCTGCAGGGAAACCGGCAGTGAAGCCTTACTTGGATTATGTAGTGCACGTCACAGTGCTGCCAGCGTCGTTATCGGCTGGTGAGAATGGCCCGGCAACGCGCTCGGCGCCACGTTGCGGGCATTATCGCTCTGCGAGAACGAAGCTATCCCCGCAGCGAGCGCGGGCCCCAAGCTGGGCAGACTCGACGGGCCAAGGGGCCGCTTCAAAGTCCGAGCAGCATCTAACAGGAGGAATCACCATGGCAGGATCCACCGCAGGGGTCGCACTCATCACCGGAGCAGGACGAGGGATTGGAAGGGCCATCGCCGAGCGCCTGGCTGATGATGGGCAGGACATCATCGTTGCCGATGTCCCGGGAGCCCAGGAGAACGTGGATGAGGTCATCGCCGCCGTCCAGCAGCGCGGGCGCCGTGCGGTCGGGGTGGCCGGAGACGTGTCGAACCCCGAAGACGTGGAACGGATGATCAAGGAGGGTACCGAAGCCTTGGGTGACCTGACGGTGTTCGTGGCCAACGCCGGCATTGCGCAGGTTGACGAGATCCTGGACGTGAAACCCGAGGCGTTGGACCGCATGCTCGACGTGAACATCAAAGGCGTCTTCTATTCCTACCAGCTGGCGGCCAAGCGCTTCATTGAGCAGGGCAGCGGCGGGAAAATCATTGGCGCGGCATCCATCGTTGCTTTCCGTCCGTTTCCCATCCTCGCCTCGTATTCGGCCACCAAATGGGCGGTGCGAGGACTGACCCAAGCGGCCGCCATGGAGTTCGCCAAACACAACATCACCGTCAATTCCTATGCGCCGGGCGTGGTGGGAACCGCGATGTGGGATTTGATTGACGAGCGGCTCACGGCGCGTGAAGGAACCCCGAGGGGCAGTGCCCTGCAGGCGCAGGTGGACAACATTCTGGCTGGCCGTGTTTCCGAGCCGGAGGACGTCGCCAAGCTGGTGAGTTATTTGGCAGGGCCGGACTCGGACCACATGACTGGCCAGACTGTCTTGATCGATGGCGGCATCAACTTCTCCTGACGCATGGGCATTGACGAGGTTCGCCACGGAGCACTGTAGCTCCGCGGCGAACCTCTTCGCTGTTGGGTGAGTCGGCAAACGGCCGGCTCAGTGCCCACCGCCCAGGCATTTGCGCATCTTCAAGCAAGCGGTAGTCAGCCCTTCGACGTCCGCATTCTTGGGAGCCGTGCCTGACGATGACGAAATTCTGCGGGTCTTCGGCCTAATTGAACTGCGTGTCCAGGTCGTTGGAAGAAGCTAAGAGCAATACGCCAGTGAGCCACGCCCGTCAGGAACCGCCGAAGACGGTAGCGCCCGGAAATAGAGCTTCTCCTTCTTGGGCGCCATGCGCCGGACCAGCGTATTTCGCGGACTTAAAAGAAGCCAATGGATCTGAACCGAAGATACAGGTTTGTTGAATCTCCGGCATAGCCGATCAGCTCGGCTGCCGGTAATCTTGTGAAATCTCTATGCAAGAGCAGGGGATTGGGCAAACAATTGTACGGTTCAACCAATTTGGCGCGCAGCATGCCGGATAATTGATGGAACACAGCAGGCCGGAGGAAGATACTCCGGTCGGAAGGGAATGATGGACGCTTCAGGCGACAGTAGATCTCATAGTTCCAACCCTCTGCCCGGAAGGCATGCCGGCCAGGCTCCGCAGGTCAGGGGGTGCATGTAATTGGAATGGATCTCGCTACTCATAGCGCTTCTCCTCATTCTCGGTTGCGGATTATTCGTTGCCGCTGAATTCGCGCTGATCACGGTAAACCGGAATCAGGTCAAGCAGGCCGCCGCGAACGGCGACCGCCGTGCCTCCGGTGTCCTCAAGGGCATGGAAACATTGTCCACCCAGCTTTCGGGCGCCCAGCTGGGCATCACGTTGACCAACCTCGGCATCGGCTTCCTCGCTGAACCGGCCATCGCGGCCCTGGTCGTCGGGCCGCTGCAGGACTTCGGTCTCGACGAAACCCTGGCCCGCTCGGTCTCCATTGCCATTGCGCTGATCCTGGCCACCATCTTGACCATGGTCTTCGGCGAATTGGTTCCCAAGAACCTGGCCATTGCCAAGCCTTTCGAAACAGCCAAGGCCGTGGTGGGGTTCCAGCGCGGCTTCAGCGTCGTGACCAAGCCCTTCCTTTCATTCTTCAACGGCAACGCCAACTGGATTGTCCGCCGCTTCGGCATCGAGCCGCAAGAAGAGCTGGCCTCGACCCGTTCGGCCGAGGAACTGGTGGCCTTGGTGGGGCACTCGGCCCGCGAGGGACTGCTTCCCTCGGAAACTGCCGAAATGCTGCGCCGGACCGTGGCCTTCGGCAACCGCCGGGCCCATGATGTGATGACCGCCCGATCGCGGATGATCACCGTGACCGCCCAGGAGACGGTGCACGAAGTGCTGGAGCTTGCCGCGCGGACCGGGCATTCCCGCTTCCCGCTGGTGGACGAGGGCGGGCACCGCGTGCTGGGCATGGTGCACATCCGTGCCTTGCTCGCCATCCCCTACGCGCAGCGGCAGCAGTCCGCGGCAGGAGACAGTGCAGAAGATGCCTTCCTGGTCCCGGATACCATCGAGCTCGATGAGCTGATGGACCAGATGCGCAACGGCGGGCTGCAACTGGCGGTACTGATCGACGAAACCGGCGACGTCGCCGGGATGCTCACGCTGGAAGACCTCGTGGAGGAAATCGTCGGCGAAGTGCGCGACGAGCACGACCCGGAGGATTCCACCATCCAGGTGCTCTCCGGGAACTCCTGGCGGCTGGATGCGGCACTGCGGCCGGATGAGGCCAATGAGCTGCTGGGCTGCCAGATCCCCGAGGACTCGGACTACGAGACCTTGGCAGGACTGCTGACCGTGCAGCTGGGCAAGTTCGGCGAGGTGGGCGATGTCGTGCGCCTCGTGGTCCCGGGCGAGCCCGGTGGACCGCATAAGGAACTTGAATTCACCATCCACGCCACCGATGGGCAGCGGATCGCCAGTGTCGATGTGACGGTGTCCGAGCAGGCAGAAGGGGAGGACGCGCGATGAGCGACCTTATGGGAATTCTGGTGACGGTCGCGCTGCTGGCAGCGAACTTCTACTTTGTCGGCGCCGAATTCGCGCTGATCTCCGCACGCCGGAGCATCATCGAGCCCAAGGCCATGGAAGGCAGCCGCAGCGCCAAGATGACGCTGTGGGCCATCGAGAACGTCTCGCTGGTCATGGCCGGTGCCCAGCTGGGCATCACCGTCTGCTCGCTGGCGCTGGGCTATGTCACCAAGCCGCTGGTGAAGTACGCGGTGGCCGGGCCCTTCGAAGCCATCGGCGTTCCGGCAGGCATGATCGACGCGCTGTCCTACGCGATTGCGCTGATCGCGGTGACCTACCTGCACGTGGTGCTTGCCGAGATGGTGCCCAAGAACATGGCCTTGGCCGGACCCGAGCGCATGGCGCTGATCCTGGGTCCGAGCATGGTCATCCTGGTCAAGGTGCTGCGCCCGGTGCTGTGGCTGATGAATGCCATGGGCAACCTGGTGCTGCGGATCTTCGGCGTCGTTCCGAAGAACGAAGTGGCCAGCACCTTTACCCGCGACGAGGTCTCTTCCATGGTGGCCGAATCCCGGGAGGGAGGCCTGCTCGATGCGCATGACGAGCAGCTGCTGCTGGGCGCCTTGCACTTCGATGCCCGGAGCATCGAGTCCGTGGCGATCAGCTTCGATGAGGTGCAGACCTTGCCGGTGGATGCCACGATAGAGCAGATCGAGGCGGCGGCCGCGCATGGCTTCTCGCGCTTCCCGCTGGTGGACGCCGGCGGCACCCCGGTGGGCTATGTCCACGTGAAGGACGTGCTGGGCGCCGACGCGCAAGCCCGGGCGCGGCCGCTGCAGCCCAGCGGCATCCGCGAGTTGCCGTCCTTCGGGCAGCAGCAGAGCGTGCGCACCGCGCTGCAGGAAATGCAGCTCTCCGGAGCCCATTTGGCCCTGGTGCGTGATGGTGAAACGGGCAAGGCCACCGGCATGGTGACCTTGGAAGACATGCTCGCAGAGCTGGTCGGCCAGATCAGGGACGAGCACCGCAGCGCAAGCTAGCCGCAGCCGCGCAATGCACGGGTCGAAGCCAGGACGGGATTCCGTCCTGGCTTCGGCCCTTTCTGGCATCGGGAACTAATCCGCCGTGGCGAAGGGCGAGTTCTTGCGCGAAAGCAGCAAGGTCAGCATTGCCCCGAGCAGCGCGAAGCCTGTGGTCAGCAACCAGGTGGCATTCCAGCCGCCGGTGAGTGTCGCCATGGATGCCAGCAGCATCGGGCCGGTGAAGTTGCCGATGTTGAAGATCTGCTGGGTCAAGCCCATCGAGGCAGGGGCCGAACCGCCGGGCGGAGCCAGATCGACCACCACGCGGGTCATGGTGGTCGGGATGGCCGCTCCGGCCAGCGAGAAGAAGCCAACGCAGATCATCTGGATCCACAGCAACCCAGGCGGGTAGTCGAAGGCGAAGGTGCAAAACGATGCCAGGGACATCAGCGCGAAGCCGGCTAGCAGCAGCGTGCGCCCATTGGCGCCACGCTGGAGCAGCCCTCCGCAGATGATCGCGCCCACCGCGTTCAGCCCGCCCACCACGGCCGAGGCCAAACCACCGGCCACCGGATCCAGGCCGAATTCCTCGTAGATGGTGGGCAGGAACCCCACTACTGCCATCCATTGCACCGTGTAGCAGCCGAAAATCAGGCCGCTGATCCACACGCGCGATGCCCGGGCGGTGATGGCGATGCGCCGGGCGGCCTCGCGCAGGGCCGCCGATCCGGCGGGTTCATCCGCACCCACGAACTTGAGGATCAGCGGAATCGGCAGCAGGGTGATGAACGCGAGGATGCCCCACCACAGGTGCCATGACAGGTGCTGGAGCACCATCGCCGTGGAGAAGACCCCGATGAAGGTGGCCATGCCCATGTAGGCGGCCCACCACCCCACGGCCATGTTCAGGTTCCGGATGGGGGCATGGAGGCGCACCAGCCCCGGCCCCATGACGGTAGCCATGATTACGCCCGCCCCTTCCAGGACGCGGGTGGCCAGCAGCAGCGGCGCGCTGGGGGACAAGGCGCCCAGCGTGCTGCCCAGCACCAGCAGCAGCAAGCCGAGGATCAGCGTGCGGCGCTGGGAGATGACTTCCGAAAGCAGGGAAACGGCCAGGCCGCCGGCCATGCCGGCTACCTGCACCACGCCCAGCAGCACGCCGGAGAAAATCAGCGAGAAGCCCAGTTCGTCCTGGATCACGGTCAGCGCGGGGGCGAGCTTCCAGATGTGCAGGCCGGCCACCACGCCGGAGGCCACGATGATGATCCAGGCCGCATTGGTCCGTTGCTGGACCTGTTCCATTTTGGCTTGCACTGCCGCCGATGCCTCCTCGCATAGGACGCGCCAACTGGTGCTCGGCGCTACTGTCCACTTCGGATTGTGGCACGGGCCGGGCAGCGATCCGGCATTCGTGTCATTGAACGGGAATCCCTGCCGGCGGCACTCCGGGCTGGATCAACTTGCCCAGGGCGAATTCTCCTTCGGCAGGTTGCAGGAGCGAGCTGAGAGTTCGCCGATATTTCCCGGGCGTTGCATTGCAGCACGAGTCCTCGGAGTAGTTTGGAGGCCAACCCGGCCGATCAAGCTCAGGAGGAATGATGTTCCGGCACAGTTCGTCCCGCACCCGGCAAGTGAAGGCAGCAGCGGCTCTTGGATGCGTCTTCATGGCGACAGCCTGCTTCCCAGCGGTGCCGGTGGACCCCGAAGGAACCCTGGACACGGTTCGTTCCGGGACGCTTCGGGCCGGAGTATCTCCTGCTTCGGATTTCGTGGAAATCCGGGATGGAGTACCCCAGGGCGCCGAACCAGCGCTCATAGAAGACTTTGCCCAGCATGCAGGTGCCGAAATCCAATGGACCATTGGTGGCGAAGAACAGCTAGTGAAGCAGCTGGAAGCAGGCCAGCTGGATTTGGTGGCGGGAGGCATCACCTCCAAGACGCCGTGGTCGGAAAAGGCTGGAGTCACTCGTCCCTACACGACCGCCATTGACGCCACGGGCAAGGAAAGGAAAATAGTCCTGCTCGTGCCTCCAGGCGAAAATGCTTTCCTGTCCGAGCTGGAGTACTTCCTGGACCAGACGCAGGAGATGCCATGAAAAACGCTGCCGGAACGCACTTGCCTCCCGCGCAACGCGAACTCATGGCGCGCGCTGCGAAGCTCGAGTGGATCAGCATCGGATACACGGCGCTCACCATTACCCTTGTGGCACTAGTGGTGGGAAATTCGCAGGCCATGCGCACAGCGTGGATCGAAGACATGCTCTCAGTCCTGCCGCAGCTGGCCTTTTTGGCATCACTGCAGTTCACCCGGAGGGCTCGTCGGCGCTCGCACCCCTACGGCTACCACCGGTCCATGGGAGCCGGGCATCTGGTCGCAGGAGTGGCGTTGCTGGTCGTCGGCGCGATGCTCGCGTACGAATCGGTATCGGCTCTGGTTAAACTGGAGCACCCGACCATCGGAACCATGAACCTGTTTGGCCATACGGTATGGCAAGGATGGATCATGATGGCGGTCATGGCGCTGATCGCGGCACCGGCCGTGGTGCTGGGACGGTTGAAAATCAAGATTGCCCAACCGCTGCACAATAAGCTGCTCTACGCCGACTCCAAGATGGCCAAGGCCGACTGGCAGACCAATGCTGCTTCGATCGTCGGTGTCGCCGGAATCGGCGTTGGGTTGTGGTGGCTGGATTCCACCGCGGCGCTGGTGATCGCTGCCGGCATTCTCAAGGACGGCTGGGACAGCACGAAGTCCGCAACCTCGGATTTGCTGGATCGCCGTTCCAAAGGTGTCGACGGCACGGATCCGCACCCGCTGATCCCGGCCATGGAGGAACAGCTCCATGCCCTGGATTGGGTTCGCACTGCGGGATTGAGGGTCCGCGAACTCGGCCAGGTCCAGCACACGGAAGCGTTCATCGTTCCGGAATCCGATACCGTGACGCTTGCCCAATCCGAGGAAGCGCGAAAAGTGCTAGAGGGAACCGACTGGAAAGCGTATGACGTGGTGGTGACGATAGTTCCCGAGCTGCCTGAGTTCCTCAAGCAGGACTGAAAACCGAGGCCCGGGCCCTTCGCTTGAAGCGCAGTGGAAGCACGGCGATCCGGCGAGGAGAACCGGCGAGGCAGGGTGCTGGCGCTGGAGCTAGCAGCCCGCCTTGGCTGCCCCGCCGGACTAGCCGATATCGGTGGGTGACGTGGCTACTTGGCCAGGCCAGTCACTGCGCACGAAGCAGGGAATCTCATGGATTGCCGCGCTATGGGACCAGAAAGCGACGCGAAAGGGAATCATTTTCTCCGTGTGCTGCCGGGAGCAGAGTTCGCTGATGGTGGTTCCAGCTGGCAAATGGGGAACTTTGGGAAACAGCGGGCTGGGTACCGTGATGTGCCATAGCTGCAGGTCATCGGTTTGGTCATCGTCAAGGACCATGAGTACAGCCCGGCCATGGACAGATACGAAGCCCATGACTTCATCCACTGGATCAGCTCGTTGCGCGAATACCACGGGCATGCCCTCCATCCAGCCGTACGCAGTGAGATGGGTTCTGGCCTCGGGGCAATGCAAAAGTTTTTTGACGCGTTGCATGGCGCGCATATGTCGTTCAGGCATGTTCATGTGATCCTCCGCTGATGGCAGCTCTCCGAAAGGTGACCGCCCACGAAGTCCTGCGGCGTTGAGCCGCGGAATTCCCCGGGTTTCGCCTTTGGCGCTCGGTGATCATCGTGGAGTGTTCTTCAAATAATACATCCCGTTTCCAACCGCCGGGCGGAGCCTCATGTTGGCACATGCCCGAGGCGGTGCAATTCGCAGGGTTTCAAATAGCATGTCCCTGCGCAAGCCGTGGTAGAAATATGCGTTTGGTAGGACGATATTGGCCGGATAAGTAGAGTCGAAGAATTGAATGACCAGCGAATGGGCACTTTCCTGTTTCGCCTCTTAAAGCTGTGGATCGAAGTAATTCTGCACTCAATACCCAGAGCGTTTTGGACCGCGCAGGTCCCGGAAAAAGCTCAGATGCCTGAAGCGGCGCGTATCAACGAGCCGGTCAAGTGCTTGGAAGGAATATAACTGTAGGCTATATAACCCTCGTTGGTCTCGCTTTGCTTGAAATCTTTCGTTAGTCCGGCTCCTGATCGAAGCGTTGCGTCTAGCCCGGTGTTGGTCTTGCTCTTCAGGACCGTGTCGGGTTGCTGGGTGCTGATCTTTGGCGTAAAAAGGTACGGTCGTTGCAACGCCTGATTGTTCAGGATGTTGCAACGACCGTTAGAACCCGTCGACCGCCTGCCCCGCTTTTGGGATGATCGACCTAAACGCGCTTAGCGTGCCTGGATGTCTGCAGCCTGAGGGCCCTTTGGGCCGGATTCAAGCTTGTATTCGACCGATTGTCCTTCTTCAAGATTCTTGAATCCGAAACTCTGAATTGCGCTGTAATGCGCGAAAACGTCAGCGGATCCATCAGAAGGCTCAATGAAACCGAAGCCCTTTTCGGAGTTGAACCACTTTACAGTGCCAGTAGCCATGTGTATTCCTAAATCGTAATTCGCGGCATGCCGCGATTTGAGCTTGTGCCACCGTAGCAGCACTGAAGCCATTATTTTTGTTGCATCCCGTGACACTTAATCAAGCATGAATAGCTTGGAGAGCCAGAACATCGAATTCTGAGTTCTGGGGTAAGAATTCACTGGAGACGCATGTAATAGCGGTCGAAGAGGTTCTATAGAAACGCAGTTTCAAACCGACTGCCCCACCACGGAAGTGGGGACGAATATTTCAAGTGATGCGATTCGCTCTCATGGGAAAAATTCCGAGGAAACGCTTATTAAAAATCCAAGGGAGGAACAATAGGAATTTTCAATTTTCCTTATTGGTTCTAATATCTAGACTACCATGAGGAGCTCGCTTAATCTCGCCGGTTTGCTGTGAGGGGAAGCCGAAGCCCTGCCACGGGAGCTGATTTCGTTGTTCTGTGCCTGCAGCAAGACCGTTATGGGATTCGGTATCCGGAGATCATCGGGCACTCGAAAGGATCCCGGGCCGATAGCCCGACCTTGTTCAGGTAGGTGATCACCTGTGCGTAGGATTCGCGGACACCGGCCACGGTGTACGGCACCTGGTGCTCGTCGCAGTACTGGCGCACGATGCGCGAGACGCCGGCCAGGTTGGCGCGCGGCATGGACGGGAACAGGTGGTGCTCTACCTGGTAGTTCAATCCGCCATAGACGTGGGAGAGCACGCGGTTTCCCCAGCTGGACTTGGCCATGACATTGCGTCCGGTCAGTACCTGGCGGGAGAAGAAGTCGATGCGGGCGTCCTGGGGAACCATCGGCATGCCCTTGTGGTTCGGGGCGAAGGACGCACCCATGTAGACGCCGAAGACTGCCAGCTGCACGCCGAGGAAGGCGAAAGCCATGCCCACTGGCAGGAAGTAGAACACGATCGCCAGGTAGATGGCGATGCGCAGTGCAATGCCGGTCATCTCGCGCTTGCGGTTTTTGACCCGGCCGGCCTTGAATAGGTACTTGATCGAATGCATATGCAGATTCAAGCCCTCAAGGGTGAGCAGCGGGAAGAACAGGTAGCCCTGGCGGTTGGTGATCCACTTGAGCAGGCCGCGCTGGCGCTTGGCGTCCTCGGTCTGGAAGGAGATGGTGTCCCACTCGATGTCCGGATCCTTGCCCACGGTATTGGGGGTGGCGTGGTGCTTGTTGTGCTTGTTCATCCACCACTGGTAGCTGATGCCCACGACGATATTGGCCAGGAACTGGCCCAGCTTGTCATTGCGCTTGTGCGAAGCCAGGATCTGGCGGTGTGCCGCCTCGTGTGCCAGGAACGCGAATTGGGTGAGCAGCAGGCCCAAGGCTGCGGCCATCAGCAACTGGAACCAGCTGTCGCCTAGGAGGATGAAACCGGTAACGGTGCCGGCTAGCAGCACCGTCAGCACGATGCCCAACCCGAGATAGTGCCCGCGGCGGCGGCCGACCAGTCCAGCTTCGGTGACCAACTTTTTGATATGGAAGAAACTTTGAGGATCACCGGGTTTAACGGTGGGTGCTGGAACGTCCAGCAGAGAACTGCGAGGCAAATATAATCCTTGATTGAAAGAGCTCGCTGCGTCGTGAACAATAAATTACCCGACCGAGCCTATTACCCCCATTCTACTCAGGTTCACGGCCGCTCTCGCTGTTCTTCCGCTGTCAGATTCTGCTCTTTCACATATTTCTTTGAGTTCTATCCAGCTTTGAGGGCCAGTGAAGCTGCGATGCGTGTGAGCGCTTCCTCGTTGCCGATCTGCAGCAGCTCAGCGATCATCGCGACCATTGCTTCACCTAGCCGTGCAAGGATCGCCACGGCTTGCGTGTTGCCTCCTTCCAGCTCGGAGGCGATGATCAGGAAGGCTTCTCGGTCTTGGCGGACCAGTGATGTCAGTAGTGCGATACCTAGTGCTGCTTCAGGGCTGTTGCCCATGAGATATTCCCATCGATGAAGATAAATTCGGATGTTTCTTCCGTACACGCGGCGCAACGTCGGCAGCATCTTGAGCCTAGCAGGGTATTGAGGGAGCAGCTTCTCGTTATACAGCGCCTGCCAAGCGCCCAGCGCTGGAGCCCGAATAATCGATCGCAGTAGGGCCCATGGAGCAACTGTAGTAACTCTGTGAAACTTCCAGTGCCTCTGAAGTGCCCGGGCCCACTGCTTCAAAGCTGTGATATTAGTGGCTTAGGGCATGACTCTCCTCGATTAGCGAGCACGGACCTGACGACCAGTGCGGCCCTGAAAGTTCGTTATTCGAAAGTGCGAGCGAGTGATTGATGCCAAGTAATTGGTCCCTTGCTGGAGTAGCAGACGGGCCTACTCGATACTAAAGTGGCAACGCGACAACCCTAGGGAACCTGTTTTTCATCTTGGGGAAATGAACGAGCCGACACCTTGCAGTTGGGTGTGGACATGGAGCAAAAGATTCTGGACCGGGTTTGTTGTCAGAGGTGCGAGCAACTTCTGGGCGCCAGTATTGTCGGCAGTTTTACACGGCATGACCTGCTTACTTGCCAGATTGAATGTGCCAGTAAGAGTGGGCGGCGACAGGCGCTCCCTGACGACTCCGGTAAGTTCTGCCTCTAATCGGTTGCCATCATGATCCCAACCCAATCCCGGTCGCAGCTCCCACTGGCTATGGAAAAGCTGGGACAAGACATCATGTCGAGATTGGCCGGCCGACAGCCCTATGTTCCTCAGGGATAAGGTGCTGTCGAGAACATAGCTGGGGAGCACGATCAGGGGCTACCTTGGCTTTTCCTCCCAATGGTGGTTATATCCCGAGGATGCTGGCACGATCATCCTACTGCCACTATTGCTGACCGTGCGATCAGTGTGAACGAAGGAGCATCATGCATCTACCCGTACCCCGCGGAGACCTGTCCCAAGCGCTGAACAATGCGTTGCTGTGCAACCCCTCGGAGGAATACGCGGCCTATCTGGCAACGGTCGCAAGAGATCGGTTGGCTGCGGCTTCGGATGTGCTGGATGACGGGGACCTGCAGCTGAGCCTTTTCGTGCTCTACGAACTGCACTATCGGGGATTCGAAGAAGTCGATGACCGCTGGGAATGGAACCCCGGGCTCATTTCGCTTCGGGCCCGGATCGAGGAGGGTTTCGAGCAAGCGCTGCGCGAGGCTGCAGGCCCGATTCCAAGCGTGGAACCCAGCTCCGCGAAGGTGGCCCAAGCCCTGTTCGAGCTCGCTGCTGATGATGCTGGACCATCGGTCTCGAAGTTCATCCAGCGCAAGGCTACTGCCGGACAAGCACGCGAATTCCTGATACTGAAGTCGATTTACCAGCTCAAGGAAGCTGATCCGCATACCTGGGCGATCCCGAAACTCGAAGGTCGTGCAAAAGCCGCCATGGTGGAGATCCAGGCTGATGAATACGGAAATGGGCAGCTGCCGCGAATGCATAGCGAGCTGTTCAGGCAGACGATGAAGGGCCTGGGGTTGCGTGATGATTTCGGCGCGTACGTGGACCGCATTCCGGCGGTGACGCTGGCGGCAGTGAACATGATTTCGCTCTTCGGCATGCACCGGCGCCTGCGGGGAGCCATCACTGGCCACCTGGCGTTGTACGAGATGACTTCCTCGATACCCCAGGCCGCTTATGCCCGCGGGTTCCGGCGCTTGGGATATGAATCCCCGGTGACCGATTACTTCGATGAGCATGTGGAAGCTGATGCGGTCCATGAGCAAATCGCCGGCCGCGACCTGGCGGGCGGACTGGCTGAAGACGAACCGGATCTGGTGCCTGACATACTCTTCGGAGCCCAAGCCGCGGCAGCGGTTGACGCGTTGGCCGGCGCGAAGTACCTGGACGCGTGGGAAGCTGGCAGATCGGCGTTGCATGCCGGAGCGGGGGCAGTGGTATGAGCGAGGGGCACAGCGCTTCGGAAGCGGCCATGATTACCGTTTGCCCGCAGGGCCCCTTGCTGCTCAGGGGAGATTTTGAAATCGTGGATGCCGAGGGGCAATCCATCGAGGCCCGGAAAGGGCCCGTCGCGCTATGCCGCTGCGGGGGCTCTGCCATCAAGCCTTTTTGCGATGGCACGCACAAGCTCATGAAGTTCGAGCGCCCGAAGTAGGGCACTGGATCCTGAAATGGGCTATTGAGCATCTGGTCCGCAGCGGGCCGGCGCTGCCGGCACCTGCATCGTTTGATGCCGTTTGCCGAGCTGCCTGCGCGGACGCGGGAATGCGGCTAGTTGGTGGATCCCGGGTGGCGCGATCCCAGCCGCCTGGAATGCAACCTCGTCAAGCCTGTCTAGGGTTTGGCCGCCAAGCTGGCGCCCAGGGATTCCAAAGCGCCAGGGACGACGGAGTAGTAGGCCCACACCCCGCGCTTTTCGCGGTGCAGGATTCCGGCCTCCACCAGGATTTTCAGGTGGTGCGAGACCGTCGGCTGCTTGAGGCCCAATGGTTCGGGCAGGTCGCAGACGCACGTCTCGGCCGATTCGCTGGCGGAGACGATGGACAGGATGCGCAGGCGATTGGGATCGCCCAGGGCCTTGAAGCGCAGTGCCAGCGCTTCGGCCTCTCCTGCGTTGAGGATTGCCTCGCCTTGGGATGGCGTGCAGCAGGCGTCGGCTGCCGGTGCTGGGGAAGTTCCTCCGGCAGGATTCACGGTGGCTGTGCTCACGGACCTTGGCTCTTTTCTTGGCTGGCGCCAGAGATTGACAAACGTCGATATGTTTCATCATACTCAAAACATCGACAATCGTCGATGCCTATTCTTGGAGTGATGAATCAGTGGCACCCGCGCCTGCGCTAGACACTGCCCCCGTGGCGGCAAAACTTTCCTTCCTGGACCGCTACCTGGCCCTGTGGATCCTGCTGGCCATGGGCGTCGGCTTGGGTCTGGGCCGCATCTTCCCTCAGCTGGGCGAGCTGCTGGACCGCTTCACCGTGGCCGGGGTCTCGGTACCCATCGCCATCGGCCTGCTGGTCATGATGTATCCGGTGCTGGCCAAGGTCCGCTACAACGAAACCGGCCGCGTGCTGGCCGACAAGAAGCTGATGATCACCTCGCTGGCGATCAATTGGGTCCTGGCCCCGGCGTTCATGTTCGTCCTGGCCTGGGTATTCCTGGCAGACCTGCCCGAATACCGCACCGGCCTGATCATTGTGGGCCTGGCCCGCTGCATCGCCATGGTGTTCATCTGGAATGATCTGGCCTGCGGGGACCGGGAAGCGGCCGCGGTGCTGGTGGCCATCAACTCGGTCTTCCAGGTCATCGCCTTCGGTGCCCTGGGCTGGTTCTACCTGCAGCTGCTGCCATCGTGGCTGGGGCTGGAAACCACCAGCGCCGAGTTCTCCATTGCCGCCATCACCGCCTCGGTCCTGGTCTTCCTGGGCATTCCGCTGGTGGCCGGCTACCTGACCCGCACCCTGGGCGAAAAGGCCAAGGGGCGCGACTGGTACGAGAGAAAATTCCTGCCGAAAATCGGGCCGTGGGCACTGTACGGGCTGCTGTTCACCATCGTGCTGCTCTTCGCATTGCAGGGCGATAACATCATCTCCAAGCCCCTGGATGTGCTGCGCATGGCGATCCCGCTGCTGATCTACTTCGTGGTGGTCTTCGGCGCCGGAATGCTCATCGGCCACTGGCTGAAGCTGGGCTACCCGCGCACCACCACCTTGGCGTTCACTGCCGCCGGCAACAACTTCGAGCTGGCCATCGCGGTAGCCATCGCCACCTTCGGTGCCACCAGCGGCCAGGCCTTGGCCGGGGTGGTGGGTCCGCTGATCGAGGTGCCGATCCTGGTTGCCCTGGTCTACGTGGCCCTGTGGTCCCGGAAATTCTTCCCAGCTGCCAAGGCTCCCGCTACTTCTGCCTAAGGAAAAAACTCATGACTGCTATCGAAAAGCCTTCGGTTCTCTTTGTCTGCGTGCACAACGCAGGGCGTTCCCAGATGGCCGCCGCCTTCCTCGCCCACCTCTCCGGAGGGCGCATTGAGGTCCGCTCGGCCGGTTCCGCCCCAGCCGATTCGGTCAACCCGGCCGCCGTTGAAGCCATGAAAGAAGTCGGCATCGACATGTCCGCGGAAATCCCCAAGGTGCTGACCACCGAAGCCGTGCAGGACTCCGATGTGGTGATCACTATGGGCTGCGGAGATGCCTGCCCATTCTTCCCGGGCAAGCGCTACGAAGACTGGAAGCTGGAAGACCCAGCAGGCCAGGGCGTGCACGGCGTGCGCCCAATCCGCGATGAAATCCGTGCCCGGATCGAGAACCTCATCGCAGAATTGCTGCCAGCCAGCTAGGCGCAGACCGTCTCCAGAATTCCAGCAGCCAAGGAGAAGCCCATGAGTGAGCACCTTCCAGTCATCGTCATCGGCGCCGGCCCCATCGGCCTAGCCACCGCCGCCCACCTGCGCGAACGTGGGCAGGAGGTGCTCGTCCTGGAAGCAGGAGCCAGCGCAGGCGCCGCGATTTCGCGATGGGCCCACATCAAGCTCTTCTCCCCATGGCGCTTCAATATCGATGCCGCCGCCCGTCGGCTGCTGGAAACCCCCAGCGAGGGATACGCCGGAGGCTGGGAAGCGCCGCGGATCACCAAGCTTCCCACCGGCGCGGAGTTGGTCAGCGAATATCTCCAGCCGCTGGCCGCCCACCCCGACCTGTCACCGCGCATCCGCTACGGCCACCGCGTGGCGAAGATCAGCCGCGTACTGGCCGGCGGCCGCGGCGCCGACAAGGCACGCACCGCGCACCGCGATGAAGCCCCATTCCTGGTGCGCACCGAGACTCCTGGCGGCCCGGTGGATCTTCTCGGCCGTGCCGTGGTTGATGCCAGTGGCACCTGGAACCAGCCAAGCCCGGTAGGCCGGGCCGGAATCGAAGCCATCGGTGAAGCGCAGGCGCGCGAGCGCGGCTTCATCATCTGCGGGCTTCCTGATCCGCTGGGCGCCGATGAGCAGGAGCTCGCGGGCAAGAAATTGCTGGTGCTTGGCGCCGGGCATTCGGCGGCGAATACCGTCATTGCCCTGGGCCGGTTGCAGAAGAAGTTCCCGGACACCCGGATCCTCTGGGGCCTGCGCGGGGCGGCCAACCCGATCCGGCTCTACGGCGGCGGAGCTGCTGACCAGCTCCCAGCCCGGGGCCAGCTGGGCACATCGCTGCGCCGGCTGGTGGAGAACGGCAACGTGGAACTGCTGGAAAATGTCGCCGTCGCTTCGATGAGCGCAGGGGAGCGGCTGTCCGTATCGCTGGCTGACGGACGCGAGCTGGGCGTTGACCGCATCATCGCGGCCACCGGTTTCCGCCCGGATCTGCAGATGCTCTCCGAACTGCGTCTGGACCTGGATGAATGCGTTGAAGCCCCGCGCCAGCTCGGGCCATTGATCGACCCGGAATTCCACAGCTGCGGAACGGTCAGCGCGCACGGCGAAAAGCAATTGGCTCACCCGGAGAAGAACTTCTACATCGTTGGAATGAAGAGCTATGGACGGGCTCCGACGTTCCTGATGGCTACCGGCTACGAGCAGGTGCGCTCCATTGCCGCTGCCTTGTCCGGCGATGCCGAAGGGGCGGGCCGGGTTGAACTGGATCTGCCGGAAACCGGGGTCTGCTCCACGGATCTGGGCGGTTCCTGCGATGCCCCCGCGGACGGCGACACCGCCTGCGGAACCGAGCCCGCCGAAGCTGCCAGCTGCTGCGCCTCGCCGCAGCCGGTGAGCCTGGGATTGGCCACGGGAACACTGCACGGCAACAGCGAAGTGGCCGCCCAGTAAGCCAGATTGGGCAAGGGGCGATCGCCACGGAAATTCGATGGAGCCAAGGGGCAACGCGGCATAAGTCGCGTTGCCCCTTGGCTCAATTTTTCTTTTCGATGGCCGGGATAGGACCGCGTTTCAGCTCATCGGGACTGGTGTGTTCCTGGCCGCCGGATCCTGCTGGGCTGCCGTGCCTCTTGTGCCGGTACGCTGCGGCGCCGGGATTCCGGCGAGCGCCACAGCGCACACGGAAGTGAGCACCAGGGCGGTAGCCGGGGCGATGGCAGTCCACGGAGCCCGCTCGACATAGCCGATGCCTTCGGCCAGCAGCAGGCCCCACTCCGGGGTGGGCGGCTGCGCGCCGAGCCCGAGGAAGCCGAGGGCGGCCAAGGCCAGTGCCACCCCGGGCAGCCGCAGCATCCCGTGCCTCAGCAGGGCCGGAAGCACCGCGGGCAGCAGATGCTGGACCCAGATCCGGCCGCGCGGCACACCGGAGAGCGGAAGCCAGCGGATATGCGGCATGGCCCTGGCTTCGTCGAGCAACGAGGCAGCATGCGTGGCCAGCGGAGGCCAGCTCACCCAGAGCACGGCCAGCGCCGCGCCGCCGACCGAGGGGCCCAGCAGGGCCGCGATGACCACCCCGGCCAGAATCGGCGGAGTCGCGTTGGCGATTACCGCCGGCCCGCGCGAGATCTCGCCTGCTGCCGCTAGCAGCAGGCCGATCAGGATTGCGCAGGCCAAGATTCCCAGCGCCGGGCCTACCGTGCCCAGGGTTCCGTGGGCCACGCGGGCCAGCAGATCCCGTCCGCTGGAATCGGCGCCGAATGGCAAACCGGCCCCCGGGGCTTGCAGCCTCTGGAAGGCAAGGGTGTAGGGGTCGCGTGGCAGTCCGAAAGCCAGGATGGCCAGCAGCGCGGTGCAGGTGATCGCCGCAGTCCAGCGCTGGATCCTGCCGTTGCCGCGCGCCTCGGGCGGGGCTGGCAGCGATCCTGCGGGCAGGGCGCCGCCGCGCAGCGCGCGCCGGGCCGCTGCGGTGAGCATTCCGATCAGCAGCGCCGATCCCGCCATCAGCAGCAGCCCGGCCTGCAAGGCGGGAATATCCTGCGCATTGGCCGCCCCGAGCAGATAGCGGCCAAGTCCGGGCACCGCGAAGACCTGCTCCACGGCCACCGCGCCGCCGAGCAAGCCGATGAACACCAGGCCGAGCTGGTCGATGACTGCCGCGGCGGCCCGGCGCAGCACCCCGGAGAGGATGGCAGGGGCCGGAGCTCCGGCCAGGTGCCAGATCCCGGCCCAGCGTTCGGCGGCCACCGAGGCGATGGCATCGGCCAGCAGCCGGCCCAGCAATCCGCCGGCCGGGATGCCCAGGGCCAGCGCGGGCAGGATCGCGGTGTCCAGCCCGGTCCACCCGTAGGGCGGAAGCCATTGCAGCTGCACCGCCACCAGTACCAGCAGCAAGCTGGCCAGCAGGAATTCGGGCAAGGCGGTCAGCGCCACGCCCAGCGGCCCGGAACCTGAATGCTGCCGGTTGCGCAGCACGCGCAGCGCGGCGGGCAGCACCAGGGCGAAGGCCACGGCGAGCGCGATGATGGTGGCGAAGGCGGTGAGCGTGGCGGAGACCGACAGGGCCCGCCAGGCGCCGGGAGCGATTTCTGCCCCGCTGACCCAGGAGTTGCCCAGATCCCCGTGCAGCACCCCGGACCACCAGTGCAGGCTGGTGGCCAGCGGGCCCTGGTCCAGGCCCAGCTGCGCGCGCACGGAGGCCAACGCCTGCTCGGTGGGTTCCAGTTCGGCATAGCGTGCGCGCAGCACCGCGGCGGCCGGGTCCGTGCGCGAAAGCCAGGGCAGCGCGCCGGCTACCAGCAGCAGGGCCAGCGCGCTGAGCAGGCAGGATGCGAAGGACGGCCAGGAGAGGCGCCGCGCCTTCAGGGCGAACCAGTTCATCAGCGTTGCGGCTCCTGCTCGCTGTCCAGGCGGGTCTGCGCAGTGATCAGCTCGCGTTCGCGCGGATCCTGCGCGGCGTCGCGCACGGCGGGGCCCTCGCCCTGGATCACGCGTTCGTGCAGCAGCGCGATGGCCGCGTCGGTGCCCAGGATCCGGGCTTCGGCCAGCATGATCTGCTGCTGGCGCTGCTCCCCGGCTTCGGTTTCCGAGGCCCGGGCGATCGCCTGGTCCACGTCCTTGTCGCAGAGCTGGGCGATGGCGAAGCCGCCTTCGCAGGTGAAGTCGGAGGCGAAGTACGCAACCGGGTCCCCGGAATCAAGCACGGTGGCGCGCGAGAGGATGAAGGCATCGAAAGCGCCGTCCAGTGCGTCGGCCTCGATGTACTGGTATTCGCGCACATCCTGCTTCACGATGAATCCGGCCGCTTCCAGCTGCTGCTCCAGGATCACCGCGACTTCTGGCAGTTCGGCGCGGTCGGTGAAGGTGCCCAGGGTGATTTCCACGTCCTTGACCTTGGCTGGTTCGGCACGCTGGGCCAGCAGCTGCCGGTATTCTCCAGAATCGCGCAGCCCGGCGGCGTAGGGCAGGGCCGGGCCGAGCAGGCCCTCGGCTATATCGGCGCGGTTCTCGTACACCGACTCCACGATGGCCGCCCGGTCGATGGCTTCGCGGGCCGCGGCGCGCACCGCCGGGTCGGCGAACGGGCCCTTCTCGGTGTTCAGGTACAGCGTGTTGGTGCGCGGCATCGGCACTTCGGTGAGCAGCTCCTGGTCCACCGTGGCGGCCTGCCCGGCGGGGATGGCCTCGATGACATCTGCTTCCGAGGTGCGCAGCGCGGCGGCGCGGGCGGTGCCATCGGGCACGAACTTCACGTCGATGCCCGAGGCTGCGGCCTTTTCGCCCCAGTAGCCCTCGTACCGGTCCAGGGTGGCCCCGGAAATCCCGTCTACGCCCACGATCTGGAAGGGGCCGGTGCCGTGGCCGGCCGGATCCACCCCGTTGGCGGTGTAGGCTTCGGCGGCGAAGATGGCCAGCTGCGGGCTGGAAAGGCGCTGAGGCAGCAGCGGGTCGGGATCCGCGGTGGTGATCCGCAGCCCGTGCTCCCCGCGCACCGCGACCTTCAATGCGGTTCCGTTCAGGATGCGCGGCACCGGGGTGGAGTCGATGGCCCGCTGCAGTGAGTTCGCCACGGTGTCGGCGGTCAGCGGCTGGCCGTTGTGGAAGCTGACTCCTTCGCGGATCTCGAAGTCCCAGGCCAGCTCACCGCTGCGCTCCCAGCTGGTAGCCAATGCCGGCTGGGCGTCCCCGGACGCGTCGAGATTGACCAGGGTTTCGGCGGTGGACCAGCGCGAGAGCTTGAACGCGTCGTCGCTGAGCGGGCTGAGCCCGGAGCGGGGCGGCTGCATGTGGGCTACGGAGATGCGGCCGGTGCTTCCGGCCTGCTCGGCGGCCGCGGAGAAGCAGCCGCTGAGGGCAAGTGCCCCGGCCAGCGGGATGGTGAGCAAAGCCAGGGTCTTGGGGCGGGGTCGATTCATGGGTGCGAGGTCCTTGGGGATGGGTGATCGGTGATGGGTGATCAGCTGGTGGGCGGGTTATCGGGACGGTGGGCGGATGGCGATGGTGCGCGAGCATTGCGCGGCCAGCTGCGGGTCATGGGTGATCAGCAGCAAGGCAATGCCCGAGTTGGCGGCGGTGGAGAGCAGCTGGCCGGCGACTGCCTGGGCGGTGTCCGGATCCAGGGCGCTGGTCGGCTCGTCCGCCACCAGCACCGAGGGGTTCACTGCCACGGCGCGGGCCAGTGCGGCCCGCTGCAACTGTCCTCCGGAGAGCTGGTGCGGGCGCCGATCCAGCAGTGCCGTGTCGAATTGCGCCAGCTCGGCAGCCCGGTCGATGCCCGTTCCGGGGCCGGCTGGGGGAGCCAGCCGGTGGATGGCCTGCTGCAGCGAGGTGCGGATGCTCCAGCGCGGCACGAAGGCGGCGGCAGGATCCTGGGGCACGCCCTGGACCAGCCGGCGGCGTGCTGGCGCGTGGCTGCGCTTCGGTGAGCTCCAGTGCTGGCCCAGCACGCGGATTTCTCCGGAGTCCGGCAGTTCCAGGCCCAGCACGATGTCGGCCAGGGTGGATTTGCCGGCGCCGGATGGCCCGGTGACGGCCACCGATTCGCCCGGAGCCAGCGTGAAGCCAAGGGGCTCCAGGACCAGTCGGCGGGCTGCGCCGTGCCCGCGCAGTGCGCTGAGCGCGGATACTTCCAATGCGGGGATGCTCAAGCCGGTACCCGTTCCAGCCGGGGCGCGCGGGTGCTGGCGATCTTCCCGGAGTCCAGGACCAGGTGCCGGGTGGCCAGCGCCTGGGCAACTGCCGCGTCGTGGGTGACCAGCACCAGGGCCTGCTGCTGGCCCAGCAGGGTGCCCAGCAGTTCCAGGATGAGGTCCCGGGCGGTGTGGTCCAGGGCGCTGGTCGGTTCATCGGCAAGGATCACCGGGGCCTGGCTGAGCACGGCCAGGGCTATGGCGGCGCGCTGTGCTTGCCCTCCGGAGAGTTCTGCGGGACGTCGTGCGAGCAGTTGCGGATCGCCCAGCCCGGCGTCTTGCAGGATGCCGCGGACTTGCTGCGCGCTGGCGCCGGTGGCCTTGCGCAGTTGCCGTCCCAGCGGCAGCAGCGGATGCAGGGCGTCCTGGCCGCGCTGCGGGATGTAGCCGATGCGCGTTGATCCGGGAGTGCGGGTTCCGGTGAATTCCAGTCCGGGTGCCCAGTTCCCGGTGATCATCGACAGCAGCAGCGACTTGCCAGCACCCGACGGGCCGGTGATGACCACGCGCTCGCCGGGAAGAAGCATGAACTCCTCGACGTCGAGCAGCGGGCTGGCGGCGCCGGGCAGTCCCAGGCGCGCGTTACGCAGGCACAAGGCCGGGCTGGGCGGCAGTGGGGCGCGGGGCTGGCGGGCGAGCCCGGGCTCTTCAAGAGTCATAATGAGAATCATTATCACTTAAGTTTTCTCGGCAGCGCAAATCAGCCTGCGGAATCGGCAAGGCGGCCGTGGCGGGCCGCGGCTGCTGGCCAAGCTGGGTGAATTCGCCTAATTTTTCGTGGCCGTACCGAACCTCGGCGCTTGTGCATACCGTGGAATCAGCGTGCGGCAGCAAACTGAGCAAGAGGAGAAAGCGATGATGGAGTCGTTATGGCAGGCGAAGCGTTCTTCCGGTGGCACCGGCCAATCCCAGCCGGGCGCAACCCATGACGCCATCGTCGTGTGCCCTGGGCTCACCGGGTCCGCTACGCAGGACCTCGCTGCCATTGACTCGAGGACTGGCACCGGAGGGGACTAGGTGTCTGGAAAAGCAATTCGACGCCCGCGGGCCCGCCGAGTATTCATCGGCTGTGGCCAGGGAATGATTTCGGAAAGTGCAGGGATGATGATTCACTGGAATTTCAAGTACACCCGACGTTCACCTTGGACCCCAGGAGAAGTTTTGCGAACCACCGGACCTGCCCGGCCACCTCTGCCTCGAACCGCCGCTTTCACCGCGATTGCCAGCATGGGCCTGGTCCTGCTGCTTTCGGGCTGCGGGTCGGACTACCCGCTGGGAGAAGAGCAGCGCAAGGCCGCTGAATCGAATAGCTCTAGCCTCCAAGGCACGCTGACCGGCGGCGGATCCACCGCGCAGAATTCCGCCATGAATGCCTGGACCACCGAATTCTCCACCATGCACCCCCAGGTCCAGGTGCAGTACGCCTCGGTGGGCTCCGGCGCCGGACGCGCCGGGCTCCTGGCAGGCGGCACCGAATTCGCCGGATCCGACGCTTACCTGAAGGAAGAGGAAGTCCAGCGCTCCATCGAGACCTGCGGCCCGCAGGGCGCGATCAATATCCCGGCGTATATTTCCCCGATCAGCATCGCCTTCAACCTGCCGGGCATCAAGGAATTGAACATGGATGCCCCAACGATCGCCAGGATCTTCTCCGGTGAGATCCGCTCCTGGCAGGACCCGGCCATCGCCCAGCTGAACCCGCAGGTGCAGCTGCCCGACCTGCCGATCACCGGGGTGGCGCGCGCCGACGATTCTGGCACGACCGAGAACTTCACAGAGTACCTGCATGCGGTAGCTCCCGAAGCCTGGCCGCACGAGCCGGATGGCGGCTGGCCGGACGCCACCGGCTTGGAGAAGGCCCAGGGCAACGCCGGTGTGGTGACCACCGTGACCCGCGCCGTGGGCGCGGTTACCTATGCCGATGACTCCCTGGTGGATAAGTCGCTGGGCAAGGTGAAGCTGAAGGTCGGCGAGGAATTCGTGGCAGTCAGCGGGGAATCAGCGGCCAAGGCAGTGGCCGAATCAGAGCGGGTCCACGGCCGCGGTGAGCATGACATCGCCCTGGAACTGGACCGCAAGACCACCGCCGCCGGCGCGTACCCGATGGTGCTGGTCTCCTACCTGCTGTTCTGCAGCGGCTATGAGGATCCGCAGACCATGGAACTGGCCAAGACCTTCGGCCAGTACGTCGTCAGCGACCAGGGGCAGAAGACAGCGTCCGACTCGGCCAAGAGCGCGCCGATGCCGCAGCAGCTGGCCGAAGATGCCCGCGAAGCCATCGATTCGATCACCGCGCGTTCCTGATTCGGGCGAACAGCCCTGCTGCATCCATCCGCAGGAAGGATGCAGCAGGGCTAGCTATGCAGCAGTCTTGGCCGCCGCGCGGTACGCGCGATTTCGCGACCCGAGCAGCGCCGCGCCGATGACCGCGGCCAGCAGCGAACCGCACAGCACCCCGACCTTCACGTACTGCGCTTCCTCGCCGCCCTGGCCGAAGGCCAGCTCGCCGACCAGCAGGGAGACGGTGAAGCCGATGCCTGCCACGAAGGACAGCCCCAGCACATCAGGCCATTTGATGCTGCCATCCAGCTTGATTCCCGGAAGCCTGGTGACCAGGAAGGTGGCGGCGGTGATGCCCATCGACTTGCCCAGCACCAGGCCGGCAATGATTCCCAGTGCCACCGGGCTGGCCAGCGCTTCGCCCAGTCCGGACAGGCCGCCGACCGGAACACCGGCAGCGAAGAAGGCGAACACCGGAATGGCGATGATGGATGAGGGAATGGACCACCGGTCCGCGAAGTGGGCGGCCAGGCCTTCGTGGATCACTTCGCCCTGCTCGGTGCTCCCGGTGCGCACATGCGCCCGCTGGGTGGCAATCACCGGAACCATGAAGCCCAGCAGCACGCCGGCCACCGTGGCGTGGATTCCCGAGGCATGCACCAATGCCCAGACGGTGGCGCCGAGCGGGATCAGGACCCACCAGGCGCGGACCCCGCGCTGCACTGCCAGCGCGAATGCCGCCAGTGGCAGCACCGCGAGGAGCAGCGGCAGCCAGGCCAGGTCATCGGTGTAGAAAATGGCGATGATGGAAATGGCCAGCAGGTCATCGACCACCGCCAGCGTGAGCAGGAAGGTGCGCAGGGCAGGGGGCAGGAACTTGCCCACCACTGCGATCACGGCGATCGCGAAGGCGATATCAGTGGCTGCGGGGATTGCCCAGCCGTTGATGGCGGAGCTTCCCGATGCGGAGATGACAAGGACGTAGAACAGTGCCGGCAGCGCCACGCCGCCTACGGCTGCGGCCACCGGAACGATCGCCGTGCGCGGATTGCGCAATTTGCCGACAACGAATTCTTCCTTGAGTTCCAAGCCGACAACGAAGAAGAAGATGGCGAGCAGGCCGTCAGCGGCCCAGGCTCCGACCGAGAGATTCAAGTGCAGGGACTCGGGGCCGAAACGGAAGTCGCGCAACCCCTCGTACCATGGGGCTGCAGGGGAATTGGCCAGGACCAAGGCGGCGAGGGTGGCGCAGAGCAGCAGCAGTCCGCCCATCGAGTCCTGCTTGAGGGTTTGGCGGATTCCACGCCACAGGGCGTGGGGTGCTTGGCGGGATACGCCAGTTGAGGGGTATGGCAAAGTAACGGGTCTTTCTGGGATCCGGGAAAAGGGCACGAGGGCGCGCGGAATCCACCGGAGAAAAACCAGGAATCGGGACCGCGCAACTAGTGGCGCGGTGGCGGGCAGCCGGCGATCTCGCCGTGGGCGTTGGTTCCCCAGGAACTCAACCACCCATTGGTGCCGCTGGCTAGCTTGGTCAGCAGTTTTCCCTTGGGGAAAACGGCAGCGAGAAGCCGCTGCGCATGCGTTGAGACAACCAGAGCCATGCTTCCAGTCTACAGACCAGCGATGCATTGGCCTAACTCGAGACGTCCCGGCTGCCGTGGGCCCGACGCTAATGCATCAGGCTGGCGAACATCTTCAAGCGCAGCGCCTTGGCGGTGGCCATGTGCGCCTGGATGAGTCCGCTGGCTTTGGCGCTGTCGCGCTCGCGGATGTTGTCCACGATGCACTGGTGCTCATCCAGGGATTCGGTCCACCGCGAGCCAACCGAGAGCGTGGATGTAGGAGCATGGATCTGGTGGGTGGCCAGGCGCTCCAGCAGATCCTCCAGCACCGGGTTGTGAGCGGCGCGCCAGAGCGCGCGGTGGAACTCGATGTTGGTGGCCAAGCGGGTGGCGTCATCTGGTTCGGCCAGTGCGCGGTCCCGGTCAACCAGGGCCTGCAGCCGCATCAGGTCCACTTCGGTGCGCACCGAGGCGGCTTCCTGGGCGGCCTGGCCTTCGAGCAGGATGCGCAGGTCGTAGACCTGCATGATCTGTTCGGGGTCGATTTCCTTGACGAAAAGACCGCGGGCGCGGCGTTCCAGCAACCCTTCATGCAGCAGGCGGGTCAGGGCTTCGCGCACCGGGGTGCGGGAAACTCCAAAGCGTTCTGCCAGGGCGACCTCGCGCAGGGCATCCCCGGGCTGGAATGCGCCTTGCAGCAAGTCGTCCTTGAGCTGGGCATGGATTGAATCCGAATCGAGCTTGGCCATGATCCCCATTCTCGTCTAAGGCTGGATGGCGGGTAAAACCCTTGTTCCGCCAGTACAGGCGTACTGGCGGAACAAGGGGATTTAGTACTTAGGCAAGGTTACCGGCACGCCGGCCGAAGACCACACCGGCAGCCAGGCCGGAACCGCCCGGGTAGTTGGCCGAGAACAGGCCGCCGAGCATTTCGCCGCAGACGTACAGGCCTTGGATGATCTCGCCGTTCTCGTCCAGCACCTGGCCGTCGGTGTTGCCCTTCAGGCCACCGAAGGTGAAGGTGATGCCGCAGGTGACCGGGTAGGCGTAGAACGGGCCGGTCTCAAGCGGGTTGGCCCAGTTGCTCTTAGGCGGAGTTACCTTCGCGGCGCGCCCATCGAGCACGTTCGGGTCGTAGGCGATGGAGGTGTCGATGGAAGCATTGAATTCCGAGACGGTCTTGGACAGCGCCGCTGGATCCACGCCGATCTTCTGCGCCAATTCCTCAACGGTGTCGGCGATGACCTCGGAGATCTCCGGCATCTCGTACTCTTCGGCGCGCAGCATCGGACGCAGCGAAGCGTCGAAGACCTGGTAGGCGATGGAGTCCGGCTGCTGCAGGATGACCTTGCCGTACTTGGCGTAGGTCAGGTTGCGGAAGTCCGCGCCCTCATCCAGGAAGCGCTCGCCGCGGTTGTTCACGATGATCCCCAACGGGTAGGACTGGCGGGTCAGGCGGTTGGTCAGCTCGCGGTTGGATTCGTTCTTCGGGGTCAGCGCGTCCCATTGGACCGAGTGGCAGGTGCTCCAGTCCCCGCCCTTGGCGGCGCCGATTTCCAGGCCGGCGGCCAGCATCTCGCCATTGTTGAATGGGGTGCCGCGGACCTTGGCGTTCTGCCAGCCTTCGCCCAGGTGCTCCTGGCGCCATTGCGGGCTGGATTCGAAGCCGCCGGCGCCGAGGATGACCGACTCGGCGCGCAGTTCCTGCTCTTCGCCGTTGGCGCGGACCTTGACGCCCACCACCTTGCCCTCTTCCACGATCAGGCCGTAGACGTCCTGCTCGAAACGGACTTCGGTGCCCAGCTTCCGGGCTACTTCCAGGTGGTCCTTCATCAGGCCTTCGCCGCCGTCGACGTTGCCCACGTGCAGGCCGCCCCAGAACAGGTAGCCGCCCTCCGGGGTCTTGTAGGCCTGGCGTTCGTACATCAGCCGGTACTTCAGGCCCAGGGACTTGAGCCAGCGCAGGCCGGGTGCTGCTTCCTTGACCAGGACTCCGGTCATTTCCTTGTCGTTGCGGCCTTCGGTCACCTTGGCGATGTCGCCGGCGTAGTCGGCCTCGGAGTAGGGCGGAACTTCGGAGAGCGGGTGGCGCTCATCGAATTCGACCAGGTCCTGCAGGTCTTCCAGGCCGTTGTGCGCGATGCGGGTTGCGCCTGCGGTGTAGTAGCTGTTGCCGCCGAACTGGTCGCGCGGAGCCTTTTCCAGGAGCAGTACCTTGCGGCCGCGGGTCACTGCCGCGTGCGCTGCGGTGAAGGCAGCGTTGCCGCCGCCGACCACGATGACGTCTGCGACGTTGGCAGCGGTTTCCTGAGCATGGGTTGTCATGAGATGGCCTTTCGGAAATGAAGACGTGGGAAAACGTGGATCCGAAATTAGTGTATACACTAATGTGCATTAAAAGCCAGTGGAGTGCAGGAAATTCAGCCGACCCACGAATACCGGTGCTCGGGACGGCCTGCCGAACCGTAGCGCGGACGCAGCTGAGCCTTGCCCACCGTGACCAGGAAGTCCAGGTAACGCCGGGCACTGACCTGGGAGATCCCGCAAATTTCGGCAACCTCCAAGGAAGACAGGGTGCCATCCGGCTGGCCAGGTGCGCTGCGCAAGGCTTCTCCGACCAGTGCCATGGTGGGCGCGGTGAAGCCCTTGGGTAATCGTTCGGTCTGGGCGCCGGTGACGGCCCCGGGGGCCAGTTCGAGGACTTCGGGGATCCTGGCATCCCCTCGTCCACTGGCGGCCTGGAGCAGCTGGTCGATCTCGGCCTGGCCCAGCTCGTCGATCTGCTCCTCTGGCTGCGCCACCGCTCCGGGCTGCTCCGAAACGCGCTGGGCATAGAGCGCCAGACGCTGCTTGAACTCGTCCACGGTGAAGGGCTTGACCAGGTAATCCTCGACGCCGTGGCCCACTGCTTGGCGCACCGCATCGCGTTCATTGTTGGCGGTAATCATGATGACGTGCGCGTCGGACCCAGCTGCGCGCAGCTGGGCCAATACTTCCAGCCCGGTCAGATCCGGCAGGTGCACATCGAGCAAGACCAGATCCACCTGCCCGGATTGCACAAAGGGAACCACGCCGGAACCGCGCTCCAGCACGCCGACCACTTCAAAATGCTCCATGCCCTGCAGGTAGCGGCGATGCAGCCCGGCCACTGCGAAGTCGTCATCGACCACGAGTGTCTTAATCATTGAAGTAATCTCCTTGCGCGGGAACGGGAATGCTCTGCTTAACCATAGGTCGCTTCGACGGAGGCCAGGCGACGATGACCTCGGCTCCGCCCAGATCACTGGACCCGAACTTCAGCACGCCACCGCGCCGGGTCCGGATGCGGTCCACCAGGGCCAAGCCGATGCCCCGTCCGTGGACTGCTCCCGGCGCCCCGGTTTTGCTGCTGTAGCCAAGCTGCACCAGGCGGGCCGCGTCGCCTTCCTTGATGCCCGGGCCGGAATCGCTGACCGCGATGCGCATGCCGGTGGGCCCGGCGTTCAAGTGCAATGACACCACGCCGCCATCGCCGGCGGCCTCGATGGCGTTGGCCAGCAGGTTCGAGGCGACGGTGATGGCATCGTCGTCAATCGCGGTTCCGGGAACCACCGCGGAGAAAGGATTAAGCTCCAGCCGGACCCCGGCTTCGCTGGCCACGGCCTGCTTGGCAACGAATAGCGCTGACAGGGTGGGGTCGCCCAGATGCGTTTCCGGATGCTCGCCGCGAGCGCCGGAGAAACGCTGGATATGCTCCTTGGCTTCTTCGTATTCGCCGATGGACATCAGCCCCGAGAGCAGGTGCAAGCGGTTGGTGAATTCGTGGGCCTGGGCGCGCAGCGTATCGGCCAAGGACCTCTGGCCGCGCAACTCGCGCAAGGTCTCTTCCAGCTCGGTATGGTCGGTCAAGGTCAGGGTGCGTCCATAGTGCTTGGGACCCAGCATCGCCTCGCGGCGGGTGGCAATCAGCACCCGTTCTCCGGAAAGCACGTTCTGCACCGATTCGGCCTCGGGGGAGTCGCTGCGCAGCAGGTCCACCAGGCTCTGGTCCAGGACCTCTTCGGCTTGCTGGCCCACAGTGTCCTCGGGAAGGTCCAGCAGCCGGCGCGCTTCTCCGTTGACCAAGGTGAGCCGGCCATTGCCATCCACGCCCAGCACGCCGTCGCTGACTCCGTAGAGCACCGCCTGCTGCGCCTGCTTCAGCGAATCCACCTCTTCGGGATCAACCCGGTAGATCCTGCGGATGGCCCGTTCGGCCAGCGCGGCCGCCAGGGAGCCGATGGCCACGGCCAGGATAATCCACGGCGCGAATGCCCAGACGATATCAACCAGGCTGGCGCGCACCTTGCTTTGCAGGATGCCCACAGAGATGGTGCCAACGATCTTCCCCTCATCGAAGACCGGTTGCTTCACCCGCAGGGTGACGCCCAGGGGGCCTTCCTCCACGCCCCTGAAGGTTTCGCCGTTGCGGATGGACTCATGATCCGAGGAAACCGGCTGGCCGATGGACCCGGGATCGGGGTGGGCCACGCGGATGCCGTTCAGATCGGCAATGGTCACATAGTCCACTCCGGATGCCGATTCGGCCAGGTGGGCCAGCGGTGCGACGACTTCGGCTGCGTTTCCGGGATCCTCGGCCAGCGCGTGGCTAATCGGGGCCAGCTGGGCCGTTTCCTCGGCCACCAGGGCGACGCGGCTGAAAGCGCTGTCCTCCACCCGGTTGATCTCGAAGCGCATCACGATCACCGAAACTGCCAGCAGCGTGATCAGCACGATGGCTAATTGCAGGAACAGGATGCGAACGCGGAAGCGCTGGCTGTTCTTTATCCATTGCATGGTGGACCCGCTTGCTCCCGTTGTTTTTATTTTCTTAATTGCCCGTTATGACCAGAACCGCATTCCCGGTGTGTTTCGGCTCACTTTGACTGCACACTGGGAAAGGCCGCACCGGGAATCGGTGAGGTGAATCACTAACAATGAGGTTACGGAAAATGGTGAGCAAACGCATCTTGAGCCGGTCCCTGTACGGCGTTGTCGTCGTGGCGGTAGCGGGACTCGCATTCACCAACGCGGCAGCGTCGGGCGGAGAGTCCTCGGCGCGGAACAAGTTGGTCATCATGGCACCTGCCTCGCCCGGCGGCGGCTGGGACGGCTTCGCCCGTGAAGCCCAGCAGGCACTGAAGTCCATCGGCGCAGTGAACAACGTGCAGGTCACGAACATCCCCGGAGCTGGCGGCACCATCGGCTTGAGCCAATTCGTGCAGATGACCGGGCGCCACGACATGCTCATGGCCACCGGAGGGGTGATGATCGGCGCAATCGAGCTGGCCAACTCCGAAGCCACCATGAAGGACGTGGAGCTGGTCGCGCGCATGTCTGATGACTACGCGGTGCTGGTAGTGCCGGCCAAGTCCGAGATCAAGACCCTGGACGAGTTCATCGCGGTCTGGAAGAAGGACCCGGGGAAAACCTCGATTGCCGGCGGTTCGCTGGGTTCGATTGACCACCTGCTCACCGGTGCGGTGGCCCAGGAAGTGGGCATCGACCCGTCCAAGGCCAACTACATCGCCTACTCCGGCGGCGGCGAGGCACTGACCTCGATGCTGGCAGGCACCACCGTTGGCGGCATGTCCGGCTATAACGAAGTAGCTGACCAGATCGAGGCCGGAAACCTGCGGGCGCTGGCCATCTCCTCGGAAGAACGGCTGCCGGGGGTCGACGTCCCGACCTTCAAGGAACAGGGAGTTGACGCGGTCATGGCCAACTGGCGCGGCTTCGTCGGTGCCCCGGGCATCACCGAAGAGGACAAGCAGGTCTTCGTGGACATGGTCCACGAAATCCATGAATCCGAGCAGTGGAAAGATGCGCTGGAGCGCAATAACTGGACCGACAGCTTCATGATCGGCAAGGAATTCGAAGACTACGTAGACAGCGAAATCGAAGTCACGGAACAAATCGTCAAGGGACTGGGACTATGAGCATTCAAGCACCCCAAGCAACAGAAGGCACCGGCAACGGCACCGGCACCCGCCGTAACGACGCCCCTGCCCAGAACTTCTTCAGCGGGCGCAGCGAACTGGTCGTCCCGGCTCTGGTACTGGCCCTGGCGGTCTTCCTGACTTGGCAGACCGCCACCATGGAGGTACTGGGCAAGTCGGTCCCCGGCCCGCAGTTCTTCCCGACCATTGTGTGCGTGCTGCTCTACGGTGTGGTCATCGCCCACACCATCCAGATTTTCCGCTCCCCGCGTGGCGGCGCAGCCGCGCCGGCCGCGGAAGAAAAGCAGTACAAGACCCAGTCGGACTGGAAGACCATGGGCATGGTGGTTGCCGGCGTCATCGGCTTCATCCTGATCCTGCCCTACGCCGGCTGGATCCTCAGCGCGGCAGCCCTGTTCTGGGTCGTTGCCCGCGCACTGGGCAGCAAGAAGGCGCTATTCGACGTGAGCATTGCACTGCTCTTCTCCTGCGTGATCCAGTTGGCTTTCAACGCCGGACTGGGATTGAACCTGCCTGCGGGATTCCTGGAAGGACTGCTCTAGATGGAACAGCTCAATCTGCTGCTTGAGGGATTCTCAAACGCACTGACCCCAATGAACTTGCTGTGGGTGCTGCTTGGTGCCCTGCTGGGCACCGCCGTAGGCGTGCTGCCCGGCCTGGGCTCGGCGATGGCCGTGGCGCTGCTGCTGCCTATTACCTTCTCGCTGGATCCCACCGCCGCGTTCATCATGTTCGCCGGCGTCTACTACGGCGGGCTGTTCGGCGACTCCACCTCCGGCATCCTGCTCAATACGCCAGGCAATTCCTCGGCGATCGCCTCGACCTTCGAAGGCCACCGGATGGCCCGCAGCGGCCTGGCCGCCAAGGCCCTGGCAACTGCGGCCATGGGCGCCTTCATAGGCGGCCTGCTGGCCACCACCGTCGTGGTGTTCTTCGCCCCGACCCTGGTCAAGCTGGCCACCGCTTTCGGTCCGGCTGAATACTTCGCGCTGGCGGTCTTCGCCTTCCTTGCAATCTCCTCGGTAGTCTCCGATTCGATCGTCAAGGGCCTGGTGGCCCTGGGCATCGGTTTGGTCTTGGCCATGGTCGGGGTGGATGGGCCTTCGGGAACCATCCGCTACACCCTGGGCCTGCCGCAGCTCTTCGACGGCATTTCCATTGTGGTGATCACCGTGGGCCTGCTGGCCCTGGGCGAAGTACTGCACATTGCCTCGCGCATCCACCGCGACCCGGAAGCCGTGAAGATCAAGCCAAGCGGCCGTCCGCGCCTGCACCGCCACGACATCAAGAAGGCCCTGCCTGCATGGCTGCGCGGTACCGCTTTCGGCCTGCCTTTCGGCATCATCCCTGCTGGCGGTTCCGAGGTGCCGACCTTCCTGGCCTACGGCACCGAAAAGCGCCTGGCCAAGCGCCGCGGCGATATCGAATTCGGCCAGATCGGTTCCATCCGAGGCGTGGCTGCTCCGGAAGCCGCTGGCAATGCCACCGCGGGCACCGCCATGGGCGCCTTGCTGGCCCTGGGCCTGCCCACCAGCGCTACCGCGGCCATCATGATCGCCGCCTTCCAGCAGTACGGCATGCAGCCAGGCCCGCTGCTGTTCGAACGCAGCGGCCCCATGGTGTGGACCCTGTTGGCCTCGCTGTTCATCGGACTGGTGATCCTGCTGGTCATGAACATGCAGTTCGCGGTGCTGTGGGCCAAGCTGCTGCTGGTTCCGCGCCACTACCTGTACGCAGGCATTACCGTGCTCTCGGTCCTCGGCGTCTACGCCATCAGCGCCGCGCTGCTGGATCTGTGGATCCTGCTGGGTGTAGGACTGGTTGGATTCGTGATGCGACGCTACGAGATCCCCTTGGCTCCAGTGCTGATTGCAGTGATCCTCGGCCCGCTGGCCGAAACCGAGCTGCGCCGAGCACTGACCGTCTCGGAAGGCGATGCGGGCATCCTGGTTTCCAGCGGAATCACGATTACCCTGTACTCGATCCTCGCATTGACGCTGGCATTCACCGCCTACAAGCACGTGCGTGCTAGCAAGAAGGCCAAGGAAGATGCCGAGCTGATCAACGCCTGATCATCTCCTTCCCAGCACAGCAGGCCTTGCCGCTTCTACCGCGGCAAGGCCTGCTGTGCGCGTTCAAGGCGCATGGCAGCACTGCGAAGGCCCGATCCGAAGCCGGCAGCTGGATGCTTCCTGACTGCTGCTTGCCTGCGGTAGCTGCCCAGAGCACAGTGGGCTGTGGACGATGAAAGGAGCATGAATATGCCAGACCTAGCAGGCAAGAAAGTTCTTGCGGCAGTTTCCAACCGCGGAGTCGAGCAGGATGAGCTGAAGAAGCCAGTAGAGCACTTGCGCCAAGCCGGTGCGGAGGTGGTGATCGCGGCCCCGGAGGCCGGCCAGGTCAAGTCGCTGGTCGGCGATTGGGATTTGGGGGAGGTCTTCGAAGCCAGCGAAACGCTGGCAACAGTGAACGAGCAGGATTTCGATCTGCTGCTGATCCCCGGCGGAACGCTGAATGCCGACAACCTCCGCTTGGATGCCGATGCCCAGCGCATTGCCAAGTCCTTTGCCGGTTCTGGCCGGCCGATCGCTTCCATCTGCCATGGGCCATGGCTGCTGGTGGAAACCGGATTGGCCAAGGGCAAGACCTTGACCTCGTACACCTCGATCAGGACCGATGTCGTCAATGCCGGCGGCACCTGGAAGGACGAACAGGTTTTCCGCTGCCCGGCAAACGGCTTCGTGCTGATTACCTCGCGCAATCCAGGCGACCTTGATGCGTTCAACAGCGCCATTGCCGCGGAGCTCGGCTCCTAGCAATTGGCGGCCAGCCGGCAAAGCCGCCGTCGAAGCCAGCCTTCTGGACGGCGGCTTCGCTGCGCTGGGACCAAAGCACGCCATCCAGGGCTTTGGCGATCGAAGCGCACGCCACCACGCTGTGGTTATCGCGTAAACCCTCATCGAGGATGCCTAATCCCAGCACGACTTCACCGAAGCCGATAGCATCACCGCGGTCCTCGCCTGGCGCATGGACGCCCTTGTCGAAAACCGCAATGCCACCCACACCAGCGCCGTTCGCCGACTGCGCGAGGTCAACCAAGACCACCTGCTAGCGTTGAAAGAACGCGCCCTGGTCCGCTCCGAGGCCGGCGGCACCCCGTACCGCAAGAGCGCTGTCGAGCTTGCCTAAGCTGAAAAGATCTCGCCGCTGACTCGCCGGCTGTATGGTCACCTGTCGCAGGAAGAGCTGGTTGCTAGGATCAAGCGCACCGATGACGAACTGATCCGCCAGATCGTCTCAGCCGCGGACGACAACGGAGCCTACTTGTCTTGGTCTCTTAACCGGCTGCGTTTAGAGCAGAAGCTGCGCCGGGACATGCCAGAAGCCGTCGCCCAAGCAGAGACCCGCGACCGCGGCCACAAGAACCTGGCTGCCACCAGCGGCACCGTCCTGTGACGCATCAGTACCGAGCTGAAGCTGCGTAAACTGGAACAACTGCATTTAGGACAGCGTCGTGAACCGAACCCGTTGGGCGAGTGGTTCGCACCGCGTGAGCCGTTGGCTGATCCGCGATGAAGCGCAGCGCCTCGGACCGAGCGGACCGACTCTGAGATAAGGAGTTTGAGCTACGCACGACATTGAACGCGCGCTCAGGCCAATAACCTGGCTTAGCAGCCTGCCTAATGAAAGACAGAAGGCAACCGGGCGTTGCGCAATTAGCTGTGCACTCTCTGACTGACGATGCCCCTATTCAGTTTGCATTAGGGGAGGTTCCTACCGGTTCCTTAGACCACAGATCGTTCGCTTTAAGTCCATTGGAAGCAGTCTCGTTGAAAACTCTCAGATTCAGTTTTCGACCTTCTGCAACCCAGTTTCTCTCGGTAGATGCCGATACCAGCTGGCTACTAAAGTTCTTCTGTCCAAAAGTTCTTGGATCGTCGTTGAACGAAGGGTCAATAACAGTTAGGTCTCTCAACTTGGAAGAGTTAATCCATCTTGTGAGCGCCACGTTGATGTGTTCGTCACGGAACGAGTAACCAACAACCAAAAGACGTTCTGCATCGCTTAGCATATTTTCAAATTCACGGAGCATGGATAGGAACGGGCCGTCCGCCCGGAGTTTACCCCGTGCCCCAAAGACGACACCGGGAACACTAAAATGCCGTTCTAGGCCATCTTCCTCGGTGACTACTTTTGTCTCAGGAATACCTCCAAGACCGTCTTCTTGTTTGATTCTCCAGTCGATAGAACCATGGATCTTGAGCAGGCGAACCTCAGCTCCTGGACTCCATTCCCAGTCGCTGCCGCCAGTCCATCCATTGATCCCTGTATCTAGGGAAACGTTATTTTGTTCGCATAGAAGCTCAATTGAACGGTCATAGTTGAGTGTGGCTATTTGAGCTGTACCGGTACTCATTTTGAGTAAGGGAGAAAGGTAGCTAACATCCTTATCCGTCACACTTACCAATTTGGTCAGAGCGCTTAACAGTTCTTTTTGAAGACTCTCGTAGAGAGTTTTGGTGGCTCTGGTTTCAGATGCGTTTAGTTCCTCGAACGCTTTCTTGATCATACGACTCGGAGTCTTAAAGCCGGTTCCTCTTTCTAGCCCTTCTCTAAAGTCTCGATCGAAGAAAGCTGGCATAGACGGGGTCGGCTTGATCTCTGAAAGCGTTGGAGACCATTGAACGAAGGGAGCGATTTCTAGTGTTTCTCGCTCTGCAAGCATCTGCACCGCAGAAAAGAGATCTTCAACATCGATACCGGCGTAGGCGCTAGCTCCGTTAGCGGTGCGATGAGCAATCATTGCACCTAGCGCATAGTTGACTGCATGAGTAATGCCAGAACGCTTATTCTGGAAAGTGTCGAGTGCTTCAACAATCTGCTGTGTCATATTGGTTGATCCAGGTACACCGGCGTCCATACTTGCACCAGCACCAAGCAAAATCACTGTCTTTTTGGCTTCATTATGACTATTCATATGTGAAGTGTATCTACGTTGTCCAGCCTTGAAATCTCATGTGTAGAAAGCTCGACTTGTTTAGAAGCATGTAAATTATCGACGTTCGAATACAAGGAGAGCCCCCTTTTTACGCTTGCAAACGCCAGCAGGCTGGCGGGTGGTTTTCTCTCTTCACTGAGTCTGCAAGCTGGTGGTCTCACAGACCTATTGGCACAATGGTTGGCTTATCGGCAGCATTGTGTCATGAGCGTGATGACCACGACCGAAACGGCGAAGCTTCTCGGAGTGAGTTCCGAAGCGGTTCGAAAAATGCTGAAAACCGGCCGACTGGAGCAAACCGGTGTTGCCGGCCGCACGATCCTGATTGATGCTGAGTCGGTTCACCGCGCGCACCGGGAAGGCAAGCGTACGGGACGGCTCTGGACGCAGCGAACCGCCTGGGCGGCTTTGAGCCTCCTGTCTGGTGCTGAGGTCTCTTGGCTGTCCGCGAGCGAGCTGTGGCGATTGCGCAAAAGACTCGCCACTCTCTCGGCGGAAGAAATTCACTAATTGGCACGCAACCGAGCTACTGCTCACCGCTATCGGGGCGGTGAGTCGGCGAAGCAGAAACTCTCCAAGGCCCTGGCGGACACCGGCGCTGGAGTGCTGGAGGATCCTGTCCTGGCCAATGCCTTCGGGCTCGCCGCCGGAGTGGACGCACTGGAAGGCTACGCAATGACTGGCTTCACCCAGAAGAATGCGCGGAAACTTGGGCTGCGGGAAGATCTTGGCGGAGACATCCTCATTAGGGAACCCGATTTCGTGCAGCCCTTGGAAGGCGGCCAGGTGCCAGTTGCGGCGATCGCGGTTGATTTAATGGACTCGATATCCACCCGTGAAGGCTCGGCAGGTCGAGCGAAGTTGGAGGAGCTGCTTAATGCCATCTGAGAGCAACTCGCGCACGACCGTGAGTGTCGCGATCCCTTCGGGCGGCCGCTCGCGAATGATCATTTTGCGTAACCAGCTCTCTGACCCGCACCACATATCGTGGGCAAGGTTTGATGATGAACTCCGTTTCGAAGGCCAGTATGCTCTGGAGATCCTGGCGAGCGATCCCTAGAACTTCGACCTGGATGATGAGCTGGGCGTTGAAGTCCTCCCGCAAGCAGCGGATGAGTTCCTCTGCGCCAGCGAACTCGCCTAGATTCCTGGGATTCACAGAATCCCGGCGTTCGGCGATCTAGGCATTCCAAGGCGTTGGGTATGGCGATGACGCTGAGGACTTTGCCATGGTTGCATGGACAAAGCGGGCACCCCGGCATGCCGGGGTGCCCGCTTCAGCAATTGAGCATCTGGTCAAGCCGCGTGCGGGTCCCGATGCTGTCCGGTCGCCTTGCGGGAGAGGAGCAATCCCAAGATGATCATGAGCGCACCGAGCCCCAGATGCAGCCAGTTATCGGCATCGTTCAGCGGGATGAAGTTGGCGGCGCTGTCGAAATCAATGACTAGCCCGTAGACCCACAGGGCCAGGTAGATGATTCCGCCGCCAATGAGGTAGCTGCGGGCAGCAGGCACGGTTCGCGCCATCAGGTAGCCGGCAACACCGAAGAGCAGATGCACGGCATTGTGCAGGTACGAGACCTGGAAGATGCCCAGCAGCTTGGCTTCAGAGTGGTGGCCGGCACCAGAGAGCGATTCGTAGTTGGTGGTGATTCCCGGAATGAATCCGAGGACACCGACCAGGAAGAACACGATGCCGACCGCCAGGGCGGCCTTCTGCACCAGCGGACGTGTTGCTATGACAGGATCTTTTGGATGTTCCATGATCTTGCTCCTTCATTCTGGCTGTTGCGATCGGAAGGAAACGTTGGCCAGGTATGGTGGCCGCCGTCATGCTAGCCACGCTAGGGGATTGCCGACTGGATGGCACGGGAATCTTCCAGTACCTAGGGAACGTCCAGCAACGGCGGTGCGTGGATCACTGGTGCCGCGGTGCGTGATCCTTGCTCTTCGCTTCGTCTTGCGTCTGGAGGAAGAATGCGCCGAGTGAGCCTGCCAAGGTAGCGAAGACCACCACGGAGTAGCTCGCCAAGATCAGCTGCAGGGCTTTGGAGAACGTATCCGTGCTGGTGATCCCGGAGTCGGTAATCGTTGCGATGGCGGTCTCGTACAGTGCGGAAGAATAGTCGCTGGCCGATTCCATCGCGTAGAGCAGTTGGCTGGAGGCGAGGATGACCACGGCGGTCACCGCAGCCAACCAGCCGATGCGGCCGCTGAGCAACCTGCCTGCGGAGCGCGAACCGCGGACCCCTGCCGAGAGGATGCCGCTCACCCGGGCGGCACGGCCCACCCGCAGCAGGCGGGAGGCCTGGAAAGCGCGCAGAAAACGCAAGAAAGGGAACAGCAGGAACAGCACCTGCCACCAGTTGCGGCGCCAGAAATCAGCTTGGGACCTGGCGATGATCGCCCGCAAGGCGAATTCAGCAGCGAAGATTGCCCAGAAAATCCATCCTGCGATGGCCAGCGTCCGGGTCCAGAACGGGTCGGTCACCAGCAACTGCCCGAGAACCACAAAGAGGAAGATCACGCCGAGCATCCCCATGGGACGGTCCAGGCGCGTGGCAAGCAGCTCGGCCTGTTCCCACCGGTAGATCCGGTGTCCTTTTTGCTTCGCCATGGTGCTTGCCTCCTTGGATCCCGAATCTAACCGGGTGCGGCAATGGATTCGAGGGCAACGGCGGATACCCAGCATGCTTCCGGAAAACGGATCGGGGCGGAACCCGGCACCCGCCTGATTCCGCCCCGATCACCGCTGCGTGCAGGTTCAGCTCCTGCGCTAAGCCAGCGCGCCGGCGCTAGCGGGTTTGCCGGCCGCCTTCCCAGCCCTCGGCCTGAACCTGTTCCTTGCGCAACTGCGCCTCGAGGCGTTCTTCCTCGATGACTGTTTCCTTTTCCAGGCTGACCCGCTCAACTGGCTCAACAGTCTTCTCTACGACGGGGCGTTCCTCGTGCAAGGGCACCTCCTGCTCGTCTTCAACCAGTTCTCCGCTGGTGCCAGTGGCTTCGGCATCCGTGAGGGGCTCGCGCTCAAGCCGCACTTCCTCATGGCTCACCGGCACGGTGGTGGCCACATTCTCGGTGACCACGTGCTTGCGCAGGCGCACCCTGCCGGTTTCCACGCTTTCGGTTCCCACATGCAGCCGCTCCTCGGAACGGATGGCAGAGGCCTGGGAAGTGCCGTCCACCGGATCACGCACGTCTTCCCGCGAATACTCGGCGCGGGCATCGGTCTCCGGGACGCCGAGCTGCACGGCGGCCTGGTCAGCTTCCTGGTAGGACAGGCTGTAGTAGTGGTAGAGCTCCTGTTCCTGCTCTGGGGTGAGCTGGCCCTCCGGATCGATGTTCGGGGCGTCCTTGACGGTCTGCTTGCCATAGGGCACCGAGAGCGTATCGCCGGCGACGGTTGCCTGGCTGAGCGGAACGAAGCTCTCGGAGAGGCCGAAGAGGCCCGTGCGGACGGTCGCCCATTCCGGCTGCCCGCTGCGGTCGTCAAGGAAAATCTGGCCGAATTTGCCGATCTTCTGGCCGTCGGGGCCAATGACGGTGCCGCCAATTGCGCTGAGTTCCTGAAGTTGTTCTGTGCTGATCATGGGTCTGTCCTCCTGCTGCGTTCGACTTCGGATCAATCCAGTAATTCCAGTCCGGCTGGCCAGCGGCCGGCCGGCTGAAGCTGCGCCTCCAAGTGGGCGTGACGGCCCGCAGCTTGGCTTCTTACGGTGCTTTGCCGAGCCGCGGTGATTAGAGCGTGGCACACTTTGCAAGCCCTTGCGCTGGGGCTTGTGCTTGCATGGCCGCAAGCTCAGTAGCAGCTGTGAAAAGCGGTCAGCAAGTGCCCGGGGCAGCTATCGGGCGTAGGGCGAGGCGGGTGCACGGGTGACGAGCAGCTGCTTCCGCGGCTGCTGCGAAGCTGGAAAATCGCTGGGTTTCCTGCTGGGAACGGCCGTCCCTGGCCAGCTGCCATCTAATGTTCAGTTCGTATTGCTGCCCAGGGAAGGCGAACCAGCATCCATGACCAGGACCTTTGGGATCGAAGAGGAATTCTTCCTCGTGGATCCGGAAACTGCCGCCCCGGTGCCGATGTCCGATGAGCTCAGCGCCCAGCTGCTTGGCCTCGAACTGCCGGGCACCACGGTCCACCGCGAACTTCTGGCCAGCCAGCTGGAAATCGTCACCGGAATCTGCACCTCTGCGCAAGAAGCCGTGGAAGCGCTGGTGCGGCGGCGCGCCGCCATTGAGCGGATATGCCGCGAATACCAGGTGCTCCCCTTTGCTTCGGGAACGGCGCTGGGGCTTCCGAGCACTACGGAGTTCACCAGGGGCCAGCGCTACGCAACCATCCACGAGTTCGTCCCGGGGATCGCCCGCGAGCATTTCATCAACGGACTGCACATCCATGTGCATGTCCCGGATGCCGCCGCCGGAGTCCGGGCGCTGAATGCCTTGCGCGGCTGGCTGCCGCTGATTGCGGGATTGGGCGCGAACTCTCCCATCTGGAACGGGGAGCCGACCGGCTTCGCCTCGTGGCGGACGGTGCACTACCGCAGATGGTCTGCGGCAGGCATCCCGCCGGCTTTTGCGACAGCGCAGGAATACCAGCAGCGCATCGAGGACATGATCACCTCCGGGGCGCTGCTCGATCCGGGCCATATCGGCTGGTTCGCCCGCTTGTCGGTGAACCATCCGACCATTGAAGTCCGCGCGGCGGACACGCAGATGGCAGCCGGCGAATCCGTGGCCCTGGCTTTGCTCATCCGCGCCATTGTGGATACCGCTTCGGCAACACGCAGCCCTGCCAGCACGGCAGCGTCCGAGGTTCTCGACCTGGGCCTGTGGCAGGCGGCGAAGTCGGGAGTGGAAGGCACCTATTTCGATAGCGAATCCAGGACTCCCGTGCCTGCCAAGGCCATGATCCAGCGGGTGCTCGATTACGCGGGCCGTCAATTGCAGCGCAATGGCGATGAACAATTCGTGGCCGATTACCTGGACTCGCTCGCGAATTTCGGCAATGGTGCCACGCGCCAACTTGAGAGCTGGAACCAGGGCGGAGCGAAGCAGGTCGTGGCTGATGCCGCCAAGCTGTTCGCGCAAGCCTGACAGGTTTTTGCAGGAGCAGCGCGAACAACCAGGGGAGCGGCGTGCATGGAGAAATACCGCGGGTTCGGCAGAGGCCTACTACTAAGGCAGGGAGTCGATCCTGCATGAACGGCCAGCACTGGGGTGCTGGGGCGGAGGAAAGTGATTCCTGCATACTCGCAACATCGAGGGGAATCATGAGCACTCCAGCTGCAGTACCCGGGCGCATGACCAAGGAGCAGAAACGCGTCGCGGGAGCGACCATGGTGGGCACCACCGTGGAGTGGTAAGACTACTTCATCTACGCCAATGCGGCGGCCCTGGTCCTGGCCCCGCAATTCTTCACTCCCGCCGAAGCGTCGCTGGGCTCCATCATCGCTTTCGCCACCGTCGGCATCAGCTTCCTCTTCCGCCCGTTGGGCGCGATCGTGATGGGCCGGGTGGGCGACAAGTACGGCCGCCGAGCGGTGCTGATCATCACCCTGGTCCTGATGGGCGTCGGCACCACATTGGTGGGCTTGCTGCCCACTTATGCGAGCATCGGCATCTGGGCTCCGATTCTCCTGATCTTCCTGCGCATCGTCCAGGGCTTCTTCGCCGGTGGCGAGTGGGGAGGCGCGGCACTGATGGCAGTGGAGCACGCACCGGATCATGCCCGCGGCAAATTCGGCGCCTTCCCGCAGCTCGGCGTCCCGGCCGGCATGCTGCTGGCCTCCGCGGTCAGCGCCATTATCGCCGCCGTTCTCTCCCCGGAGCAGTTCATGGCCTGGGGCTGGCGCATCCCGTTCCTGCTCAGCTTCGTGCTGATCCTCATCGGCTACTACATCCGCCAGCGCGTGGAGGAATCCCCGGTCTTCGAGGAAATGGCCCGGACCAAGCAGACCGAGTCGGCCCCGCTGTCCACGCTGTTCAGCAAGCACCCCAAGAAGGTCATCCAGGCGACGCTGGTATTCATGGGCAACAACACTGCCGGGTACATGCTCACCGGCGGCTTCATCCTGGGCTATGCAACGAACAAGCTGGAACTGCAGGCTGGCGACATCCTGAATATCATCACCATCGGCACGCTGGCCTGGCTGATCTCCACCTGGATCGGCGGAGTGGTCTCGGACCGCATTGGCCGCAAGAAGATGTTCATCATCGGCTGGGTGCTGCTGCTGGCCTGGCTCTTCCCGCTGTTCCTGCTGATCGAAACCCGGAATCTGGCCTGGGTCACCGTGTCCCTGGTGGTCTTCGGCGCTTTCATGGGCTTCTCCTACGGTCCGTTGCCGGCGCTGTATGCCGAGCTGTTCCCGGCCCGCATCCGCCTGAGCGGTTCCTCGATCAGCTACGCCCTGGGCTCGGTGATCGGTGGCGCGTTCGCCCCGACCATTGCCGCGGCGCTGGTGGGCCAGTTCAATACCACCGTGGCGGTCTCCACCTACCTGTTCATCTGGGTGGGCGCTTCGCTGATCGCAACCCTGACATTGAAAGACCGCACCGGAGCTGATCTATATCCGCAGGAAGGCGCAACCGGAGAATCGGGAGGCCACACAGAAGAAGCCGGCCCCGAGCATTTGTGAGCAGTGGCGGCGAACGGGCAACTAGCTGCCCGAAACATCTGCGATACAAACTGCTGATAACTTGTCGCTCATGACGTTGTCCATTGAACCCGCAGACTTCGAGGATCCCTCTCTGGGAGCCTTCCTCGAAGCCCACCTTGCTGACATGGCGCCGCAGTCGCCGCTGGAGTCCCAGCATGCCTTGGACTTGGCTGCGCTACGCCAGCCAACCGTCCGGCTCTGGACAGCGCAGAAGGATCATCGCATAGTGGGAACTTGCGCGTTGGCGGTATTGGAGCCGGGCCACGAGGAGCTCAAGAGCATGCGGACGGACCCGGACTTCCGCGGGCAAGGCGTCGCTTCCCGATTGCTGCTCCATGCTCTGGAGGATGCCGCGCAGCGCAAGCTATCGCGCATATCCCTTGAAACCGGAGCTATGGAGTTCTTCGCACCTGCACGCTCGCTGTACCGAAAGCACGGCTTCAAGCAGTGCCAGCCCTTCGGGACCTATCTGGAGGACCCCAACAGCATCTACATGACCCGGATACTTGAACTGGGCTAGCTCTGGGGCAGGACACTGCCAGGAATTCTTGTGCCCGTTGGGGCAAAGGCCATGAAGGACACCAAATTCGGTCGATTTCGGGCAGGGCTGGAGTGCCGAGGAGGTCTGGATGCAGCAAGCTTGCTTGCCGACCCGCCAAGAGCCCGCCACTGGCCGATAGCTCTTGGCCATGGCGGGCTGATTGGCTGATTGATAATTCGCACCGGAGCGGAGTTGTATCCGCATGACCGGGCAGGCATCGGCGAGCCGGGCGAGGAAGCAGAGCCGAAGCACCTGTGACTTTTCTGGTGGTACAAGTCAAACCCGAGTGGCACAACTGAATCGTTGAGGAGAGGCCCGGCTGCCGGGCTCAGGACCAGATGCGGAATAGGATGGGCTGATGAATCCATCCCCGTATCTGCAAACCCGCCGCCGCCTCGTTGCCGCCGCGCCTTCAGAGATCTTCGAACTGCTCAGGGATCCGGCCATGCACCCGGTCATCGACGGCTCAGGAACGGTGCGGGCCTCGAATGCGCAGGGCAGCAAGCTCAGCCTGGGCAGCGAGTTCGGCATGCAGATGCGTCTGGGTGTCCCGTACCGGATCAGCAATACCGTGGTGGAATTCGAGCAGGACCGGCAGATCGCTTGGCGGCACTTCAGCGGGCATCGGTGGCGCTACGAGCTGGAAGCTATAGGGTCCGGGACCATGGTCAGCGAAACCTGGGATGCGAGCCGGTTACGGCACAAGTGGGTGTTACGGATCCTAGGATTCACTCGGAGTACCGGGCCTAATATGGAACGCACCCTGGAACGGCTGGCCGCGCAGTTCCCCGGCGCCACCGAGTGAGGGACTTTGCTCTGAGCAGCTCGTCGAAGACGAGGTCAAATACCGCGCCCAGCCGCAGCGACGCATGCTTGCGCAAGTTCATCGAGCTCATCGGCGATCTGATGCGAATACACAGCAATTCAGGGCGGATCGACCCGGGCTTCCTCACCATCGAGCGAGTGTTGATGCTCCTCAACGTGGTGGTCGCACTGGTGGCCGTCGCTTTCAAGAACGCCTACACATGAACCTTGCTGTTCGGACTGGACCGCGCTCTTCGACGCTTGCAGGTTCGCCGAGAACGCGTCCGCCACCAAGGGAAGCGAATTCGACTGGGCGCTGGCATTCTTCGATCTGAACTTCTTGTAGGTGGCGGTCCGGATCGTTGGGTGCAGGCTCTGAGATGCGGAGATGGTGGTGCTAACCCCCGGGATCATCCGGGCGGCGACGAATAACTGGTACATGAGCGAGGTGGCGTTCCTGGCCGGGGTGCTTGTCGGCCGGACGCCACAAGAAAGGTCTTCACGGGCTCTTAACAGTTAAGCGTGGTGCAGAGTGCTCGGCAGGGCCGCAACCCTGCCGTGTATAACAATATCCGAAGCCGATAATGCCCATGATTCCTATAACCCCGACCAATCCGTTTCAGGTTCTTCGCTGTCAGATTCGCTTCCTCTTTCCTGGCGTTCGTCAGCCTCGTTCGGCTGAACACCAAAAACTCACTCCTCCACGCAGCGAATGTGCGGTACATCGACTTCACCTCAACCATTTTGTTGTTATCAGGGATTTCTCCTGCACCGCCCATCTGGATTGGAATTCATGGGTATCCGCGGCTTTCAACAGTTGCCACACGCGCTCCTTGTTCGCATGAATCACCCCGAATTCCGCGTCAGTTCCATGATCACCTTCAACCGTTCAACCTGCTCGATCGACAGGTTCTCCTAGTTGCAGCTCAGCAGCTGGCGGTACTTGTAAGGCCGGATCAGCCGCCCGGCCGCGACGCTCGTGCACTTCGTGGGAGCTGCGCCGGCGGACCTGCATGATCATCAGAATTGCCCGCTGAATCACGTGGAAATGTTCCACGCTGACCTTAGCCTTCGGCAGATTATCTCGCACCGCCTTGCAGAATTCCGATGACTTGTAGATTGCGACGTACTGCACACTTTGATACCAATTCCATGGCCGGGATTTCTACCATCGTTTCACTGCGGTGCCACGGCGACCGTCCACGGTATCCAAGTTCTTTCCGTTATCCAGATCAGTAACCACGATCGACCAGGGCTCAATCCGCACGACTTTCCTAGTCCTGTCCCAAGCGTGGCGGACTTCGCGGAATCGGTGCTTGTCGATGTCGAATAGGCGGAGGGACATCCGGTCCACATCTAGGTATGGACTGCCGTTTCGCGCTCTAAATGCGAAGCGTCCTAGAAGGTCTTGCCCGAGTAGCCCAACTTGCGCGAAATTTGCGTGGCGGTAGATCCCATCACGGACTTGAGCGCTTTCATCCGCTCGTCAGGCATGTAGGGATTAGTGGCAGACATGCTGATGGCGGCGATGATCTGGCCACTGCCGTCGCGGATCGGTGCGGCGACGCATCGGATGCCAGGCTCATTGTCTTCCAGATCCATGGCGATGCCTTCTTTTGCGTAGGCTTTCATCCTGGACAGGAACGCCTCCTTGGTTTGATGCGAGGCCTGTTCTACAGGCGACTCGGAATCAAAGGTGGATTCCCAGCGCAGGGGAGTATCAAGCAGGAGCGCTTTGCCGATGCCGGTGCGGCTTAGAGGCATGCGTTGTCCGACTCGTGAGCGCATTTGTGCGCCGCGAGTTCCAGGGACTTTGTCGACATAAAGCACCTGCGCTTCGTCTTCCACCGCTAGATGCACCGTGTCCTGGTACTTGCGGGCGAGCTCTTCCAAAATGGGTTTCGCAATAACAGGGACCGGGCTTTGATAGAGGGCATGGAAACCCAGCTCGATCAGTGCCGGGCCCAGGCTGAAATCGGTGCCATGGGTGCTGCGCAGGAATCCGCGCTGCACCTGGAGCTTCACCATGCGTTGCGCAGCGCTCTTTCCGATATTGGCTGCGGCTGCCACTTCATTCAGATTCGTCGCACCGCGGCCAACAGCGCGCAGAATCTCCAGTCCGCGAGCAAGTGTGAGCGTGCCCGGAGGAGGAGCGTCAATTGAATCGTCTGTGGTGGGTTCGGGATTCATGGTCATGACGTGTTCCTTGGTATGAAAAGATCAAAGTATTTCATCCCACTATATACAACACCTTTTGAACTATTGGGATACCTCCGACACTATTCAGATGTGAAGGGGAGCACAGCTGAACGATCTTGTGCAGTCCATGAAATGAAAACAGGAGTTATGACAAACATCGCCGAACCCCAGTTGATCGCCTTGGACTGGGGAACTACGTCCGCACGCGCCTACCTCATGGGCGCCGATGGCCACATCGTGGCGGAACGCAGTGCAGCTCTTGGCATCATGCAAGTGGCCTCGAAGGCGCAAGCCGAGACCCAGTCCCTCGATGAGGCCTTCAAGGCGACGCTGACCGAACTGTGCGGCGATTGGCTGGATAACTTCGAGAATGTCCCCGTGATCGCCTGCGGAATGGTTGGCAGTCAGCAGGGCTGGACCGAAGCGGCCTACCGACCAGTTCCAGCCAATTTGGCTGATCCAGAATTCGAGTTGGCATCAGTGGAGATCGCTCCGGGCCGAACGATGCAGATCATCCCCGGCGTCTTGGACCTCAAAGAACTTCCAGACGTCATGCGCGGTGAAGAAACTCAAATCCTCGGTGCCATTGATCTTGCCGCCCTGAACGCAGATGACTCCGAAGAGCAACTGTTCCTGCTCCCGGGGACGCACTCCAAATGGGTCAAGGTCTCCGGACGCACGATTACCGAATTCTGCACTTCCATGACAGGTGAAACGTTTGCACTGCTCAGCACCCGGTCCATCCTCTCCAAGCTCATCGAGCCAGCATCATCGGCGAATTGGTCGGCCTTTGATCGAGGCGTGAAGGTATCGCAATCGGGCGAGGGCGCTGCGGATCTGATGCTCACGGCCTTCTCCGCGAGAACCTTGGTTCTGACCGAGCGTTTGGAAAAAAACGAAGTCAGTAACTATCTCTCTGGGCTGATGATCGGTGCTGAAATCCGTTCCGTTCTTGGCAAGCAAGCCACCAACGACGCCCTGTCGCTGACCATCTGCGGCAATAAGGAACTCAGCTCCAGGTACACCAGGGCGCTGAATATTTTCGGAATTGATCAGGTGCGCGAACTGCAAGGCACAGCCCCTCGGGGAATCTGGGCCGTTGCAAGCGCACAAGGCCTCCTGCAGACCCCCTCGGTCTGAGCCACCAACTTGCAACACGATTTATCAAGAAAGGTTTTGCCGTGAATGAACTGACGACAACTTTGAAGGCTGCCGGACTCGTAGCCATTTTGCGAGGTCTTCATCCTTCGGAAGCTCAAGGCGTTGGCGAAGCGCTCTATGCCAGCGGTTTTCGGTCTTTGGAGGTACCGCTGAATTCCCCGGAGCCATTGAAGAGCATCGAAATTTTACGCGGTGCGCTACCTGAAGACGCAGTAGTTGGTGCAGGAACTGTGCTCACCGTAGACCAAGTTCGCTCGTGCCACGAGGCGGGCTCCCAAATCATCGTTTCGCCAAACACCAACGTGCGGGTTATCCAAGAAACGGTGGCGCTGGGCATGGATTCGTTCCCAGGTGCTGCTACTCCGAGCAACGCCTTTGATGCCATTGAAGCCGGAGCGAAGAACGTCAAGATTTTCCCTGCCGAGCAAGTAGGCCTGGCGGGATTCAAGGCGTGGACCGCTGTGATTCCCTCCGGCATTGGCCTGATCCCTGTCGGGGGCATCAACGAGGAGAACATGGCGCAATGGCTGGAAGCCGGAGCCACAGGTTTTGGCATTGGCTCCTCCCTTTACAAGTCCGGACGAAGCCTTGAAGACCTGAAAACGAGGGCAGGCAATCTTGTCTCTGCCTACCAAACGATTCATGAGATGAGGAAGTCTGCATGAAAATTACAAAACTGACCACGTACATGGTGCCACCTCGCTGGTTGTTCCTGAAGATCGAAACCGACGAGGGAATTGTCGGTTGGGGCGAGCCAGTACTCGAAGGCCGCGCATCTACTGTTGCCGCAGCAGTTGAGGAACTTTCGGATTACCTCATCGGCCAGGATCCGCGAAACATCGAGGACCTGTGGACGGTAATGTACCGCGGCGGCTTCTACCGCGGTGGCGGCATCATGATGAGCGCCCTGGCCGGCATCGACCAGGCGCTGTGGGACATCAAGGGCAAAGCCCTTGGGGTTCCTGCCTACGAGCTACTCGGTGGCAAGGTGCGCGACAAGATCCGCGTGTACTCATGGATTGGCGGCGACCGCCCGTCGGATACCGCAGCCGCCGCGAAGGCCGCTGTTGAACGTGGCTTCACTGCAGTGAAAATGAACGGCACCGAAGAACTCCAGTACATCGATACCTGGGACAAGGTTCAGGGGTGCTTGGAGAACGTTCAGGCTGTCCGCGACGCAGTAGGCGAGAACGTAGGCATCGGCGTTGACTTCCATGGTCGAGTGCACAAGCCAATGGCCAAAGTCCTGCTCAAGGAACTAGAGCCCTTCAAGCTGATGTTCATTGAAGAACCGGTACTCAGTGAAAACGTGAACTCCATGCTGGAGCCATTGCGCAATTCCAGTACTCCGATTGCCTTGGGCGAGCGGCTGTTCTCCCGTTGGGACTTCAAGGATGTCTTGGCCAGCGGAGCGGTGGACATCATTCAGCCGGATCCCTCGCACTGTGGCGGCATCACCGAAGCCCGCAAGATTGCGGCGATGGCTGAAGCCTATGACGTTGCAGTCGCCTTGCACTGCCCACTGGGCCCAATCGCTCTAGCCGCGAACCTGCAGATCGATGCCGGTGCATACAACGCCTTTATCCAGGAGCAATCCCTGGGAATCCACTACAACAAATCCAACGATCTCCTTGACTACGTCAATGATCCGTCGGTCTTCGCCTACGAGGATGGCATGGTTGCCATCCCTGAAGGTCCGGGTCTGGGCATTGATGTAAATGAAGAGTACGTCATTGAACGCGCAGCTGAAGGTCATCGCTGGCGCAACCCAATTTGGCGTCACAAGGACGGATCCTTCGCAGAATGGTAAATCGTATGTCTCAGTCGACACTGTCGTCAGCTGCAACACTCAAGAGCGCTGGCAAAGCTACAAAGACGCGCTACGCCGTAGCCTTCATGTTGTTCCTCACCGTAGTAATCAACTACATGGATCGTTCAAACCTCTCGGTTGCAGCGCCGTTGATCTCCGAGGAGTTCGGCCTGGACACAGCGCAGCAAGGCCTGTTGCTCTCTGCCTTTGGCTGGACCTACGCGGCCATGCAGCTACCGGGCGGTTGGTTGGTAGACCGAGTTCAGCCTCGTCTGCTGTACCCAATTTGCCTGGTGCTGTGGTCGGTGGCCACAATCTTCATGGGCATGGCCGGAAGCTTCATTGCTTTGATCGTGTTGCGAATGGCTGTCGGTGGCTTCGAAGCCCCTGCGTACCCAATCAACAACAAGGTGGTCACTGCCTGGTTCCCTGAACGTGAGCGCGCCACCGCTATTGGCTTCTACACCTCTGGCCAGTTCATAGGTCTCGCGCTGCTGACCCCCGTCCTGCTGTGGCTTCAGCATGCATTGACCTGGCACTGGGTCTTCGTGGTCACCGGTGCGGTAGGCGTCGTATGGGGCCTGATCTGGTTCATCATGTACCGGAATCCGGTGGATTCCAAGAGAGCCAATGCCGCTGAAATCGAGTACATCCGCGAGGGTGGCGGACTTGTTGACCTTGGCAGCAAGAAGGCCAAGACGGTTGCACCGAAGCTGAGCAAGGCTGACTTTGCCTTGGTTTTGGGACGCAAGAAGCTGTGGGGAATCTATATTGGCCAGTTCTGCCTGACCTCCACGCTGTGGTTCTTCCTGACCTGGTTCCCAACCTACTTGGTGACCTACCGCCAGATGGACTACATCAAGACGGGATTTCTGACGTCGCTTCCATTCATCGCGGCGTTGGTCGGTGTATTGATCAGTGGTGTTCTCTCTGACCTCATGCTCAAGCGTGGGGTGAGCCTGGGTACTTCCCGGAAGCTGCCAATCATCACCGGGCTGTTGCTCTCCATGAGCATGATTGGTGCAATCTTCACGGACAGCACCGCACTGGTCATCACCTTCATGTCTATTGCCTTCTTCGGCAATGGCCTGGCTTCGATTACCTGGTCCTTGGTATCTGCACTGGCACCGTCTCGCCTGATTGGTTTGACCGGTGGCATGTTCAACTTCATCGGCAACCTGTCCTCGATTGCCACTCCAATCGTGATTGGCTTGCTGGTCTCGGCGACCGATTTCGGCCCAGCCTTCATTTACATGACGGTCATTGCCGCGGTTGGCATCCTCTCCTACGTGTTCCTGGTCGGCAAGGTTAAACGCGTCGAGGGCTAATCAACGCGAACTACAGATAAGGGGCCAGTTTCGGAACTCAGAATTGAAACGGGCCCCTTATTTCGCATTTCGAGGACTAATCTCGGCTAAGCGAATGCTTAGTGGGCTGATCATTACGTGCGTTGATTGCCTAATCGCCCACACTCAATGGTGGGTAGGCAGTAAAATCTGCTTTGCTCTCCACCTACTGAGAATCTCCCGGAACAGCAACAAATCCGGGTATTTTCCGGGCTGTGAGACCTCAATTGCTTGCCTACCCAAGATGATTCGAACATTGCCGCAGGGATTCGGAACTGCAAAGAGGTCCGCTACTTGTTGTGCTGGTCGGATGTAGGTCGGTTCGCATCAGCGAAATAATGTCTGACCTGCGGATTGATCTTGTTTTCATCTGGCTTGCGACGAAGTTACAGCGGGTCCTGGCAAAGCCGACCTCGACTACGGCTACCAGAGGCGCAAGCGTTGGTGTTAATCGCCGTATGAGCGCGACCAGCCTATCGCCGCAGTTGCAGTTGTGTCCGGTGCAGCCACTCATGAAATTTGCCGTGAGCGTGGACTATGTACCGGGTGCTAGGCCGTTTGAGCTAGGAGAAACTTGTCGTAGGTGACTTTGAGTAGCTCTCGGTCTGGCCGCTCTTTGGCAGTGCGAGGAAGCATCATCAGCTTTTGCTTGTGTCGTTGTTTTAGTCCGTGTTCGAGCATGGGTCCGTCGACTTCGTCGAGCAGATCGGGTCGAATCTCGACAGTGTAGTCCGGGGTGATGCCCAGGATATGCGAATCGAAAGCTGCATGATGGATTTTGCAAAGTGTGAGGCCGTTAGTTACAGCTGCGATACCGTCTTCGTCCGCATCGGGAATGATATGTGCGGCGTCAAGGAGCTGTGCGTGCCCCAGGTTGCAAACGGCGCAACGCACTTGGTAAGCGCGGATCACCGAAGCTCTGAACACTGGCTGGTGAAGTCGGGCTTTAGTCTCACGGACTAAATACTTTTTGACGATCGTGTCTGGACCGTCGGGTGCTGTGAGTTCAGCAAGGGACAAGCCCTTTTCGGCAGCGATGCTCAGAACGAACTGCTCTTGATCGGCTTCTTCGCCCACGATCTTGACAGGACAGAGAACATGGAACCGCATTGGTGAGCCGCCTACTCCGATAAACCAAATAAGCGGTAGATCCCGCTCTTTAGCAAGACGAAGACCAGCGTTCGTGTTCTTGTGGGGATCGCTGCCCTCCCATTTATATCTCGGCATACCATCAGGTCCGACTTCGTCGGCGTACGGGCGTTCTTCGCCAGGTTTCCGGAAGGAGGTCATGATGCTCAGTGCGGTGTCGAGCACCTGAGGCTTTCTGATCCCCTTCATGGGATCGATAAGTTTGAACGGTTCACCGTCGAAGAAAAAGTCGTTGATCTCTTCACGAGTGAGTGAGTATTTACCGTCATCTGTGCGTACACGAAGCCATTCGATCGCTTCAAGGCGCAATCGCAAATCGTCAAGTTGAGACCATTTGCGTGGCATTGAGTGATTCTCCTTCAGTGACAATATGATTGAACAATAGCAGCATGAGTAGGCAAATTACGAGTAAATGCATCCGATTTATGCTCGTGATTAATTGAGATCCACTGTCAAAAGCGTCGCGTTGACGTCGAGTCAATTGAGACACGTCCAAGAAGCGAAGCGATGCGCTCACAGGACATATGATGCATTCTAAAAGTAATCAAAATATGGGGTAATCCAAAATGGAAACTGCAATGAATGGGACCTTGTCCAGATCGGAAATTTTCAAGTCAAGTGAGACCAATGAGTGTTAACCAGCTTGCATTTCTTGTCCTTCCAACCGCTTCACCGGCTCATTGATCCACGCCGCTTCGGGCATCTGAAGCTTCTTCGGCAACCTGCGCCGCCCAAAACGCTCAGGATGCTCATCCCAAGCCTTCTGCAATGCAGCCAACCTCTGGTCATCAACATGCCCAGTCATCCCGAAATGAACATCAGCAGGCGTATGGAACCCAATCCCCGAATGGCGATGGTGCCCGTTATACGACTGAACGAACCGGTCCATGAAAGCCCGGGCATCAACAAGTGATCCAAACCGCTGCGGGAATGTCGGAAGATACTTCAAGGTCTTGAACCACGCCTCACTGAACGGGTTGTCATTGCTGACCTTCGGCCGCGAATGCGATTTGAGCACGTCCAAGTCCGCCAACAAAGCCGCCACGGGTTTCGAGGTCATCGAGGTGCCGCGGTCGGCATGCACAACTTTCGGCACCTGGTCTTTGGCGAACACCCCGGCAATGAAATCACGCGCCAGCTCCCCGGATTCACGAGTATGTACCTGGCAACCGACGATATAGCGCGAATAGATATCAATCATCACGTACGCGTCGAAATACACGCCCTTCGTCGGGCCGGCCAGCTTAGTGATATCCCAAGTGAACACCTCTCCAGGCTGATCCGCGACCAGCTCGGGGACCTTTCGTGCTGGATGACGGGCCTGTCGACGGCGTTCAGCCACTTGCTTCGCCCTCCGCAGCAACCGATACATGCTCGATACCGAGCACAGATGTGTCCCTTCAGGCAGCAGCGTGGCGTGGATCTGCTCTGGGGCTTGGTCCACGAACCGTTCGGTGTTCAGCGTTGCCAGAATCGTGGTTTCTTCCTGCGCGGTGAGCTTGTTCGCTAGTGCCGGGCGAGGAGCGGTAGCCCGCAGTGCTCGCCCTGCGCGGGCAGCGTTTTGGCGGCGGTTCATCGTCGCCCTACTGACCCCGGCCAGCGAGCTGGCCTGACGTGTTGATACCCCGCCGGTGACCAGTTGTTCATAAACGTGGGACAGGAGGTCCTGGGCTGCTATTTGGAATCCGCGCTCTTCGAGATTTGTTCCAAGAGCGCGTGTGCTTTTCCCATGATCTCTAACGCGGTTTGGGTGGTTGCAAGCTTCTGCTCGTTGGCAGCTAGCTGCTTTTTCAGTCGGGCGATTTCCGCTTGTTCCTTGCTCAGCCGGCTACTGGACCGGGCCGGGAAGCTGTTGCTGGTTGAATCTCCGAGGACTCCGGCGTCGCGTAGCCTGCGCCATTCAACGATCTGCGAGGAATACAAGGCGTTGGCGCGCAGGTAGCCTCGGCCCTCGCCGGTTTGGATCGCTTGTTCGCAGCCGTCGAGGTAAGCCAGTTTCTGGGCTGGGCTGATGCTCCTGCGGCGGGGCTGTTCTGGGCGCGAATCGATGGAGTCAATAGTTCCATTCTCCGGCATGTTCCCCGGGGTGGGGTGGATGGAATCGATGCTCATGATGGCGGTTGTACCTGTTCTCGCCCTGTCTGAGGGGAGGTTTACTTGCTATGAATCAGTGGTCTCACTCCAGCCTGACAGACAGGGGACGACGTTCGGCTCAGATTCAAAGGCATGGGTTGCCCCTTGGCTAACCCAACGAGAGTTATCCACGTAGCCCCCTAACTCTAGAATTCTGATACTGCTATCTAAGCACGTCAGACCTACAGAATGGAGCTCTTGGTAAGTGTGCGAAGCAGCCGAACACTATTGGGTTTTTGGTACATGAAATCGGCGGTAGATGAGGGTCGTGGTGGACATGCCCATATTATCGTTGGCGGCTTGGTTCTTTGGATCTTCAGCTTGAATCAGACCGGCTGCAGATCGGGGATGTAGAATCCGGCGGAGGTGGGGGCTGCGGCCTCCGGAGTCGCCGCTGGCAGTGCTGCGTATGGCCACGGAGTTATTAGTTCTTTCCCGCTCGGTTTTGAGTTTCGTTTGGGCGAGGTCTGTCACGATGGCGAAGGCCAGGGCCGTTGTGTTTCGGTGTCCGCAATGCCGTCGAGATCCAGGACCCGAAACTCGATATCGCGTTCGAGTAGGTTCTCGGTGAGTTCGAGCATTTTCTGGTTGGAGCGCCGGCGCCCGTCCAGGGCGGAAATCATGAGGATTCGTAACCAGGATCGTTGAGCTAACTATAGATAGCATTCGTCCGAAGTAAAATGAATTGTTTCTTGTTCAGGTTCAAGCGCTCTAATGAATATTATTTCTGGTCGAATAGATTTTCGAGGCGGCAACTGATGCGATAGAAAAGCAATCAAGTTAGGATCCGGCTTACTGCCTGTCTTTGAGGTCAGTCGAGAGGTATCTCGGGGCACAATGAAATATGGCAAGTTTCAGGAGGTAGTTCATGAATCGCATACGTCTACTGGCCGACTGCGACACTGGTATCGACGATGCCCTGGCCTTGGTGTATCTGTGCTCGCTCGATCACGTGCAGATCGAGGCAGCCACCAGCACCCCGGGCAACGTCGATGTCGAGCAAGTCGCCGCGAATAACCGCGCTCTGCTCAAGTTCTGCGGAAAGCAAGACGTCCCGGTGCTCGTCGGTGCGCGGGAGCCACTTGAAATTCAGCTCGTGACCACTCCGGAGACCCACGGGCCTCAGGGGGTTGGCTACGCAACGCTTCCCGATCCTGGCTCAGGCTCAGCTACAGACAATGACGCCGTTGACTATTGGATTCATGCAGCACGCGCCAACCCAGGAGAGCTTACAGTGCTCCTGACTGCGCCGCTGACAAACTTCGCTCTGGCACTTCGACGCGAACCACGTCTTCCTTGGTTGCTGCGCAAGGTAGTGATCATGGGCGGCGCCTTCTACTACCAAGGCAACACCACGCCTACCGCTGAGTGGAACACTCACGTGGACCCGCATGCGGCAAAGGAAGTTTTTGCTGCCTACACTGCTGCCGCGGAACAAGGATTAGATTCCTCGAAGTTGCCGATTGTCTGTTCTCTAGACACCACGGAGCGCTTCGAGATGCAGCCGGACTTCCTGGCGAAGCTTTCCATTGAAGCCGGATGCGCTGAACCAGAGATCGTCCAGGCTAGCGACCCGGAGGGGACCCTGAGCAAGTCCTCCAATCCGCTGGTGCGCTACCTTTCTGACGCCCTGCGGTTCTACTTCGAATTCCACAGGCACTACGACCAGGGCTACATCGCTCACGTGCACGACTACTTTGCCGCTGGCGTTGCCGCGGGAACCCTCGATTATGAAACACGTCCAGCAACAATTGACGTTGAGACAGAATCGCAATTACTCTTTGGTACCACGGTGGCCGATTTCCGTGGGCTGTGGGGCAAGCCGGCGAATGCCCAGGTGGTCGTGTCAAATGACCCCGAAGCAGGGTTTGCCGAGCTGGTCCAGCGCCTCGGTGCGCTAGCAAGGAAACTCAACGAGAATTCCTGAGCGCAGGCAGGTGGGCTAGAATCGTCTACCGGGTCGAGGTGACATAGACCCGCCATTCGCGCGTTGCGGGAGCAATCCTGCGCGCAGCCAAACTCGTATCCCCAGGATTGCCTCATCATGTCACCGAACCTTCTTTTGCCCGAAGCATCAGCGACCCAGCTCCTGCGCCGCAGGGTGCTCGGCGCCGCTGGAACCCTGCTGCTCGTGGGAACCTACCTGTTCCTGGTCATCACCCAACCCGCGGGAATCGTCGAGGGCTTGGGCCAGGGAGTTGCCTTGGCAACTTTCGCCGCCTACCTGATTGCAGCCGTCCTGCTGCTGCTCGCTGTGCTGCCGGATCTGCCGGTCTCCGCCCTGACACTGATCCCGGTCGCGCTGGCACTGAATATCATCCTGGGCCAATTCGTCGGGTCCGTCATGGTCCCGCTCTACCTGGATTCCATCGGTACTGTTCTCGTGGGCTTCCTGGCCGGCCGCCGTGCTGGTGCTGCCACCGGTGTGCTCAGCACGCTGATCTGGTCGCTGTTTGCCCCCACCGTTTTGCCGTTCGCTGCCGGAGCCGCACTGGTCGGTTTCCTTGCGGGAACCGCCGCTCGCTACGGCGCCCTGCGCCGGCCATACCTTGCCCCAATCGCGGGCCTGGTTTCCGGTGTACTGGTTGGCGTAGTCTCCTCCCCGGTGGCTGCCTTCGTCTACGGCGGCACCTCGGGTGTCGGTACCGGCGCAGTGGTTGCGGCCTTCCGCTCCATGGGGGATTCGCTGCTCTCCGCGGTCACCAAACAGGCCCTGATCTCTGACCCGGGAGACAAGGCAATTGTCTTCCTCATCGCGGCGTTACTGGTCTTCGCCTTGCCGAAGCGCTTGAGCGGTTCTTTCGAATTCATCCGCCGCTACAAGGTGCTGGGCAAGAGCGGAAACAAGTAGGCCACCTATGAAGCGCCGCATCGCTGAGTTGCATCCTTTTACCGTGCTTTGCCTAGCCGTGCTCACCGTTTCGGTGGCCACGGCTGCCAGCCGCTGGTGGCTGAGCTGCGCGGTAATAGCGCTTTGCCTGGCCATTGCCGCAGTTGCGGGCAAGGCCCGCAAACTCGCGGCGCTCAGTGGTGCCATCATGCTCCCGACCCTCCTGTCCTTGCTGATGATCCATGGACTGGCTTCACAGGATTCCTCGGCGGTGATCGCGGCATGGGGGCCTGTCAGCCTGACGCTTGGAGGAATGGAAATCGCCATGGCCCTGGCCTTGCGCACCGCCGTGCTGGTGGTGGCTGGTTTGCTTTGCGGTGTGCTGATCGACAAGCACCAGCTGGTGGCTGCTATCGACTTGTCTCCGGCTCCGCCGCAGGCGGGATACCTGTTGGCATCCACGCTGTTTCTTCTTCCGCAGATGATGGAAAAGCAGCATGCCATTGGCCAAGCCCAGGCCTTGCGGAAAGCAGGAACCGGCCGGGGCTTGGCCGGCTGGCTGCAGCGCCTGAAGCTGCGGGCAGTACCGCTGGTGCTCTCCTCGGTGCAAGATGCCCATGACCGTTCGGTGCATCTGGCCGCGCGCGGTTTCCCCGCCCGCGGCGAGCACAGCAGACTGCGCCGTGTCGCAGACTCGCAGATCCAGAGGGGCGTCCGCTGGGTTGCCCTGCTGTGTTCGGTGCTGGTGCCGGTAGTGATTCTGGTGCCTCTCGGGGGAGCCTCATGATGGATATGGATCACCGTGCACCTGCCGGAACCACGGCGGCGCTGCACCTCAGGCTGGGAAGCTTCCGCTACTCCGAGGCGCACGCCGAGGCCTTGCGCGAGATCGAGTTGGAATTCTTCCCGGGTTCCCTGACTGTCATTGCCGGCGACTCTGGATCCGGAAAGTCCACGCTGGGCGGAGTATTAGCTGGCATGCTTCCGCGGCCGGGAGCGGACCAATGCGAGGGAACGGTCAGCCTGGCGGGGCAATGGATCGATTTTTCTCCGGAGCGTTCGCCACGCATCGACGTCGCCGGCTGGGCCAGGCACGTAGGACTGCTGCCCCACGATGCGGGGCTCTACCTCTCGGGGATTCGCCAGACGGTTGCAGAAGAGCTGGTCTTCGCGCGGGAGAATGAAGGAATGCCCCGTGAAGAGATGGCAGACCTCATCGACGAGCTATCCACGCGGCTTTCCCTGGAACATCTGCTGGAACGCGATCCCGCCAAGCTTTCAGGAGGCCAAGAACGCCTGGTCGCACTGGCCGCGTTGTCCGCAGCCAAACCGTCCATCATTGTGCTCGATGAACCGTTGGCCGGGTTGGATTCCAAGGCAACTCAGGCCGTGACTTCGATGATCACCAGGTTGCGTGCCGAAGGCACTGCACTTGTGGTGCTGAGCCGGACGGCAGAAGCATGGGAGGCCGAAGCGGATTCACTGTGGAACTTGGCGGAAGGAACTTTGCAGCGAGCAACTGCAGGCGCTACAACCAGTGCGTTGCCTTCCAAATCTAATAGACCATCTGTCCCCGCCGCATCCGCAAAGCCTTTGCTGGACTTTGCCGGCGTGCAACTCGGATACAAAGGCGCCAGCGCCCCGGTCATCTCCAACCTTGACCTCGAAGTCCGTGCCGGTGAATGCGTGGGGCTGGCCGGCGCCAACGGTACGGGCAAGACGACACTGCTCAAAGCCGCAGCAGGGTTAATCAAGCCAACTGCCGGAAAAGTGCGGGTGGCAGGTGATGCTGGGATGCTCCTGCAGAACCCTTCGGACCAGCTTTTCGAGCGTACAGTTGCCCGGGAGGTCGCCTTTGGCCTTCCCAAGAAGAGCATCCAACGTGACCGCGTGCCGTTGGTGCTTGCACAGCTGGGTCTGGAATCCTTTGCGCAGACCCATCCTTATGAGCTGCCAGCTTCGGCCCGCCGGCTCGTTGCCTTGGCCACCGTTTTGGTGCGCGAACCGCAGCTGCTCCTCCTTGACGAGCCAACCGAAGCGCTGGACTCGGCGGGGCTTCACTGCCTGCACGGGGCCATCGATTCCGTACTCGAACGCGGGGGAGCGGTGCTGTTCTCCTCCCACGATGAGCGGTTCATGTCGTCCACCGCGCACAGGGTGCACCGCATGCGGAGCAGTGACTGAGCTCACCGACCTTTGATTGACACGTCATCGACTTTCGGGATGGTTCGGAGTAGCGTCCAAGGTATGAGGCCAACGGAAATCCCGTGACCATCTTGAAACGGAAAGTGGGTCCATCATGGCTCAGTATGATGTAGCAGATCGTTCGGCAGTAGTCACCGGCGCCGGTTCGGGCATTGGACAGGCTATCGCCATCCTCTTAGCCGCTAATGGAACCAAGGTGGTGGTCCAGGACCTCAATGCGCAGGCCGCTGGCGCTACCGTGGAAACCATCAAGGCCGCAGGCGGAGAAGCCGTAGCTGTTGCAGGAGATGCCAGCTCTTCGGCTGTCATAGACGAAACCATCAAGGCGGCCAACGCCATGGCTCCATTGAAGATCGGCGTCAACAACGCAGGCATCGGCGGCCGCGCCGCCAAGGTGGGCGAGCTGACTGACGAGGACTGGGACAAGGTCATCTCCGTGAACCTCAACGCCGTCTTCCGCGGAACCCGTGCCCAGGCGAACGCCATGAGCGAGAACGGGGGAGGGTCCATCGTGAACATGGCCTCGATCCTCGGCTCGGTGGGCTTCGCCGGCAGCTCCGCCTACGTTTCCACGAAGCATGCCGTGGTGGGTCTGAGCAAGACCGCCGCCGTCGAATATGCCACCTCAGGGGTACGCGTGAACAGCGTAGCCCCGGGCTTCATCGAAACCCCGTTGCTGCAGCAAATGCCCAAGAAGGCCTATGATGCGCTGGTCGACAAGCACCCGATTGCCCGCTTGGGCAAGCCGGAAGAAGTGGCGGCGCTCGTGGCCTTCCTGGCCAGCGATGCCGCGTCCTTCGTGACCGGCAGCTACCATCTGGTTGACGGCGGCTACACCGCCGTATAGCCCATCGGATCAAGCGGATGCGGTGCGGAGTTGTGCCGCATCCGCTGGTTTATTGCTCCTGGCGAACCCTCGAATCCAAGCAATGAGCGTCAGGCGATTCCAATGCTCTGGAGCCGTTAGCCAGCTCATGTTCTTAGCCGAAGCGGAATAAGTTGCTTGCGGCGATAGTTACGCTGTGCAACTACAATTTCCAATTCAGGAGTCCCGCCCCATGGATCTGTTTTCCCCTCTCGCCCTCGGCGACCTCAAGCTGTCCAACCGCCTGGTCATGGCACCGCTCACCCGCTCGCGTTCGGGCAAGGACGGCGTGCCCAACGCAGATGTAGTCGAGTACTACCGCCAGCGCGCGTCCCTGGGCCTGATCGTCAGCGAGGGCACCTACCCGAGCTTTGCCGGCCAGGGCTTCGTCCGCCAGCCGGGCCTGGTCACCGAGGAGCAGATTGCCGGCTGGAAGAAGGTCACCGACGCGGTGCACGCCGAAGGCGGCCTCATCGTGGCCCAGGTCATGCACGCCGGCCGGGTCACCCACCCGGAAACCACCGGTGCAAACTACGTCGAGGCACCAAGCGCCATCGCGGTTGAAGGCGAGTCGCGCACCTACACCGGAAAGCACGCGTACCCGGTTCCGCATGCTCTGGGCACCGAAGAACTCCCAAGGATCATCGAGGAATTCGTTGCCGCTTCGCGCAATGCCATCGCCGCCGGATTCGACGGCGTGGAGCTTCACGGGGCCAACGGCTACCTGCTGCACGAGTTCCTGGCGCCTTCGGCCAACACCCGCACCGACAACTACGGTGGCTCCCCGGAGAACCGGGCCCGCTTCGTCATCGAGGTAGTTACCGCTGTCGCTGAAGCAATTGGCGCCGGCAAGACCGGCCTGCGCATTTCGCCGGAACACAATGTCCAGGGCGCGGTAGAAAATGATCGTGCGGATGTGCTGGCTACCTACACCGCGCTGGTCCAGGGCATCGCGCCGCTGGAGCTGGCCAACCTGAGCATCCTGCACCATGACCCAGCCGGCGAGCTGGTCCAGTCGCTGCGCAAGGCCTTTGGCGGACCGGTGCTGCTGAACACCGGCTTCGCGGAGATCACCACCTATGAGGAAGCCGCACGCGTGGCTGCCGAAGGCTGGGGAGAAGCCGTAGTCGTGGGCCGCCCTGCGATAGCCAACCCGGATCTGGTGCGCCGCTGGAAGGAACAGCTGCCGCTGAACGAACCAGATTTCGCGACCTTCTACACCGAAGGCCCCGAGGGCTACATCGACTACCCCTTCTGGGAGAACTGATAGCGCCAACTGAATAGCGATGCCAGCGGCCTCGTCCAATCAGCATTGGGCGGGGCCGCTGGCCTATTGTCATGTGGCGGCGGCGGTCATCCGAACCAGGGCTTCTCGGCAGCCGCCAACGTCCCGTCATTCTTGGCCATGTTCAGCCACTGGTTCACGTACTCCTGGAACTCGTCATCGCCCAGCGGCAGCAGGTACGCCTTCTGGGAGAAATTGAATGGCTGATCCGGGTGCACCGCGCACAGCTCGGGTTGCTCGTTGGCCACCCACCGGGTTTCGGAGGCATCGGTGGTCATCACATCGGCACGCCCGGCAATGATCTCATCGAAGATCTTGTTGTTGTCCTCGAAACGGATGATTTCCCCTTCGGGGTAATTCGCGTCGGCGAACTTCTCGTTGGTCCCGCCAATCGGAGTGATGGAACGGACCCCGGGCTGGTTGATTTCCTTGACCGTGTCGTACTTCTCCACGTTCTCGCACAAGGTGATTGGCGTCTTGCCCTCGTCCAGGGTGGCTTCGCTGTAGTAGGCCTGCTGGGCGCGTTCCATGGAAATGGATACCCCGCCCACGGCGATATCGCATTCGGAGAGGAAGTCCGGCATCAAGTCCTTCCAGGAGGTCTGGATGAACTCGGGCTCTGCGCCCATCGACTCGGCAAGATTCTTGGCCATCGTGATGTCGATTCCCGACCATTCCCCGGTGTCCGGGTCAAGGTAGGTGAAAGGCCGGTAGTCCCCGGTGGTGCAGACCTTCAGCGTTCCGGCTTCAGCTACGCTGGTCAGCCGGGTGCTCTCGGAAACTGGCTCCTGGGCGTCGCCGGAATCCGGGGCTGGAGCCGAACAGCCTGCAAGGAACAAGGCTGCGCATAGGGCCAGCAATGGCAACCGGCGGGTAATGGACGGATTCTTCTGCGAACTGTCGGTCATAGTCCATCAATCTATAAGCGCTCCAAGTCAGGGCACAAGAGTTCCGGGTTTTCTTACGCGAGCAGAAATCAGCCGGCAGCAGGAACCGCTGCGGTCAGGTCCAGCGCGGCCACGAGATCCTTGCTGTGCTGATGTTCCGCATTGCCCAGGAAATCGTTGAGCGGTCGATGCTCCACCAGCTCGCCCTCGTAGAACACGGCTACGTCGTCACTCACATAGCGGATCACGTCCATGTCGTGGGAGATGACAACGAGGCTCAGCCCCATGTGCTCGCGCAATTCAAGCAGCAGGTCGAGGATGTGGCGCTGGGCTACCGAATCCAGTGCAGAGGTGGACTCATCGCAAATCAATACCTGGGGGTCGGTCAGCAGCGCCCGCGCGATGGCCAGGCGCTGGAGCTGGCCGCCGGAGCACTGGCCCGGCCTGCGATCCAGTAATTCTCCGGACAGCCCCACCTGGGCCATGACTTGCGCCATGCGCTCGCCGGCCTGGATTGCCGGCAGCCGGTGCACCGCCGCGCTCATTGACGTGCGGAGGGAAAGCCGGGGATCGAAGGACGAGTACGGTTCCTGGGCGATCACCTGCACCCGCGTTGTTTCGCCATTGCGGCGCGTATCGATGATCCGTCCGGTCGTTGGCTCTTCCAACCCGGCCAGCAGCCGGGCGAAGGTGCTCTTGCCCGAACCGGAGCGGCCCACCACTCCCAGGATCTGGCCGCCGTGCAGGCGCAAGCTTGTGGGCTTCAATGCTGCCGGGCCCTTTGCGCGGCGCGTGTAGTTCTTGCCCGCATCCACCGCTTCCAGCAAGCATGCGGAATCCTTCATTCGTGGCGTGCGCAGGGGAGGCAAGCTGGCTTCCACCAGCTCGCGTGTCTTGGCGTGGCGGTCCTTGGAGAAGATGTGCGCGGTGGGGCACTGGTCCACAATTTGCCCGTCGCTGACTACTACGACGCGGTCTGCGATGTGCTGGATGCTGGCGATGTCGTGGGTGATGAACAGGACGCCCACGCCACGTTCCTGCTGCTTGCGGCGCAACAATTGCAGCACTTCGGCCTTGAGAATCGAGTCCAAGGATGACGTGGGTTCATCAGCCAAAATGAACTCCGGGTCAGCGGCCAGGGCGATGGCCAGCATGGCGCGTTGGGCCATCCCGCCGGAGAGCTGGTCCGGGCGCTGGCCGGCAATCTGCTGGGCAGGGGACAGGCCTACTTCTTCGAGCAAGGACAGCACCTGTTGCTCGTGCTGGCGGGCTTTGCCCCAGCCGTGGGCTCCCAGGGCTTCAAGCAGATGCGCGCGGATGGTCAGCCGCGGGTTCATCACGCGCTTGGGCTGCTGGAACAGCATGCTGATGCGCCGTCCGCGCACCGAGTCCATGGCTTTCTCGCCCAGCTGGTCAAGGCGCTGGCCGTCAAGCAGGATCTGGCCCTCGGCACGCAGCTGCTGGGGCAGCAGGCCGATGATCGCCTTGGTGAGCAGCGTCTTGCCGGAACCGGAACGCCCGACAACCGCCACCAATTCGCCGGCTCGCAGGGCGCCGCGTGCTTCGGAAAGCAATCGCTGATCGCCGGAGCTGACCGAAAGGTCAATGAATTCAAGTTCTCTAGTCATGGGCTTCCGCCTTGGCCTCGGTGGCAAGCACGTCCTGCCCGCCCAGCACGTGCGTGATTCGATTGCCCAGCAGGGTGACGCAGAAGCTGACCAGGAAGATGGCTGCGCCCGGCGCAATCAGGCCCCAAGGGGAGCGGATGGCATGGGGCTGGGCTTCGGCGAGCATTGAACCCCAGTCGGACTGCGGCGGCTGGACGCCGATGCCCAGATAGGACAAGGAGCCGAGCAATACCAGCAGCAGACCGAAGCGCAATGCCGCCTGGGCCAGCACCGGTCCAGCCACGAAGGGCAGGACGTGGTGGCGCAGGATGAACCAGCGCGAAGCGCCGACATGCCTGGAGGCTTCGACGTGGTGGGTGGATAGTGCCTGGGCCGCCATGGAACGCACCAACCGTGCGGTGGGGGTCCATGCCACGACGCCCACGGAAAGCACCATGGTGAAGAATCCGGGGCCCATGACCGCGATGATCAGCAGCGCAATCACGATTTCGGGCAGTGCGAGCAGCAAGTCGTTCACGCGCAGGAAGAGCTCATCCAGCCATCCGCCGCGCATCGCGCTGAGCAGGCCCAGTGCGGTGCCAACCAGCAGCGCGAACAGCGTGGTGATCAGCGCTACCGATAGTGAGAACCGGCCACCGTGCAGCACCCTGCTCAAGGTGTCGCGGCCCAGGGCATCGGTGCCCAGCAGATGGGACAGGCTGGGTCCCTGCAACCGGTCCGCCAGGTTCTGGGCGTCGGGGTTGTAGGGGGAAATCCACGGGGCGGCGATGGTCAGGATGACCACCGCCAGCAAGATGAACGCGGGAGGGGAAAACAGGATTTCCCTGGAATGATTCCTAGCCATGTCGTACACCAATCCTCACATTGGGATCGCTGATCCTGTGCACCAGGTCAACGATTCCGGTCACCAGTACGGCACAGGTGACGACCACCACCACGCCACCCTGGGCGACCGGGATATCGGCATCGACGATGGAGTCGAAGATCAGCCGGCCCATTCCGGGAATGGCGAAGATGACTTCCACGATGACCGACCCGCCCAGCAGCCCGGCAAACCAGACACCCACCATGGTCCACAGCGGCAGCAAACCGTGGGGAACCACATGGCGGACCAGCCCCTGGGTGCTGCTCAGCCCGCGGGCGCGGGCGGCCAGCACGTGCTCGGAGTCCAATGCCTGGCGCACCCCCGAGCGCACCGCGACGGTGAAGAAGCTGATGGGGCGCAAGGCCAGAATGAAGACCGGCAGCACCATCGAGGCCGGGGATTCGAAACCGGCCGAGGGAAGCAGCGAGAAGCGCACCGCGAAGAGCAGGACCAGCAGCGGAGCCAGCGCATATTCGGGGATGGCAATCAACGCATGGGTCGCCGAGGTGATCAGCCTATCGGGCCACCTCCCGGCACGGGTGGCCGACAGCACTCCCAAGACAATGGACACGGCGATGGCCACCACCAGTGCGCTGCCGGCCAAGGACAGGGTGACGCCGATGGCCGGCAGCACCTGGTCGGCTACCGGGGTGCCGCTGATATGCGAGATGCCCATGTCTCCGGTGGCGAATCGGCCCAGCCACCGTCCGAACTGCACCAGCATCGGGTCGTGCAGGCCGAATTGCTGTGCGTAGGCCTGCACCGTTGCCTCGTCGGCGGTTCCGATATCCATGCGGGCGCGCAGCAAGGACCGCACGGGGTCCCCGGGGGAAACGAAGGGGACCAGGAATACCGCGAAGGATGAGAGCAGAACTGCTGCGCCGAGTCCAATGGCCCGGCGCAGCATGGTGGCTAGAGGCGACACGCTAGCTGGTCTTCGCCAGATCCTTGGTCAGCACGTAGCGGGTCAGCGGGTCCTGGACGTAGCCCTGGACCTTGGCTCCCACGCCGTCGATAGCCTGCTCGTTGACCAGCCAGACGTTCGCGGCGTCGTCGGCGAGCAGGTCCCCTGCCTGGCGGTAGAGGTCGTGGCGCTGGGCCTCGTCCTTCTCTGCCAGTGCCTGGCCGATCAGCTGGTCGTAGTCCTTGTTGCAGTAGTGGCTCAGGTTGTAGCCGCCCTCGCAGGTGTAGTCGGACTGCAGGAAGCCGATCGGATCGGCAATGTCGATCATCCGGTTGCGCTGGCTGAGGATCATGTCGTAGTTGCCGGCCAGCACATCGGGCTCCGCGGCGCCGTAGGATTTGGTCACCACGTTTGCCTGCAAGCCGATCTGCTTGAACTGCTCCTGGACGATGGCGCCTACCCCGGCGAACTCCGCGCGTTCGGTGATCGCAATGATTTCCAGCGGCTTGTCCTGCTGGTAGCCGGACGCTTCCACCAGCTTCTTGGCTTCTTCGATATTCACCTGCGGCACGGCCAGATCCGGGTTGGCCCAGGGCTCGCTCGGGGCGAAGGGGCCGGTGGCAGGCTGCGCGGCGCCTTCGTAGATGCTGGCGGCCATGGCCGGCAGATCCAGGGCCATGGTGGCGGCCTTGCGCAGGTCCAGGTTCTCGAATGGGGCACGCGAGTTGTTCAGGTACAGGGTCGAGGTGCGAGGCGAATCGGCCTTGAGCACGCTGATCTTGCTATCGGCTTCCAAAGCCGCCAGGCTCGTGGCCGGGATGGACATGGAAATGTCCGCTTCTCCGGTCTGGACCTGGGTGGCGCGGGTGGCGCCTTCGGTGATGTAGCGGATTTCGCCGCCGGCCAGCTTCACCTCTCCGTCCCAGTAATTCGCGTTGCGGTCCAAGGTCAGGGACTGCCCGGCTTTTTCGGAGACCGGGGCGAAAGGTCCGGTGCAGTGCTTCATCGGGTCGATGCCCTTGCCGGTGTACGCGGCAGGGGAGAGCACGCCGGCATTCACGCTGGCCATGCGGTAGGGCAGCAGCGGATCCGCGGCGGGGGTGGTGACGCGCACGGTATCAGCGTCCAGGGCCTGGACCTTCTTGATGGTCTTGGGGTTCACCGCACGGGCCGGGGCGGTGGCCTTAAGGACGTGGTTCAGCGAGCCGGCAACGGCCTTGGCATCCATGGCGGTGCCATCCTGGAACAGTACGTTCTTGCGCAGCTCGAAATCCCATTCGGTGTCCGAGGACTGCTTCCAGGAAGCAGCGAGCATCGGCTCAACGGTTTTGGTGCTCTGGTTGTATTTGGCCAGGGTTTCCAGGCAACCGGCGATGGAGAGCACATAGGCGTCGTCGCTTTCCAGCGCCCAATTGGAGACCGGGGCGCGGAAATTGGCCACAACCACGCGGGCTTCCGGGTCCGCGGCTTGTTCCGGGGCGGAGCTCGCAGGGGTGGAGCTGCAGGCGGTCAGCGCCAGGGCAATGGCCGCAAAACCTGCGGCAACGCTCAATCGTCCAAGTTTCATGGAAATCCTTCGGTATTACGTGATGGATTGGCATCTAATGCAATAGAGCCTCGGTAAGCGTACCCTAATTAGTTGCCTCGTTTTGCTGATTATGACCCGGCAGGGAAAGCGGAGGAAAAGCCCCCGCAGAGAGCCTGGGAAGAGTGGAAGCTGAGTAGTGCAAAGTTGGGGTGCCCCGTGGAAATTCTGCGAGGGCAGCGCGTCATGTGTCGCAGTTCACGCACCCTGGGTCTGCAGGCCTGAACGCCTCACGAGCGATGCGCCAAGCCAAGAAGCAACGACCAGCGGAATGATGAGAACCAGCCACGGCAGGAATCCGGGGACGTGGCCCTGGCCGGCCTGGGACAAGAGCCAGCCCACCAGCAAATTCCCCAGTAGCACCGCCAGGCCGCCGCAACTGGACAGCAAGCCGAAGTAGGATCCGGTACCCCGGTGCCCGGCGAATCCGGGAACCAGCGAAAGAGCTGCAGGGTGCACGCTCATATGCCCCAAGGCCAGCAGGGTGACCGCGCACAAGATGCGTACCGCCGCGGTATTCTCGCCAAATGCCGTGGCGGGGAGAAAGGCGAGTACGCCGAACCCCAAGGCGCTGGAGAAATATCCGCAACGCAGGGTCGCCGCCAAGCCGATCCGTGCGGCGAGCCATGCGATGGGCAATTGCAAGCCCAGAGTTAGCACGGAGATCCACGCGAAAACCAGTCCCAGCCACTGGGTGGGCAGGCCGGTGCGTTCCAATTCCAGGGGAATGGCCAAATAGAGCTGGTTGTATGCCAGCAGGTCCGAGGCATGCAAGGCGCAGAAGGCCACGAATTTCCGGTCCGCCAGGCAACGGCGCAGGCTGCCAGGCTGGGCCGGCCGCTTGGCCCGGGATCCAGCATGATCCAGCGAAGTGACTTCCGGAGCGTAGCGGCGCAATGCCGCAGCCAGGAACAGTCCGATGGCGATGAAGAAGATTGCCCCGAAACCTGCAACGGCCGCGAACCCCCAATCCCACAAGGCCGCTCCCACCAGCGGTCCAGCCACCGCGCCGATTTCTCCGGTGACGCTCAGCCACGCAAAGAGCGTGGCCCGCTTGGCTCCCGTGGGCTGGCCCCTGTCGCGCGCGCTCTGGGCCGCGCCCACCAGAATGCTCAGGCCCGGAGAGAAAAGTGCCCCGCCGAATCCGGTGAGCAATGTGCCAAGGATGAACAACCAGAGCTTCGGGTCACCCAAGGACAGCGAGGCGGCCAGCGTGAGGAACCCGGCGGCGCGCACTGCGCAGCCAATGAGGATCATGCGCCGGGCGCCGAAGCGATCGGCCAGGCTGCCTCCGGCCAGGAAGAGGCCCTGCTGGGCGAAAGTCCGGATGCCCAGGATCAGGCCCACCGCGGCGCCTGCCAACAGGAAGTCGTTGGCCAGCACTACGGCAAGAAAGGGAACCACGGCGTAGAAGCCGATATTGAACAGCGTCTGGGTTCCCAGCAGTACCGGGACTTCGAAGCGGGACGTGCTGGTTTTCATGGACCTCGGGGAACGGGCAGGTGCGCTGCGGGCAGATCGGGCGGACTCTTTGATCTTAGCCAACACCGGTGCCCTGGGACGGGTCCTGCCCGCCGGGGCTGCCCGGCAGGATCCGTACCGGTCCGAGGAAACTTGCCGCCCTGTCCAAGACGCCATCCATCGCCTTCAGCTCGCATTCCCAGAGCGTCAGCGATTCCCAGCCAAGTGCCGCCAGGCTATCGCGATTGCACTGGTCCCGGGCGATGTTGGCATCCAGCTTGGGGTTCCAGTACCCGGTATTGGATGCGGGGCGCCGCTGGCCCACCGGGCAGTCGTGGCCGTGCCAGAAGCAGCCGTTGACGAAGATGGCCTTGCGCCGGGCGCTGAAGACCAGATCCGGGGATCCGGGAAGCTTTCCGCCCCGCAGCGGGATGCCGGGATGCGCAGCACGCAGCTGGGCTACTTGCCGTGCGGGCAGGACGCCGTGCACGCTGTAGCGGTACCCGGCGGCATGCAGCAACCGGCGCAGGACCAGTTCCGGTCCGGTGTTCTTGCTGGAAATGCGCGACATGAGCGCCGAGCGCTGCGCCGCCGACATGATGTCCATAGTCCATTGTGCGCCGCGAACAGGCCGCGCACTGCTGGCTGGGCTTTGGCTGGATGGTTTGCTGGAGCCAGCGGATGAAACCTCTTGCAACGGTTCCCAAACCTTGGCTGCCGCAGTAGCTTGGAGCTGGAATGGCCGGCCGGGATCGGGCCGGTCGGCAACAGGCAGAAGAATCGAGGGGGAGCCATGCGCGCAGCACGGTATTACGACCAGAAGGACATCCGGATCGAGGACATCGATGAGCCGCAGCTGAAACCGGGAACAGTGGCCATCGACGTGGCCTGGTGCGGCATTTGCGGCACCGATCTGCACGAATACCTGGAGGGCCCGATCTTCATCCCGCCGGCCGGGCATCCGCACCCGATCTCCGGGGAGAGCGCTCCGGTGACCATGGGCCATGAATTCTCCGGAACCATTACCGCCCTGGGCGAAGGCGTCACCGGCCTTGAAATCGGCGAGAACGTCGTGGTGGAACCGTACATCATCCATGAGGATGTGGACACCGGCGAAGGCCAGCAGTACCAGCTCTCCCAGGACATGAACTTCATCGGCCTGGGCGGCCGCGGCGGAGGGCTATCGGAGAAAATCGTCGTGGAACGCCGCTGGGTGCATCCCATCGGAAAGATCCCCCTGGATGAGGCCGCGCTGATCGAGCCGCTGTCGGTGGCCCACCACGCCTTCGTCCGCTCCGGGGCGAAGGCCGGGCAGGTGGCGATCGTGGGAGGTGCCGGCCCGATCGGCCTGCTGACCGCAGCGGTGCTCAAGGCCAAGGGGCTGACGGTCTACATCTCGGAACTCTCCGAGGCCCGCAAGGCCAAGGCGCGAGAAACCGGAATTGCCGACGGGATTTTCGATCCCAGGGAAGGGGACGTGGCCGAACGGGTGCGCGAAGCGACCGGCGGCCGGGGTGCGGATACCGGATTCGAGTGTTCCTCGGTCCCGGTGGTGCTGGATATGCTCCTGGACGCGGTGGCTCCCGGCGGGGTGATCGTCAACGTTTCGATTTGGGGGCATAAGCCGCAAGTGGACATGCCCAAGCTGGTCTTGAAGGAAATCGACCTGCGCGGCACCATCGGCTACGCCAATGACCATCCGGACACCATTGCCCTGGTGCAAAGCGGCAAACTGGACCTGGCCCCGTTCATCACCGGGCGCATCGGGCTCGACGAGCTGGTTTCCGAAGGGTTCGACCAGCTGATCAACAACAATGAGGAACACGTGAAGATCATTGTTGATCCGCGGGCCTAGCCTGCAGCTATCGGGGCCAGTTGGATCACTGGCACTGGCCCCCTGGCTGCGGCTAGTGGTGGTGTTCTGCCTGTTTCATCTTGCCAATGATTCCCGGGTCGATGTCTCCCGAACGATGAGCGCCGTGCTCGGAATGCGGTACCGCGAGTTCTCCAGCGGACGAAGCTGCCAACCCCAAACTGGCAACCGCCGCAACCGCAACCGAACCGGCAAACATGCTCCCGAGGACAACTAGGCTGCTGGAACGCACTGCCCGGTGCGGATAGTTCTTCCGCCGCTTGCGCTGCCACAGGAATACCGCCAGCACCGACAGCTCAAGCAGCAGCAAGGAAGCAATCGTGAGATCCAGATTCTTCGTTCCCTCCGGGAACCCCCAAAGGCCGGCAACAATGCTGGCTAAATGCACGGAGGAGACGAGCGCCAGGCAGGGGACCGCAAGCTTCACGGCAGGGGCCGCTGCCTTCAGCAGGCTGGCAACGGCGTACACCAGCGCCACCCCAGCCCAGGCTGCGGATGCTATCGCGCCGAGCCACGCCCACCACGGTGCCGGGGCGGACCCGACCCCGAATGCCGATGCCAAGCTGGCGGAGGAGGCCGCGGCCAGCGCCGCAACTCCCAGACCAGCGATCCCGGCATATAGGCCGCCGAAGGCGACGGATCCCGCAACTGCACCTCGCCCTTGAGTGGCAGGTTCGGTGGCAGCCGCCGTCGCCTCGTGGGAATTCATGACCGTGCAGTATGGGCTGCTGGCGTCCGGTCCTGGGACAGGCCTACCGACAGCAGGACAAGCGCGCTGGCTAGGTGCAGGACGTTATCCGCACCGTTCAGGGCAATGATGTTCAGCGCTGTTGAGGCCAAGAAGAGGCCGAGGATGCCAACCAGGAGGTAGACGGCGCCCACTGTGGTGTTGGCGAGCTTGGAAGCACGCACGGATCCGAGCCCAGCGATGAGCAGTGCTGCGCCGATGGCCAGGTGGATGACGTTGTGAAGTGGATTGACCTCGAAAATGATCAGCTTCCCGCCCTCTGTTGCGAAGAAGTCCACGCCGGCAGTGACAAGGAACCCGAGCAGGCCGACAAGGAGGTACACGGCCCCGAAAATCGTTGCGAGCAAGCGGTTAGGCGATGTGCGCATGGCAATCAGTCCTTCCTGGGACACGGATTCTAGTCCGTGTCGAGTTTTACGGGCTCCGGAAGGAACCCTGTAGAGGTTCTTCGGAGAAGGGCGGAAGGCGGATTGGTCTTGATTGGACGTATTTTGCAGGCACCGGAGGCACGCAGGGATGCGGGTATGCGTATGAGCTCCGGCACTCGGTGGAGAATGCTCTGGACCCTCCGGCAAGGAAGCTGATGCACTGAGACAGGGAGCCGAAGAGGCATCGGGCTGAAACAGCGAAGAGCATGTGAAGATCTTCGTGGATCCGCGGCTTCATTTTCCCGCTGCCCGATGCTTCGCGACTATGAGATGAGCTTCATCTGCTCATAGGCATCCAATGCAGCCCGCCGCGATTGCTTCAGATCCACAATGGGTTCGGTAGCCAGCGGGGCGTACTTTGCGACGTAGCTTCCCTGAGGGTCGAATTTCTTGGCCTGCAATTCCGGGTTGAAGACCCGGAAATATGGGGAAGCGTCGGCTCCGCTGCCGGCGACCCATTGCCAATTGGCAGTATTGCTGGCGAGATCCGCATCAACCAAGGTGTCCCAGAACCAGCGCTCGCCGGCTTTCCAATGCACTTGCAGGTTCTTGACCAGCAGGCTGGCTGCCACCATGCGCACCCGGTTGTGCATCCATCCGGTCTGCCAGAGCTGCTGCATGCCGGCGTCCACTAGACCGAAACCGGTGCGTCCTTGTTGCCAACAGCTCATATATTCCGCGGCCTGCGGGTCTGCCTCAGGCCAGGACCAGTCGAAATGATCGAACTGCGCACGCAGATTCCGCTCCGGAAGCTGCGGGTGATGGTAGTACAGGTGCCAGCAGAAATCCCGCCAGGCGAGCTGGCGGCGCATCGCGGTGGCACCGTCGGAAGCCTCGGGATTTACGGCGGCCAGACGGCCCAGCGCCTCCCACATCTGGCTTGCGCTGACATGCCCCCAGCGCAAGGCGGGGGAGAGGGCAGACGTTCCGTCCAGATCGGGGCGGTCATGGTGCTCCGGGTAGTCTTCGGCGATCGATTCCAGCACCTGCTCCAGGCGCTGGCGCGCAGGCGCTTCTCCGGGTTCCCATTGCGCGGCGAGCCCGTCAATCCAGTCCAAAGCCGGCAATAATCCCAAGCTCTCCAACTCGTCGCTGGCGGGAAGATTAGTGTCCGGGAGGGGTTCTTGTGCCTGTGGCGCGGGCAACGGAGGCCGGATCTCGCTGTCGCGCAACGCGTTGTAGAAGGGCGTGAAGACCTTGTAGCAGGTGTTGTTCTTGGTCAGCAGCTCCCAGGGCTCATGCAAGAGCGTCCCGCTGTAGCTGCGGGCATGGACGCCTCGCGCGTCGAGGTCCTGCTTGATCTGCATGTCGACGGCGCGTTCAGCGTGGCCGTAGCGGCGGTTCCAGTGCACGGTCTGCACGTTGCCTTCGTGCACGAGTTCGCTGATGATCCCGGCGGCCGGGCCTTGGCGCAGGATGAGCGGGATTTCCAGTTTTTCCAGCGATCGGCGAAGGTCCTCCAGCGCCTGATGCAGCCACCATTTGGCCGCGCCACCCAGCGGGCGGATGCCGGCAGATGCCTGGTCCAGGACATATACCGCGATCACCGGACCGGAAGAAAGCGCGGCATCCAACGCTGGGTGATCGCTGGTGCGCAGATCATCGCGGAACCATACCAGCTGGGCAGGCAAAGCAGGCTGAGTCATTTGGAGTTCTCCATGGACTCATCCTAGTGGTTATTTAGCTTAGCTAGCTAAATTCTGGTGGATGCCCCGCCTAGCTCGGCGGCTACCGGGCATAGCAAGAGGCTGGTGGTTCCAATCAGTGATTGCACGCACCAGCCCCTTGCCGCGCCTAGGGATCAGGAGCCGTTACCCATATCCTTGGCCGTGTCCTTTGCTTCGCTGTGCAGATGCTCGGCTTCGGAGTTGGCTTCGGATTTGACGGTCTGCACGGATTCCTGGGCGGAATCCCGCAGGTCCTCTGCGGCCTGCCGCGCAGGCTCCCGCAGGTCTTCGGCAATCTGTTTCGCCGCATCTTTGGCCTCTTCGGCCAGCGGTTCTGCCTTGTCCTTGACCCGCTGGACCAGCTCGGCTTCTTTCTGGGTCCCCGGAAGCAGCGACGAGGCCAGCAGTCCCGCCCCGAAGGCGATGATTCCGGCGGCCAGCGGATTGCCCTTGGTCTGCTCCACCACCCTGTGCGGTGCGTCCCTGACGGCTTCCGCGGCGTCTTCACCGTAGTGGTGCAGCTGGTCACTCGTTGATTCACCGGTTCCCATGACGGAGTCCTTCACCTTCCTGAATGAGTCCTTGACCTTTTCGGATTGTCGGTGGGCAATATGGCTGGGACTGACCCTGTCGGCAATCGCATCCACATCCTGTTGCATGTCGCCTCGTGTCTGGGCGATTTCCGCGCGGAGTTCTTCTGAATTCTTGCTCATGGTGCATCATCCTTCGGAGTAAAAGCTGATGGAATCCTCTTGACTGTCTCGGCCGTATTAGGCAGTCCCTTGATCTCTTGCATCTTCTTCTTGGCTGCGCTTGCCAAGACCAGACCGATCACCGCCCAGAGGGCGGCGACCACCAAGGCCGAGAAGCCGTAGCCAATCCAGAGCGACAATCCGAAGAAAGCCGCAACGGAAAGGAACAGCAAGACGAAGTGGCCGGCTACACCGGCACCGGCGTACATGCCCGCACCCTTGCCGGCGGAGCTGGCCGACTCCTTCAACTCCGTCTTTGCCAGCTCGATCTCTTGGCGAACCAGCAGCGATACGTTCTGGGTCAGGTCATTGAACAGGGCGCCGAGGGAACTGCGTTCATGTTCTGCAGAATCGGGATCTGGCGTCGTGTGAGTCATCGAATGCTCCTAGCGGTAGTCGGTGCTGCGCGGATCCCCAGGAGGGTAGGAGCGCAGCGGGTCAACGTCCACCGAATCGGCATGCAGCGGGTTGCCTGCCGAATCCACGCGGGTGGTTCCTTGGAAAGACGGGTCAACCCGCACCGGACCTGGCCCATCTCCGGCCGCGGCGTTCGGTGCGCTGGTGGCGCCGGGACGCGGTTCCTGGTCGCGGTGCCCTGTGGTGTTTTTCGGCTCGCTGGCATTTCGCGTCATGCGTCCTGCCAGCAGCCCAGCGCCCAGCGCCAGTCCCAAGAAGGCCGCAGGACGCTTGCGTGCAAAGCTCTTGACCTCATCCAGCAAGTCGTGCGGCTCGCGCTGTTCGAGCCAATCGGCGGCCTGGCCGCTGTGATGCGAAGCCTGGTCGACCAGCATGGAGGCGGTCCCGCTCGCGCTGGACTGGTCGAGCATGGCGCGGAACTCATCGCTGATGTCGCGCAGGTTGGCCGCGACCTTCCGTTGCTGCACGGAGGTCTGCTCCTTCAGGTCGGAGCCGAGTTCATCCCATAGGTGGGTGGCCTGGTCCTTGGCCTGCTCAGCGAGCATCGAGGCTTCCTGCTTGGCGCTGTCAAGCACGTGGGTGGCGGATTCCTGGCCCTCGCGCGCCAGATCCTGGGCTGCCTGCGCTTTACCCGAGGTATTGCCGCTTCCTGCGGACTGCAGGTCATCGGAATCATGCGTGTCGGCCGGTACCGGTTCGACAGTGCCCGACGGGAACAGGTCGGTTTGCGGCTCGGTCAACGGATCCGGATCGTTCAGGCCGTGGCGGACGGTTCCGGGTTGCGGGGTGCTGCGCGGGTCATCGGGGAATGGATTCGAACTGGTGTGATCGTTGGTGCTCATGTCTTCCCTTCCTCTGCTGCTGTCGTCAGCTGCGGGTGGCGCGGCAGGTGGCCGCGCATCCGGCTCCGCAGTCCGTGCGGAGCGCTGCTGGTTGCCTACGACGCTAGGCAAGAGAGCGCCGCAGGTCACGGATCGCGGCCAATCCGCAGGAAGCATTCAGGTTCGATGGCGACAGCTCGGAGCTTCCAGGAAAGCAGGAGGCAAGCGAGTAGGATCGAGCCGGATCCCGAGCGTCCAGCGCACCACCCGGCGCAGCAGCGAGGAGTCCAGCAGCACTGCAATCCCTGCTGCGGCCCAGTCCGCGGCTTTGGAGGAACAGCGGCAGTTTCCGTGGCGAACACGCCAATACCCGAACAGTCCGGGGCATTGGCGACGAGAGCTGGAAGACTGGGCGCTAAGTGTCCAACAAGCGAATCTTCGAAGGAGCACCATGTCCACTTATGCCGTGACCAATCCCGCCACCGGCGTAGTCGAAGCAACCTACCCGACTGCCACCGATGCGCAGATCCAGGATGCCATCGCCGAGGCGCACAACGCCTACACCCAGTGGTCGGTCTCCGCGCTTCAGGAACGCGTCGCCCTGCTGGAGCGCGTGGCAGACATCTACGAGGCACGCGCCGAAGAACTGGCCGCGATCATCACCCGCGAAATGGGCAAACCCATCAAGCAATCTCTGGGGGAAATCGGCATCGTGGCGGCGATCTACCGCTACTACGCCAAGAACGGCCCGAAGTACCTGGAAGACGAAGAGCTGGAAATCGCTTCGGGCGGCAAGGCGCTGGTGCGCAAGGAAGCGGTCGGCGCGCTGCTGGGCATCATGCCGTGGAATTTCCCGTACTACCAGGTGGCACGCTTCGCCGGGCCGAACCTGATGAACGGCAACACCATCCTGCTCAAGCACGCGCCGCAGTGCCCGGAATCGGCGCTGGCCATGGAAGAGATCTTCAAGGAAGCAGGGGCCCCGCAGGGTGCGTATGTGAACATCTTCGCCACCAATGACCAGGTCGCGGACATCATCGCGGACCGCCGGGTGCAGGGAGTATCCCTGACCGGTTCCGAGCGCGCCGGAGCGGCCGTAGCCGAGATTGCCGGGCGCAACTTGAAGAAGGTGGTGCTGGAACTGGGCGGCTCGGATCCATTCGTGGTCTTCGACGACGCGGATGTGGCGCGCACCGCCAAGCTGGGCATGCGCGCCCGCTTCGGGAACACCGGCCAGGCCTGCAACGCGGCCAAGCGCTTCATCATCGATTCCTCGGTCTACGAGGACTTCTCCCAAGCGCTGGTGGAGCAGGTGGCCGGAATCAAGGTGGGCGACCCGGCCCAGCCGGAGAACTTCCTCGGCCCGCTGTCTTCGGCCGCTGCCCGCGACGGCTTGGCCGCACAGGTGCAGGATGCCATCGACAAGGGTGCCCAGGTCTTGGCCGGCGGCAAGCCGATCCAGGGCGAGGGCGCATTCTACGAGCCGACGATCCTTGCCGGGGTGACCCCCGAGATGCGCGCCTTCTCCGAGGAGCTCTTCGGCCCGGTCGCCGTGCTCTACAAGGTGGATGGCGAAGAAGAAGCAGTGGCCCTGGCCAACAACACCGAGTACGGGCTGGGAGCTTCCATCCACACTCGGGACATGGAACGCGCAGAGCGCGTTTCCGTGCAGCTGCAAAGCGGCATGGTCGCCGTCAACGAGCCTTCGGCTTCCTACCCTGAGCTGCCCTTTGGCGGCGTGAAGCGCTCGGGCATCGGCCGCGAGCTGGGCAAGTACGGCATGGACGAATTCATCAACCACAAGTTGGTGAAGATCGCCGGGCGCTGAGCCAGGGGATTGCGGCAACGGTCCTGGCTTTCCCGGAAAATTCCGGGAAAGCCAGGACCGTCAGTCGAAAATGGCCTATATGCGGTTAGCAACGAGTCGTTGAATCAGCAGCACCTGGGCGGGAACCTCCAGGCACCCGGCAGCTAGACGCGCGTCATTGCCATCGGCCGCTGTTCTTCCGGAGTGAAGACCGGCAGGGCGTTGGCAATTGCCGTGTGGGTCCAGTACCGAACCCGGAAGGCCAGCATTCCTTTTTCCTCCGCCTGCTCGAAGAGAGTGCAGATCCGGGTTTTCGCAGGAGTCTCATCGACGATCTGAAGAGCACCGTTGGGAGGCGAGACATGGATGAAACGAAGCTGCTCGCTCTGGTTGTCCAGTATCGCCACGAGTACAGCGCAATTGTGAACGGAAGCGAGGCCCATGACGTCGTCTACCGGCTCGTTGAGTTGTGCAATGATCACGGGCATTCCTTGGATCCACCCGTACTCGCTCAGATGGGAGCGACCTTCGCGCGATCCCAGGAGTTCGGCGACACGTTCAGCAGTCTTGGACCTGACTATACGTCCTGGCATTAGTACTACCTCCACTTTGTTCGTAACTCTCGAGTGCACCCCATAAGTCACGCCACTTCGCAGATTGCCGACGAGCCTGCCAGTGGGCAAGGATCGCCGTCGTTGGGAAGCGGAGTGTGTTTCAAACCTATGCCACTTCGTCTGCGACCGGGAGGGGTGGCCTAGGGCTCCCAGCTTATTGACAGGCTCAGAGGAGAGCTTTTTGAACTTATTTCCTGGCCTAGTCAGTAGTTTGTTTGGCCTGCCGCGGACTGTCCGCCGCTAGGCTCCGTATGTACGCCCGAACAGACCGCATTTCCAAGCTCCACAGCCTGACCCGAGCTTGCTGTTGCCCGCAGCTGCGGGCAGATTGTTGCCGCTTCCAGAGCTAGTTCGGATTTCATGTCCGATTCATTCTGAGTTGATGGGAAAACCATGAGAATCCATCGGGCAAGCAGATGCAGCCAGGCTACGGGATCTACTGTTTCAGAATCCGCTTTCGCGGAACGCAAGCCGCCGAGGCGGATGAAGCTGCGGCCATCCGGAAATTCGCAGCCTAGCTGAAGGGGAATTGATCATGCGGTATTCAGTTCCGCGCAAGAAGAATGTTGAGCAGTTCCCCGCTAGTTCGCATCAGGCAGACCAGGTTAGCCAGCAGTAAGTCCACACAGACCGGTTGCTGGTCCGACGCCCTAGCAACCATATTCCGGGAGGCACGAAATGAGCACCTTTGGCATTGAAGAAGAATTCTTCATGTTCGACGCAGAAACAGGGTTGCCGGCCAGCACGGATAAAGAAGCGTTACGGCAAGCGCTGGATTCGCAACGCGATGGCGAAGTGCAGAACGAACTGCTTGCTTGCCAAATAGAACATGCCAGTGCCATCTGCGAAGACCGGGATCAGGCCCTGCATGAGCTGGGAAGTTTCCGCAGGGCTCTGGCAGGCGAAGCGGCCTCCCGCGGTCTGCTGGTCGCGGGTTTGGGGGCGGCGCCGATGATTGCCCAGCAGGCTCCGGAGCTGACCGATAATGCAAGGTACCGGGAAATCGGCAATTTCGTTTCCGGAATAGCGACAGAGCATTACATGTGCGGTTTGCATGTCCATGTGTCCATCCCTGATTCCGAAGCGGGAATTCGTGCGCTCAACTTCTTGCGCGGATGGTTGCCATTTCTCTGCGCCCTGGGCGCCAATTCTCCGTATTGGAGAGGGGTCGACAGCAACTTTTCATCGTGGAGAACCATTCATTACCGAAAGTGGTCCGTCCAGGGAATTCCGCCGTACTTCAAGGATTCGAAAGACTATTGGACTCGGCTTGCGCGAATCAATGGAACCGATGCGGTTCCCGACCCTGGCCACATCGGATGGTCCGCCCGGTTGTCGGAAAAGTACCCGACACTCGAAATTCGGGTCGCGGACTCGCAGTTGAGAGCGCAGGATTCGGTATTGCTGGCCGTGCTCATGCGAGGGTTGGTCGAGACTGCGGTGGCCGGCGAATTCGATGCGCTCGAGTATCTGCCCGAAGTCCTGGACCTGTCCCTGTGGCAAGCGGCCAAGAACGGAATCACCGGAGTGCACGTGGACACGCGAACCGGAGAGCCGGTCGCTGTGGAGGAGGTGGCCCGCAGAATGCTCCGACTCATTGAGGGCGCACTGAAGGATCATGGAGATTACGACTATGCCGTGATTTCACTCAGGAACATGCTGGAGACAGGCAACGGCGCGGTCCGCCAGCGGGCTGCATTCGAGCGCGGTGCTTTCACGCATCTGTTGGCCAATGCCCATTCCGAGATGCAGATGTAGCTTGCCGTCCAGGATCCTCAACGCAGACTGCAGGGTGTGGCCGGGGCCGGTGAAAGCTGGCCCCGGCTCGAAGCATCCGGGCTGGCACCGGAAAGATCCGGGTGCGGAATCCTCTAGACTCCGAGGGAATCGCGAAGTCGCGCCACATGCCCCTGGGCATCCACGGAATATTCAATTTGGCGGATGCTGCCGTCTTCATCGATGACTGCGGTGGAGCGCAGGGTACCCACGACGGTCTTTTCGCCGATGTTCTTTTCACCGTAGGAGCCGTAGGCTTTGGCAACTTCATTGCCCGGGTCGGAAAGCAGCGGGAAATTCAGCGATTCATCGCTAGCGAAGGTAGCCAGCTCTTCTGGAGCGTCCGGGGAGATGCCCAGAACGGAGAATCCTGCGGCCTGCAGCGAATTGAGGTTGTCGCGGAAATCGCAGGCCTCGGTGGTGCAACCGGGAGTCGCGGCCTTGGGGTAGAAATACACGATCACTTTCTGCCCTGAATAATCCGAAAGCGAGATGGTCTCTCCCTTGGCATCTTGCAGGGAGAAGGCTGGCGCTGGCTGGCCGGCGGTGAGCGGAGAAGAATGGGCAGTCATCGATTCAACTTTCATATAGTGATATTTTATTTTCATTCTAATTCAGTGGATGCACTCAATGCCAGAGACTTCTGGGATATATTTCCAACGACTTCTGGAAGGCAATAACCTCGCCATGGACCATGATGCGCGCTTCCAAGGCATCAAGGAAGACTCGGTTGCTGCAAAAGCCTGCGATCCCGTTGGCAGTTCTGCCTGCTGGAGAAGCTGCCGACCGGCCAAATAATCGCCATGCGATTCCCGCAGGCCTTCAGCTATCCGCGATGCACCAGGTCAATGGACACCGGGCAGAAAGCTGCCCGGCACCAACGAAAACACCGAGCCGTGCAACTGGGCAACAGCTGCGCGACCCGGTGCATCCGGGTAGCGGCCAGAACGCGGCCTGCTAGCGGTTGGCGGCCTTGGCTTCGAGGGAACGCGTCCACCGTTTGGCCATAGCCTGGATGGCAGAAGCGCTTGCCCCCGAAATCACGGCGAACGCCAGCACCTTGCCTACGGCGGCTTGTTGCTGCTTTTCGGGGTTGGCCAGCGACGGCGGTTCTTCCCCCATGGCTTTATGCCAGACCCCGGAGACGAGCTTGGCTCCGAGCCAGCCTGCACCGAGCGAAATCAGGGTTCCGAAGATCTTTACCAGCAATTTCATGTTCTGCTCCTCTGTTAGCGGTTAGTTGGAGTTTGGTTCCCGGCCGGATCCGCCGGTTCCCAACGGACCTCATCCGGTTGCTTCTCATCCCGCCAGCCGCGCCACACCGGGTGGCGCAGAAGGCGGTCCGAGGTCAGTTCGCTGTATCGGACTTCTGCCACGTATTTCGGGCTCACCCAGTGCGCATCGCTTTGATGCGCTGCCGGGATGTTCTTGGCCGGGGGAGTCTTGCGTTCGATCTTTTCAAGCCGCTCGCGGATTTCGGCCAGTTGCGCGTCGCTGAATCCGGTGCCCACCCGGCCGGCGTATTCTAAGCCGCCATTTCCCGGAATGGCCAGCAGCAGCGAGGCCAGGCTGCGGCTGCGCGACCCCTGTCCAGACCGCCAGCCAATCACCACAGCTTCCTGGTGCCGCTGGTGCTTGAGCTTCACCCAGCTGGTGCTGCGCCGGCCCAGCTCGTAGACGGAGTCGCGTTCCTTGGCCACCACGCCTTCCAGGCCCAGCGCACGGCTGGTCTCGATGGCCTGCTCCAAGGTCCCGGTGTGGGCCGGCGGCACCTGCACGTACTGGTGGTCGAGATCCAGGCCCGCAAGCCGCTGGCGGCGTTGCTCGTAGGGCAGGGCAGTCAGATCCACCAGTCCTGCATCCTTGTCATATGGCAATTGCAGCACGTCGAAGACCATGTACTGGATCCTGATGGCCGAGGCCTGCTTCGTGCGTTTCTTCCGCTGGTGGGACACCCGTTGCTGGAGCAGCGAGAAGTCAGGGCGGCCCGAAGAATCCAGGGCGACGATTTCCCCGTCCACCACGGCGCGTTCCGGCAGCAGCGAACCGAGGATTTCGAGTTCCGGGAAGTCTCCGGTCAGGTCGTGGCCGTTGCGGCTGATCAGCTTGGTTTTGGCGCCATCGACTACTGCCAACGCGCGGTAGCCGTCCCATTTCATTTCAAAGCTCCAACCCGGCTCGCCGGAGATCTCCCGAGCAGTGCCGGCAGTGGCCAGCATGGGGCGCAACGCTTGGCCCGACAGATCAGCCACGGCCTGCTTGGCGCTAGGCTCGCGAGCAGCCTCCGGTTCTCCGTCACCGGAATCAGCGGACGTTCCCGCATCGGCTCCTACCGGCTGTTCCTTGGCCAGCTGCAGCAACCAATTGTCCTTGCCGCCCATCCCTGCGGCCTGGATCAGCACGAACCGCCGGTCCACTCCGCCCAGCCCGCCCTCGCGTGAGCCGGTGAGCACCGCGATGACTTCTTTGCCTTCGCGCCACTTCTCGATGGTGCAACTTCCCGAATCCCAGATTGACACTTCCCCGGCACCGTATTGGCCCTTGGGGATGCTGCCTTCGAAGCTTGCGTAGGAGAGCGGATGGTCTTCGGTCATGACCGCCAAGCGCTGGATTCCTGGTTCCAGGGGTGGGCCTTTGGGCACCGCCCAGGAGACCAGCACTCCGTCGTGCTCCAGGCGGAAATCCCAATGCAGCGCGCGGGCGTGGTGTTCCTGGATAACAAAGGAGAAGCCGGTGCCGTCCTTTCCGCCCGGCTGCACGGACTGGGAATTCCCGGATTGCTCCGGCACCGGTTCAGGTGTCAGCGCCGCATCGCGCTTGGAGCGATAGACCGCTAGGCGATCGGGGTCCTGCTGTTGTCCCGAGGTCAGCTGCGCCAGCGGATCGATTCCATCAGCAATGCGGTCCAGCACCTCGTGGAAGTCCAGCTGCTCCAAACCCGGCGCTTCGATTTCTTCCCAGGTCCGCGGGGCCGCGACAGTGGGCCGTGCCCGGCCGCGCAGCGAATACGGACAGACGGTAGTCTTCGAGGCGTTATTCTGGCTCCAGTCCACGAACACCTTGTTCTCGCGCAGCGAGCGCTTCATGCTGGCGAGAACCAGTTGCGGATGCTCCTTCTGCAAGGTGGAGGCCAACTCCTTGGCCACCTCGTTGACCTGCTCCGAGGTGTATTTGCCATCCAGTCCGGCATAGAGGTGGATGCCCTTGGAACCGGAGGTCACAGGAAAGCTGGGCAGGTCCATGCCGTCAAGGATCTCCCGGCAAATCAAGGCGACTTCAGCGCACTGCTCCAAGCCGGCGCCCGGACCGGGATCCAGGTCCAGCACCAGCCGGTCCGGATTGGCAGGTTCCAGCGAGGAATCGAAGCGCCACTGGGGAACATGGATTTCCAGCGCAGCCACCTGGGCCATCCAGGCCAGCACCGCCTCGTTGTTCACCAGCGGATAGGTATTGGAGTGGGTCTTGTGCTGCAGCTTGGCCGAGGGAATCCAGCCTGGGGCGGAGTCCTCGAGATCCTTGCGGAAAAACACCTTGCCCGGTTCTTCGGGGGTCCCCACGCCGTCCACCCAGCGCTTGCGGGTGGCCGGGCGCCACGCGGCATGCGGAATCAGCACCGGGGCCACCTGCTGGAAGTAGTCCATGACTTCGCCCTTGGTGGTCCCGGTCTGCGGGTACAGGACCTTATCCAGATTGCTGACCTTCAGCGTGTGCCCCGCGACGGTGACGGTTTGCTCCCTGCGTGCCATGCGCTGTCCTTTGCTTTGCCTTATGAGGACCAATCTTCCCGAGCGGCGCCGGGGAATCCAGCGTTCCAAGCAAGCTTTGCGTTTCGCGCTGCCGAACCTCAGCGCCGCCTGCCAGTATTGCCGGGGGCCGTGACGCGCTGGCCGGAAAGATGCTTCACTATGCCCATGCGAGCTATCTGGACTGGATCAATTGCCTTCGGCCTGGTGAACGTGCCGGTCAAGGCCTACGGCGCCACCGAGGACCACGACATCGACCTGCACCAGGTCCATGACAAGGACGGCGGACGGATCCGCTACGAGCGCCGATGCGAAGTGTGCGGGAAGAAAATCGCCTACAAGGATCTGGACAAGGCCTATGAGGACGGGGAACGGACCATTGTGCTCACCGATGAGGACATGGATGCGTTGCCTGCGGAGAAGAGCCGTGAAATCGAGGTGGTCCAGTTCGTCCCGGCCAGCCAAGTAGATCCCTTGATGCTGGAGAAGAGCTACTACCTCCAGGCGGACTCCAAATCGCCCAAGGCCTACGAGCTGTTGCGCCGAACGCTTCAGGACACCGAGAAGCTGGCAGTGGTGCGCTTCGCCCTGCGCCAGAAGACCCGGCTGGGCATTTTGCGTGTCCGATCCAAGGTGATGGTGCTGCAAGCGGTCATGTGGGCGGACGAGCTGCGCGATGCCGAGGCAGTGGCACCGGAGAAATCACCGCGGATCAGCGAGCAGGAACTGAAGATGTCTGCCGCCCTGGTAGACCAGTACAGCAGTGATTTCACGCCGCAAGAGTTCCAGGATGACTACCAGGTCCAGCTGCAAGCGCTGATCGAAGCGAAAATCGAGCAGGGCGAGGACCTGGATACCGAGGCGACCTTCGGTTCCCCGGACCAGGACAGCGAGTCCGGGGAGGTCATCGATCTGATGGAGGCGCTCAAGCGCAGCATCGACGGGCGCAATGCCAAGGCCCCGGCCAAGGCAGCCAAGGATGGGAAGGCCTCTGCGGCGAAGAAGCCAGCGGCGAAGAAACCTGCGAAGAAAGCGGCGGCAGCCAAGAAACCAGCCACGAAGAAGGCAACGGCAAAGGAGGCCTCCTCCTCGCCACACAAGAAGAAGGCCTCCGGTTCCGGGAAGAAAAGCGCCTAGCCGCTAGGGTTTGAGCACCACCTTGATGCACGCATCCTGCTTCTTCTGGAAGGTCTCGTACATCTGCGGGCCGTTCGAGAGCGGCTGCTCGTGCGTGACCAAGTCGTCCAGGCCCAGCGGGTCGGCTGCATCCTCGGCCAGCGGCAGCAGCTTCTGGGTCCATGAGCGCACATTGCATTGGCCCTGGCGGATCTGGATCTGCTTGTCGAACAGCTTCACCATCGGCATCGGGGTGGCGGCCCCGGCATAGACGCCGCTGATCGACAGGGTGCCGCCGCGGCGCACGGCATCGATGGCCGAATCCAGCACGCTGGTGCGGTCCGCGGAAACGTTCTCCATGGCCAGCTGCGCGGCCTTGTCCGGCAGCAACCCGGTGGCTTGCTGGAACATCGAGGAGACCGGGGAACCATGGGCTTCCATGCCCACCGCATCGAGCACGGCATCGGGGCCGCGACCGGTGCGTCCGCGCAATTCGCCCACGGTGTCCTTGGTGAAGTCCAGGGTCTGGATGCCGTGGCGCTCGGCCATGGCGCGGCGTTCTGCCACCGGGTCGATGCCCAGCACCTCATAGCCCAGGTGCCGGCCGATGCGCGCGGCGAGCTGGCCCACCGGCCCGAGGCCGTAGACCGCGAGGGTTCCGCCGTCGGGGACATTGGCGTAGTGCACGCCCTGCCACGCAGTGGGCAGGATATCGGAGAGGAAAAGGTAGCGGTGGTCGGGCAGCTGGTCGCCTACTTTCACCGCACCGTAATCGGCATGGGGCACGCGCAGGTATTCGGCTTGGCCGCCGGGCACCTGTCCGTAGAGTTCGGAGTACCCGAAGAATTGGGCGCCCTTGCCGTGCTTGCGCACCTGGGTGGTCTCGCACTGCGACTGCAGGTCGTGCTGGCACATCCAGCAGTGGCCGCAGGAGATGTTGAACGGTATGACCACCCGGTCGCCTACCGACAGCTTGGTAATGCCGCTGCCAACTTCTTGGACGATGCCCATGGTTTCGTGGCCCAGTACGTCGCCCGCATGCATGTAGGGGCCGAGCAGCTCATAGAGATGCAGGTCCGAACCGCAGATTGCAGTGGAAGTGACCTTGATGATGACGTCCCCGGGATCCTGGATCACCGGATCCGGGACATCGCTGAAACCGATCTTTCGCTTACCTTGCCATGTCAATGCTTTCAAGAGGTTGTCTCCTAGTCATATCGTTGCCGGCGGAACACAAGCGCGGATCAGTCGGTATTGAACTGGTCGGTGTCCACCTGGTCCGGGTCCTGCTCCTCGGCTGGCTGCTCGAACGCGTCTTCGTGGTCCCCGACAGAATTCTGTTTTTCCTCCGCGGGCTCATCGGGAGTTCGAGTGGTCCCCGCTCGCGGTTCTTCTTCTGGCTGGTTGGATTCCATGGATTGTCCTTTCTTCATCAGAGGGGCGATGGCACCGACCATTCCACACCGGGCAGCAGGGAACAAGGCAAGTTTGATGGGCATTGCCTGTGAGTCGAGGATCCCCGGAATTCCGGGGAACAAGCGTGCACTGCCGGTGCCGGTTCCTGCAAGGTTGCTGAACGGCACTGCAGGCCCGGGCGCGACTTCCTAGTGTGTGCTGTGGGAGCGGGCCAAACTGCTGCCCTGAGAGCTGCGAGGTGCTGATGAGCGTGCAAGAGCCCGAGAAGCGCACGGTGGGATTAATTGCCGACCCTGGCATAGCCGACGCGATGGCCAATCGGATCGCTGCCCGGCTGGAAGGGGTCATGGAGAAGCTGCAGGAGCACGAGCAGCAATGGGACGTGCAGGTAGCTCCCTTTTCCCTACCCTTGGGGGAGAGCGGACGGGTCGCGCTGAACGACAAGGTGCCCAGGCTGCGGGAGAAGCATGGCTGGGACTTCATCATCTACCTGACCGATGCACCGCACTATGTGCAGAACCGTCCGGTGCGTTCGGTGATTTCCGTCGAGGATGCCTCGGCTGTGCTTTCCATGCCCAGCCTCGGGTTGGCCCGGCCGCGCACCGTGGCACGGGAACTGGCCGAACTGGTCAGGGAATTGGCTACCGGCAAGCAGCCGGCTCCGCCTCCGACCCCGCTGGGACGGGCGATGAGCGTGCACGCCAGCCGGCAGGACGGGCAGAACGAGCAGAACCGCATCTCGAGCATCGAGGGTTTGCGTGGGCGGTTGCTGCTGATTGCCGGGATGGTGCGCAGCAACCAGCCGTGGAAACTGGTGCCGCGGCTTTCCTCCGCGATGGCAGGTGCGGTGGCCACCGGTGCCTTCGGCGTGTTCTACACGAGCATTTGGTCCATGGCCGACTACCTGCCTGTCGGGCGGCTTTCGCTGATCACGGTCTCAAGCATCCTGATCCTCACGCTCTGGCTGCTGCTGCACAACCGGTTGTGGGAGAGGCCCAAGGGCAACCGCCGCCGTGAGCGGATGGTCGTCTACAACGCGGCCACCGTGCTGACGGTCGGGTTTGCCGCGACGGCCATGTACTTGCTCTTGTTCCTTGCCCTGCTGGCAGGCTCGCTGATTGTCATTGACCAGGAATACCTCGCCTACCAGCTGCGCCATGATGTCACGATGGCCGAATACATCAATCTTGCATGGCTGGCATCCTCGCTGGGAACCATGGGCGGGGCCATCGGCTCCAGCTTTGACGAGGTCAAGGAAGTCCAGCGCGCTACCTTCAGCCAGCGCGAATACGAGCGGAGGAACATGGAATTCACCATCAGCAAGGATGACGTGGATTGATCCCCGGGCGCTATCGCCCGGGGACCGGTTCACGGCCCTACGGCTGGTTCTTGCCGCCGTTCACATGCACCGTGGAACCGACCACGTATGAAGCCTCATCGCTGGCCAGGAACACATAGGCCGGGGCCACTTCCACCGGCTGGCCGGCCCGGCCAAGCCAGGTATCGTGGCCGAACTCAGGCAGCGCCTCGATCGGCTGGCCATCCGAAGGCTGCAACGGAGTCCAGATAGGGCCGGGAGCCACGGCATTGACCCTGATGCCCTTCTTCGCGGCCTGGGAAGCCAGCGACTTGGTGAAGTTGCTGATCGCGCCCTTGGTGGCGGCATAGTCCATCAGGTGATCCGAGGGATCGAAGGCCTGGATGGAGGTGGTGTTGATGATGGAGCCGCCTTCGGGAAGCACCTGCAGGGCTGCGCGGCTCAAGGCGAACATCGCGAAAATGTTCACATCGAAGGTGGCTTCGACCTGCTCGTCGCTCAGCTCTTCCAGGGACTCGACGCTGATCTGCTTGCCGGCGTTGTTCACCAGGATGTCCAAGCCATCCAGCGCGGTCACCGCCTCGTCGATCAATGAATCGCGGTAATTGCGGTCCCGCAGGTCCCCGGGCAGCAGGTGGACTTCGACTCCCGCATCTTCCAGGACCCCGGCGATGGCGTCGGCGTCAGGCTGTTCGGCGGGCAGATAGGCCAAGGCGACCTTGGCCCCCTCGCGGGCAAAGGCGACGGCCACCGCCGCGCCGATGCCGGAGTCGCCGCCGGTGATCAAAGCGCTCTTTCCAGACAGCCGGTCCCGGCCCTTGTAGCTGCGCTCGCCGTGATCCGCCTTGGGCTTCAGATCCCGGTCCAGGCCGGGTTCCTGCTGGCGCTGTTCGGGCGGGCTGATCTTTTCCTTGCCGGCGCGGTCTTCGCTTTCGGTACCGAGCGGCTCAGAGCGGTTCTGGGGATTCTTCTCGGGCATGGGATTTCCTCCTGCTGTTGCGGCAGGACGCCGGCGCGGTGCGCTCAGCGGCGTCCGGGTTCACATCCAGTGTGCTCCGGGCCTTCCGCTGCGCCAGGATCACCTCCACCTTCGGCGGCAACAGCCAGACTTTTTTCTGCGAAGATCCAGTTTCGCACCCCGCTGCATGAATTGTGCTACCGCTGAAGTCTGGGATTCAGCGCAAAGTCCGGCAGGGGCACTGTCCCCTGATCAGCGAAGTGGCTAGCGTGGAACGCACAGTGCTGGCACTGCAAAAGGGCCAGCTGGCGAAGCGTACGAGGGAGGAAACCCATGGCAGGCAAGAGCCGGATCAAGGATGAAGAACTCTACGAGGAGCTGCGCGAGGAGGGGAACTCCAAGCAGAAGTCGGCGCGCATCGCCAATGCCGCCGCCCGCGACGGCCGGTCAGCAGTGGGCAAGCGCGGAGGCAAAGCCGGAGACTACGAGGACTGGACGGTCGGGGAGCTGCAGGACCGGGCCAAGGAAATCGGCATTGATGGCCGTTCGAAAATGCGCAAGGCCGAACTCATCGAAGCCCTGCGCAATTCATAGCAGACCGCCACGGAAGGAGACACAATGAGTGAACGCGAGAAGCCCGAGAATCCGGCTCGCACCACCCAACCGGATGAGGATGCCCAGCCAGGGGACGAGCGCGTGGTTCGCCGCGGCAGCATCAACGAGAACACCGAAGATGAATCCGAGGAAAGGGAAGAACGCTATGACGCGGGCTGAACTTTCCCTCCAGCGAAGGGAAAAGCCATGACGGGCAAAGCAGCGGACAGCCCCCGCAAACATCGCGCTGGCCTGTGGCTGGCGATTGTCGGCGGGCTCGTGGCCGTAGGATTCGCCATCTATGCGCTGCTCGCAGCGCCTGACAGCACCTCAGGGCCGCTATGGATCGTGGCCGGCTGGGGCGCATTGGTCTTCATCTACGGCCTGTACCGCGTGATCCGGGGACCGAGCTCCTTGGACGATCCGCGGGGAGGCACAGACGCCAACGGACGGTGACGGCGTTCCCGCCAGGAGAATCGCATGAGAACAAGGGCAGAGCGTCCGGGAAAACCATGGTTTTCCCGGACGCTCTGCGTTGCGGTCCGGCTGGGCTGGGAGATCCTAGTCCTGGGAAATCCCTTCGACCAGGTTGCCGGTGCTCTGCTCGTCGTAGTAGCGGGCGACGTCTGCTTGGGCGAGCATGCCGACTAGCGAATGCCCGTCGATGACCGGAAGCCTGCGCACCTGGTGTTCCTGCATGGTGCGGATTGCTTCTTCGACCGAGTCGTCTGCTCCGATGGTGACCGGCTTCCCCTGGGCGTAATCGGCCACCTTGGTGCTGGAAGTGACCACACCGTCGGCCACGGCGTTGATGACGATGTCCCGGTCAGTGATCGTGCCGGCCAGGCGGTTGTCTTTGCCGCAGATCGGCAGCATGCCGACCCCGAGGTCCTTCATCATCTGGGCGGCGACTTGAATCGAGTCCTGCTCCTTGACGCATTTGGCAGGCGAGGTCATTAGTTCCTTGGCTGCAACCATGATCGTGCTCCTTTCGCGTATTCCTGTGGGACACCCTCCACGCTCAAGCACAGCAAGCTGGTCTTCAACCATTGCCAGCGAGCTTGCAGATGCGCCCCCTCGACTCTGGCAACAGCCGATTAATCATGTACTTGTGCCGCCAATAGCTGGTAGTTGGTAGAGAACCGGGAAACGCAACGTGAGGAGAATGACCATGGGATTCATCGACAAAGCCAAAGATGCCATTTCGCATGCTGCCGACAGATTCAAGGATCCCGACAAGGACCTGGTTGAGAATCTCTGGCCGCTGGGGCAACCCGACGACGAACACCTGCCAGCCGACTCCGGGGAACCATCAGAAGAGGACCTGGAGCAGCCCGGGAATCACCTGCCTCCTGTCCAAGGAGCCGACCCCGACCTCGACGATTCCCCGGAAGACCAGTATTCCGAAGGCGAAGGGGACCGCTAGCTGTTCCATGGCCAATCCGAGTTCAGGAGGCAATCCATGCAGACCTGCGATATCTGCGGCAATGCAAGCGAAATGGTGTTCACGCTCAGCCGGAACGGGCGCTCTGGCCGCTTCGACAGTTTCGAATGCGCCATCCACGCCATGGCCGAAAGGTGCGCGCACTGCGGTTGCGCCATTCTGGGCCACGCCGTCCACCACGGCCCGAAGGCGTACTGCTGCCAGCACTGCGCCGAACATGCTGAGCCATGAGCGCGACAAGCGACTTCAGCCACCCCGCGCTGCTGCTCATTGACCTGCAAGAAGGATTCTTCGAGGATCCGGCTCTGGCACTGGCCCGCCAGGATCTGGCAGCCCGCTGCAACCAGTTGGCCGTAGCGGCGAGGGCCTGCGGATACCCGGTGATCAGCGTGCGCACCGTGCACAAGGAAGACAAATCCACCTGGACGCTGAAGATGCTCGAAGACGACCAGGGCTACCTGTTCGAAGGAACGGGGCAGGCCGCGTACCTGGCGGAGTTGGAACTGGACGGGGCCATCGAGGTGGTCAAGCGCAGGGACAGCGCTTTCTGGAATACGGCGCTCAAGGACCTGCTGCTGCAGCGCCGCGCCAGTTCGCTGGTGCTCGCCGGGGTCTCCTCCGAGACGTGCATCTCCGCCACCGCGGCCGATGCCTTCGCTGCGAACTTGCCGGTGGCGGTGGCCACCGATGCCACCGCATCGGCCGACCCGGATTTCGAAGGGACTACCTTGGAATTCATGCGCAAGCAGCATCGGCAGAAGCTGAAGACCACCTTGGAAATCATTACCGATTGGAAACACGACAAGGAGCTGGAATGTCACTGAATAATTCTGAATTCGACGACGTGCGCAAGGACTCGGACACGGACGAGCCGTTGGATGGGCGCGATAGCCAGCCGGCGGCTGGGTCATCGGATGCACCCCAGGCCCAGGACGCCGAGGATCCATTGCGCGGAGCAGACCGGGTGCTGGAGGAAAACGACGGCGATCCCTTGGCGCTCAATCCCGAAACGCTGCTTCCCGAACCGATTGACGGGCAGCGTCCGGTCGACGATACGCTGCTGGACTACCCCGACCAGGATGACGAGCAAGGCCTGGACGCCGAGCGGACCGCCAACCTGCCGGACCAGCGTGAAACACCCGATCAGCAGTAGCGCACCGGTGGGCTGAGAACCGCAGAAGGGGCATCCCGTGCAGGGATGCCCCTTCTACCATTGCCATCGCGTGGTCACGGACGGGATTCGGCCTCCTGGGTGAAGAAGGAAATCTTGCCGCTGGCTTCCAGTATCGCCAGCCGGATGCTGCTGTAGTTCTCGATGCCAGCCTGGCGGGCGAGCATGCTCAATTCGTCCAGCCCAATGCGCTCGTTGTGCAGGGCCTTGCGGTCCAGGACCCCGTCGCGGATCAGCACAATCGGGCGGCCCTGCATCAGCTTGCCCAGCTTGGGCCAGCGCATATTGGCGAAGTTCAGCGCAGCGGCCAGGACCACCATGGTGAATACCGCCAGCAGGCTGCCGGTGAGCGAACGGTCCTCCATGGTGATGCCCTGCTGCACCAGATCGCCCAGGACGACGAACAGCACCAGCTCGAAGGAACTGAGCTCGCCCAGGGTCGATCTGCCGGCGGCGCGCGTGACCAGCCACAGGATGATGAAGGCGGTGGCTGCGCGGATGACGATTTCCATCAGGGGATCCTCCAAGTTCTGATCTTCAGGTCGGTGCTTTCGCCGTTGGCAGTAATTCCGAGCACGCCTTTGGCGCTCGGCGACCATTCGTCCGAAGCCCGGCCCGTGAGGGTGGCAACCATCTGCCGCGACCCCGGTGCCGGGGCCACCTCGAATTCAATGGTTCCGTCAGCTCGGCTCGACTCGGACTCCGGTTCGGGAAAGGCCGATAAGTCCTCGAAGAGCATGAGATAGTCCTCGCTCAGGTCCAGCGTGATGGTCTCGGGCAAAGGGACGGCAGAGCTGATCCCAACCCTCAGCTGGATTTCATTGCCGGCGCGGACCACCGCGGGAAACTGCAGCTGGACCGTGAAGCCGTCGGCCTGTTGTTCCATGCTCTTCTTCTGGTCGAATGCGCCGAGCAGAGCCGCCAGCACGAAGGCTGCAATCACGAGCAGGGCGGCGAGGCTCAGCAGCCGGCGCCTGCGATTGCTGTCCTCCGAGGTGATGTCATCCAGCGTCGAGTCGCTGATCTTGGCCTGGAAGATATTCAGCATGGGATTTGGGCCCTCCTTGCGCTCTTGCTATCGAGGCTAAGCCGATTCGCCTGCGCCAGGACCAGCCGAGTTCCGGTTCACAGGCGGCATCCAGTTCGCAGCGGCTGGCGCTGGCGCCAACCTGTGCGTTGCGGCCGACCGCTTGAGCCGGCCCGGAAGTGGTGCCACAGTTGCACCAGGAGGAGGAGATCATGACCGTAAACGACCGCATTGAAAGCACCGAATTGGCCTCTCGGCTGGAGGCTCTGCCGCAGTGGCGCAAGCTGGCCGGGAAGCTCTGCACCGTGTACGAGACCAAGAGCTCGGCAGAAGCCATCGAATTGTTCAGCGACATCGCTGGCGCAGCGCAGATGGCCAACCACCATCCTGATGTGGACTGGCGCTACAACCTCTTGTTCGTTTCGACCGTGTCCCACGACGCCGGTGGCGACATCACCGAAAGGGACCTCGCGCTGGCCTCGGAAATCACGCAGCGGGCCGCCGCCTTGCATGCCAAAGCGCGCCTGGATTTGATCAAGGTGGTGGAAATCGGCATCGACACCGACGACGCCCAAGCCATAACCGGGGATTGGGCCGCTGGCCTGGGCTACCGCGAGCAGCCCGACGGCAGCCTCGCCGATCCTGCGGGCAGGTTGCCGGCCATCTGGTTCCAGCACACCCCGACGCCTCATCCCTCACGGCTGCATCTGGATGTGTGGGTTCCCCACACCGAAAGCGCTGCCGTGCTTTCGCAGCTGGAGAGCCAGGGTGCGGTGCTCGATGAGCGCAGCGCTCCGGGTTTCACCATAGCCAGCGACCACCAGGGCAACCGCTTCTGCATCTGCACCGAGCAGGACCGCTAGCGGCCTTGGCCTGAGCCGGCCATTGCTCCCGGTGCAATCGACCGGATTCTGGACTGTCCTGCCGGCCAGGGGATAGATTGACAGCGGATAAGCCAGCGGGGCCTTGGGGGCTCGGATGCTGGCCGCGATGGAAGGAAGCCAATGGGCACCGCACAGGAAATCACCGCCTCGATCTCGCAGCAGCTGCCCTGGCAGGCCGAGCTCTATAAGCATTTCCACCGGCATCCGGAACTGGGCCTGGCCGAGCACGAGACCTCGGCGCGAATCTGCGAGGAACTGGAGGATCTGGGCTATGAAACCTGCCTGATCGGCGGTACCGGAATCGTCGGAATCCTGCGCAATGGCGAGGGGCCGGTGGTACTGGCCCGGGCCGACATGGATGCCCTGCCGGTCGCCGAGGACACCGGGCTGGAATATTCCTCCACGGTCCGCGGTGCCATGCACGCCTGCGGCCATGACATGCACATGGCCACCTTGCTGGGCGCGGCCCGGTTCCTGGCCGGGAACCGCGAGCGCTGGTCCGGCACCTATCTGGCGTTGTTCCAGCCAGCCGAGGAAACCGCCGCAGGGGCCAAGGCCATGGTGGCCGACGGGCTGGTGGAGAGGATCCCGAAGCCCGATGTGGCGCTGGCCCAGCACGTGATGCCCGTCGAAGCGGGGAGGATCGGCACCACCGCGGGACCGATCCTTTCCGCCGGCGACAGCCTGCGCATCACCGTCTACGGGCGCGGTGCGCACGGCTCGATGCCGCATAATTCGGTGGACCCGGTAGTCCTGGCCTCGTCCATCGTGCTCAAGCTGCAGACCATTGTTTCGCGTGAAACCCGGCCCGGGCAGTTCGCAGTATTGACCGTCGGCGCGTTGAATGCCGGTAGCGCCGCGAACATCATCCCGGACCGGGCCCAGCTGCTGCTGAACATCCGCACCTATGATCTCCAGCTGCGCCAGCACGTCATCGACTCCATCGAACGCATCGTGCGCGGCGAATGCGCCGCGGCCGGCTCGCCCAAGGAACCGGACTTCGAGTTCTACGACCAGTTCCCGCTGACCAGCAATGACGCGGCGGCCAACGACCGGATCACCAAGGCCTTCGAAGCCCACTTCGACCAGGGCCAGGTCTACCAGGCCGAACCGGCCACCGCCTCGGAGGACTTCAGCGTCATCCCCGATGCCTTCGGCATCCCGTACGCCTACTGGACGGTGGGCTGCGCGGATCAGGACGCCTACCGGGCGGCGGTCGCCGAGGGCACCGTTGCCTCGAAGATCCCGGCGAACCACTCGCCATTCTTCGCCCCGGTGATCCATCCGACCCTGGAAACCGGAACCCGCGCCCAGGTGGTGGCCGCCTTGGCCTATCTGGGCCACGGGGCACAGGACTCGGCAGAACGATGATGTCCACCGCAAGAGGAGCTGGTGGCAAGTAACCGGCACCTGTCCTGCCGGTAAATACACGGTTTATGATTAACGCCACCATGCCCGGGATCCTGCGGGAATGCGGATGCCTGACAGTGATTGATAAAGATCAATCGCAAGGATGATTCAAAGTGTCCAAGGCGAGCGCTAGACTGGCAATCGCTCTTCAATCACGCTGCCCTTAATCCGAAGGTCCAGCATGCCGGAGAGCTTGATGCCAGCGAGGATTTTCCACATGCTTCTCAAGCTCATCTTAAAACACTCCAAGCCGTATACGGGGTGGATCATTGCCGTAGTCATTTTGCAGCTGGCCACCACCGTGGCCACTCTTTATCTCCCTAGCCTGAACGCCAGGATCATCGACGTCGGCGTGGTCGAAGCCGATATCGACTACATCTGGCGCACCGGCGGACTGATGCTGGTGGTGGCCCTCATCCAGGTAGCCACCGCGGTGGCAGCCGTCTATTTCGGGGCCAAGACCTCCATGAGCGTGGGCCGCGACATCCGCCAGTCGGTCTTCGAGAAGGTCTCGACCTTCTCGGCCCAGGACGTCAACAAATTCGGCGCCGCCACCTTGATCACGCGCGGCACCAACGACGTGCAGCAGATCCAGATGCTCACCTTGATGGCGTTGAACTTCATGATCACCGCGCCGATCATGTCCATCGGCGGCGTGATCATGGCGATCCGCGAAGATCCCGGACTGTCCTGGCTCGTTTGGGTTTCGGTACCGCTGGTGCTCATTGTCGTGGGACTGCTGGTCATCAAGCTCATGCCGCTGTTCCGCGATATGCAGACCCGCATCGACGGGATCAACGGCGTGCTGCGCGAGCAGATCACCGGCATCCGCGTGGTGCGCGCCTTCGTGCGCGAAGAGCATGAGAAGCAGCGCTATGCCGATGCCAACCAGAAGCTGACCGACCTCGGTGTCAAGGTCGGCAACCTGTTCGTGCTGATGTTCCCGGCGATCACCATGATCCTGCACCTGTCCACCGCCGCCGTGCTGTGGTTCGGCGGGCACCGGGTGGATAACAACCAGGTGGAGGTCGGCGCGCTGACCGCCTTCCTGCAGTACCTGCTGCAGATCCTGATGGCGGTCATGATGGGTACCTTCATGGCCATGATGATTCCCCGTGCCATGGTCTCGGCCGACCGCATCTCCGAGGTGCTCGACAGCGAGCCGAGCATGCTCGACGCCGCCGAACGGCAGGTCGCGCTGCCCACCCCGGGCACCGTGGAATTCAAGAACGTCAGCTTCGGATACCCCGGCGCCGAGGCGCCGGTGCTCAACGATATCTCCTTCACCGCCAAGCCGGGGCAGACCACTGCCATCATCGGCTCCACCGGTGCCGGCAAGACCACTTTGCTGAACCTGATCCCGCGGCTCTACGACGCCACCGAAGGCGAAATCCTGATCGGCGGGGTGCCGCTGAGGGAACTGGGACGCGACACCATTTCGCGGAACATCTCCGCGGTGCCGCAGCGCCCCTACCTGTTCTCCGGGACCATCGCCAGCAACCTGCGCTTCGGCGCCCAGGACGCTACCGAAGATGACCTGTGGGATGCGCTGAGAGTGGCCCAGGCCGACGGTTTCGTCGCCGAACGCGAAGGCCAGCTGGATTCGAAGATCTCCCAGGGCGGCACCAACGTTTCCGGTGGCCAGCGCCAGCGCCTGTGCATTGCCCGGGCCCTGGCCGCGAAGCCGAGCACCTACCTGTTCGATGATTCGTTCTCGGCACTGGATGTGAACACCGATGCCAGGCTGCGTGCGGCCCTGGCCGAACCGACCAAGGACGCCGCGGTGATCATCGTGGCCCAGCGCGTATCGACCATTACCGGTGCGGACCAGATCCTGGTCCTGGACCATGGCGAAATCGTGGCCCGGGGTACCCACGAGCAACTGCTCGAAACCTCGGAAACCTATCAGGAAATCGTGGCATCCCAGCTGAGCGTGGAGGAGGTGGCCTAAATGGCGAAGAAGCAGAAGAATATCGATCCGGAACAGCTCGAAAGCGAGCTTGCGGACGTCAATGAATTCGATGCCGCGGCGGGAGCCGACGACTGGAGCGGTGGCGCCCCGGTACGCAAGGCCGAGCATTTCTGGCCATCGGCCAAGCGCCTGGTCGGGCTGATGTCCCCGTACAAGCTGGGCATGGTCCTGGTGTTCGCGCTGATCACCGTGTACGTGGTGCTCTCGGTGATCGCACCGCGGATCCTGGGCAAGGCCATGGACGTGATCTTCGCCGGGCTGATCGGCAAGAACATCCCGGCCGGCACGCCCGCGGAGCTGGTGATCCAGCAGCTGCGCGACTCCGGGCAGGGCACCCAGGCCGACATGCTCTCCAAGGTGGACTTCGTCCCCGGGCAGGGCATCGACTTCACCCAGCTTTCGCAGTACATCCTGATCGTGCTCTCCATGTACTTCGTCGCTTCGCTCTTCTCGTGGGCCTCGGGTTGGCTGCTGAACAAGCTGGTCATGCGCGTGGTATACAACCTGCGCAAGGACGTCGAGGACAAGATCAACAAGCTGCCGCTGAACTACTTCGACACGCGCCAGCGCGGCGATCTGCTCTCGCGCGTGACCAACGACGTGGACAACATCCAGAATGCGCTGCAGCAGGCGCTGAGCCAGCTGGTCTCCTCGGCCATGACCGTTATCGGCATCGTGATCATGATGTTCGTGGTCTCCTGGCAAATGGCGCTGATCGCGCTGGTGGCCCTGCCGCTTTCGGCAGCTGCCGCGGGCATTATCGGCACCCGGGCGCAGAAGCTGTTCACCGCGCAGTGGAAGAACACCGGCGCGCTGAACGGGCAGATCGAGGAATCCTTCTCCGGCCACGAGCTGATGAAGGTCTTCGGCCGCGAAGCGGACATGGTGGACCGCTTCACCGCGCGCAACGAGGAACTGTACAAGGCCAGCTTCGGCGCCCAGTTCGTCTCGGGCATGATCATGCCGGTGATGAACTTCGTGTCCTACCTGGCCTACGTGGGCATCGCCGTGGTGGGCGGGCTGCGCGTGGCTTCGGGCACGATGAGCCTGGGCGACGCGACCGCGTTCATCCAGTACAGCCGCGAGTTCACCCAGCCGCTGGGCCAGATTGCCGGCGTGGCGAACATGCTGCAGTCCGGCGTGGCTTCGGCTGAACGCACCTTCGAGCTGCTGGACGCGGAGGAACAGGAACCGGACGACGCGCAGGACAGCCTTCCTGCCCGCGCCGACGGGCATGTCTCCTTCAAGAATGTGTCCTTCTCCTACTCCCCGGACAAGCCGCTGATTGAGGACCTGTCCTTCGATGCGGATCCGGGGCACACGGTGGCGATTGTCGGGCCGACCGGCGCGGGCAAGACCACGCTGGTGAACCTGGTGATGCGCTTCTACGAGCTGAACTCCGGGAAGATCATGCTCGATAACCGCGATATCACCGATCTTTCCCGCGCCGACCTGCGCTCGAAGGTTGGCATGGTGCTGCAGGACGCATGGCTCTTCGGCGGAAGCATCATGGAGAACATCCGCTACGGCCGGCTGGATGCGACCGATGAGGAAGTGATCGCGGCCGCGAAGGCGACCTTCGTGGACCGTTTCGTGCGCGCGCTGCCCGATGGCTACGACACCATCATCGACGAGGAAGGCACCAACGTGTCGGCCGGCGAGAAGCAGCTGATCACCATTGCCCGCGCGTTCGTGGCCAACCCGTCGCTGCTGATCCTGGACGAGGCGACCAGCTCGGTGGATACCCGTACCGAATTGCTGGTGCAGCAGGCGATGGCCGCGCTGCGCAGCGACCGCACCAGCTTCGTGATTGCCCACCGGCTGTCCACGATCCGCGACGCGGACACTATCTTGGTGATGGAGTCCGGCCGGATCGTGGAGCAGGGCAACCACGAGCACCTGCTGGGGACCCAGGGAGCCTACTACCGGCTGTACCAGTCGCAGTTCGCTGGCCCGGCCGAGGACGTGGATGCGAATCCGGATACGGCTGCGGTGCCCGCGGTAACCGGCGGAATTCCGCTGGCTGAGACGCCGGTTCCCGGATCGGAGCCGAACCTCGATTCCTAGGAACTAGGGATACCTGGTAAGCAGTGATGCGACAGCCGTGGCTGGGATGGGCACAACCCGTCCCAGCCACGGCTTTTCCATGCCCGTTTTCCATGCCGGGGCGAATGAAGCTGGAAGGTTGCACGCTCGCATAGGGGAAACCAGCAACCCCAGCGATTTCGGTAAGCTTTGGAGCGATGATTCCTGCGAAACCCGCCGGAGCGCACAGCCCGTTTTCGCGTACCTTCGCGTCGAGCGGTCCACGGAAAATCGACCTTGCCGCGGCCCTTTGAATTCTCGCGAATGTCAAGCAGTTTTTTCTTCCGAAAAGGTGTTGCCTAGGTAACAAACTTAAACTAGAGTCTAGTTTCAGTTATTGAATATAAGTAACCCCGGTCACATTCTGGGCGGGGAGCGAAGTTCCCTGATTGGAGCACTGGACATGGCATTGTCGTTGACCGAGGAACAAAATGATCTCGCGTCGGCCGTGGTCGATTTCACCCGCCGAAGCGTAGACACGTTGATCACTCGGGACGAGCACGAGCAGCTGGCCACCGGTGCACTTCCAAGCTTCTGGAACGAACTGCTGGAGACCGGCCTGCATGCCCTGCACATCCCGGAGCAGCTCGGCGGCCAAGGCGGAACGCTGGTGGAGACCGCCATCGTCATCGAGGAATTCGGCCATCGCTACGTCGGAGGCCCCTTCCTGCCGACCGTGCTGGCCAGCGCAGCGGTCACCCTGGCCGAACCGAACGCCTACAACCAGCCGATCGTCGCGGACTTCGCCGAAGGCGCCACCGGAGCCCTGGTACTGGCCACCGGCCAGCTCAAGGTCGTGCAGATCTCCGAAGGCTGGGCCGTTGCCGGCCAGCTGCAGGTCATCGGCGCACTGGCCGCCAAGTACCTGGTGCTGGGCTTCACCGTTGCGGATACCGTCCGCTACGCGGTCATCGAAGCGCAGGCCGCCGGGGTCTCAATGGTCCCCGCCGAAGGCACCGACCTGGGCCGCGACGCGGCCACCCTGGTCCTGGACAATGTCGTCATTCTCGCCGACGCGGTGCTGGGCAACGCCACTGCCAGCAAGATCGCCGCGCTGCACGCAGGATTCACCGGTTCGGAAGCCGCCGGCATCATGCGTTGGGCCAGCGAGGAAAGCACCGGCTACGCCAAGATCCGCGAACAGTTCAACACCCCGATCGGCTCCTTCCAGGCCATCAAGCACAAATGCGCCAACCTGGCGATCGCGGCCGAAATGGCCACCTCCGCAGCCTGGTCCGCCGTCGTCTCCGTCGGCCAGGACGAAGCCCAGCAGCACCTGGCCGCCGCCGGCGCGCTTGAAGCAGCGATTGTCCCATCCATTGAAGCAGTCACCGAAGCGATCACCATCCTCGGCGGCATCGGCTTCACCTGGGAGCACGACGCCCACCTGTACTGGCGCCGGGCCATCAGCCTGAACGCGCTGAACGCCGCCCTGAGCGGCGAACTGGAGGCAGCCGGCGAAGCCGCACTGCACACCGAACGCAAGATCGAGGTAGAGCTGGACGAGCAGGACTCCGCGTTCCGCAGCCGCATCGCCGCGCTGCTGGACACCGCAGCCGAACTGCGCAACGAGCACGAAGCCGGACGCTGGTACTCGCGCGGCTCGCGCCGCAGCTTCCTCGCCGAAAACGGCCTGGCCGCCCCGCACTGGCCAGCCCCCTACGGGCTGGGCGCCAGCCCGGCCGAACAAGTCATCATCTCCCAGGAATACGCCCGCCGCGACATGCTGCAGCCATCCTCGGTCATCGGGGAGTGGGCCATGCCGACGATCCTCGCTTTCGGTTCCGAAGCGGTTAAGGAACAGTTCGCGCTGCCCACGCTGAGGGGCGAACTGATCTGGTGCCAGCTGTTCTCCGAGCCCGGAGCCGGCAGCGACCTGGCAGGCCTGTCCACCCGAGCCGTCAAGGTGGACGGCGGCTGGAAACTGAGCGGCCAGAAGGTCTGGACCTCCGGGGCCCACGAAGCGCACTGGGGCATCTGCCTGGCCCGCACCGATGCCGAGGTCGCCAAGCACAAGGGCCTGAGCTACTTCCTCGTGGACATGTCGGCTCCCGGACTGGACGTGCGCCCGCTGCGCCAGTCCACCGGCGAAGCCGAATTCAACGAGGTCTTCCTGGATGACGTGTTCGTCGCGGACGACTACCTGCTGGGCGAGCCGGGCCAGGGCTGGCGGATTACCGCCACCACCTTGCAGAACGAGCGCACCCAGATTTCCTCCGGTGTCTCCATGGGCACCGAGGACGGATTGCGCGAATTGATCTTGGGGGAGAACTTCGCCGGAACCCGGCGGAACGCGCTGGAGGTGCTGGGCCGCGCCGCCGCGATCAGCACCGCCATCGGGGCGATGAACCTGCGCGAAACCCTGCGCCAGGTCAACGGCCTGCAGCCGGGCACCGGCTCCTCGCTGGCCAAGGTGGCCCACGGCCGCCTGGCCCGGCAGGTGGCCGGGGACCTGCTGAAGCTTGCCGGACCCGCAGCGCTCTTCGCCCACGCACCGGCCGACGCCGTCAACTCCCAGCTCTCGGTTCCATCGGCGCTGATCGGCGGAGGCACCATCGAAATCCAGCTCAACGTGATTGCCGAGCGGATCCTGGGGCTGCCGCGCAGCTAGGCGCAGCCCACCCGCACCCCTGAACCGCAAGCCCGAGACTCCAGTAATCCCCAGCATTCTTTCGGGCCGTAGCCCGAAATGCGCCCGCCGACGACGACGGAGCGCGCCGTGAAAGGACACCCAAGGCATGACCGCTGCGACCAATGAACTCCGCACCAACGAAACCCTCTCGCCCCAGCGCCTGCGCGAGCTGCTTGAACCGCGTTCCATAGCGATTATCGGTGCGAACACCAACTCCACCTGGTCCCACTTCGGCCACTCCAATCTCCGGGCCGCCGGATTCACCGGGGATTTGTACCTGGTCAACCGCCGCGGGGAACAATGCCACGGGCAGGGGTCCTACGCCAGCATTGCGCAGCTTCCCGAAGCCCCTGAACTGGCCATCGTGCTCACCGGCACGAACTCGCTGCCCGAGATCCAGGAACAGTGCATCGACCGCGGCATCCGCAACCTGATCGTGCTGGCCTCCGGCCTGGGCGAAGCGGGGCCGGAAGGGCAGGCGCTGCAGCAGCAGCTGGTGGACCGCGCCCGCGAAGCCGACCAGCTGATCCTGGGCCCGAACAACCTGGGCTTCATCAATGCGCATGCCAAGGTAGCAGCCTTCGCCCACATGACGGAGCTGCCGCTGGTGGCCGGCGGAGTCGGCGTGGCCAGCCAGTCCGGCGCGCTGGCCATCTACCTGCTACCGTATATGGCAAGCCGCGGGGTTGGCACCTCGATTTCCGTGACCGTGGGCAACGAGGCCATGATTTCGGCCATCGACGTCATGTCGATGCTCGTGGATGACGAGAACACCAAGGTCATCGCCTCCTACCTGGAGCAGGTCACCGACACCGCACAGTTCCTGGACGTGGCCCGCCGCGCCCGCGAAGCCGGCAAGCCGATCGTGATCTTCAAAGCTGGCGCCTCCGAGGCTTCGGCCAAGGCCGCCGCCGCCCACACCGGGTCGCTGGCCGGGGATGACAAGATCTTCGACGCGGTGTGCAAGCAGTTCGGCGTGATCCGCGTGGCGAACATCGAGAACCTGGTCGCCACCGCCGGGATCCTTGAATCCTACGGCGCGCTGCCCGGCCCGCGCTTCGGCGTGGTCACCGGCTCCGGCGCAATGTGCGCGCTGGTCGCCGACAAGGCCGAGGCATCCGGCCTGCAGCTGCCCACCCCGGCCGAATCCACGGTGCGCCAGCTGCGTGCGGACGGCCTGCCGGAATTCGCCGCGGTGAACAACCCGATGGACACCACCGGCTACATCTCGGTGGATCCTTCGATCCTCACCAAGGCCGGCGACGCATTCATCAATGATGAGAACTTCGACTTCGTCGTGCTGAACACCTCCTGGCCGAACAACCAGTTCATGGTGGATTTGGGCAAGCCCACCCAGGAAGGATTGCACCGCCAGCTCAAGAATTCGGCCAAGCCGGTTGTGGCCATGAGTTTCCTGCCCACCGAGGTCAACGAATTCGCGCGCGGCTTCGCCGCCGAGCACGGCCTGCCGCACGCCTCGGACTCCTTTGACCGCGGCATCGAAGCCGCCGGGCACAGCGTCTGGTGGGGACAGCGCACCGCGCAGCTGGCCGCCGAACCGCAGCTGGAGGCTCCGGCCGCTATTGCCAAGCCCGAAGGCGCCGAGCAGTGGAGCGAAATCCAGACCGGCGACTTCCTGCGCGCGCACGGCGTGCCCTATGTGCCGGGCCGTGTGGTCAATAGCGCCGCGAAAGCAGTCGCAACGGCCGAGGAGATCGGCTACCCGGTTGTGCTGAAGGTCGCCAGCGAAGACATCGCCCACAAAACCGAGGTCGGGGGCGTACGCCTGATGCTGAAGGACGCCGCAGAGGTGACCGAGGCCTATGGCTTCATCGTCACTTCGGTGGCCCGGCTGGCTCCGGACGCGAAAATCCAAGGTGTGGCGGTCTCCCCGATGCGCCCTGCCGGCAACGAGCTGCTGGTCGGCATCATCACCGATCCGCAGTGGGGCAAGGTGCTGGCAGTCGGTTTCGGCGGCGTTTTGGTGGAGATCCTCAAGGACACTGCGCTGCGCCTGCTGCCGGTCAGCCTGGCGGAGATCCGCCGCATGCTCGAATCGCTGCGCGGCATCGAGCTGCTCAAGGGCTTCCGCGGCAGCGAGGCCACCGATCTGGACGAGCTCGCGCGGGTGATCTTCCAGATCACCCAGGTTGCGCAGTCGCTGGGCGAGGACTTGGAAGAACTTGAAATCAATCCGCTACGGGTTGCCGGTCAGCAGATCGAGGCGCTGGACGCCCTGATCCGCTGGAAGGACCGGTAATGATTACTGGTGGCAGGCAATTCGCCCAAAACTTGGTGATACCGTTGGAATCCACGGCACACACCACTTACGAGGCACATCATGGCGGGAACAATTTCCATGGAGCAGGCAGAGCTTCCGGCCTACCAGGTCGTCAGGCGCCAGCGCATCATCGACGCGGGCAAGGACCTGTTGCGGGCGCAGGACTACGACTCGATCCAGATCCGCGACGTGGCCTCCGCGGCGAACGTCGCGCTGGGGACTCTGTACCGGTACTTCAATTCCAAGGAGCACCTGTACGCGAACGTGGTCTACGACTGGGCGTTGCCCTTCGCCCAGCGGTCGGGGGCTTCGGAGACCGGGCTGTCCACCACGGAAGCGATCTCGCTGCGGCTGCGCAATGCCTTGAGCAGCTTCGAGAAGCACCCGTACTTCTACAAGGCGATCCTGCAGCTGCGCAGCAGCACCGCGGCGGACGTCGTCCCGGTCATGGCTCGCCTCGGAGAGGCGCTGGAAGCGCCGATCCGCGCGGAAATGAGCGTGCTGGACGATGCCGAAGCCGCGGACATCACCGTGATGGTGTGGGCGGTGCTGTTGGACGTGGTCTCGCGGGTGCTGCTGCAGGACAAGACCATGGAACAGGCCTATGGGGTGCTCGACCGCTTCGTGGCGCTGATCCAGCACCGGCTGGAGCAAGCCGAAGCCTAGGGCCTGGCCCTTTCCCCTCAATTCCTGTCTCCCGGTCCGGGGGTGCCTCATGAGCGCCCATGAACTGGACCATGTTGCTTTCGCCGTGCCTTCCTGGCAGTCCGCCGGGCCCAGCGTGCACCGCACGCTCGGCGCCCGCTGGGTCTCCGGTTTCCACCAGGGCTCCTTCAGCCCCTGCCAGCTGGAACTGGCCGAGGGCATGCGCCTGGAACTGCTGCAACCGCCTGCTGGCGGCGGCGGGTTCGTTGCCGAGCACCTGGCCCGTACCGGGGGCGCAGCCAACCCGCACCACATCACCTTCAAGGTCTCGGACATCCATGCCTCCATGGAGCTCGCCCGCGCCGCCGGGGTGCGAACCATCCTGCAAAACCTTGACAACCAATGGTGGAAGGAACTGTTCCTGCATCCCAAGGACACCGGACTGGGATTCCTGGTGCAACTGGTGCAGACCGAGCTGGCTCTGGACGGCAACGACGGCATCACCGCACCCGGTGCAGCCCCTTGCCCCTGGGAAGAGCAGCCCTCGGCGCAGAATCCTCCGCAACGGCTGGACTTCATTGCCGGCAGCATCCGCGACGCGGCCCAGGCCCGGCTGGTGCTGGGCGCGGTGCTCGGGGCCCGGGTCACGAGCCTGGAATTCGACCCGGCCTCCCAGCTGTTCTCCTGGCCGCAGGGCTCCAGACTGGTGCTGCGGGTTGACGAGAATGCCCCACCGGGGCTGCAGTCGCTATCCTTCACCGCCTCATCAGCACCCGCACCGGACCTGGATGCAGGGCTGTTGCAGGCGCTGCGCGGTGCCGGAAGCAGATTCCAGGCCCTGGGCCTGGACATCCTCACCGGCCAGCGTGCGCACGCCGCCTGAGACACGAACTTCACTATCAAAGAATTAGCACTAAGGAGACACCTCATGGGACTGAGAGGCGAAGCAGCCATCCTCGGCTATTGCGAACTTCCACCGCAGCGAAAGCTCACCCGCGAACCCTCGTTCAACCTGGAACAGTGGGCCCGGCTGTCCAAGGCCGCGCTGGACGACGCAGGACTGTCCGCCACGGATGTGAACGGCGTAGTCACCCCTATGATCGGCGAAGCGGACATGTTCGTGCCGTCCACTGTCACCGAATACCTCGGCATCGACGCGAACTTCGCGGAGATCGTGGACCTGGGCGGCGCGGGATCCGCCGCCGGCATCTGGCGCGCCGCGGCCGCCGTGGAGCTGGGCTTGTGCGACGCGGTGCTGGTGACCTTCCCGGGCACCCACCACTTCCCGATGGACGACCGCAAGCCGTTCGTGATGGATGACAAGATGCACTTCGGCGCATCCTCCAACGCCTTCGGCTCCCCGCAGGCAGAATTCGAAATCCCCTACGGCAACCTCGGGCAGAACGGCCCCTACGGGCAGATCGCCAAGCGCTACGGCTACGAGTTCGGCTACGACGAGCGGGCCATGGCCAAGATCGCCGTGGACCAGCGCACCAACGCCTGCGCCACCCCGGAGGCGGTCTTCCACGGCCAGCCGATCACCGTCGCTGATGTGCTGAACTCGCCGATGATTGCCGACCCGCTGCACATGCTTGAAATCGTCATGCCGTGCCAGGGCGGCGCAGCCGTGGTGGTGGGCAACGCGGATTTGGCCAAGAAGTCCAAGAACCGTCCGGTATGGATTACCGGCTTCGGCGAACGCGTGCCGTACAAGACCCCCACCTACGCCCGCGACTTGATGACCTCCCCGATGGTGCACGCCGCCGAGCAAGCCTTCTCCATGGCAGGCATCACCCGCTCGGAGGTGGACATGGTCTCCATCTACGACTGCTACTCCATCACGGTGCTGATGAGCCTGGAAGACGCGGGCTTCGCGCCCAAGGGCAAGGGCATGGATTTCGTATCCAACCACGACTTGACCTTCCGCGGGGACTTCCCGATGAACACCGCCGGCGGGCAGCTGTCCTTCGGCCAGGCCGGCGTGGCCGGCGGCATGCACCACGTCATCGACGGGGCACGCCAGATCATGGGCCGCGCCAACGCCGCCCAGGTGTCCGACTGCAACCGCGCGTTCGTCAGCGGCAACGGCGGCATCATGAGCGAGCAGACCGCGCTGATCCTGCAGGGCGACTAGAAAGGAAAGACACAGAAAATGACCACCTACACCCCGGAAACCCTGTCCCGGCCGCTGCCGGTTCCGACCCCGCTGACCCGGCCATTCTGGGATGCACTTGCCGAGCGCAAGATCCGCATCCAGTACTCGCCGTCGCTGGACGAATACATCTTCTACCCGCGTCCGCTGGCCCCACGCACCCTGGCCGATGACCTCGAATGGCGCGAAATTTCCGGCGCCGGAACGCTGTACTCCTACACTGTGGCCACCCGTCCGCCGGCGGCGCACTTCGCCTCGGCAAAGGAAATGATACTGGCCATCGTCCAGTGGGACGAGGGACCAAAGTTCTCCACCGAAATCATCAACGCCGACCCGGAACAGCTCGAGATCGGCATGCAGGTCCGCCCGGTCTTCTGCGACCACCCCGAGGGAGACATCACCATGCTGCGCTACGAACCGGAGACTGGATCATGAGCATCGAGACCGGCATCCAGCTGCCAGCCCCTTCCCTGCGCATCGGCGCGCAGGTGATCATGGAAAGCGAAACCACCCACGAGCACATCGATCCGGCCACCGGAAAGGTCAACGGCCTGGTGCCCATGGCCTCAACCGGGCAGATCGACCAAGCCGTGCAGGCCGCCCATGCAGCGTTCCTCGAATGGCGTGCCCTGCCTGCCGGGCAGCGTTCGCGCAAGCTGATGAAGCTCGCCGAGCTCATGGAGGAGAACACCGAGCTGCTGGCCGCCGCCGGCATGGCCGATAACGGGGCCCCGCGCATCACCGCCCGGAACATGGTTGCCGCCGCAGTGGAGTGGACCCGCTACTATGCAGGCTGGGCGGACAAGCTGCCGCTGGGCCGGATCACCAGCAATGGCGGAGCTGGCGGCTCCTTCGGCCACACCTTGCGTCAGCCCTACGGCGTCATCGGCGCCATCATCACCTGGAACGCGCCGCTGATGTCGCTGGCCATGAAGGTCCCGGCCGCGCTGGCCGCGGGCAACACCATAGTCATCAAGCCCAGCGAGCTGACACCGTACACCCCGACTGCCTTCGCGGACCTGGCCCGCGAGGCGGGGATCCCGGACGGAGCGATCAACATCGTTCCCGGCGGCCCCTCCGCCGGCGCCGCGCTGGTCGAGCACCGCCTGGTCAAGAAGATCACCTTCACCGGCGGACCGGCGACCGCACAGGCGATCGCCGCCTCCTGCGCCAAGACCTTCAAGCCGATGATCCTGGAGCTGGGCGGCAAGTCGGCCAACCTGGTCTTCGAGGACGCGGACCTGGACAAGGCCGCCGGGCACGCCGCGTTCTTCGCTTTCGGCATGATGAGCGGCCAGGCCTGCGCGCTGCCGACCCGCCTGCTGGTGCAGGAATCGGTGTACGAGCAATTCATCGGCAAGGTCGTGCAGGCGGCGGAGCAGTTCCCCATCGGGGATCCCGCCGGCGAATACACCATGTGCGGACCGGTCATCAACCAGGACGCCATCGACCGCATGGACTCGATGCTCGGCCAGGCACTGGAAGAAGGCGGCCGCCTGGTCACCGGCGGGCAACGCCTGGGCGGGGAACTCGCCCAGGGCTTCTACTACCCGCCAACCATCGTGGCTGACGTGGACCCTGACGGGTCGCTGGCGCAGAATGAGGTGTTCGGGCCGGTGCTGGCGGTGATCCCGTTCCGCGACGAGGAGCACGCGCTCCAGATCGCCAACGGCACGGATTACGGGCTTTCGGGGTACATCTGGACCGCCGATCTGGGAAGGGGGCTGCGCCTGGCCGAGTCGATGGAGACCGGCGAGATCGCAGTCAACGGCGCCTTCAACGCCACGGCCGAACGCCCCTTCGGCGGCATCGGCCACTCCGGCATCGGAAACGAAGGCGGACTTGAAGGTCTGGAAGAGTTCTTCTGGACCAAGTCAGTGGGTATCGCAACCCGCTAAGCAGCTGCCCGCTCGGGCAAGAACATCACCGCATGGCCTTGCCCGGGCGTCCTGTCCGGAGGGTGCCTAGGTGACCCCTCAAAGCGCCATTCCGGCGCGGATAAGGCAGGACAAAGATGTCTCAAGCTAGGCCCCCAAAGCTGAGTGCGACGCGTGCATCGGCTCCGGGATTCGTGGCGGTAGTCGCGGTCTTGGTGCTGACCGAGATTGTTTCAGCGTTCGAGCTCTCAATGATGTACGTAACCCTCCCGACGCTCATGGCCGACTTCCACGTGGATGCGAATGCCGTAGCCTGGGTCGTGACCATCTACCTTCTGGTGTCCGCGTCGGCGGCGCTGCTCGGCGGGCGCTTCGGCGATCTGTACGGCCGGCGCCGGGTGATGGTGGTGGTGCTGGCTCTGGCCGCCATCGGCTCGCTGATCTCGCTGGTCGGCAGCAGCCTTGAAATGATCATCCTCGGCCGCGGCATCCAGGGTGCGGCCGGTGCCGTCATGGGCCTGGCCTTCGGCCTGGCTCGCGAGCACCTCCAAGAGAAGAAACTGCCCGTGGGCGTGTCCATGATCGGCGCCTCCGCGCTGATCGCCGGCGCCGGCGGGGCGCTGATTGCCGGCCTGATGATCGACACCTTCTCCTGGCACGGAATCTTCCTGTTCGCCGGCCTGCTGGCGGTGCTGGCGGTCATCGCGGTGCTCGTGGTGCTCCCGAAGGACAAGCCGCGCGAAACCACCTCGGGCCGGCTGGATATCGCCGGGGCGCTGCTGCTGCCGGTGGGTGCTTCGGGCATCCTGCTTGGCCTGTCCAACAGTTCCAAGGCCGGATGGGCCTCGCTTGGCGGCGGCGGGCTGTTGCTCGCTGGCCTGGCGGTCGTCGCAATGTGGGTCTGGTGGGAACTGCGTTGCCAGCGCCCGATCGTGAACCTGCAGATGTTCAAAAACCGCCAGATCGCCCTGGCCATGGCTGCCACCTTCCTGGCAGCGGTTGGACCGATCGGCGGCATGGCGGTGCCGAGCCAGTACGTGCTGCAGTACCCCGCGGAAATGGGCTTCGGCCTGGGCTTCTCCGCCACCACAGCGGGCCTGTTCAGCGGCGGCACCGCATTGCTGGGCTACTTCTTCTCCCCGCTGGGCGGCAAGCTCGCCCAGGCGTTCAACGCCCGCTTCGTGTTCATCACCGGCCTGCTGCTGATGCTGGCCGCTGTCACCGCGATCATGTTCACCCTGGGCAGCCTGCTGGCGTTCCTGGTGGCCATGTCCGTCAACTCGGTGGGCATCGCCCTGACCTTTGGTGCCCTGCCCAACGTGCTGATCGAGGCGGTTCCAGAGACGCATACCTCGGAGAGCGCCGGAACCAACACCATGGTGCGCAACATTGGCCAGTCCGTGGCTACCGCCGTCGGCGCCTACCTGCTGGCCCGCCACCAGGATCCGGTTACCACCGCGGTGGGGGAGCAAGGGGTCTTCCAGGCCTTCGGCTTCGTGGCAGTTTTCGGGCTCGCGGCGCTGTTGATCGCGTTCATGCTCAGCCGCACTCCGAAAGTCTGGGTGCCTCAAGATGCCGCCATGCAGCTGCCGAAGCAGGCGCAACCAGCTGATGATCTGGTCTAGCCGCCGGTAGCACCGCCGCAACGCCGAACAAGACCAGCCCAGCTCTGTTTCGCAACGGAGCTGGGCCGGTCTTCGCTGTGCGCGCAGGCAACCGGGGTTGGCGGGGCGCGGACTGGTGCTGCCCTACCAAACTCCCGGCCTCGGCGCGATCCTACTTAAGTATGAGGGTGTAGAAGAAAATACGGTTGAAATGCTCTGTATTAAGCTAAATAAGTTAGATACGTTGGAAATGCGGGCGCATCCAGGAATGGAGCAGGACCTCGATGGTTGCCCCGCAGGCTCAAAGTGATCGGTTGTGCAGGAGGAGGAACGATGGGTATGTCGGTGATGATGAGGATCGCGATGGCGGCGGTCTTGGCCGTCGGTGCGGTGGCACTGGGCGCCTTCGGGGCAGGTGTCGCATCATGGATAGCTGCCGGCGCTGCGGTAGCTATCGGTACCGTGGCGACCGCGCGGGTGAGCCGTGGGCCAAACTCAGCTGGGTTCTTCGTGGGTATCGTGGCCTGCACTGCGACCTTGATCGCGGTGCTGGCCGTGTCTGCCGCGGCCATGCCAGTTCCGGCGCTCGTTGCGGCGCAATTTGCAGCGCTCCTCGTGGTGTTGTGGGTGGCGTTGGCGATCGTGCATAGCAGGAACCGCCGAACCGACGCGCTAGGCTGAGGCCTATGCTCGCGGCGCCCAGGCCGCGGCTTCTGCTCGATGTCCTAGTTGCGCGACGGCAGGCGGAGTCCTGGGGATTGGCTTCGTCGGTTCGTGCGCGGCCAAGGCCCGAATTCCCTTCAAGCCATAGACGAAAACTAGAATCCAGTTATAGTCTTGATGGAATGAGTGACTCGCGTCATGGATGAACGGGCTGGAGAGGCAAGAGCATGGCAATTTTTACAGAGAATATCGGCAAGGTCAGCGTAGGGGAAACCGTCACCTGGGACCGCGATTCGGCGCTGCTATATGCGTTAAGTATCGGAGCCGGGCGTCCCGACGCAACCAAGGAAATCGAATACACGACGGAGAACTCCTTCGGCGTCCAGCAGAAGGTCTTCCCGACCTTCGCTGTCGTCCTCGGCGGCAGCGGCGGTTCGATGGACCATCTCGGGGACTTCAAGCTGCAACAGATCCTGCATGGCGGGCAGTCGCTGGTCCTGCATCGAGAACTACCTTCGGAGGGTAGCGTTACCCCGCGCAGTTTCATGAGTGCCGTTTATGACCAGGGCAAAAACGCCATCATCGAATTGACCACCGAACTGTTGGACCACGAGGGGCAACTGGTTGCCACCACCGTAACCTCCATGGTCATCCGCGGCGAAACCGGCTACGGCCCGCGCCCGGAAGGCACCGGCGGCTGGGCAGAGCCGGGGACCGAACCCGACGAGGTTATCGAGCAGGCGACCAGCGTGGACCAGGCCCTGCTCTACCGCCTGAACGGCGACCGCAACCCGCTGCACTCCGATCCGGTGTTGGCAAGCAGGGTAGGCTTCCCCCGGCCGGTGTTGCATGGCCTGTGCACCTACGGCATGGCGGCCCTCGCGCTGGTGCGCAACTCGACGCTGCTGGCCGAGCGCGGCCTGGGCTCGATCACTGCACGCTTCGCCGCCCCGGTCTTCCCGGGGCAGAAGCTGGAAACGCTCATATGGAACACCCCTGACGGCGCGTTGTTCCAGGTGCTCGCCGACGGGAAGATCGTACTGGACCGTGGAGTCGCCACCGCTGCCGCCGCGATAGCGCAGGATGCCGTCGAACTCCAGGATGCCGCCGCGAACTAACCGGCAGTTCCTGGATCTTCAGCCGCCCCCGGCCGCCGATGACGGCCGGCCGGGGGCGGTGAATTATTCCGCAGGAAATCGACGGCTCAGTAGCACTGCGCGTACCCGATATGATCGGGTGGAGAATCCATAGCATAGGAACCAAGAACGTGAAGACTGAGCAACGCACCACGAAGCCGTCTGGCGAAAAGCAGGGCAGTCGCGAAAAGATCCTGGCAATAGCCACCGACTTGTTTCTCGAGCATGGCTATGCGGGAACCCCGCTCAGCGCCATCGCAGCGCAACTGGATTTCACCAAAGCCGCACTGTACTACCACTTCAAGAGCAAGGCCGATATCCTCTCCGGGATCCTCTCTCCACTGCTGGACGCCATTGACGACCTGCTGGAGCAGGCGCCCGAGCAGTTCCCCGATGCGCAGCGGCGCTGGGAATTCCTCTACAGCTATTCGCAGGTTCTGCTCTCGCATTCCCGCGCCGTAGCGGTGCTGGCCAGCAGCAGCAACAACACCTGGCTGCCCGACGAGATCAAGGAGCGGATTGAGTACCATCGTCGCCGCACCATGGAGCTGGCCATGCTCCCGGACATGAGCGACGAAGACCAGGTGAAGGCCATCCTGGTCATGGACATGCTGCATCGGGAGATGGTCTTCACAGATGACCGCATGGTGGTCCCCGGGATGAAGTCCGCGCGGCGACGCGAGATCGTCTACGGCTTCATCCGCGAAGCACTCGACTCCACTACCGCCCACTGACTCTTCGGCCAGACAAGCTGGCACGCTGGGGTGCCTGGTGAAATGAGACTGCCGAACCGCTAGCCGGCGTTCGTCAGAGGACCAATGCCGACCACCTTCCGAAGGCCCGAACTAGCGGGTTTATTACGAGCAAATCCCTCGTTGATCGCGTAGCTTCGGCAGTTTTATGCCACCGATCTTCCCCCGGAAAAATTTCCGGGGGATTTTTCGTCTCAATAACCGGGACTGCAGGATTCCCATGGGATCCGTTTGCCATATTCCGCCGAGTTTTCGGGCAGTATCGGCGCTGGAAGATTCTCGATTCTTCAGCTTCGGCAACGCTTTCCGCCCGCGGTCTCCAGCGCGGCCCGCAGCGGTCCAAGTCCTGACTCAAGGGTCGCCGCAAGGGGCGCCGCCCATGGCCGATCAGGACTGGGGATGCCGACCAAATGGCAACTGAACTGCAATAAGGTTCTAGTTTCTATTCTGCAGATGCTCCGCTGCTCCTTCGCGACTGGCTGCATCTGCCGTGGATCCGGCTTGCGGGATCAATATCGCAGGGCTTGGGCCTGCAGAAAGAATCGCCGTTCTTCTCATCTGCCGTCCGGATTCCCCACGGCAAAGCCTCTGCGAAAAGAAATATTTTCCCTCTGGGATTCCTCCGGAACTAGCTCAAGAATCTGCTGTGCGCAAGGTATTGATTACTTGTCGGCCGGTAAGTAATCTGGATCACATTCCACCGTTACTTACGGTAATCGCCTAGTCAAAGACGAAAGGCAACGTAATGCATTTACGTTCTTCCACGGAGATACGGTCACTCCGCGAGGAGCTTCGCTCCTATTTCGCCGCGCTCCTCACCGACGAGGTGCGCGCGGGCTTGAAGCAAGAAGGTGAGACCGGGGGACCGGTCCACTCCGCAGTGCAACGGCAGATGGGCCAGGACGGATGGCTTGGCATCGGATGGCCCGTCGAGTATGGAGGCCAGGGCCGCGGCCCGGCCGCGCAGTTCGTCTTCTATGACGAGGCCTACCGCGCCGACGCCCCGATCCCGATGATCACCATGACTACCGTGGGCCCGACCCTGATGAGCCATGGCAGCCAAGAGCAGAAGGACTATTTCCTGCCCAAGATCCTCGCCGGCGAGCTGGTGGTGTCCATCGGCTACACCGAACCGGAGGCTGGCACCGATCTGGCCTCGCTCACCACCCGCGCCGTGCGCGACGGCGACGAGTACGTCATCAACGGCTCCAAGGTCTTCACTTCCGGCGGCGACGGCGCCGACTGGATCTGGCTGGCCGCCCGCACCGATCCCGATGCCCCGAAGCACAAGGGCATCTCGCTGATCCTGGTGCCGACCAGCGACCCGGGCTTCTCCGCCACCCCGATCCATACCGTGGGCGGCTTCAGCACCACCGCCACCTACTACGACAACATCCGGGTTCCGCTCACCAACGTCGTGGGCGAGGAAAACGAAGGCTGGAAACTGATCACCACCCAGCTGAACCACGAGCGCGTGGGCCTGGCCGCCTTCAGCGGCATCTGCGAAGGACAGCTGGACGAGGTTCGCACATGGCTCAAGGACCAGGTCACCGCCGACGGCACCCCGCTGGGCGATGAGCCCTGGGTCCGCTCGCTGCTGGCCACCTCAACCGCCCGGCTGCGCGCCATGCGCTTGATGAACTGGAAACTCGTGGAGACCACCGCGCAGGGATCGCTGGATCCGGGCTCGGCCTCCGCGGCCAAGGTCTTCGCCACCGAAACCGTGATCGACGTGTACCGGTCGTTGCTGGAGATCGTGGGTGGCACCGCCACCCGCATCTCCGATGCCCCGTGGAACTTCGACACCGGACGCCTGGCACTGATGAACCTCGGCGCGCAGATCAATACCTTCGGCGGGGGAGTCGCCGAAATCCAGCGCGAAATCGTCGCCTGGAACACCCTCGGCATGGCAAGGAGCGCACGTTGAGCACCGCGAGCATGAACAACACCATTGAGTCCCCGAGCATGGAGTTCGCCCTGGACGAGGACCAGCAGGGCCTGGCCGACCTCGCCGCGCAGATCTTCTCCTCGCTGGGCACCGACGAACTCAACGCCGCCGGCGAAAAGGCAAGAGCCGCCTACGATGCGGCCCTGTGGAGCCAAATCGCCGAGTCCGGGCTGATCGACGCGCTGCTGCCCATGGGCGAGGACGAACCGGGACTGGGTATGGCCGGGCTGGCGCTCGTCGCCCGCGAACAGGGACGCACCCTGGGCCGCGTCCCCTTCATCACCACCGCCGTCGCGGCCCTGGCCATCGCCGAATTCGGAGGCCACGAGCAGCTGCTCGAAGGCATTGGCGCCGGCTCGGTGCGCATCGCCGCGCTGCAACCCGAGGTGCGCCGCCGTGTCAACGGCACCGCTTCCGGCGAGGGCTGGGTGCTGGACGGGGCCATCGAGCTGGGGTACCTGGTTCCGTCGGCCACCCACCTAATGGTGCAGTTCCACACCGAGGCCGGTGAGCTGACCGCGCTGATCGAGGCGAACCGCGCGGGCATCACCCTGGACGAGTACCACGGGCTGTCCCGCCAGCAGCACGCCGAGCTGGCCTTTGCCGGCGTCCAGGTGCAGGCCTCGGACCTGATCGGGGCCAACCGCGGCACCGGGCAGGCGGCCGCGTGGATCCGTTTGCGCCTGCTCACCGCGGCGGCCGCGCTCATGTCCGGCGTGGGTGCCGAGGCACTGCGCCGCACCGCCGCGTACACCAACGAGCGCAAGCAGTTCGGGCGCGCCATCGCCACCAACCAGGGGGTGGCCCTGCGTGCGGCGGACGCGTTCATCGACACCGAAACCACCTGGCTGTCCACCATCGACGCCGCCTGGCAGCTGGACCACGATGGCGACGGGGCCGAAGCCGCCCTGGGCGCATCCTGGCTGGCCCGCGAGGCCGGATTCCGCGTGGTGCACACCACCCAGCACCTGCACGGCGGCATGGGCGCCGACTTGGACAACCACATCCACCGGTTCTTCGTGTGGATGCGCGAACTGGACGTGCTCTGGGGCACCGCGGGACATGTCAGCGAAGAACTAGCGGCGGTCATCCTGGACGGAGGGAAAGCATGAGTGCGCCGGGGACCGCGGGCAAGGCCCGCACCCATGCCGGGCAGAGCGTGGCCGCAGTGCTGGCGATCCTGGTGGTCGCCGAGGTCGTCGCGGCCTTCGAGACGTCCATGGCGGTGCAGCTGCTGTACACGCCGGGCGAATTCTTCACCTCGGACCTCTCCCAGCTGGTCTGGGTGGTCACCTCCTACTCGCTGGTCGCGGCGCTGGCCACCAGCTTCGTCGGACGCCTTGGCGACCAGTTCGGCCGCCGCAAGATCCTGGTTTGGGTGCTGCTGCTCTCGGCACTGGGTTCGGTCATCAGCGCCGTCGCCCCGAGTTTCGGCATCCTGGTCGCCGGCCGCGCCTTGCAGGGCGTCTCCGGCGCAGTGCTGCCGCTGGCCATCGGCATGGTCCGCTCCACCTTCCCGGAGCACAAGATCGGCACCGGCATCGCGGTGGTCTCAACTTCGGCGCTGATCGCCGGCGCCGGCGGCATGCTCGGCGGAGGCCTGTTCCTGGATTACGCCAGCTGGCAGTGGATCTTCTGGACCGCGGCGATCTTCGCCTGCGTGGCAGCCGTGCTGGTGCACTTCGGCATCACCCGCGAACCGAAGGCCTCGCTGGCCTCCGCGGTGCATGTGGACTGGGCGGGCGGGCTGATGTTCGGAGCGGGCATCGCCGGCGCGCTGTACGCCCTGACCCTGAGCAAGGAACTGGGCTTCGGCAACTGGCAGGTGCTGTTCTTCTTGATCGGCGGCCTAGTGCTGCTGGCGCTGTGGGTCCGCTGGGAGTTGCGCACCCGCGAACCGATGATCGACGTGCGGATGTTCACCCAGCGCAAGTTCGCCTTGGGCATGCTGGCCACCGCGCTGATCGCCATCGGTCCGATCGGCACCACGAATATCCTCACCGTGACCCTGTACCGCAATCCGAACAGCATCCCGCTGGCGGACGGCAGCGTTATGGAGCTCCCGGTGGGCCTGGGGCTGAGCGCCACCATGACCGGCCTGCTGGGATTCATCACCGCCGCCGCGGCCTTCGCGATCTCGCCGCTGATCGGCCGGATCTCCAGCCGCTTCGGCGCGCGCAGCTCACTGATGATCGGCTCGCTGCTGACTATCATCGGCCTGCTGATCGTGTGCATCGACCCGACCAGCATCGCGGTGGTCGTCACCGGCATGGTCGTGGTGATCTTCGGAACCGGCTTCCTCTATTCGGGCATGCCGACCGTGATCGTCGAATGCGTGCTGCCCGAGCAGACCAGTACCGCCACGGGCGTCAATGCAGTGACCCGTACGGCCTTCCAGGCGGTCGCCGCCTCGGTCGTGGGCCTGTTGCTCGTGTTCTCGCCTGTTGCAGCAGGCGAGAACACGTTCGTCTCGATGACCGGCTTCCTGCTGGTCGTGGGCGTACTCATCGCCACCTGCTTGCTGACCATCGTCGTGGTCCTTTTCATTCCAGCGACGAAACAGCCAAGCGCGGCCGGCGGCGAGCCACAGGTCTCCAACCTCACCCTTAAGGATTAGCAATGAACACCGTTCTCGAAACGAAACTTCAAACTACCAGAGATCTGCTTGACCTGCGCGCCGAGGACCACCACCCCGGCCTGCTCTTCGAGGGCCGCATCTGGACCTGGGCCGAAGTTGTGGCCGAATGCAAGCTCCGCGCCCACCTGATGCTCTCGCTGCACGACGATGGCAAGCCCTTCCACGTGGGCGTGATGCTGGAAAACGACCCGGAATACATCTTCGCCATCGGCGGCGCAGCCTACGCCGGTGCCACTGTAGTGGGCATCAACCTCACCCGCCGCGGCGAGGAACTGGCCCGCGACATCGCGTACACCGACGTGGAGATCCTGCTGACCACCCGCGAGCTGGAAGGCTATTTCAACTCGGTGGATTCCGGAGTGCCCGCCGCCCGGACCCGCTATGTCGATTCCGCCGGCTACGCCCGCGAGCTGGATTCCCTGCGCCACCTGCCGCGCCCCGACGCGCCGGCCGCCGCGCACCCGGACACCACGCTGCTGCTGCTGTTCACCTCCGGCTCCACTGGGGATCCGAAGGCGGTCATCTGCACCACCGGGCGGCTGTTCCGCACCGCGGAATTCCAGCACATGGGCCTGGGCCGGCAAGATGTCAGCTACAACTCCATGCCGCTGTTCCACGGCAACGGCATCTTCGCCTGCTGGGCCAATCCGCTGTACACCGGCGGCACCTTCGCCTTGGCCCGCAAGTTTTCCGCCTCCGGGTTCCTGCCGGACTTGATGCGCTACAAAGCCACCTACTTCAACTACGTGGGACGCTCGCTGTCCTACCTGCTGGCCCAGCCGGAAAAGGCCGCCGAAGCCGAGACCTACCTGCGCTCCTGCTTCGGCACCGAAGCCAGCGAATTCGATCTGGCCGAATTCCACCGCCGCTTCGGCGTCTGGCCGACCGAAAGCTACGGCGCCTCCGAGGGCGGGCTGACCCTGAAGCGCACCGGCGACTGCCCGGCCGGCGCGCTGGGCGTTGCCCCGCAGGGCATGGACGCCGCGGTGGTCAACCCGGACACCATGGAACCGTGCCCGCCGGCGATCTTCTCCGAGAACGGACGCATTCTGAACGCGGAACAGGCCATCGGCGAACTGGTGAACCTCACCGGCGCTGCCCTGTTCGAGGGCTACTACAAGAACCCCGAAGCTGTGGCCGAACGCGTGCGCGGCACCGCGTTCCTCACCGGGGACTTGGCCTACCGCGACGAGGCAGGCTACTTCTATTTCGCCGGGCGCACCTCGGACCGGCTGCGCGTGGACAGCGAGAACTTCTCCGCTGCCCCGGTGGAACGCGTGCTCTCGCGCTACCCGGGGGTCATGCTGGCCGCCGTCTATCCGGTGCCGGACGCCCGCACCGGCGACCAGGTGATGGCCACGCTGCAGGTCGAGGACCCGGAATCCTTCGACCCGGCGGACTTCGCCGCCTTCCTGGAAGCCCAGCCGGATCTGGGTACCAAGTGGGCCCCGCGCTTCCTGTCGGTGGTCCGTGATGTGCCGGTGACCGCCACCCAGAAGATCAACAAACCCAGCCTGCGCCGCGACGCCTGGCTGGTGAATGAGAACGTCTTCCACCGCACCGGAAGGGATATCGCCTTCGAGGTGCTGGATGAAAAGGCCCTGGCGCAGCTGGAGGCCCTGTTCGAGGAGAACGGCCGTGCGCACCTGCTGCCGCTGAAACCAGCCGAAACCACCATTAAGGAGAGAGTATGAGCCAGAATCCCACTGTCTTGATCGGCGAGATGATCGCCGCCGGCAACGAGAGGATCAGTGTCGCCCGCGACGAGGTCAACCGGCCCATGATCCACCACCTGTGCGACGCAATGGAGGAAACCAACCCGATCTACCTGGACCCGGAAGCCGCCCGCGCCGCCGGGCACCCGGACGTGGTGGCCCCGCCCTCGGCGCTGCAGGTCTGGAACATGATCAATCCCTCGGACCCGGAGATCGAATCCGACGTGGACCGCGCCTATGCCCACCTGGCCGACTGCGGCTACCCGAAGGTCGTGGCGGTGAACTGCGACCAGGAATACGACCGCTATCTGGTCCCCGGCGACCTGCTGACCGCCAGCGAGAAGGTCGAGTCCTTCGCGGGCCCCAAGCAGACCGGCCTGGGCGAGGGCTACTTCATCACCACCCTGACCACCTACACCGACCAGCAAGGCGAACGCGTGGGCACCATGCGTTTCCGCACCCTGTGGTACAACCCTGAAAAGAGGAACTCGTAATGAGCGAAACGCTGACCGAGACCCCGGCCACGGCCAAGAGCCAGGCCCTGCGTCCCCGCCCGGCCATCAACCTGGACAACGCCTTCTTCTTCGAGTCCCTGAACGAGCGCGGCGAGCTGACCATCCAGCATTGCGACGACTGCAACGAGCTGCGCCACCCGCCGGTACCGATGTGCCCTCAGTGCAACTCGCTGCACTGGTCCCCGAAGACCATGTCCGGCCGCGGCATCCTGCACAGCTACGTGGTCATGTACCACCCGATCGTCCCGCCGTTCGAGCCGGGCTACATCGTGGCAGTGGTGGAACTGGAGGAAGGCGCCCGGGTGGTCATGAACCTCGAGGGCGTGGCCCGCGAGGACGTGCAGATCGGCATGCCGGTGCACGTGACCGCCGAGCGCATGGACGCTGACCTGGTCCTGCCGGTCGCCCGTCCGGCAGGGGGCGCCGCATGAGCACCGTAGATACCGCCGTCCGCGCCGGCATCGAGGCCGGCGCCCAGCTGCCCGAGCTGCGCATCCCGATCACCGCGACGCTGATCGTCACCGGCGCCATCGCCACCCGCGACTTCCAGAAGGTGCACCACGACAAGGACGTGGCACAGGCGGCTGGCACGCCGAACGTCTTCATGAACATCCTGACCACCAACGCGCTGGTCAACCGGTACGTGGGCGAATGGGCCGGACCGGCTGCCCGCGTGGGCCGGATCAACATCCGCCTGGGCGCCACCAATTTCCCGGGCGATGAAATGGCCTTCACCGGCACCGTCGACTCGGTCGACGGGGACAACGTCGTGGTGAAGGTCATCGGCACCAACTCCCTGGGCCCGCATGTAACGGGCACCGTAGACCTCGTGATCCCATCGAAAGGGGAATCGGCATGAGCAACCTGCTGAACAAGGCAGTGATCGTAGGCATCGGCGCCACCGAGTTCTCCAAGAACTCCGGGCGTTCCGAGCTGCAGCTGGCCCAGGAAGCCGCACTGGCCGCCTGCCGCGACGCCGGGGTGGACCCGCATGATGTGGATGGCATGGTCACCTACTCCATGGACACCAACCCGGCCATCGAGGTGGCCCGCGGCCTGGGCTGCAAGGAGCTGAACTTCTTCAGCCATGTGGACTACGGGGGAGGTGCCGCAGCCGGCACGATCCTGCACGCGGCGATGGCAGTGGCCACCGGCGTGGCCAAGACCGTGGTCTGCTACCGCGCCTTCAATGAGCGCTCCGGCGCCCGCTTCGGCGCGGCCATGAGCACCGAGGGCATGGCCCCGGATACCCGCGCCGCCGCCTACGCCTGGACCCTGCCCTTCGGGCTGATGACGCCGGCCTCCTGGGTGGGCATGTTCGCCCAGCGCTACATGCACCTGTCCGGCGCCACCTCCGAGGACTTCGGCCGGGTGGCCGTGGCTGACCGCAAGCACGCGGCCACCAACCCGAAGGCCTGGTTCTACGAGAAGCCGATCACCCTGGAAGACCACCAGAACTCGCGCTGGATCGCCGATCCGCTGCACCTGCTGGACTGCTGCCAGGAATCCGACGGCGGCCAGGCGTTCGTGATCACCACCCCGGAACGCGCCAAGGACCTGCCGGGCAAGGCAGTGACCATCCGCGCCGCCGCCCAGGGCGCGGCCTACGACCAGCACACCATGGTCAGCTACTACCGCAAGGACGGCGACCGTGCGCTGCCGGAGATGGGCAACGTGGCACGCCAGCTGTGGAATGACACCGGGCTGCGCCCGGAGGACATCGACACCGCGGTGCTCTATGACCACTTCACCCCGTTCGTGCTTGCGCAGCTGGAGGAGTTCGGCTTCTGCGGCCGCGGAGAGGCGAAGGACTTCATCAAGAACGGCGCCATCGAGCTGGGCGGGCGCCTGCCGATCAACCCCAACGGCGGACAGCTGGGCGAAGCCTATATCCACGGCATGAACGGCATCGCCGAGGGTGTGCGCCAGCTGCGCAGCACCGCGGTGAACCAGGTGGCCAACGCCCGCAACGTGCTGGTCACCGCCGGTACCGGCGTGCCGACCAGCGCATTGATCCTGGGCAATGACTAGGCAGGTGGCCCTGCCGGACGGCGGAACGCAGGTTCGGGCGGCCGGCGGGGAAAAGCTGCTGGACGCTGCCGGGCAGGTGCGCGAGCTGCTCGATGCGATGGTCCGGCTTCCGGTGGACACCGAAGTAGCGCAGGAGTTGGGCGAGCGCCTGGACGGGGTGCTTGAACTGCTGCGCGGCGCTGTCATCGAGGAGCAGGACATGGTGCTGGACCCCTTCGGCGAGCGCGGCGAGGACTACATGGACCGCTCGCCGGTGTCCGGGGTGCTGAACCCGATCGCCCCGCCGATTTCAATGCGCATGGACGGGCCGAACCGGGTGCGCACCACCACCCGGCTGGGCCTGCCCTACCAGGGGCCTCCGGGCCGGGTGCACGGGGGATGGGTGGCCACGCTGCTGGACCATCTGATGGGCTATGCCGCTGGCACGGTGGCGCAGTGGATCTTCACCCGGTCGCTGACCGTGGACTACGACCATGCGGTGCCATTGTTCGAGCAGCTGGAGCTTTCTGCGTGGGTGGAGGAAATCGATGGCCGCAAGATTTGGGTCAGGGGCCAGATCGAGGCCGGCGGCCAGGTGGTGGCCCAGGCCCGCGGGCTGTGGGTGCCGCCGCGCGAGAGCCAGCCGGAGCAAAGCTGAGCAAGCCGACCAGGGCTGGGCAAGCCCGTCGGGGCGGGGTGCTCAGGCGGCGTCAACGCGGTCCGTGCCCCGCCCTAGACAAAAAACTAGAATCTAGTTATAGTATTTCAGAAACGTGACCCGCGCCACGCGGCTGCGCCGGGTGTGGAATCGAACCGAGAAAAGAGCAAACCATGAAGATTGCAGTGCTGATCAAGCAGGTGCCGGACACCGAAGAAGGCCGCCACCTCACCTCCGATGGTCGGGCAGACCGTGCCGCCAGCGACCGCGTGATCGATGAGATCACCGAACGCGCGCTGGAAGCCGCGCTGAAGCAGAAGGACGCGGACAAGTCGGTGGAAATCACCGTGGTGACCATGGGCCCGGCCGCCGCCAACGAAGCGCTGCGCAAGGCCCTGAGCATGGGTGCCGACAAGGCGGTGCACGTGCAGGACGACGCACTGGCAGGCTCCGATGCGCTGGCCACCGCCCGGGCCCTGGCCCAGGCGCTCTCCGCGCTCGATGCCGATTTGATCGTGGCCGGCAACGAGTCCACGGACGGCCGTGGCGGCGTGGTCCCGGCGATGATCGCCGAACTGCTCAACCTTCCGTTCCTCGGCCCGCTGGGCACCCTGGAGATCTCCGGCGGCACCGTGCGCGGCACCCGCTCCGATGCTTCGGGCACCACCGCGCTGCGCGCGGCCACCCCGGCGGTCATCTCCGTGGCCGAGGGCATGGGCGAGGCCCGCTTCCCGAAGTTCAAGGGCATCCTGGCCGCCAAGCGCAAGCCGGTCACCGTGCAGGGCACCGCCGAGCTGGGCCTGAGCGCGCCGGAGCATGCAGCAGGCAACCTGATGCTCTCCTCCGCCGCCCGCCCGGCGCGCACCGCCGGCGTGAAAATCATCGACGAGGGACAGGGCGCGCAGGAACTTGCCGCCTACCTGGCCGCCGAGAAGCTGATCTAAGGAACCAACGACATGACGAACATCCTGGTACACATCGAACTGGCCGAGAACGGCACCCCGACCGCCAGCGGCGCGCACCTGCTGGCCCTGGCATCCCAGCTGGGCACCCCGGTGGCCGTGGCCGCCTCCGCTGACCGCGACGGCACCGCCGCCGCCCTCGCCGCGCAGGGCGCCGCGCAGGTCTTCATCGGCGAAACCCAGCAGGCTGCTGCCCACCCGGCAGCCAGCGCCGTCGCCGCCCTGCAGGCTGCCATCGAGGCCTACGCCCCGGCCGCCGTGCTCGCCTCGACCAGCGCCGTGGCCCGCGAGGTCATCGGCCGGCTCTCGGTGCGCACCGGCAACCCGGTAGTGCTCGAAGCGGTCGAGCTGGCGCAGCGCGATGGCCGCATCGCCGCCACGCACTCGGTCTTCGGCGGCACCTATGTCACCGAATCCACTGCAGGTTCCGGCATCCCGCTGATCACCGTGGCTTCCAGCGGCGCCGAGCCGCTGCCGGCCGCCACCGCCCAGGTGGATTCCGCCGCCATCGAGGTGGCCACCGCCGCCTCGGCAGAAATCGAATCCGTGACCCCGCTGGCCGCCGCCTCTTCCCGCCCGGAGCTGCGCGCCGCCAAGATCGTGGTCTCCGGTGGCCGCGGCGTGGCCTCGAAGGAGAACTTCGCGCTCATCGAAGCGCTCGCCGACTCGCTGGGTGCAGGACTGGGCGCATCGCGTGCCGCCGTGGACTCCGGCTACATCCCGCAGAGCCACCAGGTCGGGCAGACCGGTGTCAGCGTCTCGCCGGACCTCTACGTGGCAGTGGGCATCTCCGGGGCCATCCAGCACCTGGCCGGCATGCAGACCGCCAAGCGCATCGTGGCCATCAACAAGGACGAGGACGCACCGATCTTCGACATTGCCGATTTAGGCATCGTGGGCGACCTCTTCGAGATCCTCCCGCAGCTCACCGCGCTGCTGGAGTCCAAGCAGCCGGCCAACGCCGGCTAGACCAAGGAGAATCGTTTCCATGTCGCTGACAACCAAGGAGGGCGCCCGCACCGCCACGACGGCGGGCAACCCGGCGCTGAAGAAGATCTGGATCGCCGCCGCAGTGGTGGTTGTCCTGGCCCTGCTGGTGCTGGCCGCCCGCTGGTGGCGTGGAACCGGAGCAGGGGAGCAATTTATTGCCGCCTATCCGGGGCATTCGGCGCTGCCGGAGAACGCCCCCACCGGCATCCCCGCCTGGCTGGGCTGGCAGCATTTCCTGAATGCTTTCTTCCTGGTGCTGATCATCCGCTCCGGCTGGCTGATCCGCACCACGGCTAGGCCGAAGGCCTACTGGACCCGGAATAACACCGGCCTGTTCAAGACCAAAACCAAGCCTAAGAAGATCAGCCTGGAAATCTGGCTGCACCTGAGCCTGGATGTGCTGTGGATCGTCAATGGCGTGGTGTTCATTGTGCTGCTGTTCGCCACCGGCGCGTGGATGCGCATCGTGCCGACCAGCTGGGACATCTTCCCGAATGCGATCAGCGCCGGCGTGCAGTACCTGTCGCTGGACTGGCCAAGCGAAAACGGCTGGCTGAACTACAACGCGCTGCAGGTCTTGGCCTACTTCTCGATCGTGTTCCTGGCCGCCCCGGTCTCCGCCATCACCGGGCTGCGCATGTCCCCGGCCTGGCCGGCCAAACTGGATAAGGCATTCCCCATGGAAGCCGCCCGCAAGGTGCACTTCCCGGCCATGCTGTTCTTCGTCGGCTTCCTGGTGATGCATGTGCTGCTGGTGCTGCTCACTGGTGCGCGGGCGAACCTGAACCACATGTTCGCCGCCCGCAGCGACGACGGCTGGATGGGTGTCATCATGTTCCTGCTGGCCGTTGCAGTGACCGCCGGAGCCTGGTTCGCCTGCAAGCCGGTGGTCATCCGGGCCCTGGCCGGGATGTCGGGCAAGATCTCCAAGTAGCGGCTCGCCCGCGGGCAACGCACTGAAACGCCGAAACCGGCGCTGGGCAGGAAAAAATCCTGCACAGCGCCGGTTTTTGCCTGCCCGTGACCGGTGGCCTGTGGCGGTGTTCCCGATTCGCTGTGGCTGTTGCATTATTAATGATGTCTGGCGCCGAATCGGCAACCTCGCTCGCACCGAGAACGGCTTTGCGCAGGACACCAGCCAAGCCCGCGCCTTTCGGAAGACTCCACCGCCGTGAAAACACTCTTCAGTTCCCCTCGACAATTCGCCGTGTCCACCGCTGGCGTGTTGCTGGCCGGTGCGCTGGCCTTCGGCGGCCTGATGCCAGCCAGTGCCGCGCAGGCAATCCCAGCCGCCCAGCCATCCACGCAACTTGCAGCGCCAGCAACCCTGCAGGTGCACGCCGCCAAACGGATGGTGCAGGTCAAGACCACGAGCAATCTGAATATGCGCTCCGGTTCCAGCACCAAGTACCGCGTTGTCCTGACCATCCCGAAGAACAAGACCGTCACCGTCAAGTCCCAAGCGTCCAACGGCTGGTACCAAGTCACCTACAACAAGAAGACCGGGTGGATCTCCAACAAATACACCAAGGTCACCAAGACCTCCGGCACCGGCAAAACCTCGCCGCGGGCGAAAAGCGTGAAGCTGTGGATCACGCCGAAATCGACGATGAATATCCGCAAGGGGGCGGGAACCGGACACTCAGTCGTCGGCAAGATCAGCAAGGGACAGCCCGCCTACGCGACGTCCAAGGCCGCCAACGGCTGGTACAAGATTTCCACCCAGGGCAAGAACGGATGGATCTCCGGTGCCTACGTCACCACCTGCTCCCAGGGCTGCGCCATCGACGCCGGCCCGTACACCACCAACCGGGCTGGGCTGTCGGACCGCTACTTCACCAAGTCTTCCGGCGCAGACCTGTTCGCTTCGGTCAAGGGCAAGAAGCGCATCGGTGATATCCCGAAGAACTCGATCGTCTATCGGGATAAGGTCTGGGAAAGGAAAGCTGGCCAGGTCTCCGGCTGGTACTACGTGCGCACCCAGGGGGCCGATGGCTGGATGAAAGTTTCAGCGCTGAAGCCCAGCACCAACGCCAAAACCAGCAACACCTCAAAAATCACTCGCGCCATGGTACTGAAGCAAGCCAACGGGAAGCTGCCCGCGTCGATGCTGGTGGCCCTGCACTGGGACAAGGAGAAAACGCTCGTCGCCGCCCCGGCCGCTGCGGACCTGGGCCGGCTGAACTCGGCCTTCAAGAAGAAATTCGGGAAGAATCTGGATATTGATCTGGCCTACCGCACCCTGGATACGCAGAAATTCCTTTACCAGGAGCTCGGCCACTACATCGCGGCCAAACCGGGCACCTCGAACCATGGTTGGGGACTGGCCATCGACGTCCCGGAGACCTACAGCTATTCGTTCAAGGGCAAGTACTACAAGTGGCTGAAAGCCAACACCAAGAAATACAACTGGATCCACCGGAAAAATCTGGAAGAATTCCGCGCTAACGGAAGCAGGAATCCATACGCCGAAGCATGGCACTTCGAATATGTCGGCAAATAATTCCCATGTCATGGCCGGCCACAAACCATTGTCGAAAATGAACGTCGCAGATCCTCCAATAGAGAATTCTTCCAGTAGCCTTAGGTTACAGCTCTTGCTGTCATGGAACTCGCGTCACCTTTTGAGGAACGGAACAAGACATGTCAGATACATCCGCGCCGACGACCGGCGCAAAACTTTCGGCCGAGTTCTTGGGCACATTCGTGCTGGTCTTCGGCGGCTGTGGTTCAGCGATCTTCGCGGCCAAGGTCATTGCAGATGAAACCGTGAACATGGGCATCGGATTCCTGGGCGTAGCTCTGGCTTTCGGTTTCACTGTGCTGATCATGGCGTACGCAGTAGGGCATATCTCCGGCGGCCATTTCAACCCTGCCGTCACCCTGGGCACGGCCTTTGCCGGGCGCACCCCGTGGAAGGATGTCCTCCCGTACATCGTCACGCAGATCGTCGCTGCTTCGGTGGCGGGTGCCGTGCTGTTCTGGATCGCTTCGGGCAAGGACGGATTCAACGCAGTCGAATCCGGTTTCGCTTCCAATGGCTATGGGGAGCGATCACCAGATGGCTATTCGCTGGTTGCGGCACTGGTCGCAGAGATCGTTTTGACTGCGATCTTCCTGTACGTGATCCTCGGCTCCACCGACAAGCGCGCGCCGCAGGGTTTCGCGCCGATCGCTATCGGCCTGTCATTGACCCTGATCCACCTGGTGTCCATTCCCATCACCAATACCTCGGTCAACCCGGCACGTTCCCTGGGCGTCGCATGGTTCGCCGGCCCGGAAGCCTTGGGCCAGGTATGGCTGTTTATCCTGGCGCCGGTTATCGGTGCGGCCATTGCCGGTGTCAGCTACAAGGTGCTCTTCCCGGCCTTCGTGGACAAGGGTCGCGAAGGTTTCGACAAGAACTAGCAGATGATGGGAGCTCGCGGTTACCGCAGCTCGCTGAACCCAGTCCAGCAGACTTCGACGTCGGCTGGACTGGGTTCGTCCTTTCACGTGGAACGATGAACTTGGGAAATCCACATGGAAGGCGATTAGGCTTGTCATATGCAACAACGGCCAGAGTACATGAACCCCTATTCGGCTCCGCGGCCCAAGCAACGCGTCTTCAACGCCGGGCAATTCACCAAGGGCGACTTCTGGACAGTTCTTGCCTACCTCGTCTTCTTTGTCGGGGGCGCAGCAGGCCTCATCGGCTTGATCCCTGGCTACATGGGCGCCTTCTCCACCCAGGAACAGGCGCTGTTCGGGATCAACCTGATCCTGTATGTCACCTTCTTCATTCTCGCGATGATCCAGTGCGGTCCGCAGTTCTTCGAGTCGTTCAAGACCATGCGCTACCACCCCTGGGCCAAATGGCTGATGCTGCCCGGTGGCTGGTTCCTGACCATCATGGCCAACGGAATCATCGCCGCATTGACGGGCCAAGCGGCCACCAGCGAGAACCAGGCGGCCCTGGAATCCATGGCCGGAACGGTGCCGCTGCCGGTCATGCTGGTCGTCACTGCGCTCTTCGGCCCATTCGTCGAGGAATACCTGTTCCGCCATCTGCTCATTGGCAAGCTTTCACGCAAGCTCAACGTCTGGATTTGCGCACTGATCTCCACGGTGCTGTTCGCCAGCATCCACTTCATTGGCGCGGGCATCGGCTCTTGGCTGGAAGTCGTGCCGTACTTCATGCTGGGCGTCATGATGGGTGTTGCCTACATCCTCAGCGGCAAGTCGCTGGCCTACTCCTACATGCTGCATGTCATTAACAATGCAGTAGCGTTGCTGGTGGTGTACCTGATCTACCCGCTGCTTCCTGTGGGAGCCTAGGCAGTGGCATTTACCGGACTCGAACCGAACACCCCCGCCTATCGGGGCATGCTGCTGGCGCTTTTTGCCGGCGGCGTTGCCACGTTCTCCCAGCTCTATGCGGTGCAGGGGCTGCTGCCGGTGATCGCCGGCTATTTCCACATCACCTCTTCGCACACGGCACTTGCCGTTTCATCAGCGACCCTGGGGCTGGCGTTGGCCGTGACTCCATGGGCCATCATTTCCGACCGCGTCGGGCGCCGCAAGGTCATCAGCATCGCCCTGATCTCTTCGGTCGCCCTGGGACTGCTCAGCTGCCTGTCGCCAAGCTTCGAGTTCCTGGTGGCGATCCGGTTCTTCGAGGGAATTGCCTTGGCAGGTGTTCCCGGCTCTGCACTGGCCTTCCTCGTTGACGAGGTCAATCCGCGAGCCGTTGCCGTGGCCAGCGGCACCTATATCTCCGGCACCACCCTTGGCGGGCTGGCCGGACGCTTGGTCGCCAGCTTTGTCGCAGACCCCGCCGGCTGGCGCTGGGGGGTCGCGGCAGTGAGCATCATGGCCGGCCTGGCGACGCTCTTCTTCCTGTTCAAGGCGCCCAGCGCCCAGGGCTTCGACCCCATCCACGGCCAGAACCTGCGCAGCATCGCCAAGAAGTTCGCACATGCATTGCACGGCAAAATGGCACTGGTCTATGCCCAGGGATTCTTGCTCATGGGCGGATTCGTGGCCGTCTACAACTACCTGGCTTTCCGGCTGGAAGCACCGCCCTACCTGATTCCGGCTTCGTGGGCGGCACTGGTCTTCTTGGCCTACCTTTCTGGAACCTACACCTCGGTGGCCAGCGGCAAACTCGTCGCCAAGGCTGGACGGCGAAATACCCTGCGCATCAGCATTCTCACCAGCGCCCTGGGCTTGCTGCTGACCCTGGCCGGGAACCTGGTCGTGATCATCAGCGGGTTGCTGATCTTCACCGCTGGCTTCTTCGCGGCCCACGCGGTCGCCAGCGGGTGGGTGCCGGTGCTGGCCACCGAAGCCAGGGCACAGGCCTCCAGCCTGTACAACTTGTACTACTACGTGGGCTCGTCACTGCTTGGCTGGCTCATCGGCATCCCCTTCATGCACTACGGCTGGGCCAGCGTCGTGCTCTGTGTTGGCGCGTTGCAGGTGGTTGCCCTGATCATGGCTTCCTTGCTCTCCAAAAGGGACCCATCCCTTCGCGGATAATTCATATTCCGCATTCGGAATACTCAACTTTGCGCGAAATATCAGGTCAGATCGTCGAATTCTCCTGATACCCACCTGGCATAGCGTTCCGCAGAGAACTGGACCACCCGGTGGGCATCGGCCTGGATGCAGGCGGCGAAGTTGTTGTAGAGGCGGTCGAACTTCACCGGCTCCAGATCCTTGGCCATGCGCCGCACCACGGCAGCCGAGAGCGGGATGCGGTTGGGGTAGCTGCGCAAGAAGGTCGCATTGCCATCGGCCACGGGGAAAATCGCGTCGCCAGCCAGCAGGACTCCGCGGCCATCGGCCCCTGCTTCCCAAACAGCCGCAGTGCTGCCCGGGAAGTGGCCGCCGAGCTGCATCAGCCTGATCCCGGGCAGCACCTCAAAAGGCTGGGACCAGGTCCTGACGGCGGCTGAGGAATACTGGACCCACTGCGCATCTTTCTCGGCGACGAGGATCGGCGCATCACCCAGCGCCTGGCTGTATTGCTGCTGCACCCCGTACATGTGCGGATGGCTCGCCACAATGGCCGCCAGCTTTCCGCGGCTATCCAGCCAATCAATGATTTCTCCTGTAATCAGCCCGGGCACGTCGAAGAGCAGGTTGCCCGCGGTGGTCTCCACGAGTAAGGAGCTTTGGCCTATGCCGATTTCGGGAGAAGCAATCGCATTCAGTCCCGGCTCCAGCGAAGTGATCGTCAGCTGGTGGCCGGCTGCTGCCAGGTCTTCGGTGCGCACCCAACGCTGGATTCCGCCCGGAATGTACTGGCGTTCATCGGCGCAGATGGGGCAGGTGCCGGTGGGTTGCGGGCCCGGCGGGAACTCCACGGCGCAACCCGCGCATTGCCAATGGCCAATCTGTTCTTGTCCCATGGGAAACCTGTTTTCTGGTGGCGGTGCTGGCTGTGCCCTGCTTGCTTCCAAACCTAGTACTCGCTCCGGACGCAGGAAAGAGGACTGCACCGGGAATCCTCCTGCGCGCAAGCAAATGGTGAAAGTCCACTCTGCTTCGTAGAGTTGAGGTTGTGAATCCTTCAACCCCCACCGAATCCCCGCGGAGCTTGGCCCGGCAGATCCTTGCCTTGGCAGTTCCCGCCTTGGGTGCTTTGATCGCCGAGCCGCTGTTCTTGATGGCCGATTCGGCCATCGTGGGCCACCTTGGTGTGGCCGAGCTGGCCGGCGCCGCACTGGGCACCACGGTGCTGCACACTGCGGTGGGGTTGATGATCTTCTTGGCCTATGCCACCACGCCAGCTGTAGCCAGGGCCCTGGGCGCAGGCAACCCCGGCAAGGCCATGGCGGCGGGGCGCGATGGCATGTGGTTTGCCATAGTCCTCGGGGTGGTGCTGTCGCTGCTCGGATACTTCAGTGCCGATCGGCTTGTGGGCTTGATGGGCGGCGAAGGGGAAACCGCTGGATTCGCCGTCGATTACATCCGCTACTCGATGCCTGGCCTGACCGCGATGCTGCTGGTCCTGGCAGCCACCGGCGTGCTGCGTGGCATGCAGGACACGAAAACACCGTTGATCGTGGCCACCGCTGGCTTCGGATTGAATGTCGTCCTGAACTTCGTGCTGGTCTACTGGGCCGATATGTCCGTAGCCGGTGCCGCGCTTGGCACATCGATCGCCCAGTGGATGATGGCGGTGGTGTATTTGTGGATGATCTTGCCAAGAATCCGCAAGCAAGGAATTTCCATGGCGCCGAGCTGGTCCGGGTTCATTTCCACCGGGCAAGTCGGTTCCTGGTTGATGCTGCGCAACCTGAGCATGCGCGCGGCGTTGCTCCTCACGGTTCTTGTCGCCACCAACGCCGGCACCCAGACACTGGCAGCGCACCAGCTGGTCTTCACGATCTTCAGTTTCCTGGCCTTTGCACTGGATGCGTTGGCTATTGCGGCCCAGGCCATGATTGGCCAGGAGCTGGGCCGCGGGGATGCAGAGCAGGTCCGCAAGCTCACGGGGATCATGAGCCGCTGGGGCATCTGCTTCGGCGTGGTAACCGGGATCCTGCTGCTTGCCACCTCGTGGGTCTTCCCGATGATCTTCACCCCGGATGAGCAGATCCGGCAGCTGACCACCGTTGGGCTATGGGTGCTGGCATTGTCCCAGCCGTTGTGCGGTTTGGTGTTCGTGCTGGACGGCGTGCTCATCGGTGCGGGGGATGCCCGCTATCTCGGGTTGGTAGGTGTAGCGAACCTTGTTCTCTACGTGCCGATGCTCTGGGCGGTTCAGGTCTTTGCCAAGGATTCCACGTCAGCGATTTTGTGGATCTGGGTTGCTTTCGCCATCGGCTACATGGCAGCTCGCGGCGTGAGCCTGTCCCTGCGTGCCAGGAACAGCGCTTGGATGCGGTTGGGCAGCTGAACCCAGGCCACCGGGCCGCTCGCCACCGATTACTCCTGGAGCTCCATTGCCTGGGCGGCAATCTCATGGGTGACCGCATGGTCCAGTGAGCTGGTGGTGCCCTGGCACCCGGATCCGGGCTGGGCAACGAGCTGTTGCGCTGGGCTGGTCAGGTGCTTGGCGCTACCGGTTTGCGCGAGCTCCAATGCGTATTCGAGGGCGTGGCCGATACCGGTACAGGACGCTACCGTTTTCCGGATGACGGCGTTCGATGCCTTCGAAGATGTTCTCGCGGACCACGAAGAAGTCCACGTCCCCTGGCTGGCGGAATTGCAGCAGGCTGCCCACGGCGCAGGAGAAGAGCGAGTCATGCACGCCAAGCCGCTCAATCCGGTTATCGGGCATCATCTGCCTGTGCTTGGCGTTGGATCCAGCTTGAACCAGAAAATCGTCAGCGGACTCGTTCAGTGAGCGCAGGCCTTCTGGCATGGCATCGGTGCTGACGCCAGCGCCGGCAAGCACGGCGATGCTGCGTGCCTTGCCCATGATGCACCAGTGGTTGGCCGCTAGTGATGTCCCAGCATGGCTCGGCGGATGGATTCCAGATGCAGCGTCATGGCCTCGGCGGCCGCTGAAGGATCTGAATTCTGTATGGCGGCAAAGATCGACTGGTGCTCGGCCAGCTCGTCCGATTGGGACATGTATGGCTGCATGGAAGGCAAGACGTAGTGGGCTCGGGCGGTTTGCGTGAAGCAGTTCTCCAGGCTGTCCACAATGCGGGAGTTGCGCGATGCCGCGGCCAGTTCGCTATGGAAGCACTGGGCGGCATGCATGGAGGCAATGGGGTCGGAGACCGCCAGCTTTTGCTGGGCTTCAAGGTGCCCGGCCAGGGAAACTACAAGCGCTGCCGAATGCATGCTGGCTACCTGCCCCGCCACATGCGGTTCGAGCAAGCTGCGCAGTTCCAGGACTTCATAGACATCATTCATCGAGATGGCGCGAACCAGATAGCCCTTCTTGGGCAGCACCTGCAGCAGGCCCTCGCTGGTGAGCTGGCGCAGGGACTCGCGCACCGGGGTCTTGGAGACCTCGAACTCCTGGGCCAGTGCGGGTTCGATGATCAGGCTTCCCGGGGCAAGTTCCCCGCGGTTGATGCGTTCGCGCAAGGTGAGCGTGAGCTGTTCGGAGAGCGAGCTGGCCATGGTTTTCCGATTCCTAAGGGGCGTAACTTGGCGACCTGATCTAGCTATCGCTCTGGGCAACACTCTAGTCTGGGATGAAATATATTTCAGGTATCTTACGGAACACCACTTTATCGCAAGGACTACGACTGTGCCGATCACCCAGAACTCTGCCAGCACGCAGCAAGCGCGCAACCGGCGCCGGGCCCTGTTCGCCTCTGTCTTCGGCACGGCCATTGAATGGTACGACTACGCGCTGTATGGCGCGGCCGCATCGGTGGTGATCGGTCCGCTGTTCTTCGCCGGGGCTGGAGAATCGGCGGCCTCGATCGCGTCCTTTGCGACCTTCGCGGTGGGCTTCGTGGCCCGCCCGCTGGGCGGTGTGCTCATCGGCCACCTGGGGGACCGGTTCGGGCGCCGCCCGGCCATGCTGCTCTCGGTCATCCTGATGGGCATCGCCACCGTGGGCATCGGCCTGCTGCCGACCGCGCAGACCTGGGGCGTGTGGTCCGTGGGCCTGCTGGTGCTGCTGCGCCTGATCCAGGGATTCGGCGCTGGCGCGGAACTGACCGGTGCCATGACGCTGGTGGCCGAATACGTGGAGCCGAGAAAACGCGGGTTCTACACCTCGCTGGTGCTCTCCACCCCGCCGCTGGGCATCGCCCTGGCCACCGTGTGCTTCTTCCTGGTCTCGCTGGCCGGTGACGAGGTACTGCTCGGGTGGGCCTGGCGCATCCCATTCCTGGTCTCGGCACTGCTGTTCGTCGTGGCCATCTACATCCGCAACAAGCTGGAAGAGACCCCTGACTATGCCGCCGCCATGGCCTCGGCCCGTGCCGAGCAGCAGCAGGCCAAGCTGCCCATCGTGCAGGTTTTCGCCGCGCACTGGCGTCGCGTGGCCCTGGGCTTCCTGGCCATCACCGGGCACAACGCGGTGAACTACATCCTTGCGGTCTTCGCGCTGAGCCTGATGGTCACCAGCGGCATGGAACGCAGCCATGCGTTGCTGGCGGTCACCCTGGGCTCCTTGGTCTCCGTACTGCTCACGCCGGTGGGCGGCTGGCTGGCCGATCGGTTCGGCGCTTCCAAGGTGCTGGCGGCAGGAAATATCTCAGGCTTGGTCCTGGCTTTCCCGATCTTCGCACTGATCTCCACCGGCGAGTTCGCCTTCGGATTCCTGGGCATCGCCGCCGGCTACGCGCTGGTGATCCCGTGCACTTCCGGTGCCCAAGGGGCCTTCCTCACCGAGCTGTTCCCCGTCTCGGTGCGCTTCTCCGGGATTGCCATCGCGCGCGAACTGAACGGCGCCATCGTCGCTGGGCTCTCGCCGCTGATTGCCGCCGCGCTCTTGCAAGCGGGCAACGGCTCCATCGCGATGCCAGCGGGATACCTGGCGCTGTGCTGCCTGTCCTCGGCCATTGCAATCTTCATCGGCACCCGCGCAAGCTCGCGCACCCTGTACTAGACCGGCAATTTCTACCGAAGTAAAGGAACAATCCATGGGTAATCTCAATCGCCAACTGCCCGACGTGGCCGAACTGGTCAGCCTGATGAAGTTCAAGCTCCCCTCCACTAGCCCTCGCGCCGCCCGCCTGGCCGGTGCCGCCGACATCTGGGATCTGCGCAAGATCGCCAAGCGTCGCACGCCCGCCGCGGCCTTCGACTATGTAGATGGCGCTGCCGGGCGAGAAATCACCGCGACCCGCGCCCGAGCGGTGTTCGACAACGTTGAGCTGTTGCCGCGAATACTGCACGGAACCGCGCAGTCGGATCTTTCCACCACCATTGCCGGTGCCCCATCGGCATTGCCCTTCGGCATCGCCCCCACCGGTTTCACCCGCTTCATGCACTCCGAGGGCGAAATCGGCGGCTCGCGGGCTGCCCAGAAAGCAGGGATTCCCTTCAGCCTGTCCACCATGGGCACCCGATCCATCGAGGAGGTCGCCGAGGCGGCACCCGAGGGCCGCAAATGGTTCCAGCTCTATCTGTGGAAGGACCGGGAAAAGTCCAGGGCGCTGGTGGAACGTGCTGCTGCAGCGGGCTATGACACCTTGCTGGTCACCGTGGACACCCCGGTAGCCGGCCAGCGCCACCGCGATACCCGCAACGGCATGAAGATCCCGCCGGAATTGACCGTGAAGACCGTGCTCGATGCGTCGTACCGACCCGAATGGTGGTACAACTTCCTGACCACCGATTCGCTGAAGTTCGCATCGCTGTCGGATACGTCGGCAGACCTGCCAACGATCATCAACTCCATGTTCGATTCCTCCTTGGACTTCGAGGATCTGAAATGGATCCGCGAGCTGTGGAAGGGCCAGCTTTTCGTCAAGGGCGTGCTCACCAGCGAAGACGCTGCCAAGGCACAGGCCGCCGGTGCTGACGGACTGGTGGTCTCCAATCACGGCGGACGGCAGCTGGACCGCGCGCCGATCGCCTTCGAGGCCTTGGGCGAAGTGCGTGCCGAAGTCGGTGAGGACATGGAAATCATCATGGATTCGGGCATCATGTCCGGCGCGGACATTGTCGCCGCGCTGTGTGCCGGAGCGGACTTCGTGCTGATTGGCCGCGCCTACCTCTACGGCCTGATGGCTGGGGGAGAGGAAGGCGTCAGCCGTGCCATCGAATTGCTGGCCAAGGAAGTGGAAGTGACTATGCAGCTGATGGGCGCGGCGAGCATCGGGGATCTGGACCAGTCGCTGATTCGCCGCCGTGGCTGATGTGATTAACCCCGGGCGAAGTGGCGGTTAGTTCTATGAGCGGTAGAATAGAAATTGTGCCTGCACCAAAAACCACCCCAGTTCAAGCTTCAGATGTTTTCCGCCCGGTCTTCCTGCGCGGCCTGACGGCCCTGGCCTATGCCCTGATGTCGATTTTCTGGATCGGCGCAGATGACAAGGTTGTCACCTACTCGACGGCAGCGTTCCTCGTTGTCACTGGCGTGTTCATGTGGCAGTACGTATCTGTGGAAAGCGCGCCGGAGAAGTCGCGCGCCCCCTACGCGCTGGGTGCGGGACTGATGCTTCTGGCTGGTATTGCCACCATCTTCGTCAGCTCGATTGCCTGGGTCGGCTATGTGGGTGCCTTTGCATTCCTGGCCGGAGGCATTGCCGAGCTCATCGTCTTTGCCAAGCATCGCGAGGCCTTCCCGCCGTTCAGGAACCAGCTGGTTTCCGGCGCGGTGGGCGTGATCTTGGCCATTTCGCTGTGCTTCAGCGGTGGCATGGATGCGCACGCATTGTTCGGCCTGATTGGCGGCGGAACTATCGTTCTGGCCGTTTTCGCGCTGATTGCCGCCTTCGGCCATCGCCATGAAATGAAGGCAGCCGCCCCGACCACGATCAATTCGCCGGACCAGGAAAGCAACTAGTCTTTAGGTCTGCAGTAAAAGTAGAAACGGAGTTCCTGGTGGGAAACAACAAGAAGAAGCAACCGTGGAGCCAGTCAATCAAGGGCCCACTGAGCTTCTCGCTGATCCTGGCCATCGTCGCCGGCGTGGTCGGCCTGGTTAGCTCCACCGGCGGATCGCAGAATCCCTTGCGCTTCGATATCGGTTTGGCCTGTTTCGGCATCGCCTTTGTCGCAAGCCTGCTGGTCATCTCGGTGATGACCATGGCCGCCAAGGACAATGATCCTGACCTGGGAAAGGGGACCGGGGTAAACCGATCCTCATCCAACCCGGACAAGAAGTTTGAAGACTGATAATAAAGCTTAGCCACGCGGCATGACGCGCTGGGACTGTCCATCCACAGATAGTCCCAGCGCGTTGTCGTTTGCCGGGCCAATTGATCGAGGCAGGACGCCTCAAGCACGCACCAAGGATTTCAAGTGAGTAGCACGAGTATCTCTGAGCAGCATGGCCGCACCCCACTGGGCAAGCAGCTGCGACGGCGCAAGTCCATCCAGGCGATGGCCAACGACGCCGCGAACAACGCCGGGCTCGGGACGCTCAAGCGCTCGCTGGGCGTCACCCAGCTGGTCATGATCTCCGTCGGAGCCACCCTGGGCACCGGCATCCTGGTGATCCTCGGATCTGCCGTTCCGGTCGCCGGCCCGGCGATCTGGATCGCCTTCGTGCTTGCCGGCATCACCGCGCTGCTTTCGGCGGTCTCCTATGCCGAAATGGCGGGCATGGTCCCGGTCTCCGGCTCCAGCTATTCCTATTCCTACGCCACGCTGGGCGAAGGCATGGCCTGGGTGTGCGGTTGGTGCCTGGTGCTGGAATACGCAGTTTCCGCGGCAGCGGTGGCGGTGGGTGCCGGCGCCTACGTGAACCAGACGCTGGAGATCTTCGGCCTGGCTTTGCCCCAGGCCCTGGCCGCCGGTCCGGGCGACGGCGGTGTCATCAACCTCTCGGCATTGATCGTGGTCATCTTGGCGACCCTGCTGCTGGTTCGCGGTGCCCGCGAATCGGCCCTGGCCAACACCGTCATGGTGATCGTGAAGATCGCCATCCTCGTCTTCTTCGTGGTGGTCGCCTTCACCGCTTTCAATGCCGGGAACTTCGCTCCGCTGCTGCCCATGGGCGCCGCGGGCGTGACCGGGGCAGCGTCCATGGTCTTCTTCTCCTACATCGGCTTCGACGCGGCCTCGACCGCCGGCGAGGAAGCCAAGAATCCGCAGAAGGACCTGCCGCGGGCAATCATGATCGCCATGGTGCTGGTAACCACCATTTACGTGCTGGTTGCTGTAGCCGCCATTGGCGCCCGGGAGTGGAACTGGTTCGCCGAATCGGAAGCCGCCCTGGTGCAGATCGTTTCCGAGATCACCGGACAGAAGTGGATGGTCTTGGCCTTCGCCCTGGCTTCGGTGATCGCGATCGTCTCGGTGGTGCTGACCACCCTGTACGGGCAGACGCGCATCCTGCTCTCCATGGGCCGCGACGGCCTGATCCCGCGCTTCTTCGCCAAGGTTTCGCCCAGCACCCGCACCCCGGTCATCGGCACCTACGTCACCGGCGCGGTCGTGGCCATTGCCGCCTCGCTGATTCCTCTGGGCCAGCTGGCCGAAGCGACCAGCATCGGCACCCTGTTCGCCTTCTCGTTGGTAGGTGTCTCGGTAATGTACCTGCGCAAAACCCAGCCGGATACCCCGCGGACCTTCCGCGTCCCGCTGTATCCGGTGACCCCGATTCTGGGCATCGCTGCCTGCCTGTTCCTGATGTTCAACCTGGCCGGCATCACCTGGCTGGTCTTCGCCATCTGGATGGCTGTGGGAGCTGCGATCTATCTGGGCTTCGGCCGCCGCAATTCGCGCCTCGGCACCTTGGACGCCAAGGCCTATGAAGCGGAACTGAATCTCTGACACTTTCGTCATGCGCTGGGGTTGCTGGCACTGCGGGCTAAGCTGTGTGGTGGACCACTATCGCAGCTCATGAAGGAAACACCATGCACCAGGAACCGATCAGCACCGCCGACCTCTACGACCAGCATGGGGATGCACTGCAGTCCGTCTCGGCTCAATTCCAGGACTTCGGCGGGCGGCTGTCCTTCCACGGGCCGGCACGTACCGTGAAGTGCCATGAGGACAACGGCCTGGTCAAGGAGATCCTGAGCTTCCCGGGCAATGGCGCAGTGCTCGTGGTCGATGGGGGAGCATCCCTGCGTTACGCCCTGATGGGTGACATGATTGCCGCGAATGCCGAAGCTAATGGCTGGGCCGGGGTCATCATCAGCGGCGCCGTACGCGACCGTGCGGCACTGGCTGAAATGGAACTCGGGATCAAGGCACTAGGCAGCAACCCGCGCAAAACCGTCAAGCGCTCGCACGGTTCGGTGGATGAAGTGATCAGCATCGGGGATGTGAAGGTCCGGCCGGGCGCGATGGTGTACGCGGATATCGACGGGATTCTTGTCGAGAACTAGCCGCTAGCCCATCTAGCTAGGGCTTGTCGCCTGCGCCTTCCCACTCCGCCTTGAATTCCTCGGTGCCCAAAGCCTCCAAGTCCGCGCGGATCTGGACGATTAGCCGCTCAGCTTCTTCGAGGCTGGAGGTTGTCATGCGCAGAAGCACCGAATCATCTTGGCGGGAATGCACGACTACCTGGGGCTCGTTCGCTTCGTACTCTGCATCGCCCAGCGTGGCAGAAGCCAGAGCTACAACCCAACGGGCCGCGGCTTTCAATGGTCCGCTCTCAGCTGCTTCTATCCGTGCCTCGTAATCATCCGAAGCGTGGGTTTCCTGAGTCATGACCTGCCCCTTCCACTACTGCAACTGCCGGTATCCCGGTTGTGTGTTCATCATATGGCCCGGGCAAGGTAAAAGGCGAGGGGCATCGCCCAACGCCATTTTGGCCACGTGCTGGCCACCCATGCAGGAAACCTGATGGCCATGACAGGTGCTCCGCGCTGGTCACGGGCATGGGCGGTGGGCCCGAGGCCACAGCGAGCTACTCGGCCACGCTGCGGCGATGAAGTGCGCAGGGGCGCTGGCCGATCACGGACGAAACTAGACTTGGTGTGCTCAGTGTCGGGGTTCTGGCTAGTCGATACGTTTTCCGGCTTTGCGCGCACGGTAGGCGCGTACGTGCTCGCGGTTGGCGCAGTTGCCGGTATCGCAGTACAGCTTGGAGCGGTTGCGCGACAGATCCAGCAGGGCCGCCTCGCAGTCCTCCGAGGCGCAGATCCGCAGACGCTGCAATCCGCCGGAGCGGATCACTTCCGCCAGTGCCATCGCGGCGTCCACGGCCATGCGGTCGTAGAGCGGGGTGCTGTTGGTGGTGGCGTGCAGGTGGTAACCCAGCGATTCGCTCTTGATCAATTGAGGCTGGGCGTTGGCGTTGCGCAGGATCGCATTGACCCGGAAGACGGATTCTTCTTCGGTACCTATCCAGATGTTCTTCAGCTGGGAACGCAACTGGCGAATGGAGCGAAGCTCTGCCTGGTTGTGCGCGCGGGAGCCTTCGAAATTCTCGGCATCAAGGAACTCATCGAGATCAGCGACGGTGGAGAGCATATCCACGATTTGCACCTCGGTATTCAGAAGGTTCACCACGGACTTCAATGAAGCTTCGATATCTGGGGCAAAGGTCATAATTCGTTCCTGGAAGCTGGGTAGATTGACTGCCACTCAAGCCTAACCGTATCGTCATGCTCATACCCCCATTTGCCCCTGAACGGCGGCATGAAATTCTCCGCGAAAGACTTCAAAGATCCTCATGAGCGACCTGTCTGATTCCGGCCTTCCGGCCGCCACTGCCGGCAGTCCAGTACTGCGTCAAAGCCAGTCCCGGGGGATCTGGATTGCGCTGGCATCCTCCGCGGCCTTCGGGATTTCCGGCTCCTTCGCCAAGGGGCTTTTCGAAGCAGGGTGGAGTCCCACTGCGGCCGTGGCCGCACGCATGGCCGGCGCCGCGCTGGTCCTGGCGATCCCTGCGGTCCTGGCGATGCGCGGCCGCTGGACGTTACTGCGCACCAACTGGGTGTCGATTGTGCTCTTCGGATTGTTTGGAGTGGGGGCCTGCCAGCTGTGCTATTTCTTGGCGGTGCAGCGCTTGGATGTCGGGGTGGCTTTGCTGCTGGAATATCTGGCTCCGGTGCTCATCGTGCTGGTGCTCTGGGCCAAGCACCAGAAGCGTCCATCGGCGGCAACGATCGCTGGCACCCTATTGTCATTGGCGGGCCTGGTGGCGGTGCTGGATCTGACCGGCGCCACGCGGATTGATCCTATCGGCGTGCTCTGGGGCTTGGGGGCAGCGGTGGGCCTGACGGTCTACTTCTTCATTAGCGCCAAGGTCGATGGCGCGCTGCCACCCATCATGCTGTCGGCCGGTGGCATGGCCGTTGGCGCGCTAACCATGCTGCTGGTTGGCGGCTTGGGAATCCTTCCAATGCAGTGGGCCGCCGGCAGCGGATCATTTGCTGGATATGAAACCCCGTGGTGGTTGGCCTTGACCGGGCTGATCCTGATCGCCACCGTGTTCTCCTACACCACCGGGGTGATGGCAGCCCGGGAACTGGGGTCCAAGGTGGCCAGCTTCATCTCGTTGACCGAGGTGCTTTTCGCGGTGCTGTGGGCTTGGCTGCTGCTCTCCGAGCTGCCGGGTGCGGTGCAGCTGTTCGGCGGCCTGCTGATTGTGTGCGGCGTGGTGCTGGTGCGTGTCGATGAACTGCGTGCGGCACGCAAGGGGATCTAAGCGGCCCGTAGGGTAAAACGCGCACGCGATGCCAATTGTTGTGCGCCGGATGCCAAGGGAAAACCCGTTGGCCGGTACAGGCTGGGAGAAACAAGTTTCGCAGGCATCCTAGCTGGAGGAAAACCCATGGGCAGCAAGTCGGTCATAGTCGTAGGCGCAGGTTCGGCTGGCTCGGTGGTCGCGCGCCGGCTCGTGGATGCCGGGGCGCGGGTGACCATGTTCGAAGCTGGCTCCGAGGACACCAACCCTGCCATCCACGACCTCTCGCGCATGGGCGAGCTGTGGCATAGCAAGGACGACTGGGATTACCACACCGTCCCGATGGCCGGGGCAGCGAACAAACCGATGCACCTGCCACGGGGCAAGGTGCTCGGCGGTTCCCACGCGCTGAATGCGACCATCTGGGTGCGCTGCGCCCCGCAGGATTTCGATGACTGGGCCAAGGACTGCGGCGAGCAGTGGGCCTGGAAGAATGTCCTGCCGATCTACAAGGAAATCGAGAACTTCTCTGGCGGCGCCAGCGAATTCCACGGCAGCGATGGGCTGGTGCCGGTGGACAACGACTACGAGCTGGATGAGATCCACCAGTCGATTATCGACGCCGCGGTGCAGTCCGGAATCGGATTCAATCCCGACTACAACGGCGAGCAGCTGGAAGGCGTTTCCAAGGAGCAGATCAACGTTGCTGGCGGCGAACGCATCAATACCTGGAAGGCCTATCTGAAGCCGGTGCGCGAGTGCATGGAAATCATCACGGACGCCGAGGTGCATTCGGTGATCCTCGAATCCGGATCCGCTGTAGGCGTGCGCTATCGGATCGGCGGGCAGCTGCAGGAGCTGCGCGCGGATGAGGTGGTGCTCAGCGCCGGTGCCCTGGGATCCCCGCAAATCCTGTTGCGCTCAGGCATCGGCCCGGTGGCCGAGCTCGATGCCGCGGGCGTCATGCCGCTGCATGAGCTGGATCAGGTCGGAAAGAACCTGCATGACCACCTGCTGGCACCGGTGATTGCCGAAACCACCACCCGCGCGATACCCGCCCCGCGTGCCGGGGTCTCCGTCTCGCAATCGCACATGTTCACCCGATCCCACGAGGGCCTGGATCGCCCGGACACCCAGCCGATCTTCTTCGCCGTGCCCATGTACTCCCCGGGCATGGAACCGGTCGATGGCACTGCCTTCACCTTGCACTCCGGGATCGTCACCCCGCACAGCCGCGGCGAAATCACCCTGGGCGGGCCCGGCCTGGATGACCCGGTGAACATCGATTTGAATGCGCTGGATGATCCGCGGGATATGCAGGCATTCCTGGTATCGATGAAGCAATGCCGCGCGATGGTGGAGCAAGATGCCTTGGCCGGGGACTGGGGAGCGAGGGAAATCTACCCGGGCGAAGAAATACGCGGCGATGAGCAGCTGGAGGATTACATTCGGAACAACGTCGTGACCTACCACCACCAGGTGGGTACCTGCCGCATGGGCACGGATGCGCAGGCCGTGGTGGATCCGCAGCTGCGGGTACGCGGCTTGGAAGGGCTGCGCGTCATCGATGCCTCGATCATGCCCAAGATCACCACCGGCAACACCAATGCCCCGGCCATCCTCATCGGCGAACTGGGCGCCAAATTCCTCTTGGCTGATCTTCGGCTCTGACAGGCGGCGCACTATGGCCGTGGCCAAGGAGAACGAGCCCTCACCTTCCAAAAGACGACGATTCCGCGGACCGCAGCTGGCGATGGAACGCGCGCCAGCTGCGTGTGAGATACATCGAATAAACTGCTTCAGGGCGAAATCGTTTCAAGCTGAAATGATATTTTGAAAGGATGAACGAACACCGGATTCCGCAGTTCCAATGGAACTCGCTGAGCTATCTCACCGCCCGAGCCGGACGCATCGGCACCCAGGAGCTCACCGAGCTGATGGAATCCGAGTCCTTGTCCCGGCATCATTTCACCATCATCTGCGCGCTGGAGGAGTTCGGCGGCATCTCCCAGAACGACTTGGCAGATCGCTCGAATGTGAACCGCGGCCATCTGGTGGCCTACCTCGATCAGCTGTCGAGCCGTGGGATCCTGGAACGCGAAGTTGATCCGGAGGACCGCCGCCGCAACGTCATCACGCTGACTCCCGAGGGCCGGAAATTCGCTGCCCGGGCGATGGAGGCTGCCTCGCATAACGAAGCCAAGGTCTTCGGCGCATTGGATGAGCCGCAGCGGGAGCAGCTGCGCGCCTTGCTGCAGCTGGTCGCTACGCAGGACGGCGAGGCACGCCAGTGAAGCGCCACCTGGAAGAAATAGTGCAGCGCAGCGTCGTCGTGGCCCCGCACCGCCCGTCGCTCATCCCGGCAGCCAAGGCGACGATCAGCCTGGCCGCGCCGCTGATCCTGTTGGCCGGCCTTGGCCGCCTTGACTGGGCAATGTATGCAGCGTTCGGCGCCTTCTGCGCGGTCTTCGGCCGTTTCGACGCGTACGCGCCGCGTTTCTGGCAGCAGTTCTCGGCAGGCATCGTGCAACTGGCCGCGATGCTGCTGGGCACCTGTTTTTCGCTTATCGAGGCACCGTTCCCGGTACGTGTGCTAGTGCTGGCATTCATTGGTTTTGGCGCCAACTACGTCTCCCATGCCGCGCGCTGGATGCCGCCGGGACCGGTCTTCGCGGTCTTCGCCGGCGGCGCCTGCCTGGGCATCCCGGCCAGTTCGCAAAGCTTCACCGGGGTGCTGCTGGCCGGCGGCGGAACAATGGCCTTCAGCATGCTGCTGATGCTTGGCCTGTCGATGCGCAAAGCCAACCTGCTCCATACCCTGCGCTCCGGATATGCCTGGGCGCCCTCGCCCCTGGCCATGGCCCAGTCGCTCCAAATGGGCTCGGGCGTGCTGCTGGCGGGCATCGCAGGGCATCTGCTCAGCGACGGCCACTGGTACTGGGCCAGTCTCGGCGCGATCGCCGCGGTCACCGGCGCTGATGCCTATGCGCGGGTAGCCCGCGGGCTGCAGCGCTGCGCAGGCACCTGCATTGGCGTAGCGCTGACCGCAATAGTTTTCGCCTTCGATTCCCCGGTCTGGGTGATCCTGGCCGCTGCGCTGGCCTCGCAGTTCGTCATCGAGCTGGTGATCCTGCGCAACTATGCGGTGGGGATGGTCTTCATGACGGTCACCGCACTGCTCATGGTCCACCTGGTCAGCCCTGAACCGGCCGCGTCCCTGCTCATCGACCGCATCTTCATGACGGCGCTGGGCGCCTTGGTGGGTGCGGTGCAGAGCATCGCCATCTCGCTGCTGGTGGCCCGCCGGCGCCAAGGCCGAACGCCGGGGGCTACCAGTGCTCGGTGACCACCTGCGCTTCGAGCTTGCCGGCCTCGATGGAGATATGGCGGGCTAATTCCAGGTCCAGTGCTCCCAGATGCTCGGGCTGGTTGTGCGTTAGGCGCAGCTCGACGATGGAAACCCGCCACTCCAGGTGCGGATGCCGGTTGTCCTGCTCGGCGCGCAGGCCTACCTGGACAATGAACTGCAAGGCCGTGCTCGCGCAATCGAAACGGTAAGCGGCCCGCAAACCCAAGTCATCACGCTTCCAATCAGGCAAGGCGCCCAGCCTCTGATCGAATTCGAAGCGCGGTAACGGACCGGTTGATGCCATGGTTCTCTCCTCCAAGCGGCAGCGGGTCGGACTATGCAAGTGGTTGCTGCCTGCCATCATGATCGCATCGACCCCGGCTATCGCGGTAGCGATCCCAGCGACTATGCAGTTAGGCCCCGGCATCGGGTGATGCCGGGGCCCGGCTGAGACAGCTGTCAAGTGCTCGGGCTACTGGCGGATGTCCTCGGCAACCTGTGCGGCGGTTTCCGCTTCGCGCTTGGAGAAGGACTTCGCATCGCTGTAGGCGGCGGCCTCATAGCGTTCGTGCGCCACCTTCGCCAGGTGCGCGGCGCGCAGTGCCTGGTGCTGGGGGTTGCGGCGGATGTACAGGTAGCCTGCGCCCAGGATCAGGAACCATGCCGGGGTGATCAGCAGGGCGCTGAAGGTATCGGCCTGGGTGGTTAGTGCCCACAGGATGAAGCCGAAGAAGCCGAGTACCACGTAGGGCATGACAACCCCGCCGGGCACCTTGAACTTCGAAGCATCATGAAGATGCGGGCGGCGTGCGCGGAAGACCAGGTAGCTGAGCAGGATGATGGTCCACACGAACATGAAGCACAGGGCCGAGACGGTGGTGACCAGGGTGAAGGCACCCATCACCGAGTCGCCGCTGTAGAGCAATGCGACGCCTGCCAGCAGGAACATGCAGGAGAACATCAGTGCGTTCTTCGGCACCTTGCGGCTGGAAAGCTTGGCGAAGCCCTGGGGCGCATCGCCTTCCATGGACAGGCCGCGCAGCATGCGCGAGGTCGAATAGATCCCCGAGTTGGCGCTGGAGGTCGCGGAGGTGAGCACCACGAAGTTGATGATGCCTGCCGCACCGGCCAGGCCGGCCAGGGCGAACATGCCCACGAACGGGGACTGCTCGGCGGAGAACAGGTTCCACGGTTCCACGGTCATCAAGATGATCAAGGCTCCGACGTAGAAGAACAGGATGCGGATGGGGATCGAATTGATCGCCTTGGGCAGCGTCTTTTCGGGGTCCTTGGTTTCCGCCGCGGTCGTGCCAACCAGCTCGATGCCCACGAACGCGAACACCGCAATCTGGAAGCCGGCGACGAAGCCCATGAAGCCGGTGGGGAACATGCCGCCTTCGGTCCACAGGTTGGAGAAGGAAGCGGTGGCCGAGTCGTGCTCGAAGCCGGTGATGACCATGACCAAGCCGACCACGATCAGCGCGCCGATGGCCACGATCTTGATCAGCGCGAACCAGAATTCGGTTTCGCCGAAGGCCTTCACGGTGGCCAGGTTCAGCACCAGCAGCAGTGCGATGCAGCCCAGCGCCGGGATCCACAGCGGAAGGTCGCCCCACCAGAAGGCGACGTAGTGGGCGATGGCCACCACGTCGGCAATGCCGGTGACTACCCAGCAGAACCAGTAGGTCCAGCCGGTGAAGAACGCCGCCCACGGGCCCAGCAGGTCCCCGGCGAAGTCGGCGAAGGTCTTGTATTCGAGGTTGCTCAGCAGCAGCTCGCCCATGGCGCGCATGACGAAGAAGAGCATGAAGCCGATGATCATGTAAACGAAGATGACCGACGGGCCGGCGACCGAAATGGTCTTGCCCGAGCCCATGAACAGGCCGGTGCCGATAGCGCCGCCAATGGCGATCAGCTGGATGTGACGATTGGAGAGCCCGCGCTCGAGAGTGGGATCAGAACTGGTGGTACTCATGCTGGTTGCCTTCCAGGAGTGTGGCGTGACGCCCCGAAGGTGTCCTGCCTCCAAGCCTTCATGGCTTGGAGCACAGGGACTCGCTTCGATGAGCACATCCGATAGGGAGGGGGCCAGCTGGCGTGCCTAGCAAGCTGCGCAGGGAGCAGGAGCCAGGTAAGCCACGGGGAGTACCTCGAAACCGGTGCGCTCGGTGCGGCACTGTTCTTGGTCCCTCCCCAATCTGTATGTCTACCTGAGAGTTTTCACTTCGGCCCGAATACTGGGCGAAGCTTGCTCCTTCGGTGAGCGCGGTACAACCGCGCTGCTTTCCAGATTTGCCTCGTCGTGGCGGTACGGGTGCCTGAGAGTTTCCCGGGGAGGAAATTGCTCCTACGGCGCCCGCCCATGGTGTGAGCGGATCTCTCCCGCCACGCATCAACGGCATATGTGGTGATTGCCATCACAGTATGCGCAGAAAAATGAACGTGGTGCAAGTCGCAATTTCACACTTCGGGCCCCGGATAACCGCTTGGCCACGCCAATCGTGGAAAGTGGCTTGCGAAATGGGGGGATTCTCCGCTTCGTAATGATTCGGGAAGCAAGGGCATGGATGCGGCAAAGCGGGGCATCGGTTCAACCGATGCCCCGCGTGGGGAGGTACGGAGGGCTACTTCCCGAACCGTCGCAGCCGCAGCGAGTTCAGTACCACCAGCACCGAGCTGGCTGCCATGGCCGCTCCGGCGATCATCGGGTTCAGCAAGCCCAGGGCCGCAATCGGAATGCCGGCAGTGTTGTAGGCGAAAGCCCAGAACAGGTTCATCTTGATGGTGGACAGGGTTCGGGCCGACAGGTCGATGGCCTGCGTGACCTGATGCAGGTCGTTACCCATCAGGGTGATGTCCGCGGCTTCGATGGCCACATCGGTGCCCGAGCCCATGGCGATGCCGAGGTCGGCCTGCGCCAGTGCTGGCGCGTCATTCACGCCATCGCCCACCATGGCCACGACCTTGCCCTGCTCTTGCAATGAGGTGATCGCCTGGGCCTTGCCGGCAGGGAAGACCCCGGCGAATACGTCCTCGGCCTTGATGCCTACCTGGGCGGCAACCTCGGTAGCCACCGACTGGTTGTCGCCGGTCAGCAGCACCACGCGCAGGCCGCGCTCCTGGAGTTCGGCAATAGCTTTTGCGGAGCTGTCCTTGATCTTGTCCGCCACCGAGATCACTGCCTGGAACTGCTGGTCCACCGCGACCAGGATGGCGGTCGCGCCGGCCTGCTCGGCTTCCGCGAGCATGGCCTTGGCGCAGTCATCCAAGGACGCGCCCTGGGCTTCGAGCCAGCTGAAGCGGCCTACGGCAACGCGATGCCCGTTGACCGTGCCGACCACGCCGCCGCCCGGATCGGAATCGAAGTCGCTGGCTTCGGGCAGCGGGCCCAAGCCGGCTGCGGCCTTGGCGATGGCCTGGGCGATCGGATGCTCGGAATGGTGTTCCACGGCACCGGCCAAGGCCAGGACCTCATCGGGATCGACTCCGTCGATGGCCCGGGTGCCCTGATGGGCCATGACCCCGGTGGTCACGGTGCCGGTCTTGTCCAGCACGATGGTGTCCAGCTTGCGGGTATCTTCCAGGACCTGCGGGCCGCGGATCAGGATGCCCAGCTGCGCGCCGCGGCCGGTACCGACCAGCAAGCCGATCGGGGTCGCCAGGCCCAATGCGCAGGGGCAGGCGATGACCAGCACGGCGACCGCAGCGGTGAACGCCTGGTAGGGATCGCCGCTGGCAAAGAACCAGATCACGAACGTGAGCAGCGCAATGGCCAGTACGATCGGTACGAAGACGGAGGAAATCCGGTCAGCCAGGCGGGCAATGGGCGCCTTGCCCGACTGGGCTTCGGAGACCAGCTTGCCCATCTGGGCCAAGGTGGTGTCCGCGCCAACGCGGGTAGCTTCGATCACCAGCCGGCCCGAGGCATTCAAGGTCGCGCCGGTGACTTCATCGCCGGGCCCGGCCTTCTGCGGGACCGATTCGCCGGTAAGCAGCGAGGTGTCTACCGCGCTGGCGCCGTCAATGACCACGCCGTCAGTAGCGATCTTCTCGCCGGGGCGCACCACGAAATGGTCTCCGACCTGCACCTGCCCGGCAGGGATCTTCACTTCCGCGCCGTCGCGAAGCACCACTGCATCCTTGGCGCCCAGGTTCAGCAAGGACTTCAGCGCATCGGATGCCGAGGACTTGGCGCGGTGCTCCAGGAAACGGCCCAGCAGCAGCAAGGTGGCCACGACGCCGGCAGTTTCAAAGTAGAGCGCATGCTCGGACATGGCCATGCCGATATGGGCGGTCAGCTGCGGATCGAGGATCAGCTGCACTGCAGAGAAGAAGTAGGCCGCGAGCACACCGAGGGAAACCAGAGTGTCCATGGTCGAGGCCAGGTGCCGTGCGTTGACGGCCGCTGCCTTGTGGAAAGGCCAGGCGCCGTAGAAGACCACGGGAGTGGCCAGCGCGAAGGCGACCCAACCCCAATGCGGGAACTGCGCTGCGGGAATCATGGAAATGATGAACAGCGGAATGGTGAAGATCGCGGAGACCAGCAGGCGGCGCAGCAGGTGGTTGGGCACCAGGTGCTCGTGCCCGCCGTGATCATGCTCCCTGTGTCCCTGGTGATCCGAACCGGCGGGTTTGGGCGGGTGCTTGAGGGAAGCGGTATAGCCGGCGGCGTGCACCGTATCGATCAGTGCCTCATCGGTGACATCGGCTGGGACCTGGACCTTGGCGGTTTCCAGGGGCAGGTTCACCGTCGCGCTGACACCGGGCAGCTTGCCGAGTTTGCGTTCCACCCGATTCACGCACGAGGCGCAGGTCATTCCCTGGATGTCCAGATCGACGGTGCGCAATTCGGGGATTGTTTCATGCGGGGCATGGGAAGTCATGATTTACGACCTTGCACTTTCTTGCCGTTGAGGCTTGGTGCCTGGCTTTTTTGCGGCTAGGCGTTAATTGCTTCGACGGTGTAACCAGCCTCGTCGATGGCATTGCGAATGCTCTCTTCGCTTACGGTTGCGCTGGTGGTGACGTTGGCGGTGGACACGCCCTTCGCATCGAGGAACACTTCCACCTCTTGCACCCCATCAAGCTCCTTGAGCTCCTCGGTGACAGAGGATACGCAGTGGCCGCAGGTCATGCCGGAGATCTTGATTTCCATATGGCTAGTCAACGGGGTGCTCTGCTCGCGGGGAATGATCTGCAGGCCCTGGTTGGAGTTCTTTTCCGAGGAGCATCCGCAATTGCAGTTGTGGCTCATGATCTTGCTCTCTTTCGATGAATTCTGTGTGAATTGGAAATGGGTGCGTTGGGGCGCGCTCAGCGCACCAAACGGGAGATGGCGGCCGTGGCCTCGGCGATTTTGTCTTGCACGATGGATGGATCACCCGTCTCGATGGATGACTTGGCCGCATCAACCACGCAATGGCCGATATGGTCATCGATCAGCTGCACGCTGACCTTGTGCAATGCCGCGTTGATAGCGGAGATCTGGGTCAGGATGTCGATGCAGTACTTGTCTTCATCGACCATCTTGGCCACTCCGCGCACCTGGCCTTCAATGCGCTTCAGGCGTCGTTCCAACGCGCTTTTATCCGCGTGATAGCCGTGGTGCTCAGCTGTTTCATGTGGCGTGTGGTTGGTATCCATATAACGATTATACCCCCTAGGGGTATTAAGTCAAGTACCCCCTAGGGGTATCCAGCATCCCCCAGCCGGAGAGGGAAGCACGGTAGGATTTCACCCGTGAGCCACAACGAACTTCATGTGCGTCCGATTTCCGGCACCGAGCACTCAGCATTCCTTGAGACCGCCCAAGACGTCAGCTTCCTGCAGCGTCCCGAATGGGCTCAGGTCAAGGGCGGCTGGCGCGGTGAATCCCTCGGCTGGTTCGAGGAAGACGAGCTGGTGGGCGCGGCACTGGTGCTGCATCGTGCAGCCCCGGTCATCAAGAAGACCCTCGCCTACATCCCCGATGGCCCGGTCATCGACTTCGGCACCTATGCTCCGGGACAGGTAATCCAGCCGCTGGCCGCCTACCTGAAGAATCGTGGCGCATTCCAGCTGAAGATGGGCCCGGGACTGGCCGTGCGCACCTGGGGTGCCGCCGCGGTGCGCAAGAACCTGGGCAAGGAAGGGTTCACCCAGCTCGCTGACCTTGAAACCCAGAGCACCTCAGGCACCGCGCTAGCGCTGAATGACGCCTTGCTGGAAATGGGCTTCTCCAAAGAAGATGTGGGACTGGACTTCGCTGCGGGCCAGCCGGAATTCGTGGCCCGCGTGGCGTTGCAAGATGATGACGGCAACCAGCTGGACGTGGACCAGGTCATGGCCAGCTACTCGGCGACCACCCGCAACGAGACCCGCAAGGCGCTGAAGAGCACCCTGGAAATCGAAGTCGGCCAGACCAAGGACATGGCCCGCTTCCATGCCCTGTACAACCACACCGCGGATCGCCAGGACTTCACCGGCCGCCCGCTGGGCTACTTCGAGAAGATGCACACCGTGCTCAACGAAGCGGTGCCGGGCTCCTGCACCCTGTACATCGCCAGCAATGAAGGCGTGGACCTGGCCGCATCCATTGTCATCCGTTCCTCGAACCTGGCCTGGTACCTGTACGGCGCTTCCTCCTCGGAGCAGCGCAAGCTGTTCGCGCCGAAGGCGATCATGCAGCACATGGTCATCGATTCCATCGAGGCCGGTTGCCGCTACCTGGACCAGGGCGGCGTGAGCGCGACCCTGGACAAGGAGCACCACCTCTCGGGGCTGACCAAGTTCAAGACCAACACCGGCTGCGACATCGTGCAGACCAACGGCGAGTGGGACCTGGCGCTGAACAAGCCCCTGGCGTGGGCCTTCGAAAAATACATGAACTGGCGCAAGAAGTAGGGAAAACACCACTTTGGCAATCGATCCAACCCAGCCATTTGTCCCGGTCATCCTCGGCGGGGACATCGGCACCTACACCCTGGCGCGCGAATTCTACGAGGCCTACGGGGTTCGCTCGGTGGTCCTGCCGGCTGCCGGCAACGGCGTCATCGAGCACTCGATAGCCATCGAACTGCGCCCCATCGGCTCCATGGCCGACGAGGGACGCGTAGTCGCGGCCCTGGCCGAGCTGGCCGATGAGCTGAAGTCCGCGGCGGATCGGCCGCTGATGCTCTTCGGCTCCCTGGACTTCCACATCATGCTGATCGCCAAGAACCGTGAGCAGCTTGAGGAACAGTACGTCATCCCGTACCCCCAGCTGGAAACCATCGAGGGTGCGGCACTGAAAGAGAACTTCTACGCGCTCGCCGAAAAATTGGGCATCGCCCATCCGCGCACCGCCGTGTATTACCCGGGAACCCCGCTGGATTCGCTTGTAGGTTCCTTCGACTACCCGGTCATCGGCAAGCCATCGAGCTCCGCGGATTGGATCGCCGCCAAGTTCGCGGGCAAGCAGAAGATCCACACCATCGACAGCCGCGCCGACCTCGAAGCCCTGGTTTCCAGAATCGATGGCAGCGGCTACGACTCGGGCTATATCTTCCAGGAGTACATTCCGGGTGGAGATGACGCGATGCGCCTGTGCACCTACTTCGCCACCCAGGAAGAAAAGGTCATCTTCGCCGGCTACGGCGAAGTGGTGATCGAGGAGCATGCCCCGCTGGTGCTGGGCAATTCGGCCGCCATTGTCAGCAGTCGCAACGATGCGATGGCCGCCGATGGCGCGCGCATGCTCGAAGAACTGGGCTGGCGCGGAATTGCCATGATCGATGCCAAATACGATCACCGCGATGGCCAGATCAAATTCTTCGAGATCAACCCGCGCCTGGGCCGCAACCACTTCTACCTGACCGCAGCCGGGGTGAACCCGGCCCGTTTCTATGTCACCGAGTTCCTCGGCGCGCAGTTCGATCAGTCGAACCCGGAAACCGACGCGGTGGTGGACACCGGGACAGGTGTCTTGCAGCTGTCGCGCCAGCGGCTATTCACCGTGCTGCCGCACCACTTGCTGCGCCGCTTCCTGGACAGCGGAACCGGCCGCAAGGCGGAAGCACTGCTCAAGGCCGGCAAGGTCTCGAACCCGTTGAAATTCGCAGCCGAGAAGAACCCTCGCCGCAAGCTCTACCTGCTGTTGAATGCGGCCAACCACTACCGCAAGTTCAAGGCGTTCCCGCCGCGCACCCAGTAGGCTTGCCCAGGCCTAGGGCCTAGGAGTGGCCGGTGGTTGCGGTTTGAAGGCGTCTCCAGGAATTGCCCACCCGTCGCGCGCCTGGACCCAGGGGCTTTGGGCGATCTGCGCCCCGTCCAGGATGTCAAGGGACGTCGGCTGGCCATCGTATTGGGGTGCGAGCTGGACCGGTTTCATTCCCTTGGCTGCGGCGATGACCAGGGCAACGGTTTCATCCGGATCCTGGGACGTTGACATGGCATTCCAATCCAGCGTCGAAATCACCGCTTCGCCGGAAGGGATGGCAACGCGTTCAAGGAGGATATCCGGTTCGGGCTGCAGCTCGATATCCGGCTGGGCATCGCCGGCATCGTTGAGGAAATCGATCTGCGGGTAGGACTGCAACGCGCACGAGCGAGCAGAAATGTTCTTGGCGTAGACCGCCATGTACCGTGAACCGGCAGCTGCATCGGGTGCGCCGAGGGCTATTTCCAAGTCCCCCTCTGCGCACAACGGAGCTGACTGATTCGCTGGCCAGCTTTTGACCTTGTCGGGAAGAACCACAGGCTTGGGGATCAGCCATTGTGGTTTCTTGTCTCCAACCCAGCCTTCAGCAAGGACCTCGTATCGAGGCGATGCCAGCTTGTAGGGCATGGGCTCGCCAAAGGGACCCTGCCGCTCCAGCCATAAGCGGGTTTCCTTTTCCGCCTCTGCTGGCGCCTCGTTGCCGAGGACCAGGTTCAATCCGGAATGATCAATGCTGGCGCTCTCGAAGACACCTCGCTTGGCCGCCTCGATAAGAAGCTGGAGCTCGGGAATATCAGTGCGATTCGCGGGCGAATAGCGCACGGATCGGTCTGCTAGTGCCAAATCGGTGGGGTGCTTGGCCTGTGCAGCGAATTTTCCCAGCGCCAGCAGCTGCTCCAAATTAAACGCCGTGGCCGAGTAGTTAGCCGCACTTGCCGCGCCGAGCTCGCGTAGGCGGAACGCGAATGAAGCCCTCTCACCGAGAAGACCAGGCTTCGCTTGCTCTTCGCCTCCAAAGTGCGAAAAATTGTCGGAGACTTCCAGTGGGTAGGTTTTCGTCTTTGAGCCTGGGATATTCTGGGGTTCACCGGCGACAAAGGCCAGATCGATGTCCCGCAAGTTCAGGGCATGGGCCCCAGCCTGGATCTGTTGTGCCATCTCCCGCACGATTTCTTCCGCTTGTGCAGGATCGAGCTGATCCGAGAGCACGAATTGCAGGTCAACTGACAGATCCGGTGCGGCCAAGGCATCGTGATCCATGACCTCGGAGGACATCTGGACGCCAAGGACCCCGTCCCGGTCCTCGACGGCTGCAACGAAATCGCAAACTTCATCGGGCGCGTCGCAGGAATTCCATGGCTGCCAGATCACCAGGATGGCTGCGATAAGAGCCAGTGCGATGACGCTAGCTCCAGCGCGCAGTGAATTCATCTGGCTACTGTATCAAATGCGACCTCATGCTTGACCGCTGGTACTCCGGAAAACGGTAACCGGATAATGCGAGTAAAATTTCAAGCACACGTATTGAAAGCGAGTTCCCATGAGTTTGAAAGATCGCCTGCGCGATGACAGCATCGCCCATCTGAAGGCCGGCAACGAGCTGGAGAAGACGACCCTGCGCAATATCCTCAGTGCCATCGGCACCAAGGAAAAGTCCGGAAAGAACCCCAGCGAGCTCAACGACCAGGATGTCGAGAACCTGCTTCGCAAGGAAGTCGGCAACCGCGAGGAAACTGCTGGACTGGCCGCCAAGGATGGCCGCACCGAATTGGCTGAACGCGAACTGGCCGAAGCTGCATTCATCTCCACGTACCTGCCCAAGATGCTTGACGAAGCGCAAGCCCAGGACATTGTCGAGAGGATCATGGCCGAACTTGCAGCCGATCACGACCTGACCATGAAGGACATGGGCCAGGCCATGAAGCTGGTCGGCGCCGAAATCGCTGGCCGCTTCGACGGCAAGGCTGTCTCCCAGATGGTGCGCGCCAAACTGGGCTAGCCAACACTGGACTTTTCATTCGGCACGGGCCGTCCCACTTTTGGGGCGGCCCGTTGCCGTAGTCCAGGCAACGGGGATGGGAACCGGGTTTTGAAGCAGATAGTCTGTGGATACCATGCCTGACTTCCCGAAAAACCGCGCCACCCTGTCCAAGGGCTCTGGCGCACTGCTGATCCTTGCCATCATCCTGGCCTCGCTGAACCTGCGTCCTGCCGTCACCTCCTTGGGGTCCCTGCTTGATCTGGTGATTGGCGACCTGCAGATGAATGGCTTCGTGGCCGGAATGATCACCGGCATCCCTCCACTGTGCTTCGCGCTGCTGGGTCCCTTGGCGCCGCGGCTGGCCGGGAAGCGCGGACCGGAACTAGTGGTGGCCTCAGCCATGGGTGCTGTCCTGTTGGGCATTGCCCTGCGCGCGGTGGCTCCGGGGACCGGATTCTTCCTGCTGTGCACCGCATTGGCCCTTGCGGGCATCGCGGTGGGCAACATTCTCATGCCGGTACTGGTCAAGCGCTGGTTCCCGGGAAAGATCGGGATTGTCACCGGCGCCTACACTACGGCGGTTGCCTTGGGTGCTTCCGGAGTTGCGGGGGTCGCCGTGCCGGTGAATCAGATGCTCGGCGGAAACTGGCGCGTGGGCTTGGGATTCTGGGCAATTCTGGCCTTGCTGGCGCTGGTGCTGTGGCTTTTGGTGTACTTCGGGATGCGCAACCAAATCGCAGCCCAGCAGCAGCATCTTGCCAGTAACTCAAATGATGCGGCCGACATCGGGCCGATGAGCAAGAACGCCACCGCATGGTGGGTGGCGTTGTTCTTCGGCGGGCAGTCCGCCGTGGCTTATATCTTCATGGGGTGGCTGCCCAAGATCTTCATCGACTTGGGAGTCTCGCCGGCATTCGCTGGATCCCTGCTGGCGATCCTGCTGGGTGTGGGCGTGCCTTTGTCCTTCGTGATGCCGGCGCTCGCTGCCAAATTCTCGAACCAGGCGCCACTGGTGATCTTCAACGGTGCCGTGGGCATCATCGCGATCATCGGCATGCTGCTTGCTCCGGTCCAGGGAGCGGTGCTGTGGTCGGTGCTGCTGGGCATTTGCGGGTCGAACTTCCCGCTGGCCTTGACCATGATCGGCTTGAAGGCCCGCACCGCCGCGGGTGTCTCGAAGCTCTCCACCTTCGGCCAGTCTGCGGGCTATCTGCTGGCGTTCCCCGGTCCGTTCCTGGTCGGGGTGCTGCACGAAACTTCGGGTTCATGGGTTGCGCCAATGTGGCTAATTGCCGGCTTGATCGTTTTCCAGACCCTGGTCGGCATCATGGCCGGGCGTCCGCGCTACATCGAGGACACGCAACTAGAGCAAGTGCGCTAGCTGGCGACTTCGCCGGTCGCGGCTGAGTCGACGTGCTTGTCGAAACCGAGATCTGCCTGGCTTCCTGCGACCCGTCCGGCCAATGAGGCATTGGCGCTTCCGGCTGCGGCGCGGTTCCTGCTGCGGCGCAGGAACGGATATTGGCTGCTGACGAATTCGTCGACCTGTTCCTTGCGGCTAGCCAGGACCAGTTCGGTCCCGCTGCCGCTGTGCACGCTTTCTTCCTGGTAGAGGATGGCGATGCGCGAAGCGACTTGCAGGTAGAAGCTGCGCTGGAATTCGCGGCGTTCAATGGTTTTCTCGGAATCGGTGTACCAATTCGCGTAGAGCTTGCCCTCCTGTGCCCACCAGTGGGCCATGGCAGCAGTCGCCTGGACAACCAAGGAGGCGAAGAGATTCTTGACGGTAGCTACATCCGATTCATGGCCGATGATGTACAGCCTGCACGAGGTCGAGTAGTTGCTTTGCAGCATGGACACCGTGCGGAAGGCCCGGCCCACAGCGGACAGGCCATCGCGCTGTCCCAGGCGGTAGACGCCGCGCATATCGAAGTGCTCCTCGATAATGGCTTCCTTCTTCTTGCCCCGGTGGGCCGAGTCGGCATCCAGTTCCGCACGGCCGATGCCATAGCGCACCATGAGCCGTTCGGCATGTTCCTGGAAGGCCTGCGCTTCGTGCGGAAAAGTGGTGTTCTCGGCCTTGTTCAGCAATAGGGCAATGCGTTCTTTCAAGCGTTGCAGCTTTTGCTCAGAGGTGCTCATGGCTTCTTCCTTGCTAGCGGTCCGGCGGTGGCGAAGCGGTCATATCCGGTTCTCTGCATTAGTTTGCCACGAGGTGCAGAGCCCTGCTTGAGGGGCTGTGGGTAACTGCCGCCAGTGGACCCTAGCCGGTTGTGCAAACCGCGCGTAGAGTGAAGGCACCAAGCAGGTCCAGCAGGCCCGCGAACTTCGCTTCGCGGCTGGTCATCGGAGGTTGTGATGGGTGATTTTCGTGCATACACCATGGAAGAGCGGGCCACGTACCTGGCTCCTTCATGCGATCGCTGCGGGCAGCACCGCCACATAGTGTGGGAGAAGGTTGAAGGAACCCAGACCTACCGTCCGCGTGATGCGGGGTGCTCCAATGAGGCCTGCACCGCCTAGCTAGCGCAGCGTGCGGGCAGGTACCGCTCACGAGCGGATGCCCAGGCTTGCCGAGATGCGTGCCGAGGCGGCCGTAAGCACGGCTGCAATGTGGTTGCGATCGCGTTCCAGTGGCGGGTAGATGACGGCGATGGCCGCGGGCTTGCCCTGCGGGAGCACCAGCGGAACGGCAATCGAGGTTAGTCCCGGGATCACTTCGTCATGGCTGAATTCGAAGTTCTTGGCCGGGTGCTCCTGGGGATTGAGCATGGAACGGATGACCCGTCCCGGTGCGCCGTTGTCGATCGGATGGCGGGTGCCCGGGCGCTGGGCCACGGTGGCATCGGCGAGCCGGGGTTCTGCGGTGCTCAGGGTAACGGCTGCCTCGCCATCGAAGACGACAAGCAGCGCCGTCATCTGCAGCTCATCGGAGACGGTGGCCAGATGCGGTGCGGCCGCGGCCTGCAGGGACTTGGCGACGTTGCGCGCCAGCGCGCCCAGGCGGGCTCCCAATTCGAGCTCGCCTGCCGGATTGCGTTCCACGAATCCGTACTGCTCGAAGGTCTTGACCAGCCGGTAGGCCATGGAGCGGTGCACGCCTAGCAGTCCGGCGAGTTCCGAGACGCTCAGCGGCGTCGCGGATTCCCCGATCAGGGTCAGTGCCTCTAGCCCGCGGCCCAGGGTCTGCGAACCGCCTTCGGTGGTTTTGCTCATGTTCCAATCATTCCATCTGGCCTGCGCAGATGCCTGCCGCGCTGTTCCCGGTGTGATCCACGTCTTGCCTACAGCCTACGTGAAAGCTACGATTGTTTCTATAGTTAGGACAGTGTCGCAATTATAGAGACAATGAAGTTCAGCGGCACAGCGATAGGGGAGCCACATTATGCAGATTCACCACAGGGGATACGTTTCCGGGGATCCACGGGTCAAGGAAGCGGCCGGCTACGGCATCGACCGCGCCGAGCAAATTCCCGATGAAATGGATGTGCTGATCGTTGGAACCGGTCCGGCGGCCGCCGTGGTGACCGCGCAGCTCTCGCGCTTCCCGAGCATCAACGCCCGCGCCATCGAGATGCGCCCGGGCCGGCTCGACGTCGGCCAGGCCGACGGCATCCAGGCCCGCTCGGTGGAAACCTTCCAGGCTTTCGGCTTCGCCAACGAGGTTGTCGAAGAGGCCTACCGCAATGTCGAAATGTGCTTCTGGACCCCGGACCCCGAGAACCCGGCGAACATCAAGCGCCATTCGCGTGCTGCCGACGACTCCACCGGAATGAGCGAGTTCCCGCACATCTACGTGAACCAGTCGCGCATCCTGGACTACTTCCTGCGTGACGCCGAACGCGCGCCGGGCAAAATCACCCCGGACTACGGCGTGGAATACCTCGGCTGCGAGATCGACCCGGACGCCGAATACCCGGTGTCCGCGCGCATCAAGTACGTGGCGGGGCCGCGTACTGGCGAAGAGCGCACCGTGAAGGCCAAGTACCTGGTTGGCGGCGACGGCGCGCGCAGCCAGGTGCGCCGCTCGCTGGGCCACAAGCTGCACGGCGATGCGGCCCTGCATGCCTGGGGCGTCATGGACGTCATGGTCAACACCGACTTCCCGGACATCCAGGTCAAATGCTCCATCCAGTCCCATGACGCGGGCAATATCCTGCTTATCCCGCGCGAGGGCGGCTATCTGGTCCGCTTCTACGTGGACCTGGGCGAGCTGACCGCCGAGGATGCCGGGGCCATCCGCAACACCCCGGTCGAGGAAATCGTGGCCACGGCCAACCGCATCATCCACCCGTACACGATGGACGTGAAGAACGTCGCCTGGTTCTCGGTCTACGAGGTGGCCCACCGCATCACCGACGGCTTCGACGACGTCTCCGATGAGGAGCGCGGCACCCGCTGCGCGCGCGCCTTCATCATGGGCGATGCCTGCCACACCCACTCGGCCAAGGCCGGGCAGGGCATGAACGTGTCCATCCAGGACGGCTTCAACCTGGGCTGGAAGCTGGCCGCCGTGCTCGAAGGCCGCGCCCCGGATGCGCTGCTGGATACCTACGCCGGGGAACGCAAGGTCATCGCGCAGAACCTGATTGACTTCGACAAGGAATGGTCCACCCTGATGGCCAAGTCCGTGGACGATTGGGAAGACCCTGACGAGCTGGAGAAGTACTACACCAAGACCCAGGAATTCCCTGCCGGGTTCATGACGCAGTACACCCAATCGCTGATCACCGCCGGCCTGGAGCACCAGGATCTGGCCCCGGGCTTCCCGGTGGGCAAGCGCTTCAAGTCCGCCGAGGTCATCCGCCGTTCGGATAACCGCTGGCGCCACCTGGGCCACTTCCACGAGGCTGACGGACGCTGGCGCATCTACGCCTTCGCCGATGCGGCTGCACCGGCACTGGAGGGCACCGCAATGGCCGACTTCGCCGCTTGGTGGAGCGCCGATCCGGCATCGCCGCGCAACCTGTACACCCCGGCAGGCGGGGACGAGGATGCCGTTTTCGATACCAAGGCCATCTACCAGCAGGACTATACGCAGGTCGAGCTGCATGATGTGCCCAAGGCCTTCCAGCCGCTGAAGGTCCCGTACGGCCTGCACGACATCAACCAGGTATTCGCAGCCGGCCACGGCCGCGACATCTTCCGCGACCGCGAAATCAGCAAGAACGGCGCCATCGTGGTGGTTCGCCCGGATCAGTACGTCGCCGGGATCTTCCCGCTGGATGCGCGTGAGGAGATCGCCGCGTTCTTCGCCGGGAACATGCTTCCGGTCAACGGCTAGGAAACCCTATTGGCTCTTTTGGCCGCACCCTGCTGAACCATGGGTGCGGCCAAGGGGCCAAGCCTGCATAACTGCCGCCAAGCTGTCGCGCGCTGCTGGTAGCCTCGGGTGCATGAGCGCACTTTTCGACACGCTGCCGGTTCGCCGCATCACCGAACATCCCAAGGCACCCATGGATCGTTCCGACTGGGCCGCCCAGATCCCGGCGGTGCAGCAACTGCTTGACGAGGGCCTTGAACTGGGCCAGCTGACTGTGCTGGTGGGGGAGAACGGCGCGGGAAAATCAACGCTCGTCGAGGCGATTGCAGCGGCCTTTGGGCTGAATGCCGAGGGCGGAACCCGCAACAGCATGCACCAGACCCAACCCACCGAATCCGGGTTGTCCTCGCACCTGCAATTGGAACGCGGAGCCGGTGCGTCCAAGGCCGGCGTGTTCTTGCGCGCGGAAACCATGCACGGGCACTTCGCCTATCTGGGCTCCATCGGCTCGCGCGGAAAGCACAATTTCCAGAGCCATGGCGAATCCTTCGTCGAGTTCTTCACCGAGCGCTCGTATGTCAATGGGTTGTGGGTTTTCGACGAAGCCGAGTCAGCGCTGTCCTTCAATGGCTGCCTCATGCTGCTCTCGCATATTGCAGATCTGCTGCGTTCCGGTTCCCAGGTAATTCTCTCCACCCACTCGCCAATTCTTGCTTCCTTGCCGGAGGCGCGGATCTATGAAATCGGGGAGTGGGGCATCCGCGAATCGGACTACGACGAGTTGGACATGGTGCGGAACTGGCGGCTTTTCCTGGATGCCCCGGGACGGTACCTGCGCCATTTCAATGACTAGATTGCCGACGCAGCGTGGTCTTCGGTTAGAGCGGCGCTGCTAATTCCCCTAAGCTTTAAGCAACGGAAGACGAAGGGACGCACTATGGCCAAGAAGCGCTCAATTTGGGCTCGAATGTTCGGTATCGGCAAGGCTAACGCCAACGCCGCTTTGGATGCTCTGGAGGATCCGAAGAAGATGCTGGACCAGTCGGTTCGCGAATACACCAACAACATTGCCCAGGCCGAGCAGGCGGTTGCCCAGACCATCGGCAACCTGCGCATGGCCGAGGACGACCACGCCAAGTTCCAGCAGGAAGCCAAGGACTGGGGCAACAAGGCGCTGGCCGCGTCGAACAAGGCTGACGAATATTCTGCCGCCGGTGACAGCACCAACCAGCAGAAGTTCAACCAGCTGGCTACGGTGGCCATCCAGCGCCAGATGGATGCCGAGAAGCGCGCCAAGAACCTGGGATCCACGATCACCACCCAGCGTGATGTCGTGGCCAAGCTGAAGACCGGTCTGAACACCATGCAGGCCAAGCGCCAGGAACTGGTGGCCAAGCGCGATGAGCTGGTGGCCCGCGCGCGCAATGCCAAGACCCAGAACCAGATGATGGACACCCTCAAGGCCCTGGACATCAACGACCCGACCAGCGAGATCAGCCGCTTCGAGCAGCAGATCCGCCAGGACGAAGCCAAGGTCCGCGGTGCGCAGGAACTGGCGGCCTCTTCCCTGGATGCGCAGTTCGCGCAGCTGGAAGACCTCGGTGCCGAGACCGAAGTCGATGCGCGCTTGGCAGCCTTGAAGGCCAGCAACGCCCCGCAGGACATCCTCGAGGAAGCCGACGGCGCAGCGCAGATCGAAGCCGGCGCACCGCAGGTTTCCGAGATCGAAGCACGCCTGGCTGCCTTGAAGAAGAACCAGGCCTAGGTCCTAGCCACAAGCGCCAAAGCGTCCCTTCCCGGATCACTACTGATCCGGGAAGGGACGCTTTGCCTTTTTCGTGGGAACCGGGTCTAGCGGCCAACCGATTCCTGGGCGGTGCCTGCTGGATGCAAGGTGGCACTGCCTGCGGAGACATCGATCGTGATCTTGTTAGGGGAGTTCGGATCGGTGGCGAGCAGGTTCTCGACGGATCCGGCGGCCGTATTCTGCCGCAGATCGTAGGTGGCCTCGGGCAGTTCCAGCTCCAGCGAGCCGGCGCTGACACTGCCCTCGATGCTCTTGGGCGCCGTGCCCGAGAGTTCGCCAATGAGTTCGCCGGCCGAGATATCAAACCGGGCGCTTCGGACATTGTCCAGGCGCACCGTTGCTTCCCCTGCGCCCAAGTCGATATCGGCGGTGTGCGCGCTGCCGGTGAGGTTCAGCTCCCCGGCACCGACTTCAACCACCAGGTCCTTGTAGGCGCCGACTGCGTTGAAGGATCCGGCGGACAGCTCGAAGTCCGCATCCAGCCTTCCGTTGTCCATGGATTGCGGAAGCACCAGCGTTGCCTCGTTGTCGTCGAATCCGCAGCCGAAGAAGCAGAAGTTGTCCCAGGCATTCGGGGCTTCGACGATGAGCCGATCGCGCTCCCGATGCAGCTTCCAGCTCGCGGACTTGGCGCTTTTGACTTCAAGTGTTGCCTTGTCGGTGTCCGCAAAGACCAGATCGAAGCGTCCCGAGCTCGCCGAAACTTCCAAGGCGGTCACCCCGGAGACCTCTGCTTCGTGGACCGAATGCTCCCGGGAGACCGAAGCGAAGGCGCTGCGTGCCGTGGCGATGACCAAGGTGAGAATGACCAGCCCGCCGAGCACCGCGAGGATGATATTCAGCGGCTTGCCGTTGTTGGGTGGCGCCGGTGGGTTTGGCGGTAGCGGCATGGTTTGCGTGGTAGTCATGATCCTGTCCTGTCTGTGCGGTTGGTGCCCAGGGTTTCAATATGAGCCAGGGCTGCCAGCACGCGCCGGTTGCCCGTTCCGTCGGCTTCCAAGCCGAGTTTCTGGAAGATGGAAGTGATGTACTTTTCTACGCTGGCCTCCGAGAGGAAGAGCAGCGCGGCGATCGCCTGGTTGGATTTTCCTTCGGCCAGTGCGGCCAGGACTGTGCGTTCCCGGTCGGTCAGCTTCTGCATGCGGTCATCGTGATTGCGTCGAGTCAACAGCTGTGCCACCACTTCCTGGTCCAAGACGGTTCCACCACCTGCAATCTGCTCCAGCGAAGCAATGAACTCGCTGACATCCGCAACACGGTCCTTGAGCAGGTAGCCGATCGCTCCGGACTGGGTGGAAATCAGTTCCGAGGCGTAGCGCTCCTCGACGTACTGGGAGAGCACCAGCACCGGCAGATCCGGATACTTCTTGCGCAGTTCCAGCGCCGCACGGATGCCTTCATCCGTGTAGGTCGGCGGGAGACGGACATCAAGGATGCAGATCTGCGGGAAATCATCGGCGGACGAGTTGTCCAGGAAATCCATCAGCCCGCTGGTTTCGGGCAAATCCGCGACAACATGGTGGCCGCTGTGGGCCAGCAACCGGACTAGCCCTTCACGCAGCAGGACCGAATCCTCGCAAATCAGTACGCGCATGGCACGTTCACCTCCACTGCAGTTGGCCCGCCCTGGGGGCTGTCCAGGTTGAAGGTGCCGCCGGCGGCGAGCACCCGATTATTGATTCCATCCAGCCCTCCGCCGGGGGTGATGCGCGCCCCGCCGGTGCCGTTGTCCTCGATGCGGGCCCACAGGCTCTGCCGGCCCTCATGCTCCCGGACCCTCACGGTGATCTGGCAGCGCTGGGCCCGCGAATGCTTGGCCGCATTGGTCAGCGCCTCGGCAATGGCGAAGTACACCGCCGCTTCGGCCACGCGCGGATAGCGCCCATTGAGCTGGATATCCAGGCCAACCGGGATATGCGAGCGGCCTGCGATAGCCGAGAGCGCCGCATCCAGTCCGCGGTCATCGAGCACCGACGCGTAGATTCCGCGGGTGAGCTGGCGCAGTTCGGTAATCGCGGACTTGGTTGAAGCGTGGGCTTCGGCCACCAGTTCCTTGGCCTGGCGCGGATCGCTGTCGATCTGCTGGTGCGCAAGCCCCAAGGTCATGGCCACGGAGACCAGCCGGGGCTGGACCCCATCGTGCAGGTCGCGTTCGATGCGGGTGCGCTCCACCTCTGCGGCGCGCACCGCTCCTTCGCGCTGCACCGCGGTCGTGCGCACGCGTTCGACCAGTGCACTCTCGCGGGCAATAGAGCCGACGATTCCCACGGTGACCATCCGGTGCAAGAAAACCAAGCCGATAACCACTGCTATTCCCAGCAGCGCCGCCAGCACCAGCCAAGGTGCCTGGCTTACCGGGGTCTGGAAGCCCCACAGCCCGGGAACGGTTCCCAGCGGGTCGGCATTATCTGCCCGCAAGACCGGGGCGAAGGCAACGATGGACGAACGCACGGCCATTTGCAGGGCAGTGAGCATCAGCGAACCGGCGAGACAGGAGAAGAGCAAGCTTCCCAGCAGCGCCCACATGCGTCCGTTGGACACATTGCGTCCGAGCGAACGGACGTATTCGCCAAAGCCTTCACGGCGGCGTGGCCGCCAGGTCAGCGGAGCGACGTCCATGTCGTAGAGGTTGCTGATTCGAGTCAGCTCGAAGCGGGCCAGGCCGAAAAGCGCATAGACCAATCCGGCCAAGACGACCAGGCCCAAACCGAGGATCGGGGTCAGCGCGACGCCTAGCGAGAGCCAGGCCAGCAGCAGCGAAAACAGGATCAGGCCGGCAGACCCGAACAATGCCATATGCAGCAGCGTCATGCCCAATCTCAGTGGGGGACGGGCAGGTGCGGTGCCCGGTAGAACCTTAGGTGTCGAAGTCATACCTCAACACTAGAGCGCGCAGGTCAGCGCCAACACCGAGGGAGCCGGAGTTCTTCATTATGGAAAACCCGAAGAATTTGCCTCCCAGGGTGCCCTTTTGGGTTTTCGGAGCGCAGGATGGACAGATGGACACGAACCAGGATCCGCAGGCGGCAGGAACAGCGCCCATCGAGATCAGGCCCCTGGCCGAAGAACGCATGGACGACTTCGCGACGGTAGTGAATCCGAGCCGGAGGCAGAAGCATTGCTGGTGCTTGTCGCACCGGATCGGTGCCGCCGAGATCAGGGAACGAGGTGCAGGGGACCGGTTCGCCGCCATGCGCTCGCTGAGCACCGAGCCGATTGCCCCGGGAGTGATCGCCTATCGCGCAGGGGAACCGGTAGGCTGGTGCAGCATCGCTCCGCGATCGAGGATCCCACTGCTGGAAAAGTCCAAGCTCATCAGGCCCGTGGATGATCTGGAGGCTTGGAGCATCACCTGCATGGTGGTGCGCAGCGGCTACCGCCGCCAGGGCGTGAATCGGGAAATGGTCCAAGGCGCAGTGCAGTATGCGCGGGACCTCGGGGCGCCAGCGGTCGAAGCCTACCCAGTGGATCCGGCAGGGCGGATGGACCTGACCATGGCCTTCGTCGGAACTAGGAAGATGTTCGAGCAGGCCGGGTTCGAGGTCGTCGGGGTCAGCGACGCCCAGGCCAGCAGGATGCCCCGGCTGATCATGCGCATGGTTTTCTGAACCGCCAGGGTTTACCAGAAATTCAACCGCAAGCTTCATGCTATGCACTTTCGGCTTCTAGCGTCGGTAGCATGGGACGGCTGTTTATGGCGATCGGGGATTCCTTTACCGAAGGTGTGGGGGACTGGGAACCCAGGCTGCCCAACGGGGTACGCGGATGGGCCGATCGCGTGGCCAAGCAGCTATCCAAAGCGGATCCCGAGTGGCAGTACGTGAACCTGGGAATCCGCAGCCGACGGCTCCAGTCGATTATCGACGAGCAGATCCCCATAGCCCTGGAACTCAGGCCGGAGGTGATCACCTTTTATGCCGGCGGCAACGACATCCTGGAATTCCGCAAGGACATGAAGGAATTCCTTGCCCGATACTCGCAGGCTGTCGAAGCCCTGGTTTCCACGGGTGCCAAGGTCCTGCTGTTCACCGGGTTCGATATCCCCGTGCACCCGGTGCTCGCCCCGTTCAAGCGGCGCAACTGGCGCTTCAATGACCACGTGCGCCGGCTCGCTGAACGCTATCCGGACTCAGTAGTGCTCGTTGACTACTGGAATTGGGAGGCGTACCGGGATAAGCGCATGTGGGATATCGACAAGTTGCACATGAATCGTGCCGGCCATCGCTACATGGCCATCAGGATCCTGGAGATCCTCGGGTATCCACACCAGCTGGTTTTCGATCCCTTTGGCGCCGCGGACCGGGTCGGATTCTGGCAGGCCACGCAGCGCGACGTGGAGTGGCTGAGGCAGTGGGTGCTGCCGATGTTCGGGCGGCGCATGCGCGGCATTACCCTGGGGGACCAGCTGCGTCCCCGCTGGCCGGAGCCGATGCATCCGGCCAAGGGGATGAAGAAGCAGTTCCGCAAGCGCCGCAAAGCAGAAGAGCTGCGGCACCTGCGGATTTCCGAGGTCGGCTAGTTCCTTAGCTGCCTAGCTGCCTGGGTTTTCCATTGCTTCTGGACTCATCCACGCGATTTCCCAGACGTGGCCATCCGGGTCCTGGACGGCTGCCTGGTACATGCCCGGGAATGGCTCATCTGCCGGGCGGTAGACGCTGCCGCCACCGGCCTCGGCCCGCGCAACGAAGTCGTCGACGCCTTCGCGGGTTTCTGCCGAGAGGGCATTGAGGGTTTCCCGCAGGCCGCTTCCGAGCGCCGGCTTATCGCCGTTGACCAGGAAGCTTGCGAAGAACTCTTGGCGCAGCACCATCACGAGAATGTTCTCGGCGATGATCCATGAGGTGGCATTTTCATCGGAGAACGTCGTGTTCTTGGTGAAGCCCATGGCCTCGTAGAACTTGTCGGCTCTGGCTAGATCGGCGGTCGGTAGGTTGACGAAAATCATCTGGCCCATGGGTTTCTCGCTTCTGCGTAGGGGGAATTCCTCAGTGCAAAAACAACTTTGCTGGACGCATGAACCGAGCGCAAGAGCTATGCGGGATTAACCTTGAAATGAAACAAGGCCCCGCTAAGGCACGCAGTTAAGCGCGGCCGTGCGGGGCCTTGAACCAAACCCTTGAATTCTTGAGGGCTTCGGGCATTCAAACGGGGACTAGATCAGTGCCTTGGTGATTTCCAGCGGGATGCGATCGCGGGTGTAGGTGATGTGGTCGTAGCCGTGCGGCGCCGGCTTGCCATCTTCGCCGATGTTCACGAAGACGATCTTCTCGATGGTCAGGATCGATTCCTGGGTGAAGATGTTGCGCACCTCAGCGCGCAGGGTGACCGAAGTCCGGCCGAAGTCGATAGCGGTCAGGCCCATCTCGATCAGGTCGCCTTCCTTTGCGGAGGCGATGAAGTTGATCTCGGACATGAACTTGGTGACAACGTGCTTGTTGCCCAGCTGGATGATCGAGTAGATCGCAGCTTCTTCGTCGATCCAGCGCAGCAGGCTGCCGCCGAACAGCGTGCCGTTTGCGTTCAAGTCTTCTGGGCGAACCCACTTGCGCGTATGAAAAGTAATACCCTTAGCCATACACAAAATGCTAAGTCAGATCGGGTGCATTGCGCTGTAAGGTGCTCCACAATGTAGGGGAAAACACATGCGATTCATGCATTGAATACCAAGTGGACGCGTGATTGGGGCGGGTGCCGGGAGAACTGGCCCAATGCTTCTTGCCTGCTGATGGCTGTATCCAAGGTGCTAAGCGGCAATGCTGTTGATAAGGTCAAATCAAGCAGCATGAATCAACGGACCCAGGACTAAAAGGCAGGTGAAGATGACCTATCCTTCGGAAGGGAATAACGAAACTATTCCCACCGATTTCGACGACGTCGTTCAGCAAGTTTCTACCGGTGAGCTGGAACATGATCGCATCGATTCCCTGCTCAAGGAAGCCCATGAGCGATACGCGGATGCAGACGACGGGCTCCTTGCCCACTACATTCCGATCCTGGGCCAAGCGGACCCCAATCTCTTTGGCATCGCCATGTCCCACGTCGGCGGCTCTGTCCACATGGTTGGCGATTGCGATCACCTGTTCTCGATCCAGTCGATCTCCAAGATGTTCGTCTACGCGCTGGTGGTGCAGGAGCATGGGCGCGAGGTCGTTCGCGAACGCATCGGCGTGAACAATACGGGCATGTCTTTCAACTCTGTGATGGCCGTCGAATTGAACAACGGCTTGCCGATGAACCCCATGGTCAATGCCGGCGCCATCGCCACGACAGCAATGATGCCCGGCAAGACCGCTGCCAAGAAGTGGGAGAACGTCCGGGAAGGGCTCTCCGCCTTTGCTGGCCGGGCGCTGAGCCTGGATGACGAGGTCTACCACTCCGAATCGCTGGCCAACGAGCGCAACAAGGCCCTGGGTCATTTGCTCAAGAGCTACGGGCGGCTGGAGAACGAACCTGCGGATGCCGTTGATGTGTACACCAAGCAGTGCTCGCTGAATATCAGCGCGCATGATCTTGCCGTCATGGGCGCGACGCTGGCCGATGGCGGAGTGAACCCGGTGACCGGAAAGCGCGTCGTCGATGCAGACGTTTGCCGCGATACCCTGGCGACCGTGGCCTCCAACGGCTTGTACGAGCGTTCTGGCGAGTGGCTGTTCGAGATCGGGATTCCGGCTAAGTCCGGGGTTTCTGGCGGCATTGTCGCGGTAGCTCCGGGCAAGGGCGCCATTGGCGCGTTCTCGCCGCCCTTGGACATGGCCGGGAACTCGGTGCGCGCGCAGCTGGCCATCGGGCAGCTTTCGCGTGCCATGGGCCTGAATCTGTTTGCGTCGGCGCCAGATCGGGAAAGCTGATCCCGGGCGTTTCACGCATTATCCAAAAGGCGGATTGATTCGCTAACTAGCTAGACTTTTATGGACAGGTGGATGGCCTTTGCCGTCCATCTTTCGCCATTCGGCGCCGGATCGTTTCGAGAGTTGGAAGCACCATGCAAAGGTACTGATCAGCTACTGGTTAGCCAAAACCTTCGACGCCATGAGAATGCGCTTCCGCGGCGGTTGCATTCTTTCCTATGGCGGTGCAGGCCGGCGGCAGCGACATGTGACGTCCGGGGGTTGTAAAACCTACTAAACAAGCTTTACTTAAAGTGTGTGTCACTGGGGGCACCTGAAACTTTGAGGATGCGTAATTCATGAAGAAAGTAACCAAAGCAACCATTGCTGCTGTTGCAGCCGGAGCGCTGTTGCTCGGCGGCGCTGGAACGATCGCGCGCTGGCAGGCGCAGCAGACTATTGACGCGGGCACCGTGGAAACCGGCCACCTGAACTTGACGACCAACGGGGAGGGCAGCTGGCAGGACATCAGCAATCCGGAAGCGCCCGAGCCGTTCGACCCGGCAACCCAGCAGCTCGTTCCCGGGGACGTTGTTGCGTTCAGCCAGACCGCCACCATCGATGCCGAAGGCAAGAACATTGCTGGATCGCTGAGCGTCGACCAGGCGGCTACGGCGCTGGGAGCGTTGGAAGGATACGTGACCGTCGCTCTGCAGGTCGATGCATCGGCGCCGGGGATTACGGAGGAAGCTGACGGCACACTGAGCTTTGCCGATCCGGGCACCTATTCAGTTCCATTCCTGATCACCGTCACCTTTGCCGAAGGAGCGGTGGGGGACACCCCGCCGTCGACCTACGACCAGCCGCTGGATCTTGAAGCGCTGACGCTGACCTTGGACCAAGTCCGCGCTTAGTCATGGAACGTGGATTGGCTGGTGCATGCCCAAACCCTTGAAGTTCGCCATAGTCGCGGTTGTGCTCTTGCTGCTGGGTATCAGCGCGCAAAGCACGGCCGCAACTTGGCGCGCCGAAAGCACGGTGGATCCGCCAGCCTTGAAAACCGGTTCGCTGGCATTGCTGGCCGGTGGCGAAACCGAGCACCAGTTCGCGAAGCTGTCCGGCAGTGAGCTGATCCCCGGGGCGTTTACGCAAGCATCACTGGTGATCAGCAATGCTGGCACTGTGGACTTGACCTATCAGCTGGATGGGGCGGTCAATGCGACCGCTTCGCCGACTGCCGCTGATCGTGCCCTGTCCAGCGTTTTGCAACTGAGCATCTATTCCGGCATGGACCAAGCGGCCTGCGAAGCCGACCAGCCGTTGGCCGGGGAACGGCTGTATGCCGGGCCGCTGGGATCCACCGCCTCCTTCGCAGCTGCCAGGGTGCTGCGCGCAGCGCCGGCGATGGCGAATGAGGCCTTGTGCATTCGTGTTTCGGTTCCCTCCGGGGCACCTCAAACGGCTTCCGGCGGGAAAGTAGCGCTCAAGCTGGGGTTCGCGGGGCAGCAACGATGACAATTGGGAATCGCGTCCGGCGCAGGGAACAGCAGGAACGCACAGGGATCCGGTGGTGGTGCGGTCAGGTGCTTTCCTGGCTCGTGCTGTTCATCGTCCTTGCCCTGATTGCCGTCATGATCGTGGTTCCGAAATTGGGCGGGGCGACGGCGTATACCGTGCTCACCGGATCCATGCGGCCGCATTTGCCGCCCGGTACTTTGGTAGTGGTGAAGCCGATTGACCCGCAGTACCTTCGCATTGGCGAGGTTGCCACCTACCAGCTGGAATCAGGTGAGCCTGAAGTCGTTACGCACCGTGTTTCCGCTATCGGCGCGAGCCTGGGCGGGGAAGAACAATTCATTTTCCGCGGGGATGCAAACAATACCGATGACGAGCCGGTGCAACCCGAACAGATCCGGGGCGAGCTCTGGTATTCCGTCCCGCTCCTGGGATACGTGAACAGCGCGCTGTCACTCCAGCAGAGAACGTGGCTGACCTGGATCGCAGCGAGCGGATTGATCGTGTATTCGCTGGTGATGTTCGGCGGGGCATGGCGTGAACGGCAGGGGAAAGGGCAGCGATGAAGCTCCGTTTTCTTGCAGCCAGCGCGGCCATGACGGCCGTGATTCCCTGTGCGGCACTCGGCCTGGCACTGCCCGCATCAGCCGCGGAAACTGACCAGGGCCTAAGCTACAGCTTGGACGGCCGGGTCTATTCCGATGCCCCACCGCAGGTATTTGGAGGAGGTCCGGTCTTGGCGCCTGGCGTTGAATCCACAGGATCCTTGTGGATTCGCAATGACCGGGAGTCGGATATCGAAGTCCGCATCCGGACGATCGAGCCCGCTGCGTCAACCCGGATCTATTTCGAAACAGCCGGAGCCTCGGTAGTCCGGTTGGAACCTGACAAAGCCGCGGAATTCGGACTGAGGGTCGGACTGCCCTGGTCGGCGAAAAATGATTCGGAGGACCAGCAGGTGCCTTCGTTGCAGGTGCGCATCGACGCCGTCGAATTAGCAGGCGGAGATGGGCAAGCTCCGGATTCTTCGCGGCCGCCTGACGAAGGGGATTCGCCCGACAGTGATGCGCCGAGGGAAGAGCTGCCCCAATCGGATCCTCCCGAGCAGCATGATGGGCTCGGAGATACCGGGTTCCGCGGTGCGGCGCTGCTTGCGGCGGCAGGCATCGCGGGTATCGGGGGATTATCGTTGCTTGCTGCGCAACGCAGGAAACAAAAGGAACTTGAAACGGACGGAGTGGAAGAATGAGCGACCGTTCAATGCGCATCAAGGCAATTCTGTCCTTGGGCATCCTCGTAGGATTCGGCACCGTCTCGACGCTGGCCTCATGGACCGGACAAGCGACAGCTACCTCGAACGTCAGCACGGCCACCGTTGCCCTGGGAGTTGGAGCTACTGCGACCAGCGCAACCTCGGCCAGCTACCAGATGCCCATCAGCGGCAATAACCTGTTTCCGGGCTCGACATCGGCATCCGTCGTGACAGTGAAGAACACCGGTTCCATCTCGGCGCCCTATGTTTTCGGCGGAAGAATCACCGAATCGGGCAACGCTGCGCTGGGGGCGGCACTCAATATCGTTGTAAAAACAGGCGCCACGGTCAGCGGCACCGGCTCCAGCGTTACTTGCTCGGGCGGAACCACGCTGCTGTCGAAGAACGCTGGATCCCAGTTCGGCAGTGCCTCGGCCGCCAGGCCCTTGGCCGCCGGCAGCAGCGAAACCCTGTGCGTGCAGTACTCGCTGCCAGTAACCGCGGCCAATACCCTGCAGGGCGCCACGACGGCAATCACCCTGGACTTCACCTCGACGGTGGGTTCATGAGATGAAGTTGAATCGAACTGGACCCCGCACAGGATCTTCGCTGACGCTGTTCCAGCGCCTCGTGCTGAACGCCTGCGCCGCGGCCGGGACCCTGTGCCTGGTCATGGCGGTGCTGGCGTTGGCTTTCGGGATCAAGCCCCTGGTTTTCGCCTCGGGATCAATGGGACCGGGCATCCCCACTGGTTCGCTGGGTCTGGCTGTTCCGACCGCGGTAGAGGACGCCGCCATAGGCGACGTGGTTTCGGTGGTGATCAGTGACGAAGTGCGGGTGACGCACCGGGTTGTCGAAAAGACGGACGAGGGGCTGATCCTCAAGGGTGATGCCAATCCCGTCGCGGACCTGCAACCGTATGCGGTGGACAGCGTCGACAAGCTGCTGGCCAGTGTACCGGTCCTGGGCTACGTCGTATCGTGGCTGTCCCAGCCATGGGCCTATTCTCTCGGCGGACTGCTGTGCGCCTACCTGCTCTATGTCGCGTTCATCAAGAGGGATGGTGGAAGCGGCCGACTTTCATCCGGGCAGGGCGTGAATGAGGCCGAAATGGACCCAGGCCCTTTTGCTGGTCGCGAGCATCAAGCCACTGAATTTCGGGTATCCGGAGCTAGTCGGGAATCCATGCCGCAACGATCTCGGCGACGGACCCTGATTCAGATGGCTGGCATGTTTTCAATGCTCACGTTGTGCCTTTTGCCGATTCAAATCGAACAAACCCAGGCAGCTTTCTCCAGCCAAGCGGCGGCTTCCGCCACGGCTACTGCGCTCACGGCTCTGCCCCCAGCCAACGCTAAATGCACAGGCAATGTCGGGGACCAGCAAACCATCCGATTCGATTGGTCAGTTTCCGGCCCAGAACCAACGTCCTATACCATCACCGGACAACTCAATGGCAGCTCGACGGTAAAGACAGAGTCGCTTGCTGGCAACACGCGAAGCTACACGACATCCCTGTCTTCGAGCCAGGGTCTACTGGGTGCCCTGCTGGATTTGCTCGTAGGCTTCGACAGAAAATTCACGGTGGCGATCAGGGCGAATTACGGATCATGGAGTTCAGCCCCCGTGAGCTTTACTCAAATTCATGGCAGCGCCGGACTTCTGGGCATCAACAAGCGTTTAACCTGCCAACCGCACTAGTGTGGCAGCGAATATAGACCATTGATAATCAGATCAAGGCCCACCGCAAAGGTCTTTGACGCCCGGTCCTCGTCGCCCAGGGCAGTGGCCAGTGACTCGCTGAAAGCGCGTGTCGACTCTCCGTCGATTTCCCATACATTCTCGGGTGCCGCCGCGTCCAAGGCGGATCCGAGCACAAAGGAGTCGACGATCGTGATGGCCTGCAGACGTCGCTTCGGTTCGAACCCGGCCATAGCGAAGGCCTCGGCCAGTGCATCGTAGACGCGCAGCGTGGTGTTGTCGCGGACTGTGTGGCTGGTGAGTAGCGGGATCAGCCGTGGGTGCCTTGAATACGACTCCCAGTAGGACGTGGAAATTTGCCGTACGATCTCCTGCCAGTCGCTGGAAGCGTTATCTGGCAGGCTGATCGCCGACATGGCCCGGCCTCTCATTAGCTCGATGATCTCATCCTTGCCGGACACGTGGTTGTACAGGGACGAAGCGGAGACCGAGAGGGCCTTGGCCAATTGCGGAAGCGTGAACTCGCCATGGGCGTCGACGAGCTTGAGTGCGGCATCGGCGATTGCGGCGGTGCTGAGCTTCGGCTTGGAAGGCCTGGCCATGAATTCTCCCGTTGTTGAAGGTTCTGGGTAGAGCTTACACAAATAAACGAAAGTCATTCGTTAAATCTCTTGCGCCGAGGCCGCCGCTGGACCTAATCTGTAAACGAATACCATTCGTTTAATATCCGAAGGGGAGCCCAATGCAAGAGATCCTGGCCCTTGAACCACCCGTTTCCCCAGCGCGTGCCGAAGCCAAGTCGCGCGGCGAGATCACCATTGCGCTGGTGCAGCACCGCTGGCGCGAAGACCCGCGGGAACTGCGCGGGGAACTGGAAGACGGCATTGCCCGCGCGGCCAAGCATGGCGCGCGCATTGTCTTCCTCCCAGAACTGACCCTGGGCAAATATCCGGCCTTCGAGATCCCGGACGCCGACGCCGCGGACGAGACCGCCGAGGATCTGGAGCACGGGCCGACCGTGGCCTTCGCCCGCGAGATGGCCGCGAAGTACAACCTGCACGTGCACATCTCGCTGTTCCGCAAGGCTCCGGCCGCCGACGGGTTGGGACTGAACACCGCAGTGGTTCTTTCCCCGCAGGGCCGGATCGTCGCGCTGACCAACAAGCTGCATATTCCGCGGACCGCAGGCTACTACGAGGACAAGTACTTCCGCGAAGGGCCCAATGACGAGCCCTATCCGGTGCACCGCATCGCGGCGCTCGGGGACCTGGCCATGGGCCTGCCCACCTGCTGGGATGAATGGTTCAGCGAGCCGCCGCGCATCTATTCGCTGGCCGGAGCGGACCTGCTGGCCTATCCCACCGCAATCGGTTCCGAGCCGGACCACCCGGACTTCGACACCGAGCCGCTGTGGCGCCAGACCATCATCGGCAACGGCATTGCCAACGGGCTGTTCATGGTTGTCCCCAACCGGTGGGGCGACGAGGGAGCACTGGACTTCTACGGTTCGTCATTCATCTCGGACCCCTACGGCCGCATCCTGGCCCGCGCCCCGCGCGATGCCTCAGCGGTGCTCGTGGCCACCTTGGACCTGGACGCCCGGCGCGACTGGCTGGCGCTCTTCCCATTCCTGCGCACCCGCCGTCCCGATACCTACGCGGCGCTGGCGGCGCCGCGCGAAAACGCCCAGCTGGGAGAACGGACGCAGACCCATGCCTGAGTTGCGCATGCTGGCAGAAACCGAAGCCCATGAGCGCATCTTCATGGCATTTCCCTCCGGCGGCTACACGCTGGGAGAAACCGAAGCGCAGGCCGAAGCGGCCCGCGCCGCCTGGAGCGCCGTGGCCCGGGCGGTCAGCGCTTTCACCCCGGTCACGATGGTGGTGGACCCGGCCAGCGAAGCCGCAGCCCGGCGCCATCTGGGCGATGCGGTCGCCTACTGCCTGCACCCGCTGGACGATGCCTGGATGCGCGATTCCGGCCCGAGCTTCGTGCGCACCGCACAAGGCCAGCTCAAGGCGGTGAACTGGAACTTCAACGGCTGGGGCGCGCAGAGCTGGGCATCCTGGGACAAGGACCGACTGGTGGCGGGCCATGTCGCGCGCCTTGCCGGGGCAGAGGAGATCCGGGCGTCGATCACCAATGAGGGCGGCGGGATCCACGTGGACGGCGAGGGAACGGTGCTGGCCACGCGCAGCGTCCAGCTGGATCCGGGGCGCAACCCGGGCAAGACCGAGAAGGACATCGAGGACGAGTTCGCCCGGCTGCTCGGAACCCGGAAGACCATTTGGCTCGATCGCGGGCTGAGCCGCGACAACGAGGAATTCGGCACGCGTGGCCACGTGGACATCGTCGCCTGCTTCGCCCGGCCCGGTGTCGTGCTCTACCACGACCAGCAGGATCCGCGGCACCCGGACCACGCGATTTCGCAGGCCGTGCGCGAACGGCTTGAGCAATCAACCGACGCGCAGGGACGGGTGCTGGAGCTCATTGCCGTGCCGGCACCGACGGTGCTGCGCGATGCCGAAGGCTGGGTGGACTATTCCTATATCAACCACCTGGTGACCAACGGCGGGGTCATCGCCTGCAGCTTCGATGATCCCAACGACCACCAGGCCGCGAGCATCCTGGCTGCGGCCTATGCCGGACGGGAAGTGACCAGCGTGGATGCGCGCGAGCTGTTCGCCCGCGGCGGCGGCATCCACTGCATCACCCAGCAGCTGCCCGCCACCGAACGGGGATAGGCGCCTAGCCCAGGCCGACCGCGCGGCGACGTTCCAAGAAGACCGGTTTCGCCGCCGTGCGAGTCGCGGAAAACAGGGGGTCGGCCGCACGCCGGCCCAGGGCCAGGTCGGCCAGGTATTCGCCGATGGCGGGCACGAATTTGAAGCCGTGGCCGCTGAATCCCGCGCCGACGGTGACCGGCCCCAGCGAATCGAGGATGAAGTGCTCGTCGACGGTGTTGGCGTAGGTGCAGGACACCGTTTCGTAGCGCGAAGGATCCGCACCCGGAAGCCAGCGTGCCGCGTAGTCCTGCAGTCCGCGCAGCTGTTCGTCGCTGGCCTGGTGCGGCCGGTGCTCCGGATCGATGATCCGTCCGGAACCATGCCAGCCCACCTTGATGCCTTCCCCCGGAGTGCGCATGCCGTAGATGGGCCCGAAGACGCGTGATCCGATATCCCGTGCCGGATCCAGGGTGTGGTTGAACCCCGGCCAGTGCGCCGGCAGGTCCTTCTGCGCGAAATGCACCGGGTGCTCTTCGGTGACGTGGATGGCAGGAAGCTTGAGCGCATCGCCCAGCAGCAGCCCGGTCCAAGCCCCCGCGGTGACGATGGCATGGCGGGCACGGATGGCCGACATGGTGCCCTGGTGCTGGACTTGCACTTCGACACGGTCATTGGCAAGCACCTCCAATCCGGTCACCCGGTGCCCGTATTCCATGGCAGCCCCGTGCGCGACGGCCAGCTTCTGCAGCGAAGCTACCGCAAGATCGGCATTGATCTGGCCGCCGGCGGGGATATGCAGGACTTCGGTCTCGAACTTCATTCCCGCGAAACGCTCTTCGGCCGCAGCGATGCTCAGCAGCTCGCTGCCGAATCCTGCGTGGGCGAGGCTCTGGTGCATTGCCCGTTGTTCGGCAACGATTCCGTGATTGACCAATCCGGTGCGCTCCAGCAGCGGAGTGCCGGCTTGCTCGGAAAGCGAATCCCACAAAGCATCGGAACGCGTCAACAGGCGAAGATACTCCGGTTCGGTGTAAGCAGGATTGAAGTTGCGGGTTGCTCCGTGCGAGGCGCCCTCCATATGGCCCGGGGCAAAGCGTTCCAGCAGCAGCACCTCGTGCCCGGCAGAGGCCAGGGACCACGCGGCCGCCGAGCCCATCGCGCCGCCGCCGATAATCAGGAAATCTACGTCATTGCTCACCTCTACAGCGTAAAACTCCAAATGAAGCGGGCTCCATTCAATTGACTCATTGGCCGTGGACTAACGTAATAGAGGATGGGAATCGGGAAAGCGGAGGCAGCGTGCAACTAGTGGCGGTAATCGGCTTGGCAGCCGCGGTATTCGTGGGCGCCTCCACGCAACGAATCTCCGGAATGGGGTTCGCACTGGTCTCCTCGCCCTTCCTGGTCATGGTCTTGGGACCCCATGATGGAGTCATGCTGGTCAACCTGCTCGGCGCCTGCAGCAGTTTGCTGATCTTTGCGCAGGTCTTCCGTCAGGTCGAGTACCGGAAGGTCGCCTTCATGCTCATACCGGCCATGCTCATGACCGTTCCCGGAGCTTGGCTGGCGAACTCGCTGGAGGGTCCATGGCTTTCCATCGGCATATCGTTCATGGTGATCCTGGCACTGGTTTCGAGCTTCATGATTCGAGATCTCGCGATGGCCCAAAGCAAGGGATTGGCCGTCGGTGCCGGGGCAGTTTCCGGTTTCATGTCGGTGACCGCCGGTGTCTCCGGCCCGGCCATCGCGGGATACGCCGTGGCCAGCCGCTGGCCGCAGGCGCAATTCGCCATCTCCGTTCAGCTCTACTTCCTGGTGCTGTCGCTGACGTCCCTGGCCGCCAAGGGCGGCATGCCTCACCTGGATTGGCAGCAGTGGGGTGCCTGTCTTGGTGCGATGGTGCTGGGCATCTTGCTGGGCAATTACCTGGCTCCGAGGATCCCGCAAAAATTCAGTCGCGCATTCGTGATACTGATTGCCTTCGGCGGTGCCGTGAGCCTGATGGCCAGCGGCTTGGTCGACTTGGCCTCCCACTAGCGCAGTGCGCTGCTGCGCGGTGTGCGGCGGCGCCGCGGGCGGTACACGTTTTTCAATGAAAATGAGAGAATGTACTCCGTGCATTCCCAATATCCCGATGTAACTCTCAGCAAACGAGTCAGCGAACTAGACATTGAGCGCCGTGCCCTGTGGGCTGGCCTGTTCTGTTCCCTATTCGGGTTGGTTGTGGGGCTCATTGTCTTTGCCGGTGAACGTCCGCCGCTCTTTGGCGATCTGTCCGTGGGCATCGTCTCCGCCGCTTGCGGTGCTGTCTCGGCCGGAACCAGCAGCGCCTATGCTTTCCGTTCGATGCTGAGGGCACGGGAACCGTGGTTGAAGAAGATTCCCAAATGGCGCCAAATCGTCACGGCCCTGGGCCTCGTATTGGTGCACGTAGCCAGTTCTGTCATGATCCTGCTGGTTGTGTTCCATTTGTTCCAACAGGCCTTCTACGGGCTGCATCTGGATGTGCTGGCAGGCGCGTTGGCGGTCAGCGTCGCCACGGGCATCTCCGCCTACCTGTCCTTGGAAGCAACCGCGCGGATCAACGCGGAATCACTTTCCGTGGTGCTGGGCATCTTCATGGGCGCTGGCGTGCTGATCAGCATGCTGCTGGCTGAAGACCAAGGCTGGTGGCAGAGCATGTTCTCTTCGCTGGGAACAACCCAGGCCGGCATGGGCTCCTTCTGGACCTTCAACCTCACCCTGGTGATTTCCGGTTTGGTGCTGGCGGCCTTCACCGAGTTCCTGACCCGCGACCTGGTCCGCCTGGCGCAGTCCTACCGTTGCCGCCCGGCGCTGGAAAGATACAGGATTGCACGAATGGTGCGTCCGCGGCCGTGGCTTGTCCGCTGGTGCTTGCTGATTGTTTCGGTGGGCATTATCGGCATTGGCTTGGTTCCCTTCGACGTGGCCATGGAAGTGCATTCGGCCTTCGTGCAGATGGTCTCGGCAGCCATGATCTTCTTGCTGCTGGGCACCGTCGTGCTGCTGCCTGGCTACCCTGCGGTGTTCCATATGCTGTCCTACGCGGCCATTGGCGCGATCTGGGCGGCCTTCCAGCTGTGGACCGAATGGTCCTACTACAACCTGACCGGTTTCGAGCTCTCGGTCGTGGCCATCATGTTCAGCTGGATCTCGGTGTTCATCCGCACGACTTCGGCGATGACCCAGGACCGTTCAGAACCCCGAACCACCCACTCGCCTTCCGAAGTAGCCAAGGCGAAGAAGTCCGCGGCCAAGGGCGGCTGAACTTGAATATCCGTCGGAAGGCTGAAGCATTTCGCCACTGCAGGCCGGTAGCCTGAAAATATGTTGATTGCGGAAAAGCTCTACTTGCTAATGGCCGATGACTCCGAAAAGCCGGAGACAGTTGTATCAGCTACGGGATACGGCATGAATGCTGCCATCATCACCGACTTGATGATCGCTGGGCGTGTGGCGTTGAGCGAGGATCAGCATCGGCAGATCCACCTCATCGGTGCCGGCCCCTGCCCGGATCCAGTTCTCGCCGCGCCTTTGGAAAAGCTGGAAAAGAGAGGCAATCTGAGCCTCGACGAAGCGGTGAAGATCAATTCCTTGTGCGATGCCCGCTCGCTGACCGATTCCTTGGCCAAGGCCGGGATTATCGAATACGGCGAACGCACACTGCTGGGCTTGGGCAAGCAACGGGTCCGCATCATCAACCAGCAGATCCAGCGCCAGATCCGGACCGATTTGCAAGGCGCCCTGCACGGACAGAAGATCCCGGGAACCAGCGATACCACCGTGCTCGCGATCTTGCAGGCGATAGGTCTGGTGAACCATGTGCTGGAAGACGAGCTGGCACCCATGTCGGGAAGCCAAGCGCAGTCCCGGATTGCGGAACTCGCACAGGATTCACCGGCAGCCGATTCAGCGCAACGGGCAGTGGCAGCGATGAACGCCGCCATCGTTACCCAGCGCGTCATTCCGCCCGCGCCTGGCAAGAAATAGCTGGACGGCGCTCGAAAGGAAAGACTACTGCGCGATGATTCAGCGCAGGGTGCTCAATCCCGCATCCATGACCACCTGGATAGTGGAACGGTAATGGCTATTGAGCAGTTCACCGAGCAGGGCTGCATTACGATCCAAGGCGGCATCCAGGATTTCCTGGTGCTCCTTTTCAACGTTGCGCTTGCCTGCGGCCTTCGACGGGGCAGCCCAGCGGCGGTACAGCTCGGTGAAGTTCGAAAGGTCGGCAGAGAGCTTGAGCATCGGCTGGCAATCGCACGGTACCAGCAGTGCATGGTGGAATTCGCGGTGCGCCTCGGACCATGCGGGGTTGACGGTGCCGGGTTCCTCCGGCAAACGCCGCGGGGTGCGCGAAAGCTTGTGGTGGGCTGCGATCAAGTTCGATTCCCACGCGACATCTCCGCGCTCCACCGCCAAGCGGGCGGCCAGTGCCTCGGTGGAACACCGCAGTTCGGTGATATCCGCCAGTTCGCGCAGGTTCAGATCCGGCACGAAGAAACCGCGGTTTGGACGGATGACCACCAGGTTTTCCCCCGCTAGCCGGGTCAGCGATTCGCGGATCACGGTGGTGCTGGTCTCGAACTGCTCTGCCAAAGTGGTTGGTTGAAGGCGGTCGCCGGGGGACCAGAAGCCATCAAGGATGGTTCGGCGGATACCCTCCAGGGAATGAACTGATGCCTTTGCCAAGATGACCTCTTCATGCGTGATCGATTAAATCTGATGTTAATAACAATAATCATATTCTTCGCAGGGGATAGATAATCCACGCGCACGGCGGAACAGAATACCCGGGCTATTGCTGGTAATTCGCCAAAGTTGTTTACCTTCCGCCGCATCGGTCCTAGGCTCGGGTCATGTCAGTGAAGATCCGCACGATTCAAACCGCAGTTCCCGCGACGACCCTGGCCCAGGAAGAGATCCGCGATGTCTTCGCCAGCCAGCCGAACCTGAGCCGGCTGGGTGAAAGGCTCATCGCCACCTCGTTCAACTCCGCCGCGATCAGCACCAGGTACAGCTGCGTCGATGAATTCGACCTCTCCCTGCCCGAACCCGAAACTCCGCTGTTCTACGACCGGGTTGAAGGCCGGTTGCTCTCCCCGAGCACCGCCGAACGCAACGGCATCTATGCGAAGCAGGCCAGCGCGCTGTTCACGAACGCCGCGAAAAAGGCCCTCGACGCCTGCCCGGACCTTGCCCCGGAAGATATCACCCACGTCATAACCGTCTCCTGCACCGGGTTCTACAACCCGGGCCCGGACTACCAGATCGTGCGGGCGCTGGGGCTGGCACCGAGCACCGTGCGCCACCACCTTGGTTTCATGGGATGCTACGCGGCGTTCCCCGCCCTGCGCGCGGCCCGCGACTTCTGCCTGGCCGATCCTCAAGCCACCGTGCTGGTGGTCTGCGCCGAGCTGTGCACGTTGCATGTGCACAGCTCCAATGACCCGGACACCATCATGGGTTCGGCCATCTTCGCCGACGGGGCCGCGGCGGTGATCGTCTCGGCGCAGGGCAGCGGGCTGCTGCAAATGGACGGCTTCGAAACCGTGCTCACCCCGGTGGGCGAGGAGGCCATGGCCTGGAATATCGGCGACCACGGATTCGAGATGGTGCTGGGCACCTACGTTCCGCACATCATCGACGAGCACATCACCGGGGCGCTGCAGCCGCTCTTGGCCAAGGACGCCGACCCGGAACTCTCTGTGGACCGGATCCAGCATTGGGGTCTGCACCCCGGGGGCCGGGCCATCCTGGACCGGGTGCAAAACCGGCTGGGCCTGGATGACCAGCAGCTGGTGCCAGCCCGCGCGATCCTGGATCGCTACGGGAACATGTCCAGCGCCACGGTGCTATTCGTGCTCAAGGAAATCCTGGAAGCGGCCGCTGCGGACGAGGGCGAAAGGGTCTGCTCCATGGCATTCGGTCCGGGGCTGACGGTGGAATCCGGGCTGTTCACCATATGCCGGCAAGGATAATGCTCCGGCTGGCGCGGGCAGCGGAAGCCATCGAGGAAATGGACCGCCCGGATTGCGACCCGGTGCTGCTGCGCCGCACCTACGCGCAGTTCCCTCTGGTGAACCGGGTAGTAGCCGGCTGGCGGGGCAATTACGTGCAGTACATCCGCCCGTTGCTGGCGCGCCGGGTCCGGGCCAGGATACTGGACGTGGGCTGCGGGGGAGGAGACATTGCGGCGAATCTGGCGCGCTGGGCGCTCGCCGACGGGTTCGAGGTGGCAGTGTGCGGTATCGACCCGGATCCCCGGGCCATCTCCTACGCCCGGCAAGCGCTGCAACGCTGCAAGCTGCCGCGCGGGGTGCTGGAATTCCGGGAAACGACCAGCACCCGGCTAGCGGCCGACGGCGAGCAGTTCGACCTGGTGCTCTCCAACCACCTGCTGCACCATCTGGGTACGGACCAGCTGCGCCAGTTGCAGGACGAGACCGAGCAATTGTGCACCGGGATCGGGTTGCACAGCGATATCAGGCGCTCCCCGGTGGCGCTGGGGCTGTTCGGGCTGGCGACCTTGCCGTTGGCAGGCAGTTCGCTGATCCGGCGCGATGGCCTGACCTCCATTCGGCGCAGCTTCGTGCCGGGGGAACTGAGGCCATTGCTCCGCCCTGGTTGGGAGGTGCGCACGCAGCGGCCCTACCGCAACCTGCTGCTCTGGGAAGCTGGCGGCCGTGGATGACGCCGCGATCATCGGGGCCGGACCGGTAGGACTGGCCCTGGCCATAGAGCTCGCCCAAAGCGGGCGTACCGTTCGGGTCTTCGAGCAGCGCAGCGCACCGGTAGCCCACTCGCGCGCGATCGGCCTGCACCCTCCAGCGCAAGAAGTCCTGGCGCGACTCGGCGTGGGACCGGCGGCGCAGCGCGGCGGGGTGCAGATCCGCGGCGGACTGGGAATCTCGCGCGGGCGGAGCATCGCTTCGATGGATTTCTCCACTATTGGCGGCCAGTATCCCTATGTGCTGTCCTTGCCGCAGCAGGACACCGAGCAATTGCTGCGCGAGCGCTTGGAACAGCTGGCACCGGGGTCATTGATGATGGACTGCGCTTTCGAGCAGGTTCTTAAGCAGTCAGAGCAGGCGGTGGAATTTGCCGCTGGCGGCGTGGTTCACCGGGCCCGGTGGCTGGCCGGAGCCGACGGGGTCCGTTCCGCGGTCCGCAGGGATCTCGGCGTGGGCTTTGCCGGAAGGGACCATCGGGACCGCTACCTGATGGGGGACTTCCCGGAGACCACTGGACTGGCGCACACTGCCGCGCTTTTCCTGCATCAGCAGGGGATTGTCGAATCCTTCCCGCTGCCCGCTGCGCGGCGGCGCTGGGTGGTGCGCGTCGAGCAAACGCAGGTCGATGATTCGCCGGGCATGCTGGCCGAGACCATCTTGGACCGCACCGGATACCTTCTTGACGCCGAGGCCTGCACGATGACCAGCAATTTCGGCACTGCCACCCGGATGGTGCCCTCGATGGTCCATGGGCGCGTGGTGCTGCTGGGCGATGCGGCCCACCAGATCAGCCCGATCGGTGGGCAGGGGCTGAGCTTGGGGCTGGCTGATGCGCAGGCGGTGGCGCAGCTCATTGCTGCCAGAGCACCCATGGGAGCACTGGATGATCGCCGGCTCGGGGCAGCGCGCAGTGCGGCCCGGCGTGCGCAGGTGAACATGCTGTTGGGCCGTGCCCTGCCGCGCTGGGCTGTCCCGCTGCGGGATTCGGCGATGTCCCGGCTGGCCTCCAGTGCCTGGCTGCATGAGAAGGTGGCGCGCGACTTCACTATGACCGGTCCCGGACAGCGTTCGGTTCCCGTCGTATGACGAAATGGCAACGTTTCGAAGACTGATTGCGAATGGAGCATCTATCCGGATGGCGCCCAGTGGCGCAGGAAGTGCACATCGACAAGCAGCTCGCCAACGGCTCGGTCAGCGGAGAAGTCAGGGTTTACCTGGGTGAAACCGACCATGGCGAGTCCATCTGGGGCGAAACCTTCCAGCTGGAGGCGGTCATGGCCGGCACCGGTGATGCGGTGGCCACCCGCGAGCATCAAGATGGATTCCGGCACTGGAGCAAAGACCGACCGGCCTCTGCTACCAGCGGGCATCTGGGGGACATGGACCTTGCCGGTGCCGTGGGCAACCTCGGCCACCTGAAGGAATCCTTCAAGTACTGAACACCCGAATGCAGCAGTTCCGCGCCGCCGGTAGATTGGCGGAGCGGCACTGTTTTTGCGTGCCCAAACTCACCGCCAAATACTCGCGGATACATGAAACAATAGGTAGCAATGACTTCCATCGATTCCACCCCACTTTCCGCTGAAGAACGCAAGGCACTGCGCAATGAGCAGGCCGCGGCCCAGCGCGCCCAGCAGATGCGCATCTCCAAGTCCCGAGCCGAAGCCGAAGGCCGCGCCCAGGTCGTTCCAACCGCCGAAGGCTGGAAGCAGGAGATGGGTGCCGATGGTCGTCCAGAGCTGCAGTTCGCCACCAAGCGCCGTGTCTCCCAGCCGCCAACGCACCTGGCTGACCTGTCCCTGGCCGAGCGCCAGGCCAAGCTGAAGGAACTGGGACTGCCGGCCTTCCGCGCCAAGCAGCTCTCCGTGCACTACTTCCAGCACTACACCACCGACCCGGAGAAGATGAGCGATCTTCCCAAGGAGCGCCGTGCGGAACTGGCCGAGGCCATGTTCCCGAAGCTGCTCACCGAGGTCAAGCGCCTGGAAACCGATGATGGCAAGACCATCAAGTTCCTCTGGCGCCTGTTTGACGGCTCGCTGGTCGAGTCCGTGCTGATGCGCTACCCGGGCCGCATCACCCTGTGCATTTCCTCGCAGTGCGGCTGCGGCATGAACTGCCCGTTCTGCGCCACCGGCCAGGCGGGTTTGACCCGCAATATGTCCACCGCTGAAATCCTGGACCAGATCGTCCAGGCCAACCGCGTCATCGCCGAAGGCGGACTGGGCGGACGCCAGCACCCCGAGGAACGCGTGGGCAACATCGTGTTCATGGGCATGGGCGAGCCGCTGGCCAACTACAAGCGCGTGATGAACGCCGTGCACCGCATGGTCGCCGATGCCCCTGAAGGCTTGGGCATGGCCGCCCGCGGCATCACCGTCTCCACCGTTGGCCTGGTTCCGGCGATCCGCAAGCTGACCGAGGAGAATGTCCAGGTCACCTTCGCGCTGTCGCTGCATGCGCCGGATGACGAGCTGCGCGACGAGCTGATCCCGGTCAACTCGCGCTGGAAGGTCGACGAGGCACTGGATGCCGCGTACGACTACTACGTGAAGACCGGTCGCCGAGTTTCCATCGAGTACGCGCTGATTAAGGACATGAACGATCACGAATGGCGTGCAGAAATGCTGGCCAAGAAGCTGAACGCGCGTGGCCGCGGCTGGGTGCACGTGAACCCGATTCCGCTGAACCCGGTGCCGGGCTCCATTTGGACCCGCAGCGAACCGGATATCACCTCCAAGTTCGTTCGCCGCCTCGATGAGCTCGGCGTGCCAACCACGCTGCGCGATACCCGAGGCAAGGAAATCGACGGCGCCTGCGGCCAGCTCGCAGCCGACGGCGACAAGTAGCATTTACCGTGGAGACCAGCTTTCGCTGGTCTCCACGGTGCGTTAACGACCCCTCTTCGTGCAGGAGGTCTACGACTGCATGTATGGTTCTGATATGGCCGTTTCAGACCCGCTTTTCCTTGATAAGACCAATCCAGAGCTATGGAACTCGATTGGCAGATTTTCCAAAGATGTCGCCAAGTCCTACCGCGCAGCCGGAATCAGCGACCGCACCGCCGAGCTGGTGAACCTGCGCGTCTCGCAGATCAATGGATGTGCCTACTGCCTGGACCTGCATGCCCGCAAGGCACTGGACGCAGGGGAGAGCCTGCAACGCATCAACCTGCTGAGCACATGGGATGAATGCGGCGGCCTGTTTAGCGAAGAAGAATGCGCAGCACTAGCCATCGCTGAAGCCGCTACCGACCTGCCCAAGCCAGAAGAGCGTATCGCCGCGGTGGCATCGGCCCGTCTGGTGCTCAGCGTGGAGCAAGTGGCAGCCATCCAATGGATTGCCGCCGCCATGAACGCCTTCAACCGGATTTCGATCCTTTCCCGTCACCCGGTCAAGGAACGCGAACTGGAAAAGACGGGCAAATAGCAAAAGGCCGCCGTTTGCCCGGGTAGGGGAAACGGCGGCCAATACCAACTCAGGCGTTGGCTTTGCGCACGGCTTCGGTGTAGCGGCGTTCGAATTCTTCGTCGCTGACCACTTCTCGTTCCACGCGGAAGGAAGACTCGTCAATCCCCAGAACCGCAGCGATCAGTGAGCGGGTGTAAAGGGCGATCTTGCGTGATTTCCGGGTGGACGTCACATGGTCCAATTCCGGAACCCAGATGTTCCACCAGCCGCCTTCCTTGCCGACTACTGCCTTGAAAACGCGTTGCTCACTCATCTGCTGCCTTACTCTCTACGATGCTCTGACCAGCGTCTTGCCGTCTGCTTCAATACTCCACTACGTGCAGCCGTGGCGACAAGTCGTCGCTGCCGTGGGCACTACTTCGCCAGCGGCACGCCATCCTTGCCTACCGCGAAGCTCACGACGTCGTCATAGGCGCGTCGCTCGGTCTTTCCCAACTGGTATTCCGAATCCTGCTGGGGGGAAATGTGAACCGGGGTCAAGGTCAGTTCTGCGCCTTTCGCGGTATTGGCGATATCGATCTGCAGGTGCCCGTAGTGCAGTCCGCCGGAGACCAGCTGCGGAACGCCGTCCTCATCCTTGGCCCAGGTCTCTGGCTCGTCGGCAGGAGCTGACCACTGCGAGTGCGAGTTGAAACGCAGCGGCTCGTACTTGCCTTCGGCATTCTGCACCAGCTTCTCGCCGCGCAAGCCATCGGCGGCTACACCGACATCATACGAGTGGAAGCCGCGGCCATCCCCATCCTCGTCCACCCAGGAACGCTCGAACATTTCATCGTGGCCGGAGATGACCGCTGCCACGCCATGCTCCTCGAACATCGGAGTGTAGGCGCGCATCGCGGTGCCCGACTAATTGTCAGGGTGCTCGTGGTTCGGTGGGGTGCCGTGCACGCCGTTGGAGTAGGCCGAGTGGTGGAACTGGACCAGCACAATCTGGCCGTTGGCGCGGGCGTCGGCTAGTTGTTTTTCGGCCCAATTCCACTGCGCAGAGGCGGCATCCATGTTGGGAAGGTCAAAGTCTTGCGCGGTAGCGCCGGGGAACAGGTCCTTGAATCCCTGGGCATAGGATTCGAAGGTGAACTCGTCCTGGGTGTCGGTGGACAGATTCCCTGCGGCCATATTCGTATCATCGCCAGAGAACTTCTCTCCGGAGAGCTGTCCGGTCCTGGTGTCCTCGTCCGGACGGCCGTTGGTGGAATCCAGAGTCAGCACGGTCACCGGTCCATGATCTACCCGGTAGTACGAGCCCTTGTACTCGGGGTGCTCGGGGTCCTGCGGCAAGGAGAAGTAATCCAGGAAGCGGTTGCGTGAGATGACCGCGGGGGTGCGGTCGGTTTCCGTGCCGTAGCCGCCGTTCAGCGCCGCATAGGTTTCCCAATTGCCCAAAGCTGGAAGCAGCGGAACGCTGGAGGCCAAGTCCGAATGCTCGCCGGCCACATGGCCGAAGAACTCATCCCACGCCGGCTGGTATCCCGAACCCTGGGTGAGATCGCCTGCCATCATGACCAGGTCCGGATCGGCAGCTTCGATGTGCTTGAGGTTCTCGTTGAATGCGGTGGACTGGTCCAGCGGGTAGCGCAGGGTCGGTTCGCCGTTGCGGGTGGTCATGCCGAACTGCTGGTCCCATTTGGACCCCGCGCCCGGACGCTGGATGGAATCTGCGGTGTAGCCGTTGACCGGGGAGAGCTCCCACTCGCGGTGTTCGGTGCGTCCGCGTGGTTCGGTTTCAGAATCTGAGAACGCAATGATGCGCACGTTTTTCCACGCCCCGCCCTTGGGAGCTGTTTTGAAAGCCGCGCTGTGGGTTTCTCCTGATTGGGTCACGGTGTAGTTGTAGGACTTTCCGGGCAGCAGGCCCTGGAAGGTCACCGAGTGCTTGTAGTTCGAATTCGACTTCAACCACGAGCCCTGTTCCAAGCCCTCGATCTGCTGATCAAGTTCGGCCCGGGTGTATTCCATGAGATCCAGGTACTGTGGTGCGCTGCTCTGCTTCCCGGACTTTCCCAGTCCCGGTCCCGAGAGGCTTATCGTGCCCGGCTCATCGGTTTCGCTGATCCAGTTGATGGTCATCGACGTGGCAGCAGGAGCTTGGAGGTAGGGCAGTACGCGGAAACCCGGTTCTGGGGACTAGGCCGTTACCGCTGGAAGCGCGGAAGCAGCGGTTCCTGGCAGAGTAGCGGCGCTGGCTGCCGGCGCCAAGACCAACGGGATCAATACAGCGGCGGCAAGTGCGGCCGAGAGGGGCTTGTTGTTCATAGTGCGTTCTCCTGTGCGAGGTGTCGCCTGCAAAAGGCGGGTACCTTGAGGATGCCCGGGGCGCGTGCCCCAAGGGTGGATATGAGGCAAACGAAGGGTGAACTGGGTCGGTGAGCCTGCTCACCGGCTGTCTCGCGCACTAATACCAAGCTGGAGCCGATAGCCTTGAAGCAGATAGCTGAGAAGACCAAAGCGAGGGCGCTTCGGTTTTCCACGCCTGCGAAAAGAAGGACAAACAGTGCAAGCCTCCCAGCGTTCCAAGGTAGCTCCCTTTGAAGTGATGCAAATTGTTGATCAGGTCGCCACGATGCGGACCTCCGGCCACGACGTGATCTCGTTGTGCGTGGGAGAACCTGGCGGCGGTGCTCCAGCGGCCGTGAATGACCTGGCCGCGAAGCTGCATGCCGAGCATGCCGACTTCGGGTACACCTCAACTGCGGGACTGCTCGAAACCCGACAGGCCTTATCGAAGCACTACCTCGATACCTATGGCTTACAGATCCCCGCAAAGAACTTCGTGATGACCACAGGTTCCTCCGGTGCATTCCAGCTTTCGTTCTTGGCAGCCTTCGATGCTGGAGACGTGGTGGCGCTGGCCCGTCCCGGCTACCCGGCCTACGCCAATATTCTGGGTGCCCTGGGGCTGGAAGTTGTCGACCTGCCCACCGGTGCAGCGCAGCGTTACCAGCCCACCGTGCAGCTGCTTGAGGCGGCCAAGAAGGAGCATGGACGCCTCGATGGGCTGGTTGTTGCGTCGCCGAATAATCCCACCGGAACCATGTTCAGCGCAGGCGAGCTCTCGGACTTGGCCACCTGGTGCGAAGCAAATGATGTGCGGCTGATTAGCGATGAAATCTATCACGGCATTGAATTCGTCCCAGACCGCAAGGCACATACCTCGTGGGAGTTCTCCCGCTCGTCCATCGTTGTCTCCTCCTTCTCCAAATACTGGGGGATGACCGGCTGGCGCCTGGGCTGGATGATCGTGCCCGATGAGCTAGTGCCAACGGTGGACGCACTGGCTTCGAACCTCGCCTTGTGCGCTCCAGCGACAGCACAGCGCGCGGTGGTAGCTGCCTTTGAACAGCGGAGCCTCGATGAAGCCAATGAGCGCGTGGACGAGTTCGCCCGCACCCGAGCCCACGTGTTGGAGCACTTCAGCAGCTTGGGCATCAGCGAGGCAGCTCCCGCCGATGGGGCTTTCTACCTCTACGGCCGGTTGGCCCCCGAAGTCTTGGAGCATTTCGGTTCTGCGGGCAAGTACTGCCAAGCGGTTTTGGAGCATGCGCATGTTGCGCTGACCCCTGGCGGCGACTTTGATCCGTTCGAAGGCCACCTGTTTATCCGCTTGTCCTTCGCGGCCGGATATGAGCGTGTGGCAGAAGCCCTGGAACGCGTTGCGGCTTTCCTACGGCAGAGCTTGGCAGGAAGCTAGTTTTCCACATTGGGTGAGCAATGCGCTGCGCGCGGCGCTTCAAAATGGACAGTGGATGGCAGTAACGCTTCGTTACTGCCATCCACTGTTTCAAGGAGCCACCAATGCCTGCAGTACTCGAACCTGTCGAACATGAATGCCTTGCGTGCTATTTGTATCGTGCGGTCTGCGCGCAAGGATGCGACGGGACCCATCTCTTCCTCTTGTCTTATCGCGATGCGAGCGCTCCGCGAGCTACCGCGATTGACCGGAAAATGCAGCTGCTGGGCGGATTCTGCGACTGCGAAGTGCTGGCCAATGCCATCCGCCCGATCACGCGTGAAGCGATTCAAGCCGTGGACAATGACGAAAATCTTGTCTGTAAAGGAGTACGCCGCGGCACAATCCAACCATGTGGACATTGGTTGATGCGCCGCGGCGTACAGTGGGGCGGCGGTCAGTTCCGCCGCCGAAGTGCTTGAAGATCAGTTTTCGGGGGTCTTGCTCTTCGGCTTGCGGGCCTTGAGCAGTTCAACACCAATAGGGATCACCGAGATGAGGACGATCAGGATGAAGATCAGGTCGATGTTCTCTTCGATCCAGGTGAATTGGCCCAGCCAATAACCCAGCAATGTGACGCCGATACCCCACAGGGCGGCACCGATCAGGTTGTAGAGGATGAAGGTCTTGTGGTTCATCTTCGCTACGCCAGCGATTACCGGGACGAAGGTGCGGACCACTGGAACGAAGCGTGCCAGGATCACAGCGCGGCCGCCGAACTTCTCGAAGAACTCGTGGGCCCGCTCAACGTTCTTCTGCGAGAAGAAGCGGGAATCCGGTTTCTTGAAGATGGCAGGTCCGGATTTCTTGCCAATGATGTAGCCGGTCTGGTCACCTGCGAAGGCGCAGACAAAGATCGCGGCGGCGAAGAGCCACAACGGAATTTGGATGGTGCCGGTGGCAATGAGCATGCCAACGGTGAAGAGCATCGAGTCGCCTGGCAGGAAGAAGCCCACCAGCAAGCCGGTCTCGGCGAAGACAATGGCGCAAACCAGCAGCAAGACCCATGGGCCAAGCGCGGGGTTGTTCAGGAAGACGACTGGGTTCAACCAGTCGGGCAGGAAAGCCGCGCCCATGGTTGGAGCCGCATAATCGGTCACAAGGGAAAGAAACGAAGAATGATCTAGCACAGCAAAAATCCTACGTGAGTACGCTGTGAGTTTCCCAGAGTGCCATCCGTAATCTCTGATGGGGGACAACCCGGCCACAAGGGCGAAAGTCTCCAAGTTGTTCGTTGACCCGTAGTGATCATGGCTTTTCACGGGGCCAGCAACGAGAGCCGAGGGAGCATTGGGAAGCGGCAAGTTGCCAAGCTCACAGCGGGATTCGACGTAAAAGTCGGCGAGGTTGCATCGAGCCACCTGGATTCGGTCCATGACAACGGTCATGGGCAACGCATGACTTTCTGCTCTTCTGCACACCCGGCAAAGGGGGAAGACTAAGAAGCATGGAAACGCTGATTAGAACGAATGCAGTTTCGCTCAGCGGCTTGAAGAAGACCTTCTCAACGCCGCGCAGCAAAGTTGAAGCAGTCAAGGGCATTGACCTGCAGATCCAGACCGGACAGATCGTGGCCTTCCTAGGACCCAACGGAGCTGGCAAGACGACAACCGTGGACATGATCCTGGGCCTGACCCAACCCACAGGAGGGTCGGTGGAAATCCTCGGCTTGGATCCGCGCCAAGCCGTCTCCGCTGGGAGGGTCTCTGCCGTCTTGCAAACCGGTGGGTTGCTGCGCGATATGACCGTCAAGGAGACAGTGTCAGTCATCGCCCACATGCATGAGCAAGCAGATCGCATTGGGCCGGTCATGGAACGCACGGGGCTGGATAAAATCGCCAAGCGGCGCGTGGGCAAATGCTCTGGCGGCGAGCAGCAGCGCATCAAGTTCGCTTTGGCTCTGCTGCCCGACCCGGATGTACTGATCCTCGATGAGCCAACTGCCGGAATGGACGTGATGGCCCGCCGGGATTTCTGGGCCACGATGCGAGAAGAAGCTACCGACGGGCGCACCGTCATTTTCGCCACGCACTATCTGGAAGAAGCCCAGAACTTCGCAGAACGCACCGTGCTGATGAGCCAAGGCCGCATTGTCGCCGACGGCGCCACCGAAGAGCTGCGCAAGCTCATCTCCGGACGCACCGTCAGCGCTTCCTTCCCCTCGGCGGAGCATGCCGAACGAGCCGGAGCTTTTGATAATTCGGTGCAGGTAGCCGAACGCAACGGATTGCGCTTCGCTTTCCACAGCGTCGATTCGGACCGCTTCGCGGCCGCCCTGCTCGCCGACTACCAGGGCTACGACCTGGAAATTTCCTCGCCGAGCCTGGAAGAGGCCTTCATCCAGCTGACCAAGGACGCATCATGATGAGCACCTACATCCGCGTGGAATTCGCACGGCACTTCCGCGATGGGTACAACCTGATCTTCGCCCTGCTGCTGCCCGCCGCCATGTACATCCTGTTCGGCAACATCCCCAGCTACACCGAGTTCGAGCTGGGCGCAGGCAACGTGAAGTTCTATCTGATGATTTCCATGGCAGCCTACGGGGCGGCGGTCAGCACTGTGGCAATCGCCGGGACCGTGGCCACCGAAACCATCCAGGGATGGGGCAGGCAAATAGCCTTGACCAAAATGCCGCCGGCCATGTTCGTCAGCAGCAAGATGATCGTCGCGGCCACCGTAGCCGGTGCCTCGGCAGCAGTAGTCTTCGCCCTGGGCGCCGCGACTGGAGCCGAAGTGCAAGAAGGCTGGATCTGGGGAGCGAGCTACCTGATCATCCTGCTCGGCGCCATGGTCTTCGCCTGCTACGGCATCGGGGTGGGCATGGTGTTCAAATCCGAATCGGCCCTGGGCCTGGCCTCAGGCCTGATGGTGTTCTTCGCCTTCTTCGGCAATGTCTTCATGCCCCTGGAAGGAGGCATGCTCGACGCGGCCCGCTTCACCCCGATGTACGGCTACGTAGCCCTGGCCCGCTACCCGTTGCTCAAGGACATGCCCGCCGGAGTAGAAATGGCCCCGGACGCGTTGTGGATCCCAACCGCTAACCTAGTGGCATGGGCACTCATCTTCGTTCTCTTCGCGGTACTCGCCACCAGGAAGGCCAAGGCACGCCAGTGAGCCGCAAACTGCCCAGCACCGCGCCAGCGGACGATCCGCTCTGCGAGATCGACGAGGACCAGAAATTCTGGGATCGCCGAGGTTGGCTGGTCGCCGGCGTCTGGGTGATTTTCCTGGTCTTCCCGGTGCTGGACCTGGTTATCGAAGACTACGCGCTGCCCACCCGGATCATCGGCTTGGCGCTGATCGCCCTCTTCGCCGCCGTTTACCTGCAGTCCTACGCCAGGTTCTCCCAGAAGATCGGGCAGGGCGGAACCAGCGCTCGCCGGGCGCATGCGAACTTCCTGGTCCTCTGCGCGATTATCGCCCTGGGCATTCCGGTCATCGGGTTGACCGCCATGGGGCTCTTCCCCTTCATCACCTCCTTCGCGATCTTCTTGCTGAACAGGAAATGGGCCATCGCGGCCTATGCCGCGGTGCTGGTGCTCAGTTTCGCGCTGCCCATCATCTTCGGGCAGTTCATGGACGCGATCTTCCTGATCGGCCTGAACCTCGTGCTGATGGTGGTGTACGCGATTACCGTGGCCGCCATTCGGCGCTCGGCCGCAGCAGAAAAGATCCGCAGCGACTACCTGCTGGTCGCCGAGCAGGAGCGCGTGGCCAGGGACGTGCATGATGGCATCGGGCATTCGCTGACCGCATTGAATTTGAAGGCGCAGCTGGCCCTGCGCCTGATGGACCAGGAACAGTACGCCCAGGCCCGCGGAGAACTGGAACAACTCAGCGCCCTGGCCGTGGACGCGCTGGACTCCGTGCGCACGACGGTGCAGGGGCTCAGCCGCCAGGACCTGGCCGGGGAGCTGGCCGAGCTGCAGCAGGCGTGCGACGACAACAACCTCGAATTCACGGTGGCAGGAACCGCCGAGCAAGTCCCGATGCAGCTGCGTTCGCATGTGGCATGGATCCTGCGCGAAGCGGTCACCAATGTGCTGCGCCACGCGCACGCCAGCACCATCGTGCTGCATCTGGAACCCGGAAAAGTCAGCGTCGATGACGACGGGGATGGCCTGCAAGCCAGCACGCCAGGCCACGGCATCCGGGGAATGCAGGAACGCGCCAAGCAATTCGGTGCCAGTTGTACAGTAGGGGCATCGCGGCTGGGCGGAACCAGCGTGCAAGTGGCCTTCGAGGCAGAGGGGAGTGCAGCGTGATCCGGATACTCATCGCCGATGACCAGCACCTGGTCCGGGGCGCGCTGGCAGCCTTGCTGAACCTCGAAGAAGACATCCACGTCGTTGCGCAATGCGCCGATGGTGACGAGGTCGCCGCCGCACTGGACGCGCACCCTGCCGACATCGCGTTGCTGGATGTGCAGATGCCACGGCACGACGGGCTGCGCACCGCAGCAGAACTCAAGGCCAGCCACGCCGAGGTGAAGGTGCTGATCCTGACCACCTTTGACCGTCCCGGATATTTCCGCCAGGCCTTCGAAGCTGGAGCGCACGGCTTCCTGGTCAAGGATTCTCCGCCGGCCGAGCTGATTGCCGCCATCCGCAGGGTCTATTGCGGGGACAAGGTAGTGGATCCGCAGCGTGCCATGCTCAGCGTGGAGAGCCGCAGCAACCCGCTAACCGGGCGTGAGCGCGAGATCCTTTCACTGGCCGCCTCCGGCTCGCCGGTATCGCAGATTGCCTCGGCGGTGCACCTCTCGGTGGGAACTGTGCGCAACCACCTGTCCAATGCGATCGGCAAAACCAGCACTGCCAACCGCATCGAGGCCGCGCGCTACGCCCGCGAGATGGGCTGGATCTAGCGCGTTACGAAGTGGGTAATCAGGCCGATGACCCAAATGGAGGAGGCCAGCAGCACGCAGCCGAATTCCACGACGATGCCCAGGCCCATGGCCTTCAACGCAGCCCAGGATGAGCCGAGTGCGCCGGAGACTTCGCGCCGGCGCACGCTTTCACCGGCGAATAGGCCCACTGCGAAACCGACGAACATGCCGATCACGGGAATGAGGAAAGCACCGGCGATGGCACCCACGACCGCAAAGAGAATGGAACCCTTGGGGATCTGATGTTCCTTGAGTTTCTTGCCGGTCAGGATCGCAGAGGCGGACCAGCCCAGCAGGGCGATCGCCATGCCCAGGCCGGCCGCCCACCAGGAAGCACCGGAACCCAGCAGCCAGCCCCAGCCCAAAAGCGTGCCGATCGTCAGCAACGAGCCGGGCAGCACCGGGAAGATGGTGCCCAACGCCGATACGACTAGCAGCAGCCCGGCGATGATCGTGTAAATAATTTGTGCATCCACATGCCCAGTTTCGCACACTGCATCCTTACATGAGGCGCACCGTCAAGCAGGACAAGAATTCAGGGATATTTGTACCGAATTGCCGAGCTGACGAACAAACAATTGATTAAATCCGGATAATTTCCCTTCTCTCATTGATTCCTTTTTACCTAGTCGGATATCGATTTAGATTGAAAACCGTCACCCGTTGGCAATGGAAAAAGAAATCAAAAGCCGGAAGGCTCTTCACACCCTAAATTGTTAGCGCTAACATTGTGACCATCGACACATTGTTCTGGTGCCGGAGACCATTCACTCCACCATTATCCGGCGGGGACCCACGAGGAGGAACTCACGATGAAACGACAGACCTTTTTGCGCACTGGCTTGGCAACGCTCAGCATCGCAGCTATGGCAGCCATGAGCGCATGCGCCGGCTCGGATTCCAGTGGCAGCGAAGGAGGAGGTTCGGGTTCTGAGACCATTACCATCGGTTTCTCGCAGGTTGGCGCCGAGTCCGGGTGGCGCGCGGCAAATACCAAGGACATCCAAGACACCCTGACCGAAGAAAACGGCTTCAAGCTCAGCTTCTCTGATGCCCAGCAGAAGCAGGAGAACCAGATCCAGGCTCTGCGTTCGTACATCGCGCAAGGCGTTGACGTCCTGGCCTTTTCCCCAGTGGTAGAAACGGGCTGGGATGCTGTGCTGCAAGAAGCCAAGAGCGCCAACATCCCCGTGATCCTCACCGACCGCGCCGTTGACACCACCGATGACACGCTCTTTGCCTCGTTCATCGGCTCCGACTTCATTGAAGAAGGACAGCGGGCCGGAGATTGGGTTGTGGAGAATCTGGACAAGGACCTGAAAGTTGTCGAACTGCAGGGAACCACCGGCTCAGCACCGGCCATCGACCGCAAGGAAGGCTTCGGGAAGGCCATTGAGGGCACGGACATCGAGATTATCGACTCGCAGACCGGTGACTTCACCCGTGCAGGCGGCAAGCAGGTCATGGAAGGTTTCCTGAACTCCCATGACGATATCGATTTGGTCTTCGCCCATAACGACGACATGGGCTTGGGCGCCATTGAAGCCATCGAGGCAGCCGGCAAGAAGCCAGGCGAGGACATCAAGATTGTCACCATTGATGCGGTCAAGGACGGCATGCAGGCATTGGTTGACGGCAAGATCAGCTACATCGTCGAATGCAACCCGCTGCTAGGTGAGGATTTGGCAGAAATCGCCAAGAAGGTAGTAGCCGGCGAATCTGTAGAGAAGCGCATCGTCGTTGAAGACGCCGCCTTCACCCAGGATGAAGCGGCCGAGGTCCTGGCCGATCGCACCTACTAGGGACGCAGGCAAGAGCACGAGCCGGCGGGCCACAGGCTGGCCCGCCGGTTCACCACCAGGTGGCAGGACAAGCAACTCGCAGAGGCAAGTTAATGATTGATTCAACACCCATGTCACGGACTGAGGAAATCACCGTGCAGCATTCCCCTACAACGAAGCCCATCGTTCAAATGGCTGGAATTTCCGTGGAGTTCCCCGGGGTCAAAGCACTGGACAACGTTGGCTTCCGGCTTTTTCCCGGTGAAGTCCACGCCTTGATGGGGGAGAACGGCGCTGGAAAGTCGACCCTGATCAAAGCCCTGACTGGCGTGAATCCGATCGCTTCCGGAACCATCACGGTTAACGGCAACGACACCCGCTTCACCGGCCCCGCCGATGCCCGCGAACGCGGCATCTCCACGGTGTACCAAGAGGTGAATCTCTGCACCAATCTCACCGTGGCCGAAAACATCATGCTCGGCAGCGAGCCTCGCCGTTTCGGTGGTCTTGACTGGCGAACCATGCGGCGCCAGGCCAAAACCTATCTGGAGCGGATGGGGCTGAAGATAGACCCGGCCAGCTCGCTGGGGTCCCATTCACTGGCAGTCCAGCAGCTGGTGGCCATCAGCCGCGCCATGGTGGTCGACGCCAAGGTACTGATTCTCGATGAACCGACCTCGAGCCTGGATACCGACGAGGTGGCCCAGCTCTTCGAGGTCATGCGGAAGTTGCGTGATGACGGTGTGGCGATCCTCTTCGTGTCGCACTTCCTGGACCAGATCTACGCCATTGCCGACCGCATCACCGTGCTGCGCAACGGGCAATTGGTAGAAGAACGAAAGAAGGACCAGCTGACGCAACGCGAACTGGTCTCGCTGATGATCGCTGGCACCTCCGATGCCCACGTGGGCGGCGCCAACGAACGCACCGCCGCAACCGAACGCGCGGCCGACGCTGAACCGTTGCTGCAGGCAGTGGGACTCGGGCGCAAGGGAGCGGTGCAGCCTTTCGATCTGGACCTCTATCCCGGGGAAGTCATCGGCTTGGCCGGCCTGCTGGGCTCAGGCCGTACCGAACTCGCGCGCCTGCTTTACGGAGCGGACAAGGCAGATGAAGGGGTGATCAAGCTGGGCGGGAAACCGGTGAAGCTGCGAACTCCCCGGCAGGCCCTGGGCCGAAAAATCGCCTACACATCCGAAGACCGCAAGGGCGAAGGGGTTGTGGGCGAGCTGACCGTGGCCGAGAACATCATCCTCGGCCTGCAGGCAGCGCGCGGATGGATCCGCCCGCTGCCCAAGACCAAAGCCACCCAAATCGTGGACGCCTATATCAAGGCACTGGGCGTCCGTCCGGCCAATCCGAACGCCCTGCTCAAGAACCTCTCGGGCGGGAATCAGCAGAAAGTTCTGCTGGCCCGCTGGCTCGCCACCGCTCCGAAGCTGTTGCTCCTCGATGAGCCCACCCGCGGAATCGACATCGGCGCGAAGACCGAAATCATGAACATGGTCTCCGAACTAGCTGAACAGGGCATGTCGGTGGTCTTCATCTCCGCTGAGCTAGAAGAAGTCCTGCGCCTCTCGGATCGCATCGTTGTGATGCGCGATCACGCCAAGGTTGCCGAAATTCCAAGCACTCCAGATGTGGATGTGCCACGCCTGATCGAAATCATCGCCACCGGGGAAGAAAACAAATGACCCGTATTTACAAGCATCGCCTGTTTTGGCCAGCGATTGCGCTGCTCGCGCTGCTGCTAGCCTGCACCATCAAGCGCCCGGACATCCTGGGCATCAGCGTGCTGGACGGGCACCTGTTCGGCGCCCCCATAGACATCCTGCGCAATAGCTCGCCGCTGCTGCTGGTCGCCCTGGGCATGACTCTGGTGATCGCCACCCGCGGCATCGACCTGTCAGTGGGTGCCACCGTCGCGATCTCCGGAGCCGTGGCGCTGACGTTCATCGCCAGCTCGGCAAATCCGGGATCCGCAGGTACAGCCGTCGGCGCCGTCATCGTGGCATTGGGGTTGTGCCTGATCCTCGGCGCATTCAACGGCGTGCTGGTGGCGAACTTCGGCATCCAGCCGATCGTCGCCACGCTGATCCTGATGACCGCCGGCCGCGGTGTGGCCATGCTGATCACCAACGGCCAGATCACCACGGTCAATAGCGCACCTTTCAGCAAACTGGCCTCGGGCTATGTGCTGGGCCTGCCGGTGGCCGCGCTCATCGCTTACGGCGTGTTTGCGGTGGTGGCCCTCGTGGTACGGCGTACTGCACTGGGCATGCTGCTCGAAGCGGTAGGCATCAACCCGGAAGCCAGCCGGCTCTCAGGGGTGAAATCAAAAACTCTGGTATTCACCGTCTATGTGTTGTGCGGCCTGCTATCGGGCCTGGCTGGACTGATCTTCGCCGGCAACACCATGGCCGCTGATGCCAACAATGCAGGACTGTTCATAGAGCTGGATGCCATTCTCGCCGTGGTTATTGGCGGCACGTCCCTGGCCGGCGGCAAGTTCAACCTCGCGGGCACCATGATTGGCGTGCTGATCATTACCACCCTGAGCCTGGCCGTGACCGTCCTGGGCGTTTCACCGCTGGTCACTTCGCTATTCAAAGCCATCGTGGTCATTGCCGTGACCTTGATGATGTCAACCCGGCTGCGCGCCATGCTCGGTTCCTTGCGCGAACGCCGCCGCTACCAGGAGGTGGGAGCATGAGCATCCTCAGTGTTCCGCGCAAGTCCATATCCAAATTGAATGTGGACCGGCGCTACCTGCCGGTTCTGGGCACTGTGGTCGTCTTCGGGCTGATGCTCGTCATCGGCGGAGTGCGCTACGAGAATTTCCTTTCGCCCACTGTACTGTCCAACCTGTTCATCAACAATGCCCACCTGATCGTGCTGGCAGCAGGAATGACGTTCGTGATTCTCACCGGCGGCATCGACCTGTCCGTCGGTGCGGTGCTGGCGCTGTCCTCGGTCATCACCGCAACCATGCTCAATGCAGGGATCCCGTTGTCCCTGGTGCTGCCTATCGCGATTCTCAGCGGATCGATCATCGGCCTGGGCATGGGAGTGATGATCCAGTACTTCGAGGTGCAGCCCTTCGTGGCTACCCTGGCCGGCATGTTCTTGGCCCGCGGCCTGTGCTTCATCTTCGCCCCGGAATCCGTGCCGATCCGCAATGAGGGTTTCGTGGCGCTGTCGAGCTGGGGCGTTTCTGCGGGGCGCTGGCGGTTGACCGCCGCCGTGGTCATCGCCGTGCTGGTGATTGCCGGGTCCTGGTGGGTGCTGCACCGCACCCGTTTCGGCCGCACCGTTTACGCGGTGGGCGGCGGAGAGCAATCAGCCACCTTGATGGGATTGCGTGTGGCACGCACCAAGGTGGTTGTCTACGTCATCTCCGGCACCTGTGCGGCGCTGGGCGGAATCCTCTTCGCCATGTTCTCGCGCTCGGGCTATGCGCTGACCGGTGTGGGTATGGAACTCGACGCGATCGCCGCAGTGGTTATCGGTGGAACACTGCTAGTCGGCGGCATGGGCTTCATTCTCGGCTCGGTGGTTGGAGTGATGGTGCTGGGACTGATCCAAACCATCATCACTTTCGAGGGAACCTTGAGTTCCTGGTGGACCAAGATCGTGATCGGCGGTTTGCTGCTGATCTTCGTGGTCTTGCAACGAATTCTTACCTTGCGGCGAAATTAAGCCCGGAAGGGAAGGGCCCAGGGCCCGGTATTAGCGTACCGGGCCCTGGGCCGTATCCAGCCACCTAGCTCCAATTCGCGTACAACGAACCGGGAAGTAATAATTTCCAGCCTGGACAACAGCTTGCCCCCGATTTCGCGATAGATTGCGAAGTGGGGGCATTGCTATTGCCCCTCGAACTTCTGCAGCTTGCACGCGACTGGGAGGAACCTGATGGGCAAGGACAATGAAGCACGGGTCAGCGTAGAAATAGCCGGGTCCACTGCCGTAGTGCTGCTGGATAACCCGGGCCAACTCAACGCGCTCACCAAGGACATGTGCCTGCAGCTGGTGGGCGCCTTTGCCGGCCTTTCGACCAACGACGAGGTCAGTTCCATTGTGGTTCGCGGCGCGGCGGGGAACTTCTGCGCTGGAATTGCCATCGACGAGATGGACCAGGTGCTCTTCGACCGGGACGCGGACGGGGAGCTGATCAACCATTTCGACCTGCTCGACAAGATCATCGTGGGCTGCCCGAAAACCACCATCGCGGTGGTGGAAGGCCATTGCTTTGGCGGGGCCTGGCAGCTGGCCTCGGCCTGCGATATCCAGTTGGCCTCGGATAACGTGCGCCTGGCGATCACCCCAGCAAGAATCGGATTGGTTTTCCCGCGCCCGGGCATCGAACGGCTGGTGCGTACCGTGGGGGAGCACCGGGCCAAGTACCTGCTGTTTTCCGGCGCGGAGATTTCCATTGCCGAGGCGGAACGCTGGGGCATGTTCACCCGGGTGATTGCCCAGGGGCGGCTCGAAGAAGAGCTGGCCGCATTGCTGGGCAAGCTGGCGGCGAACTCGCCGTATTCCATTGCGCGCACCAATGAGGCAATCAACTTGGTGCGCCAGGGAGAAGCCACCGAGGGCTGGTGGGAAGCGATGTGGGAAGAGAACGGGGCGAACGCGGACCTGGCCGAAGGCAGATCCGCGTTCTACTCACGCCGCACACCGGATTACGGTGGACTGCCCCAGTAGTGTTCGCTAGTCCTGCTCGGCAGTGAACTGCGCAACCAGTTCGCGCTTGAGGATCTTCCCGCTGGGACCCAGCGGGAATTCCTGGACGATCTCGATCAGCCGCGGATACTTGTACGCGGCCATCTGCTTGCTGGCCCACGCCACCAGCTCCTGCGCGCCCAGCGTGGAGCCGGCCTCCAAGGTCACCGAGGCGGCAATCTCCTGTCCGTGGGTTTCGTGCGGCACCCCGTACACGGCGGCATTGGAAATCTCCGGATGGGAAACCAGTACCTCTTCGATTTCGCGCGGGTACACGTTGTAGCCGTTGCGCAGGATCATGTCCTTGGTCCGGTCCAGGATGCGCAGGTAGCCATCTTCGTCCTTGGTTCCCAGATCCCCGGTGCGGAACCAGCCATCGACCACCGCTTCGGCCGTGGCCTCGGGCCGGTTCAGGTAGCCGGAGAACAAGTTGTGCCCGCGCACCACCAGCTCGCCCAGCTCCCCGCGCGGCAGCAGCCGGATTTCATCGGGGCAGGCAGGGTCGGCGATTTCCACATCCACGCCCCAGACCGGGGTGCCCACGGTCCCGGGCCGCGGGTCGACGCCCACATGGTTGAAGCAAGCCACCGGAGAGGTCTCGGTCAGCCCGTAGCCCTCGTGGATCCGCGCGCCGAAGCGCTGCTCGAAGGCGGTGAGGATGGATACCGGAAGCGAGGCCCCTCCGGAAATGGCGTAGCGCAGTTTTTCCGGCATCCCTTCGCGCTGCTTGCCCGCTTCGAGCAGGGCCACATACATCGTGGGCACCCCGAAGAAGACGTCGATGCCAGCCTCCAGCAACAGTTCCAGGGCCCCTTCGGCGGTGAATTTGGGTAACAGCATGACCTCGGCCCCCACCCGCAGCCCGGTATTGAGCACGCAGGTCTGGCCGAAGGTGTGGAACAGCGGCAACCCGCCGAAGAGCTTGTCGCCGCGGCGCAATTCCATGGTGTTCAGCAACGTGGTGTGGGTCTGCTCGATCAACGCCAGATGCGTGCCCAGCGCACCCTTGGGCTTGCCGGTGGTGCCCGAGGTGTACAGGATCGTGGCCAGGTCTTCGGGGCGGCGCGGCAGGTAGGTGCCAATCGGCGCGGCGTTCCGGGCCAGGTCTTCCAACCGGATTGCGCCCGATTCCTCCGGAGCCAGCACGCTGAGCACCGGCACCCCGGAAGCGGCGGCCCCCGCTGCTCCTTCTGCGAGCAGCGGTGCGGCGCAGATCATCAGCTTGGCTTCGGAATCCTCCAGGATGTAGGAGATCTCGCGCGCCTTGAGCAGCGCGTGGACCGGTACCGCTACGGCGCCCAGGGCCAGAACCGCGTAGTAGGCGCGGGCGAAGTCCGTGACGTTGGGAATGAGCAAGGCCACCCGGTCGCCCGCCTCGATGCCTTGGGCTTGCAGGGCTCCGGCGTATTGCCGGGCCTGCTCCCACAGCTGCTCATAGGTGGTGCTGCGGCCATCGACGGTGATGGCGTTCAGCTCGCCGTAGCGGGCAGCCCCTTCTGCGAGGATGGCCGCCACTGAAACAGTGAGATTGGATGTGGAAACGCTCATGGTGAACTCCTCGGGTCGCCCAGCAGTGCATTGTGTGTTGTGTCACATTAAACCATATTGGAACTGCGGTTCAGTACGAGGTATTGAGTTTCGAAATATCTTGAACAATGGAAAATTTCCGTTGCTGATCTGGGTAAAAAGGACATAGACTCAGCCCAAACGAGCTGGATGAATTGTGGAATGGGGAAGCGATGCCGGCACCAAAGGATCCTCGAGCCGAGCCGTGCTGGGTCGATTTGCTCACCAGCGACATGGAGGGCTCCACGCAGTTCTACGGGCAGCTTTTCGGTTGGGAAGTCCGCCATGACGAGGAAACCCGCGACGAGGGATATGCCGAGGTCTACCTCAACGGGGAAATGGTCACCGGCTTCATTGCCAATGACCCGGATTCCGAGGTGCAAGATGCCTGGACTACCTACCTGAATGTGACCGATGTGCACGCCGCCGCCTATGCCACCAAGATGCACGGCGGCAAGGTCTACCTCAAGCCCATCGACATTCCCGGCCAGGGAACCATGGCCATCATCGGGGATCCAGCGGGAACCGGGGTTGGACTCTTCCAGGCATTCCAATCAGCAGACACAACCGCCAGCCGTGCACCGGGCACCCGCATCTGGAACGAGCTGCACACCAGGCACTTCGAGGCGGTGGCCCGCTTCTACCGTGTAGCACTGGGCTGGTGCCTGTCCCCGGTCTCGGACACGGACGAATTCCGCTACCACACCTACGGCCAAGGTTCCGAGGCGGTGGCCGGAATCTTCGACATCTCCAGCTATCCGGATTCCAAGGCCGGTTGGCGCGCCTACTTCGCGGTGGCGGATGCCGAACAGACCGTGGCGCTCGCCGAGAAGCTCGGCGGCACGACCATCCATGAGCCCCATGATTCCTACTTTGGCCGCATGGCCGTGCTCAGCGACGTCACCGGCGCAGAGTTCGCGATCATCGCTCCGTCGCGCAAACAGGAATCTGAAGCCTGACGGCAAAGGCCGCCGGCACCGAAAAATCGGATGCACGGCGGCCTCGGTTCGGGCTGGTCCTCCGCAGCCTACTTCACGAAATTCGGCACAACTTCGTCAATGAACAACTTCAGCGAGCGTTTCTTTTCCTCGTGGCTCAGGGCGTTGTCGCTCCAGAAGCTGTATTCGCTGACGCCCAGATCTTCGTAGCGGCGCAGGCGCTCAACAACCACGTCCGGCGTGCCGATCATTGCGGTGCGGTGCAGGGACTCAGGCGTGAACTCCTCGCGTTCAGAGAACTTCTCCTCCGGGCTGGGATCGATGAATCCGTTGACCGGCTCCACCTTGTTGCCGAAGACCGCATCGAAGGTGCGGTAGAACTTGTTGATGCCTTCGGCAGCAGGGCGCCAGGCCTCTGGCTCGTTGGCGGAGTGCAGATAAGTGTGGCGAAGCACCATGATGTCAGGACGCTGTTTCACCTCCGGGTGGGCAGAGATGGCGGCTTCGTACTTCTGGACTAATGATTCGACTTCTTCGTCGCCCTTCATCAGCGGAGTCACCATGACATGGCACCCGTTGGCCACAGCATACTCGTGCGACTCGGGGCTGCGGGCGGCAACCCAGACAGGGATCTGCTTTTGTGTTGGCTTGGGCACCGAGGTGGACGTCGGGAACTGCCAGACTTCACCGTCGTGGGCGTAATCTCCCTCCCACAGCTTCTTGACTGCGGGGATGAGCTCCTGCATGGAGGCACCGCCGTCGGTGGCCTTCATGCCATCGGTCATGCGATCGAATTCGAATTGGTAGGCACCGCGTGCCACGCCTAATTCGGCACGGCCATTGCTGATGACATCGAGCAGCGCGAGTTCGCCGGCTGCTCGGATCGGGTTCCAGAATGGTGCGATGATGGTGCCGGCTCCGAGCCGGATCGTGGAGGTCCGAGCCGCGAGGTAAGCAAGCTGCGGGATCGGGTTCGGGGAGACGGTGTATTCCATCGAGTGGTGTTCGCCGATCCAGACTGTGGAGAAGCCACCGGCTTCGGCCATTTGAGTCAGTTCGACGAGGTTCTCGAAATGCTGTGCGTGGCTGATCGAGTCGTCATAGCGTTCCATGTGGATGAACAGTGAAAAGCGCATATCTGTCCTTCTTTCGTTGCTCTGCTGCCCTTAGGCAGTTGCCTGGGTGCTGTTGCGTTCGGCGATGGTTTGATTGGTCCGGGACCAATGCTCATGATCGACTTCGCGCACGATGACCGTGATGTTTTCGGGGGCCGCATCAACGGTTTCTTCGGCGGCCCGGTGCAAGGCGTCGATCAGGGCGCGCAGCTGCTGGGAACTGCGGCCCTTGGCAATGGATACATCGATCAGTGGCATGGGGCTCCCTTTCCTTAGCCGCGCATCACAAACGGATCTGCGACGGGGGACTCGTCCGTGTTGATCCATACGCTCTTGAGGCGGGTGTATTCGTTCATGGATTCGAGGCCGTGCTCGATGCCGACGCCCGAGTTCTTGAAGCCTTGGCGAGGGGACATCGGGGACATCGCGCGGTAGGTGTTCACCCAGATCGTGCCGGCCTCCAGCCTCCGGGCCATGCGATGGGCGCGGGCAAGGTTCTGCGTTCACACGCCGGCGGCCAGCCCGTACTCGGTGTCATTGGCCATGGACAGCAGCTCGTCTTCGTGCTCGAAGGGCATGATCGCGGCCACCGGGCCGAAGATCTCCTCGCGGACCACGCGCATGTCGTTATTGACGTCGGTGAGCACAGTGGGGGAGAAATAGTAGCCCGGCAGGTCCAGGCCTTCGGGGCGGGTGCCGCCGGCCAGTACTTTGGCGCCCTCGTCTGCGCCGATCTTCACATAGGAAGCGACCTTTTCCAATTGGTCGGCGAACGCCAGCGGGCCTAGCTCGGTGGCATCCAAGAGCGGGTCTCCGATGACAATGGACTTGGCACGTTCGGTAACCCGTTCCAGCAGCTCGTCGTAGACAGACCTGTGGGCGAAGACCCGGCTGCCGGCAATGCAGGTCTGGCCGGCCGCGGCGTAGATGCCGGCCACCACGCCCATAGCCGCGTTGGCGACGTTGGCGTCGTCGAAGACGATGTTCGGGCTCTTGCCACCCAGCTCCAAGGTGCAGCCGATGAAGCGGCCGGCCGCCTCGGCGGCGATCTTCGAGCCGGTGGCCGTAGAACCAGTGAAGGAGATCTTGGCCAGCAGTGGGTGGCTGACTAGCGCCGCGCCGGCCTCGGCCCCGAACCCGGTGACCACGTTGATGACGCCCGGAGGGAATCCGGCCTGCTCAGCCAGCTCAGCCAGCAGCAGCACCGTGCGCGAGGTGTATTCGCTGGGCTTGATCACCACAGTGTTCCCGGCAGCCAGCGCAGGGGCGATCTTCGAAGTGGTCAAAGTCAGAGGCGAGTTCCACGGGGTGATAGCCCCGACCACGCCGAGCGCTTCGCGCTGGGTGTAGTTTAGAATCGCCGGATTCATGCTTGGGATCTGGGAACCCTGCACTTTGTCGGCCAGCCCGGCATAGTAGTAGAGGTACTCCGGCAGGGTGGCCAGCTGGCCCCGCATTTCGCGCAGCAGCTTGCCGTTGTCCAAGGATTCGTAGCGGGCCAACTTCTCGGCATTCTCACCGATTAGATCGCCTAGGCGGCGCAGCAGATGTCCACGGGCGGTGGCGCTCAGGGCGCTCCACGAGGGCGCGGAGAATGCCTTATGGGCGGCTTTGACAGCACGGTCCACATCTTCAGCATTGCCGCGCGCGGCCTCGTAAAGATCTTCGAGGGTTGCCGGGTTGGAGCTGGTGAAGAAACGGTCTTCGCTGGGAGCGATGTGCTCTCCGTTGATGAAATGCATGTAACGCTCGCTCATGCCTGTTTCCCTTCGTTATCGCTGAAAAAACTGTTCAATTCCGCGGCCAAGGCCAGCGGATTCTCGACCGGAAGCATATGCCGTGCTCCGGGGATGATGCGCAGCCGCCCCTGCGGCACAGCGGCAACCAGCCGGCGGGACATTTCCGGGGTCGATCCGGGATCCAGCTCGCCGGTGATGGCCAGTGTCGGCTGCTTGATCGCATCGAGTTCGCCGGCAATCTCCTGGTCACCGCGGGCGAAAACCGCGTAGGCGTGCAGATAGGATTCGAGATCGTTGCCCGCCATAGTTTGGCGCGTAGCCTCGATGAGCTGCGCGTCCACCGTGGTGGCCGCGGCCGGGAACCAGCGTTCGATGGCGCGGTCCACTCCCTGGGAGAAGTTCGTGCCGGCGGTAGCCAGGCGCTCTTCCACCGCGGTCGACTCTTCGGCGGTGCGCCGGCATACGGAGTTCACCGCAGACAAGGTCAGCACGCGCCCGGGAGCGAAGCGCGCAAGGTACTGGGCAACCAAGGCACCGAGCGAGAATCCCACAAGATGCACAGGGTCGCGAGTTTCAAGGCGTTCGAGCACATCGACGGCCAAGCTCGCCAGATTCTGCTCGCTGCGCAGGGGCGGGCGTAACCCGTGCCCAGGCAGGTCCAGGGCCACTGATTCGTGCGCCAGCTGCTCGCGCAGCGGCTTCCACATGGTCCGGTCCAATCCGACTCCATGCAGGAGGACAACCAATGGCTGCTTCGTGCTTGTCATGCGTGCTTCGCTCCGTTCCGGCTGATGCGCTCTGCTACTGTTCGGTGGACAGCGGGGCCAGGCGTTCCTGCGGCCGGCCACGGGTTGCGCCGGCCAGGGCGATCAGGATTTCGCCAGGATGCGGAGCATCGGCGATCCTGGCCTCGACGCTCTGGTGGTGCGAGCGGATCGTGGCATCGGTGAAATGCTTGAGCGGGATGTCGAACTGCACTCCGGCCTGTCCGCGCTTTTCCACGGCCGGCAGCAAGGTGGTGGCCTTGGCTGCGTCGCGGAAGTGGTTGCCGAATTTCAGGGTGTGGATCAGGGCCGAGCCGTGCTCGACTTCACCGTCAAGGCCGACGATTGCAGCCTTGCCATAGGCCTGGAGCGGGGCGCCCAGCGCTTCGATGACCCGCGGTGCCAGCAGCGCTCCGAGGTCCGAGGCGACCGAGTCGATTCCCGGGTTCAAGTCCTCGACGAATCCTTGCCCTGCCCACGGGTTGTCGAATACGGCGGCGACAATGACCACGCGGGCTACCGGATCCACCGGGCGTCCGCCCTCTGTGGCAATTTCCTCGACGATGGTTACCAGTTTGCGGTAGTTCATAGTTGTATTCCCTTCAGTATTTCGGAAGTGACCGTTCGGTCGGTGGTTCGATCGCCGATGCGTGCATGTGGCCGGGGGCCGCTTGATGCCGCGGCAATGACCGCGATCTCGCCAGCATGCGGGGCATCGGGCAAGGACAGCTCCAGGGTTTGGTAGTGGGTTCGGGTGGCAGCTGCGGTCTTATGCCACATCGGTACTCGCAGGGATTCACCAGGAACGCCGCGGCCGTCGACAAAGCAGATGATCGAGGTGCCGCCGAGGGCTTCGCGCAGCAGGTTGCCGAAGAACGGGGTGTGGATCAGCGCTCCGGCATGCTCCAATTCCCCATCGCTGCCAACCAATGCGGCCTTGCCGAAAGCTTCAACTTGTTCGGCTCCGCCCAGGGCATTGAGCAGGCGATCCGACAGCAGCTTGGCGAGCAATGGGGCGATGGCCTCGGTCCGCTCGGATAAATCTTGCGACGTTCCAGTGCCGAGCCAAGGATTGGGGATGACTGCGGTGGCGGTCGCGCGGGTGATGCTGCCTAATTCGTGGTGGGGAACTTCTTCCACCGTGCACGAGATTTTGCGCAAACCAATGGCCTGGGCCAAATCCTGGTAGTCTTCGAGCGTTGATCGGGTGCTCAAATCAATGAGCTGAGGAGGCTGGGCCAGTGGAGAATTCATCTGGTATTCCTTTGCATGGCTATTTTGGGGCTAACCCGGTTGTTCTTCGTCTTCTTCTTTCATTGCGGCCAGGGCCGCCGACTGGCTTGATGCGGCAACATGCCTGCGCATCACAAGTTCTGCGGCCAACGGATCTTTGGAGCTGATGGCGTCGATGATTGCCTGGTGCTCGTCCTTCGAATTCTGCAAGCGCCCGGGCAAGCTCAGGGTCTGCGAAACGATGCGATGGTAGGCCAGCTGGTTCATCAACAGGTCATAGTGCTCGGTGAGCTTCCTGTTGTCAGCCCCGGCAACCAACGTGCTGTGGAATTCATGGACCAGTTGCGAATAGAGTTCCGCGTCGCCGCGCTCGACGGCCCGTTGGCTGCGTGCAACGTTTTCCTTGAGCTGCTCCAATTCAGGTACGGCTCCACGTCTGGCCAGCAGGCCAGCGGCTAGTCCCTCGAAGGCCTCCTTCAGGGAAAACATCTCGTGAATTTCGCGCTGGGTGGGCTTCCTGACGAATGTTCCAACCCGCGAACGCACCTCAACTAGGCCCTCGCGCTCCAGCTGCTTCAATGCTTCTCGAATTGGAGTACGGCTGACCTCGAAGTCTTGCGCCAGGGCTGTCTCTGCCAATAGGTCTCCGGGTTGAACAACTCCAGTGACGATCATTTGACGGAGCCGGCCCAGCAACGGCGTCTCCGGGGTGCTCCTGGTTTTTGATTCCACGCTTGAACTCTCTTGCATACAAGAACTCTATCCATAGATTCTCTTGTATGCAACAGAAATTCAAGGAATTGCCTTGAATCCGCTAAATTTAAGAGAATTTCCTGAAACATGTTGACTCAGTCACAACCTTTGCTAGCATTTCTTGCATGCAACAAATTGTAAATTCACTCCAGCCTTTCAAAGAATCACTCGTCAACGCCTGGGAAGCGGCATGGGATCGGGGCCAGGTCGATGCACTGGACGAGATCTTCCACGCGGACTTCCGGCGAATCAGCAAGAAATCCAAAAACGTCACCACCATCCGAGAGCTGAAGCAGGAGATTTTGTCCGTGCGGGAGGCCTTCCCTGATCTGGTGACAAAAATCGACCATCTGCTCGTGGATGAGCAGGAGCAGTCCATCGCGATTTTCTGGCACACCACCGGAACGTTCACCAACGATCTGCAGGGTGTGCCGGCCACGGGCAACACCGTGGAAACCCGCGGTTCCAACCTGATGGAAATCCAGGACGGGAAAATCATCTCGGAGCAGGTGACTTGGGACCAGAGCGAGCTGCTCGAAGACGTGGGGGTCCCATCGCTCAAGTCCGCCTTCGAGTCCACGGATGATGGCGTGGTAGTGGACGATTTGAGCGGCGTGCCGAATCTCGATGCGCTCAAGGGGTTCAACCGCCAATTCGTTACCGGCGTGACTGTCGTGACCACCATGGATGAACATGGCAAGCCTCGCGGGCTAGCCGCAAATTCATACGTGTCAGTTTCGCTCGAGCCGCCTTTGGTGCTGGTGTGCGTGCAGAAGACCACCAGCACCTATGCATCGCTGTTCAAGTCCACCCATCTGGGCATCAACATCATGAGCAACGGGCAGCGCGACACCGTGGGCACCTTCGCTTCCAAGGGTGATGACAAGTTCGCCGAGCTCGAATGGCATCAGGGGCCGAACGGCAGCCCGCTGATCGATGGCTCGGCCGCTTCCATCGAAGCAGAAATCAAGGAGCGCTTCCATGCCAAGACCCATACCGTGTTCATCGCCAAGGTAAAGCATTCCGAAGTCGCCCAGCTTGAGCCGATGGTCTACAAGGCCGGCCGGTTCTACGACGGCGCCGAACTGACCGCGCTATAGCCCGGCGTCGGCAGATTCCTCCAATACAACGAAGTGTGAGAGCCATGAAAACCGAAACCAACGAAAAGCAGGGCAAGGGGCCACGCGGAGGGCCCACGCTCACCGGCGGCAAATTGCGTCGGGCCGCGGACAAGAACGAATCGAAACAGGTCTACAAGCAACTCCAGCGTCCGGGCAGTGTCCTTTTCGTTTCGCTGGCGCTGGTCGTGGTGTTCGTGCTCTGGGCGGCTATTGCACCGGGCCGGCTCAATGAACTGATGTCCGGGGCATCCACCTGGTCAGCGCAGTACATTGGCTGGAGCTACCTGTTGGTGACTCTCGGCTGCATCGTGCTGATGCTGTTCCTGGCCTTTTCGCGCTACGGAGGCATCAGGCTGGGCAAGGACGCGGACCGACCCGAGTTCTCCACATGGGCCTGGATCGCGATGATTCTCGGTGCCGTGATGGGCATCGGGTTGATCAGCTATGGCGCGGCCGAACCCATGAGCCACTTCATGGTCCCTCCGCACGGACGGGCGGAGCCGGAAAGCATGGATGCGGCAGTGCTGGCCTTGCAGTTCTCGTACTTCGACTGGGGTCCGAACGCCTGGGCCTTGTTCGGCGTGTTCGGCCTGGCCATTGCCTACTCGACGCACCGCCGGGGCAATTCGGGACTCGTCTCGGTGATGCTCAGGCCAGTTCTTGGAAAATCCATGGACGGATGGCTCGGGAAGACCATTGACGTGTTCACCGTGCTGGCCACCCTCTTCGGCACGACCACTTCCCTGGGCTTGGGCGCTTCGCAAATCGCCGAGGGGCTGAACAGCCTGTTCGGGATTCCCACGGATCTGTTCGTCAAGATCGTGATCATTGCAGGCGTTACCATCGTATTCACTCTCTCGGCGCTTTCCGGCGTTGGCAAGGGCATCAAATGGCTCAGCCAGGGCACCATGATCGGTGCCGCCGCCATCGGGGTTTTCGTCCTGGTTTCCGGTCCCACCGGATTTATTTCCAACATCTATTTCCGTTCCATGGGGCAGTTCCTGGGCGAGTTCCCGGCCGTGGCGCTGCTGACTCCCTCTGGAGCCGAAGACTTGCAGTGGATGCAATGGTGGACGTACTTCATGATGGCCTGGTGGTTGAGCTGGGGCGCCTTCGTCGGCATCTTCCTGGCGCGGATTTCCAAGGGCCGGACCATTCGCGAATTCGTTCTTGCGGTGATGGGTGTCCCGTCTCTGGTCTTCAGCATCTGGTTCAGCATTTTCGGTGGCACCTCGATCCACCAGGAGATGACCGGCAGCTCTGGGATCGGCCAGGCAACGTTGGAAGACACCAACAGCACCTTCTTCGCGATGCTGGCCGAACTGCCGATACCGGAAGTGACCTCGGCATTCACAGTAATTCTCGTGGTGCTGTTCTTCATTACCGGCGCGGATTCCAATACCTATGTTCTGGGCACGCTGACCTCCGGCGGAAATATGTACCCCAAGAGGCCGGTCCTAGCGGTCTGGGGACTTCTCACCGGCGTCTGCGCGATCGTGTTGCTGCTGGTGGGCGGGCTCGAGGCCCTGCAACAGGCAGCCATCCTCTCGGCGGTGCCGTTCACGGTGATTGTGACGCTGCTGGGGATGTCGCTTATGAGGGAGCTGCGCTGCGACACGCGCCTGCAGGCACCTTTGCTGGAAGCTGCAGCGCCGAGTGGAGACGGCAACGAAGCAGGCTAGGCAGCACCGCGAAATAGTTGGGCCCAGCGAATTGCGGCCCCGGTGGAGCCTTGGATTTGCCTCAATCCAGCATGGGGGTTGGCCGAGCCGGGGTCTGTAAACGTAGAGTGTCCTCTAGCAGTATGCGGCAAGCGGCGGAAGCCGCAAGATGTAGCACAAGGAGCGTTTAAATGGGTCGCAAGATCGTGCGCCGCCGCGTGGTCAGGGCAACGCTGGAGGGCTCCCGCGTCCGCGAGGAAAAGCTGGCCGGCGAGGAGCCGCTGGAGATCCGCTTCGGCCATACCTCCTACACCACCTCCATGCGCACCCCGGGCGACGACTTCGACATGGTCACCGGATTCCTGGTGGGCGAGGGAATCATTTCCGCGCCCGAGCATCTGGCCTCCCTGCGCTACTGCGCCGGCACCGATGAAGCAGGCAACCAGACCTATAACGTCATCGAGGTGCAGCTGGGCGCGGGGGCGAAGCATCCTGATCTCCTGGCTGCCCGCAATGTGGTCACCAGTTCAGCATGCGGGATCTGCGGCACCAACTCCATTGACGAAGTGCGCAAGAAAGCCGCCTTCGTACCCTCCCCGGAATCGGGGCGGGTTGGGCTGGAAACGCTGCTGGGCATGCCTGACACCTTGCGCGAATCGCAGCAGCTGTTCTCCGCTACCGGGGGAGTGCACGCGGCCGGGTTGTTCTCCACCGCCGGGGAATTGCTGATCCTGCGCGAAGACGTCGGGCGTCATAATGCGGTGGACAAGGTCATCGGAGCGGCCCTGCGCGACGGGTTGCTGCCGCTGGGCGACACCGTCCTGCAGGTCTCCGGACGCGCCTCCTTCGAGCTGGTGCAGAAGGCCGCGATGGCTGGAATTCCGGTGCTCGCAGCGGTCAGTGCGCCCTCGTCGCTGGCCGCTGACCTGGCCGAGGAATCGGGTCTGACGCTGGCCGCTTTTTCCCGCAGGCACAGCGTGAACATTTATACACATGCGGATCGGGTGATCAGGGCGTAGCCTTGTAATATGTGAGCTGGATATCAGTACCGGCCGCGCTACCAATAGGAGGGTCTCATGCATCGTTCGGCACCCAAAAAGGACATCAACGAAGATGAACTGAAGGTCAGCGAACCCAAGCACGCCGCCGCCGGCCTCAAGGCCGTGATGGTATCCATGGAGCGCGGCTTCGCCGAAGCCGGCCCGTCGCGTACGCTGCGTTCGATGCTGCGCGTCAACCAGCACGACGGCTTCGACTGCCCGGGCTGCGCGTGGCCTGAATCCATCACCGGCAAGCGCAAGCCCGCCGAGTTCTGCGAGAACGGCGCCAAGGCCATCGCCGAGGAAGCCAGCGCCCGCACCGTCACCCCGGAGTGGTTTGCGCAGCACTCCATCGAGGACCTGCGCGACAAGACCGAATACTGGCTGGGCTCGCAGGGCCGGATCACCGCTCCGATGATCATTCGCGAGGGGGAGACCCATTACTCCCCGATCAGCTGGGCGCAGGCCTTCTCGACCATCGCCGAGCACGTGAACGCGACCACCCCGGACAAGTGCGTGTTCTACACCTCCGGGCGCACCGCGAACGAGACCGCGTTCATGTACCAGCTGCTCGCCCGCTCGCTGGGCACCAACAACCTGCCCGACTGCTCGAACATGTGCCACGAATCCTCGGGCAGCGCGCTGAACCCGACCATCGGCATCGGCAAGGGCACCGTGTCATTGGAAGACTTCGATCATGCGGACCTGATCTTCGTGGTGGGCCAGAACCCCGGCACCAACCATCCGCGCATGCTCTCCGCGCTGGCCGATGCGCGCAAGCGCGGCGCCCGCATCGTTGCCGTGAACCCGCTGCCGGAGGCAGGCTTCTTCGGGTTCAAGGACCCGCAGACCGTGGGCGGCATGCTGGGCAAGGCCGACCCGATTTCCAGCGACTTCCTGCAGATCAAGGTCGGCGGCGACCTGGCCCTGTTCCAGGCCTTCGGCCACCTGCTGCTCGAAGAAGAGAAGAAGCATCCGGGCACCGTGGTGGACCACGAGTTCATCGCCGGGGTCACCGACGGGTTCGAGGCCTACCAAGCCGCGCGCGCCACCTTGGATTGGGAAGCTACCGAGGAAGCCACCGGCCTGACCCGCACCCAGATCACCGAGATCGCGATGCTGCTGGCCAAGTCCAAGGCCACCATCATCTGCTGGGCGCTGGGCTTGACCCAGCAGCCGCACTCGGTGCCGACGCTGAAGGAAATCATCAACCTGCTGCTTTTGCAGGGCAACTTCGGCAAGCCAGGCGCTGGCGCCTGCCCGGTGCGCGGGCACTCCAATGTGCAGGGCGATCGCACCATGGGCATCTGGGAGAAGCCCGGCGAGCAGCTGCTCGAAGCGCTGGATGCCGAATTCGGCATCGAATCCCCGCGCGCCCACGGCTACGATTCCACCGAGGCCCTGCATGCCTTCGAGAAGGACGAAGTGGACGTGTTCGTCTCCATGGGCGGCAACTTCGCCCTGGCCAACTCGGACACCGAAGCGCTGGAGGCGGGCATGCAGCGTGCCAAGCTGACCGTGCACATCTCCACCAAGCCCAACCGCTCGCATGTGGTGCACGGCAAGACCTCGCTGATCCTGCCGACCCTGGGCCGCACCGACAAGGACGACAAGCACCCCACCGGTGCGCAGTTCCTTTCGGTGGAGGACTCCATGTCGGTGATCAAGTCCACCCGCGGCCGGCTCACCCCGGTCTCCGAGCACCTGCTGGCCGAGCCGGTCATCGTTGCCCGCATGGCCCAGGCCATCCTGGGCGATGGGCACCCGGTCAACTGGCGTGCCATGGCCGAGGACTACGACGTGATCCGCGACCACATCGAGAAGGTGCTGCCCGGCTTCGAGGACTTCAACACCCGGGTGCGGGAGAAGAACGGCTTCGTGCTGCCCAATCCGCCGCGCGATACCCGCTCCTTCGCCACGGACATCGGCAAAGGCCGCTTCACCGTGTCGGACTTTGAAGCGCTGGAAGCTCCCGAAGGCCACCTGATCCTGCAGACCATGCGCAGCCACGACCAGTACAACACCACCTTCTACGGGCTCGATGACCGCTACCGCGGGATCAAGGACGGCCGCCGGGTCATCCTGATCAACCCGGAGGACCTGGCCGAGACCGGGTACAGCGACCGGGACCTGGTGGACGTGATCTCCACCTTCGCCGGCTCCGAGCGCCGTGCCAACCGTTTCCGCCTGGTGTCCTACCCGACGGCCAAGGGCTGCGTGGCGGCCTACTACCCGGAGGCCAACGCGCTGGTACACCGCGATCTGGTGGCCCGCGAGTCCAATACGCCGGGTTTCAAGGCGATGATGGTGCGTTTCGTCGAGCACACCCAGCAGCCCGGACGCACGCTGGATAGCTGACCTGGAGCAGTGCTAAGCGCTTGACGTAATGCACCTCGCAGCCATTTGCGCTTCACCAGCTGTCAACCTGGCAGGCTTGTGCGGGAGAATTGACGGCGGGGCGCATCCCGAACGCATGGGGTGCGCCAATCCGCAGTCCACCGAAGAGGAAATTCCCCATGAGTGCTGCCCGCAGCCAATCCGCTGAGAGCATCAGACCCGAAGACGAACGCCTGCCCGCGCCGAAAACCGTGGCCTACGGTTTCCAGCATGTGCTGACCATGTACGGCGGCATCATCGCTCCGCCGCTGGTGATGGGCGGGGCTGCGGGAATGGACACGGCCGAAATGGGCGTGCTCGTCGCCAGCTGCCTGTTCATCGGCGGCCTGGCCACCATCCTGCAAACCCTGGGCGTGCCATTCTTCGGCGCCCAGCTGCCGCTGGTCCAGGGCACGTCCTTCTCCGGGGTGGCCACCATGATCGCCATCCTCAACGGCGGGGGAGGCATGCCGGCAGTCTTCGGCGCGGTGCTCGCCTCGGGCGCCATAGGCATCGTCATTGCCCCGTTCTTCGCCAAGCTGCTGCGCTTCTTCCCGCCGGTGGTCACCGGCGTGGTGATTACGATTATCGGCGTCTCGCTCTTCCCGGTCACCGCCGACTGGGCCATGGGCGGGGCGGGCGCAGGGGATTCCTATGGCTCGATCAAGAACATCGCCCTGGCCGCCATTACCCTGCTGATCCTGCTGGCGCTGTCCAAGTCCGGCATCCCTGCGCTCTCGCGGCTGTCCATCCTGCTGTCCATTGCGTTGGGCACCCTGGTGGCAGTGTTCATGGGCATGGCCGATTTCTCGCAGGTGCTCACCGGCGACATTTTCGCGGTTCCCACTCCGTTCGCCTTCGGCGCCCCGGTCTTCGAGATCGGCGCCATCATCTCGATGATGATCGTCATCCTGGTGACCTATACCGAAACCACCGCAGACATGCTCGCCGTGGCCGAGGTGACCGGATCCAAGGTGGATTCGCGGCGCATCGCCAACGGCCTGCGCGCCGACATGCTCTCCTCCACCGTCGCCCCGATCTTCAACACCTTCACCCAGTCGGCCTTCGCGCAGAACGTCGGGCTGGTGGCCATTACCGGTGTGAAGAGCCGCTTCGTGGTGGCCGCCGGTGGCGGCATCCTGGTGGTCCTCGGCCTGCTGCCAGTGCTTGGCCGCGTGGTCGCCTCCATCCCCTCCCCGGTGCTGGGCGGGGCCGGCGTGGTGCTGTTCGGCTCGGTAGCGGCCGCAGGCATCCGCACCTTGGCCAAGGCCAAGGATGACAACATGAACATGCTGATCATCGCGACCTCGCTGGCCTTCGGCTGCATTCCCATGGTCAAGCCCGACTTCTACGCCGAATTCCCTGCCTGGGTTGGCACCATCTTCCAGTCCAGCATCTCCTCGGCAACCATCATGGCGGTGCTGCTGAACATCATCTTCAACGAGCTGAACTGGGGCAAGAAGGAAACGTCGCTGCGCACCGTCTACAAGTACCAGCTGGCCGGCCTTGAAGACGGCGACCGCCTGATCGATGGCAAGCTGTACGACTCGAAGGGCCTGGAAATCCAGGTCATCTCGGAGCAGCCAGGCCACGCCGGTGATCGTCCGATGCCGCAGGGCTAGCGGCAACTCCGAATCCGAATAGCGAAATGCCCCAGTTCACAAGCGTGAACTGGGGCGTTTGGCGTGAAGGCTGCTACTGGTTGGAGTCCTTCTGCTTGTCACCGGTCATGGTGATGGGCTGGACCCCTGAATTCGGGAAGCAGCCGATAGGGCTCTGGCCGGATTCGGCGACGATATCCAGGCACTTGGACGTCAAGGTTTCCGGAGTCAGCGAGCGTTCCAGGATCTTATTGGCTTCGGCTTCAGCGGTGCTGGTCTGCTTGCGCTGCTGGGCCACGCGGGTTTTGGCGGTTTCCGCCTGCAGTTCGTTGATGCGGTTCTGCGTCGGCTCGTCGAAGTTGATGATCGGCAAGGTAACCGAGCGGATCTCGATCTGGGTCTTGACCTTGGCCTGCATCTTTTCCTGGACGGACTTCGCCAGGCCTTCCAGGTCCTGGCCGCCGCTGGCCGGTTCGCCGTATTCCAGCGGATCATAGGTGGCCATGACCTCGTTCAAAGCGGCGCGGAAGTTGCGGTCGACGAGGTTGGACTGGATGCCCTCGAAGGTGCGGTAATCCAGGAACACGTCCATCGCATCGTCGGTCTTCAGCTGCCACTGGATCGAGGCGTCAACGTCGGCTCGGCCGTTGTTGCCCAGGCGAACCGGGATGGCGCTGCTGGCGGAGTAGACGTCGTTCTGCACCGAGCCATCCAGCTTCTCGACCTTTTCCCATGGCCACTTCAGGTGGAAGCCGTTGCTCACCACGGAGGTCGGCTTGCCCAGCGCGACCTTCACGCCTACAGTGCGTGGCTGCACGATGGTGGTGGACATGATGGCCAGCACGATCAGCGAGACGATGAAGATGCTGATTCCGGTGAAGCGCGTGGAAGAGCGGTTCTTGTTTTCTGGCTTCATGGATTTGCTGGCAAGCATGACGAGCAATCCTACGACGGCGCAAATGACCGCAAGAATAGTGGGGAACATGATCTCCTCGATGGTGTGACGGTAATTTATATTCTATCGTTTAGATAATTGAGAACAAATTCAGACACCGCAACACAGCAGAATGATCTGCCATCGACCGGAAATAGGCACTTCGGGCGCTAGACTCGGAGGCATGCAAAAACGAGAACTTGGACGTACCCACCGCAACGTGTCGGCCATTGGCCTGGGCACCTGGCAACTAGGCGCTGACTGGGGCTCGGTAGACGAGACCGACGCTCTAGCCGTACTCGATGCCGCCTATGAAGCCGGCGTGAGCTTCTTCGACACCGCCGATGTCTACGGCGATGGCCGCAGCGAGCAGCTGATCGGCACTTGGCTGAAGGCCAACCCGGATGCCGGGGTCACCGTGGCCACCAAAATGGGCCGCCGTGTCGAGCAGCTGCCGGAGAACTACAACCTGGATGCCTTCCGCGCGTGGAATGACCGCTCCCGCGAGAATCTGGGCGTGGACACCCTGGACCTGGTCCAACTGCACTGCCCGCCAACCCCGGTGTACTCCACCGATGCGATCTACGATGCGCTGGACACCATGGTGGATGAAGGCCGGATGGCCAACTACGGCGTTTCGGTGGAAACCGTGGACGAGGCGCTGGCGGCTATTGCCCGCCCGAACATTGCCACCGTGCAGATCATCATCAACGCCTTCCGCCACAAGCCGCTGGAAACCGTGCTTCCGGCAGCCCGAGAGGCAGGGGTGGGGATCATCGCCCGGGTGCCGCTGGCCAGCGGATTGCTGACCAACCGCTACACCCTGCAGACCGAGTTCGCCAAGGACGACCACCGCAACTTCAACCGCGACGGCTCCTCCTTCGACGTCGGGGAGACCTTCTCCGGCGTGGACTACGCCACCGGTCTTCAAGCCGCTGGCGAGTTCGCCAAGCTGGCTGCCGCCGAGGCGCCCGAAGCCACCAGTGCCCAGGTGGCTTTGGCTTGGCTGGCCGCCCAGGACGGGGTGAGCACCATCATCCCCGGAGCCCGCAATGCGCAGCAGGCCCGCGCCAACGCGGCCGCCGGTTCGCTGCAGATTTCCGAGGGATTCAACGCCTCGGTCCGCGATCTCTACGACGCCAAGCTGCGCGAACAGATCCACCCGCGCTGGTAGCAGCACGGGTGGGATGCCGTTCCTAGCCTTGCGGCGCCCCGACCGGGATGCTGGCACCTAGTGCCACCGGCTCGGCGGGGCGCTGCTGTCCCCGCTCGGAAACATATTCCAGCTCGGTATCCGGTGCGGCGGTGTTCACGAAGGAACGGAAGCGCTTGAGCTTCACCGGGTCGGCCAAGGTAGCGGCCCACTCGTCCTCGTAGTTGGCCACGTGGGTTTCCATGGCCGCTTCCAACTCGTCGGCCAGGCCCAGCGAATCCTCGATCACCACCTGCTTGGCCCGTTCCAATCCGCCATCCAGGTCCTGCAGCCAATGCGCGGTGCGCTGCAGCTTGTCAGCGGTGCGGATGTAGTACATCAGGTAGCGGTCGATGTACTTGATCAGCGTTTGATCATCCAGCCCGCCGGCCAGCAGTTGGGCATGGGCCGGGTTGGCGCCACCGTTGCCGCCCACATACAGGTTCCAGCCATCGGTGGTGGCGATCACGCCGATGTCCTTGGCGCGGGCCTCGGCGCACTCGCGGGCACAGCCCGAAACGCCCATCTTCAGCTTGTGCGGTGCCCGCAGGCCCCGGTAGCGCAGCTCCATTTCGATGCCCAGCGCGGTGGAATCGAGCATGCCGTATCGGCACCAGGATGAACCGACGCAGGTCTTCACATTGCGCAACGACTTGCCGTAGGCCTGGCCCGATTCGAAGCCGGCGTCCACCAGCTCACGCCAGATCTCGGGCAGCTGCTCCAAGCGGGCGCCGAACATGTCGATGCGCAGGCCGCCGGTGAGCTTGGTGTACAGGCCGTATTTCTGCGCCACCGCGGCAATCACGCCGAGCTTCTCGGGGGTGATCTCCCCGCCCGGGATGCGCGGCACCACCGAATAGGTGCCGTCCTTCTGCATATTGGCCAGCACGCGGTCGTTGGTGTCCTGGGCGCCGGCAAGACCTGCATCCATCGGGTGGGCGCTGGTCTGCGAGGAGAGGATATTGGCGATCACCGGCTTGCAGATATCGCAGCCCTGGCCGCTGCCGAAACGTTCCATCACCTCGCCGAAGGCCTGCAACCCGGCCACGCGGATGGCTTCGTAGAGTTCCGGACGGGAGAAGGAAATATGCTCGCATAGGGCGGTGGACACTTCCGCGCCGTCCTTGAGCATCTGCGCTTCCATGAGCTTCTTGAGCATCGGCACGCATGACCCGCACTGGGTGCCGGCACGGGTGCACCCCTTCAGCCCGGAGACGGTGGTGACCGGCGCTTCGCCCTCGAAGCAGCCGCAACCCGAGACGGCATCGCGGATGGTGCCGGCGGTGACCGAATTGCAGGAGCACAGCACCGCATCATCGGGCAGTTCGCCTTCTGGGGCCTCGCCGCCCAGGGCGCTGAGGTACGCTCCCGGCTCGCCGGGCAGTTCCCGGCCGAGCAGCGGGCGCAACGACTGGTACGGGGTGGCATCGCCAACGAAAATGCCGCCGAGCAGTGTCTTGGCATCGGAGGAGACCACGAGCTTCTGGTACAGGCCACGCGGGGCATCGGCATAGACCACTTCCAGCGCCCCCTCGGCGCGGGCGAAGCCATCGCCGAAGCTGGCCACGTCCACACCGGAGAGCTTGAGCTTGGTGGCGGTGTCGAAGCCGGCGAATTCGGCTTCGCCCCCGGCCAGCTGTTCGGCCACGATTTCCGCCATGGCGTTGGCCGGAGCGACCAGGCCGATGCAGAAACCGTCGTAGTTCGCGACCTCGCCGATAGCCCAGATGTGCTCGATATCGGTGGCGCAATGCGCGTCGATGACCACGCCGCCGCGGGGGCCCATGCCGAAACGGGGTGCCGGGCTGCCTGCTTCGTCAAGGGCCGCGTTGTAATTGCGGATCAGCTCATCGCGGGGACGAACACCGATCGAAACGACCACCATATCCGCATCGATGGTGCGTTCATCAGCCATCAGCACGCCGGTGACAGCCGTGCTGCCAGACTCCTGGCTGGTCAGGATTTCTTGCGGGAAAACGCCGTTGTGGACGGTGAATCCGGTTTGCTCGATGAGCCGGCCCATGGCCTGGCCAGCGCCTTCATCCAGCTGGGTGCCCATCAGCCATTTGCCGCCATCAATGACTACTGCCTCCGCACCCAGTGCTTGGGCACCCGCGGCAGCTTCCAAACCGAGCAGCCCGCCACCGATGGTAGCTACCACCGGGGTGCGGTCCAGGGAAGCTGAAAGTTCCTTGACCTTCTGCGCGATGGACCAGACATCTTCCAGCGTGCGGTACACAAAGGTGTGCTCGTTGCCGGCAATGGGCAACGTGGCCGCGTTGGAACCGGTGGCCAGCACCAATTCGTCGTAGCTGAAGATGCGTCCGTCTTCCGTGGTGACCGTGCGCTTGGTGCTGTCGATAGCGATGGCCTTGGCGTTGGTTTCCAAGGTGACATGCTCGGCTTCCCAGAGCTTCGGATCGCCGAGGGTGAGATCGACTCCGGGGTTGGTTAACGCCTGGGAGAGCGCCACGCGATCATAGGGAAGGTGGGTTTCTTCGGTCAATACCGTGATGCTCAGATCCTGCGGTCCGCGGCTGGCCAGGGCTTCGGTGAAGCGGTGGGCTGCGGGACCGCCGCCGATAACCAGGATGTGGCGTGCATTGTGTGGAGTACCCATGATCAATTTCGACTTTCGCTGGGAAACGGTGAGTTTCAGGCTGATGAGTCCACTGTAGAAAGCATGCTTTGCGCCGCAATTACCCTTGTGTTTCGGCCGGAGCAATTCTCTCCACCATCAGACGAAAGCCGGGTGAAGCGGCTGAAACATATTCGAATCATTCGCAATGGGCAATCGCTGTGCAAAGGGAAAAGGACATGATAAACCAGCGGATTTCCGGGAGAATCCAGGATTCACGGTGCCCATTTTTGCTGTTAGGCATGCTTTACGGACTGGCAACGGCTGGAAGCATCGGGCGAAACATGCGGCTTCTAAGCTCGGTATGTCAGCAGATGCCAACCACGAAGGGCTTACGTTCATGAGCACGCAAATTGCAGAAGACACCCGTGAAGCTACTTTGAGCTTGGCTCCGCTTTGCCGCAGTGCAGAGCTGGAGCGTGGGTGGGGAGAAGCGCTGTGGCTTGAGGCCACACAGCTAGCCCTGTTCCGTACCGAAGAAGATGCCTTCTACGCAACCTCGCATCACTGCCCGAACAGCGGCGCGAAGGTCATGGCCCGCGGCATTCTGGGCGACACCATGGTCGAAGGAACCAGCGTGGCCACCGTTGCCTGCCCGCTGCACAAGGAAGTGTACCGACTGGATACCGGCGAATGCCTGAACGCCGATTCGCTGCCGCTGCCAGTGCAGCGGCTCATGGAAATCGAGGGACAGCTATGGATGGAGCAGAGCAAATGAGTATCAGATCAGATCGCAGCCTGAACGTAGAGCATTCGGCCTGGCAAGGCTGGTACGAACTGAACGACGAGACGGATTCGCTTGCAACCAATTAGCTCCGGCTATCGCGTTTTCCAGCGGTGGCGTGCAAGAATAAGGCAACTCGCATCATCATCCAAACGCAGGGACGAAAGCTCATGGCTTTCGTCCCTGCGTCTTTGCGTTCCGGCCGGGCATAGGCAAAGGCGGCCAGCTCGCTGGGAGCCGACTGCCCATTGGAGTCATTGCGCCAGAGCAGGCGCCTTGGCCAGCAACTCTTCGATCTTCGCTTTGCACCCGCCGCATCCGGTGCCCGCACGGCAGTTCTCGCCGACCTCGGCGACGGTGGTGCAACCAGCGCCTACAGCATGGGCTACCTGGCCGTAGGTAGCGCCCGAACAGCGGCACAGCTGATCATCATCGCTGGGGATAGCAGCGATTTGATCCGTTGCCGGATCATCCAGCCGCAACAGGTTGGAGCGGTCTTCAGGCAAGGCGGTGGCCCGTTCATACGCCAGCACGAGTTCGGCACTGGTTTGCGGCAATCCCATGGCCAGGAATCCGGTGACCGTATCCTGCCGGGTGACGATCTTCAGATAGCGTCCGCGCGCAGGGTCCGCATAGATTGTTGCCTGCAGATCGGTATCGTCCCAATAACCGGCGCTGATATCGCCGGCGGCGGTCAGCTCGATGCCTTGCCCCTTGAACATCAATACATCAGAAGCAGAGAAGTCCGGGGCAACAAACGGATCGGATGCCCCAGAACCAGTCAGCCGCAACAATTGCTGGGACAACCATGCGGCTTGGGCCCAGCCCGGGGCCAGCAATCCGACCGGTGGCTGTCCTGCAACTTCGGCACAGTCACCGACGGCGAAAATTCGCTGCTCGGTATCGGCGCAAAGGAATTCATCAGTCTTAATACCGCGGCCCACCGGTAATCCGCAGCCCGAGGCCAGCTCTGTTCTGGCTCTCACACCCGTGGAAATGAGCAGGGCATCAGCCTGGATCAGTCCGTGGGTGGAAGTCATCAGGCCGGTGAAACCCTGTGCATCCTTCTGAATGCCACTGGCCTTCGCACCGGGGATCACCTCGACACCCGCTTCACGCAGATTACGTGTCAGCAGCGCCCCTCCATCCGCATCCACGACGCGTCCCAAGGGAGCCGGACCATGATGCACCAGCACCGGTTGCGCGCCGGTGCGCGCAATGGCCAAGGCCGCCTCGATACCCAGAACTCCGCCGCCGAGAATCAAAATGCGCTGGCCAAGATCGATTGATTTGCGCAGCTGGTGGGCGTCATCCACCGTGCGCAGGGCGAAGACTCCGGCTGGCAGTGAAGCATCAGCGTGCGGATCGAAATTCAGGCCGTTGAGCGTGGGGATCACCGCCCGGGCGCCGGTGGCGAACACAAGCCGGTCGTAGGACACATAGTCATTGCCGCCCAGATGGATCCGGCGCCGTGAGCGATCGATGCCGGTAGCCTGCACGCCCAAGCGCACGTCGACTCCGGCATCGGCCAAGCGCTGCGGATCCACCATGCCCAGGTGTTCGAACTCGGCGGCTCCCGCTGCCAGTTCAGCGAGCAGCACACGGTTGTAGGCCAGGTGGTCTTCGGCGCTGATGATGGTGATGGCGCAGTGGCCGGCCGCCGTTGCCGGGAGCAGCCCTTCGACAAGGGACGCGGCGACGGGGCCGAAGCCAATGATGATAATGCGTTGCGGGCGTTGCTCGTTCATTGTTCCTCTTTCACAGCGCTCAGCGAAACATGGGCGTGCTTGAATTCCGGCATCTTGCTGTGCGGGTCGACCTTCGCCTCGGTCAGCAGGTTTGCGGTACCGGAATCCGGGTAGTGGAAGGGCAGGAAGACCGTGTCCAGCCGGGCATCAGCGGTCAGCAGCGCGCGGGCGGTGACTTCCCCGCGTTCATTGCTGATCACGACCTTTTGTCCTTGGGCAATCTGGTGGGCTAGGGCTGTGGCCGGATGGATTTCCAGCAGCGGTTCCGGAGCGGCCTGGGCCAGCTCGGGGACCCGGCGCGTCTGGGCGCCAGACTGGTAGTGCTCCAGCAGCCGGCCGGTCACCAGGGACACGGCCGCGTTGTTCTTCCGGGGTTCCGGTTGGAAAGCAACTGGCACCAGCACTGCACGCCGATCCGCATGCGCAAAACCGTCAAGGAATAGCCGAGGGGTTCCATTGCGGATGCCGCGCTCGGCCTTCACTTCGGTGCCTGCAGGGCACGGCCAGTAGATGACCGCCCCGGCATCGAGGTCATCCCAGCTCACCCCCGAGTAGTCCGCCAGGCCACCGGCTGACGCTTCTTTGAGTTCTTCGAAAACTTCCCCCGGATCGGGGGAGAAGTGGCCGGGAGCATCCAGCCGCTGGGCGAGCTGGGCGAGGATCCACAGTTCGCCGCGCGCATGTTCCGGTGCCGCCAAGGCAGCGCGGCGGCGCAGGATCCGCCCCTCCAAGTTGGTCATGCTGCCTTCTTCTTCAGCCCATTGCAGCACCGGCAAGACCAGGTCCGCTCGGGCTGCAGTCTCCGAGAGGAAGAAGTCGCAGACCACCAGGAAATCCAGCCTGGACAGTGCGTGGATCACGCGCGACGCATCGGGTGCGGAGATCACCGGGTTGGCCCCGTGGACCATCAGCATGCGCGGACCGGTGGGGGTACCTAGCGCGTCAAGGAGTTCAACGGCGGGAAGCCCGGGACCGGGAATGGTTTCTGGGGCAACGCCCCAGACGCGGGCAACCTGTGCACGGTGTTCCGGGTCGGTGATCTTGCGGTAGCCGGGAAGCTGGTCGCACTTTTGCCCGTGTTCCCGACCGCCCTGCCCGTTGCCCTGGCCGGTGATGGTGCCGTAGCCGCCGGCCAGGGTTCCGGGCAAGCCGAGCAGCAGCGCGAGGTTGATCGCGGCGGTGACCGTATCGGTGCCGTTGGAATGCTGCTCGATGCCGCGGCCGGTGAGGATGTAGACGGGCTTGCCGCCGGCCTTCGCTTCGCTGGCCGCCTGGGCCAGGGCCCGGGCGGTGCGCCGGATCTGCTCGGCAGGAACACCGGTGACCTGGGCGGTGCGTTCTGGCCACCAGCTGGCCAAGGAGGCTTTCACTGCATCGAAACCGTTGGTGCGGGCGGCCAAGTAGCTGGTATCGGCCAGGGACTCGGCCACCAGCACGTGGGCCAAGCCCAGCAGCAGCGGTAGGTCGGTGGCCGGGGTCGGCTGCAGGTGCCAGCCAGCATTATCGGCGCAGAGCTTGGCTGTTGCAGAACGGCGAGGATCAACCACGATCAGCCCGCCGTTCTCACGGGCTCCGGCCAGATGCCGGACAAAGGGCGGCATGGTATCGGCCACATTGGAACCGAGCATCAGGATCATCCCGGCCGAATCCAGATCAGCCAGCGGGAAAGGCAATCCCCGGTCCAAGCCGAAGGCGCGGTTGGTGCCGGCGGCTGCCGAGGACATGCAGAACCGTCCGTTGTAGTCGATCCGCGAGGTACCTAGGGCCAGCCGCGCGAACTTGCCCAGCTGGTAGGCCTTTTCATTGGTCAGCGAACCGGAACCGAAGACCGCGAGTGCGTCGGCTCCGGATTCGGCTCGGATGCCCAGCGCCTTTTCGGCAACCAGATCCAGCGCATGCTCCCAGCTAACCGGGGCAAAGCTTCCATCGGGCTGGCGGAGCAGGGGTGATTGCAGGCGTTCTGGGTGATCGAGCAGCGTGGCGGCGCTATAGCCTTTGCGGCACAGGGCCCCGCCATTGGTCTCGAAGTCCCGTCCCTTCAGGCTCACCGGTTCGGTGCCGTGATCCTGCTGGTTGGCTTCCAAGGTGATGCCGCACTGCAGGGCGCAATAGGGGCAATGAGTGTCGGTCATCCTAGACTCCGTGCTGGGCGAAACGGGTGCCTGAGCGTGCATAGGCGAACCATGCGGTGGCCATGAGCAGCAGGTAGACCGCGATGAAGATGATGAACGCCGTGGTGTAGGCGCCGGTGCTGGATACGGACAGTCCCAAGGCCTGGGGAATCAGGAAGCCGCCGTAGGCGCCAATGGCCGAGATCAAACCGAGGGCGGCGGCTGCCTTGCGCGAAGAATCCACCTGGCTTGCCTGTTTTCCCTCGTCGCTCAGGGCAAAGACTGCCGGGATCATGCGGTAGGTCGAGCCATTGCCGATGCCGCTTGCGGTGAAGAGCAGCAAGAACAGGAATAGAAACATCCAGAAGTTGGCCCGTGGCAGGCTGAGCACCAGCGCAGCGGTAATCAAGGCCATGGCTCCGAAGGTCGCCACCGTGATGCGTGCGCCACCGAGTTTGTCAGCGATCTTGCCACCGTACGGACGCGCCAGGGAAGCGACCAGCGGGCCGAGGAAGGCCAGGGTGATGGTTGCGGTGCCCAACGGCAAGGCCGCGTATTCGGGGAAGGTGTCAACGATCAGCTTGGGGAATACTGCCGAGAATCCAATGAAGGAGCCGAAGGTTCCCACATACAGTGCGGAGATGATCCACAGGTGCTTTACCTTCAGGCAGGCAATGGCGCCGCGGATATCTGAGCGGGCCGATGACAGGTTGTGCATGTATTTCCAGGCACCCCATGCGGAGAGCAGAATCAACGGGATCCAGAGCATCCCTGCCAGCGGTAGCTGCAACGCCCCGGCGGCGAAGACCGTGACAATGACCGGTACAAGCAGCTGGGCGACCGCCGCGCCGAGGTTGCCGCCGGCGGCGTTGAGGCCCAACGCCCATCCCTTGCGGGAAGCGGGGTAGAAATAGGTGATATTAGCCATCGAGGAAGCGAAGTTTCCGCCGCCGAAGCCGGTCAGCGCCGCAAGGCTGAGCATGACCCAGAATGGCGTGGACGGATCAGCCAGGGCCAGGGAAATGCCGCCGGCCGGAATCAGCAGGAGCAGCGCGGAAATGACCGTCCAGTTGCGCCCGCCGAAACGGGCCACCATGAACGTGTAGGGGATGCGCAGTGTGGCACCGACGAGGCTCGGGATGGAGATCAGCCAGAACAGCTGCGTGGTGCTGTAGCTGAATCCCGCTACTGGAAGATAGACCACGACAATGGCGAAAAGCTGCCAAACGCTGAATCCGAGGAACTCGGCGAAGATGGACCACTTGAGGTTTTGGCTGGCTACCGCAGATCCGGTGCGCTTCCAGAATTCTGGATCCTCCGGGGTCCAATTGCTGACCCAGCGTCCCGGTTGCACTTGCAGTGCCTGCGATGTGTCAGATGCTTCTAGCTGTGCGCTCACGTTATCCGATCCCTTCTCTAGCACTTGATGCATCTGAGCTTCTCAAAGAGGTATTTCGCCTAGGTGCTCAGGTTGTTGCGCCGAAGGGAACTTAAATTCACCCGCCGGATCGGTGCGCCGATAGGCGGCTGTAATGTGTTGGAAACCCGAGCCCCGGGGCAACGATCCAGCTTCGGGATTCGCGGTGCTGGAGGGAGGGCCAGTCCCGTCGGATCGCTGCAAGTGGGAGAGGGGATGAGCGGCAAGACGGCAAGTTTTTGTTCATGATGCGAAAAAGAGATTTCAAAAGAAGTGTTGCGTGCGTCACAATCCGCTGATAATCTCGTAGCTGTCTATGGCGGGCACCCACCTGATGGGTCGCTATCTACCGGGCATGCAACTGATCGATTTCAGGTGACAAGCGCAACCGGTAGCTAGCGCCAAGCAGCGCGCTGCGGTTCTCTTGTCCAAAGCATGAGGAGCCACGCGATGAGCGTTACTACCACTGGCCAAGACTATCTTTCGATGGCCATCGATATTGCCACCACAAATGTCCACAACGCCGGCGGGCCTTTCGGCGCCGTCGTTGTCGCCCCCGACGGCCAGGTCTTCGAAGGGGTCAACCGCGTCACGGCCAACAATGATCCATCGGCGCACGCCGAAGTGGTGGCCATCCGCACCGCGGCCGCCGCCTTGGGGACCTTCGACTTGAGCGGCTGCGTGCTCTACAGCAGCTGCGAACCCTGCCCGATGTGCCTGGCCACCTCGCTGTGGGCCCGCATCGGCAAGGTCTTCTTCGCGGCCAACAGGCATGATGCGGCTGCCGCCGGATTCGACGACGCGGTGTTCTACGACTATTTCGAAGCAAAATCCAACCGCTCGCTGATGCCGGTGAACTGCTTCCAGTCCGAAGGCGGCGAGCACCTGTTGCCGTTCAAGGCATGGGATTCGCAAGAATCCCGGACCGACTACTAAAGGTCCAGGACCATGACCACGACAAGTCGCTGGCCAGCTGGCCCCCAGGGCGCGCAGCGCGGCAGCAAGCCGCGCCGGCCGGGTGGGCCGGGCGGCATCCTGGATGCGTTCTTCAGCATCACCGAACGCGGGTCCACGCTGGCGCGGGAATTGCGCGGCGGGATCGTCACCTTCTTCACGATGGCCTACATCGTGATCCTCAACCCGCTGATCCTCGGCGGATTCAGCGCCGAGGCCGCACCCGTGGATGTGGCCGGCAACTGGCTTCCGGCCGCGCAGGTCGGGGCCATGACCTCGCTGACTGCCGGGGCCATGACCATCCTGTTCGGGCTGATCGCCAACCTGCCCTTCGGCCTGGCCGCCGGGCTGGGCATCAACTCCTTCCTGGCCGTCTCGGTGATCCAGGACGTCACCTGGCCCGAGGCCATGGGACTGGTGGTGGTCAACGGCGTGCTGATCGTCCTGTTCGGGATGACCGGGGTGCGCACCGCGATCTTCCGGGCCATCCCCAAGGACCTGAAGGCCGCCATTACGGTGGGCATCGGGCTGTTCATCACCTTCATCGGGTTCGTGGACTCCGGCTTCGTTACCCGTACCGCCGCCGGGCCTCCGGTGCAGCTGGGCGATGGCGGGTCGATCGTCTCGATCCCGACCATGGTCTTCGTGGTGGGGTTGCTGATCATGGGTGCGCTGGTGGCCCGCGGGGTGCAGGGCGCGATCCTGATCGGCATCGTGATCTCCACGGTGCTGGCGATGATCGCCGAGCTGGTGTTCAGGATCGGGCCAGCCGGCGCGGATAACCCGCATGGCTGGCACCTGAACATGCCGGTGCTGCAGGGAAATATCGTCTCGTTGCCGGATTTGTCGCTGGCCGGGGAGTTCGACCTGTTCGGCTCCTTCGGGCGGATCGGCGCGCTGGCGGCCACGATGCTGGTGTTCACCTTGGTGTTCACGAACTTCTTCGACGCCATGGGCACCATGACCGGACTGGCCAAGAATGCCGGTCTGGCGCGCAAGGACGGAACCTTCCCGCGGCTGAAGGCCGCGTTCGTGGTCGAGGGCCTGGGCGCGGTGGCCGGAGGCATGGGCTCGTCCTCCTCCAATACCGTCTACGTGGATTCGGCGGCCGGCATCGGGGAAGGAGCGCGCACCGGGCTGGCTTCGGTCATCACCGGCGTGCTGTTCCTGGGTTCGATGTTCTTCACGCCGCTGACCTCCGTGGTTCCCATCGAGGTGGCTGCCGCGGCACTGGTTCTGGTGGGCACCTTGATGTGCGCGCAGATCCGCGAGATCAACTTCAAGCGGTTCTCCAGCGCCATGCCGGCGTTCCTCACCCTGATCACCATGCCGCTGACCTACTCCATTGCCAATGGCATTGGCGCAGGGTTCATCGCCTGGGTGGTGGTGAACACCGCGGCCGGGCGGTACGCCAAGATCCACCCGCTGCTGTGGGTGGTGGCGCTGGGCTTCCTGGTGTACTTCGCACGGGGCCCGATTACGGCCCTACTGGCCTGAGCTGATACGGGCTATAGTAAGGATCCACTGAGGTGAGGTGGCTCACCTTGATGGTTTGCATGGATGTGAATGATCCGAATTCTGGAGGGTAATCATGGGCGGATGCCTCGCCTGGTCCAAGGGCCAGATAGCGCACGGAAACTGATCCCGCCGCAGCACGCGGCGGCGCCCTGGACGAGCCTGGAACTTCCGGCAGGGCGCCAGATCCCACCCATTATCCAATTCATTCATGGTGCGCCGGGCGATACCCGGGCGCAGGAGGTGTCAACGGCATGAGCGCCGAGGCAACGCAAGAGACGAAATGCCAGGTTACGGTCAACGGAAAGGTCCGGGAATTCGACGGGCCGCCGCATACCAACGCGCTGGATTTCCTGCGCGGGCAGCAATTGATCGGATGCAAGGAAGGCTGTGCCGAGGGCGAGTGCGGCGCCTGCTCGATCCTGGTGGCCCGCAGCGATGGGGAAGGCAGCAGGTGGACGGCGGTCAACGCCTGCCTGCTGCCGGCCGCGGCGCTCGACGGCCAGGAAATCATCACCTCCGAAGGGCTGGGCAGCGTCGCGGCGCTGCATCCGGTGCAGGAAGAGATGGCCAACCGCGGCGGATCCCAGTGCGGTTATTGCACCCCCGGATTCGTCTGCTCCATGGCCGCCGAATACTACCGCCCCGAGCGGACCGCCAATCCCGCAGTCAGCGCGGGTGATGGCGGGGAGCACGAGTGCGGACCGAATGGATTCGACCTGCACGCGCTGTCGGGCAATCTCTGCCGCTGCACCGGATACCGCCCGATCCGCGACGCCGCCTACGCGCTGGGCGAGCCTGAGCCGGATGACCCGCTGACTGCCCGGACCCAGCACCGGGCCCCGGCACCGGTGGCCACCGACATCCAGCGCGCCGATACCCCTACCGGGGACCTGGGCCGCTTCCGCCGGCCGGCGGACCTGGACCAGGCACTGCAGATCCTGTCAACCGAACCGCAGACCGTACTGGTGTCCGGTGCCACCGACTGGGGCGTGGAGGTCAACATCAAGGGCGCCCGCGCCCGCTCGGTGCTGGCCATCGACCGGCTGCCCGAGCTGCGCCAGATCCACTGGAACGAGCAGTACCTTGAATTGGGTGCAGGCTGCACCCTGAGCGAACTGGAACGCAAGCTCGCCGGGCAGGTTCCGCTGCTCTCCCAGCTCTTCGGGCAGTTCGCGTCAAGGCTGATCCGCAATAGCGCAACCATCGGCGGCAATCTGGGGACCGGATCGCCCATTGGCGACACCCCGCCGGCGCTGCTGGCGCTGGAGGCCGAGCTGGTGCTTTCCAGCATCCGCGGCAACCGGATGGTGGCGCTTTCGGACTACTTCACCGGCTACCGGCAGACCGTGCGCGAGCCGGGGGAGATGATCACCGCGATCCGCATCCCGCTGCCGCTGGCACCGCTGACCAGCTTCCAGAAGATTTCCAAGCGGCGCTTCGATGACATTTCCTCGGTAGCCATCGGCTATGCGCTCACGGTGTCGGACGGCATGATTACCACGGCGAGGATCGGGCTGGGCGGCGTGGCCGCCACCCCGCTGCGCGCCGTGGCCACCGAAGCCGAGCTGGAAGGCCAGCCGTGGAACCTGGAAACCATCCGGGCCGCCGCGCGCACCATGGGCACCGAAGGAACCCCGATGGATGACCACCGGGCCAGCGCCAACTACCGCAAGGCCATGCTGGCCTCCTCGCTTGAACGGTTCTATGCCCAGCAGCTTGAACGCCGCTTTGAAGCAGGACAGGAGCAGAACTCATGAGCCAGCTATCCCAACGCCCCGACGCTCCGGTAGTCGGCCAGCGCCACCGCCACGAATCGGCGGCCGCGCACGTCACCGGCACCGCGCTGTATACCGACGACCTGGCTGCGCGTCTGGCCGGGGTCCTGCATGCCTACCCGGTGCAGTCCACCTGCGCCCATGGAAAAATCCTGGGCCTGGATGCCAGCGCGGCGCAGCAGGTACCCGGGGTGGTCCGGGTCATCACCGTGAAAGACATCCCCGGGGTCAATGACCAGGGCGCCAAGCACGACGAACCGCTGCTCCCGGTGGAAGAAGTCATGTTCTTCGGCCAGCCGGTGGCGTGGGTCCTGGGCGAAGACCTGGAAGCTGCCAAGGCCGGGGCCAAGGCGGTGCGCGTGGAGTACGAACCACTGGATTCGCTGATCACCATCAAGGACGCGATCGGGGCCAACAGCTTCCACGGCATCCAGCCCGAGATCTCCAAGGGAGATCCGGAGGCAGCCTTCGCGCAGGCGGCCCATGTTTTCGAGGGCGATTTCGAGTTCGCCGGCCAGGAGCACTTTTATCTGGAAACGCAGAACTCGCTGGCCATGGTGGATGAGAGCGGGCAGATCATGATCCACTGCTCCACCCAGCATCCCACCGAAACCCAGGACATCGTCTCGCATGTGCTGGGCATTGGTGCCCACGAGGTCACCGTGCAGGTATTGCGCATGGGAGGAGGCTTCGGCGGCAAGGAAATGCAGCCCCATGGCTATGCCGCGGTGGCGGCCCTCGGTGCGGTGCTCACCGGACGGCCGGTGCGGGTGCGGCTGGACCGCACCCTGGACATGACCATGACCGGCAAGCGCCACGGATTCCATGCAACCTGGAAAATCGGCTTCGACGGGCAGGGCAAGATCCTGGCCCTGCAGGCCCAGCTGACCGCTGACGGCGGGTGGAGCCTGGATCTGTCCGAACCGGTGCTGACCCGCGCGATGTGCCATATCGACAATTCCTATTGGATCCCGAATATCAGGGTCAACGGGCGCATCGCCAAATGCCATAAGACCTCGCAGACCGCGTTCCGCGGCTTCGGCGGTCCGCAGGGCATGCTGGTCATGGAAGACATCCTGGGCCGGGTGGCCCCGCAGCTGGGATTGGACGCCCGGGAACTGCGCCGCCGCAATTTCTACACCCAGGGACAGGACACCCCGTACTACCAGCCGGTCCGGCATCCCGAGCGCTTGGAGGCAGCTTGGAGCCAGCTGCTCGGCTCGGCAGATATCGCCGCGCGCGAGGAGCAGATCGCAGAATTCAATGCCGGGCACGAGCACGCCAAAAGGGCGCTGGCGATGACGCCGGTGAAATTCGGCATCTCCTTCAACCTCACCGCCTTCAACCAGGGTGGCGCGTTGGTGCTGGTCTACAAGGACGGTTCGGTGCTGGTCAACCACGGCGGCACCGAAATGGGACAGGGCCTGCATACCAAGATGCTGCAGGTGGCCGCCACCGCCTTGGGCGTGCCGCTATCCAAGGTGCGCATTGCCCCTACGCGCACCGACAAGGTGCCCAATACCTCGGCCACCGCAGCCAGTTCGGGCAGCGACCTGAACGGCGGCGCGGTCAAGGATGCGTGCGAGCAGATCCGCGGCCGGCTCGCGCAGGTGGCCGCCGGAAAATTGGGGGTTCCGGCGCAAGATCTGCGCTTCAGCCGCGGCAGGGTCACCGCGCTGGGCAAGAGCGAATCGCTGGGTTGGGAAGAAGTGGTCAACGCCGCGTACTTCCAGCGGGTCCAGCTTTCGGCCGCCGGCTTCTACCGGACCGAAGGGCTGCATTGGGACCTGTCGCGGATGACGGGCAGCCCGTTCAAGTACTTCTCCTACGGGGTGGCGGCCAGCGAGGTGGAAGTCAGCGGCTTTGACGGCTCCTATGTGCTGCGCCGCGTGGATGTCGTCCATGATGTGGGCGATTCGCTCTCGCCGCTGGTGGATCTGGGGCAGATCGAGGGAGGGTTCGTGCAGGGGGCTGGCTGGCTGACCCTGGAGGATTTGCGCTGGGACACCTCCGATGGCCCGGGCCGCGGACGGGTGGCCACCCAGGCCGCGAGCACCTACAAGATCCCGAGCTTCTCCGAGATGCCTGACGTCTTCAACGTCAGCTTGCTGGACAAGGCGCATGAGGAAGGCGCGGTCTACGGTTCCAAGGCCGTGGGAGAACCGCCGCTGATGCTCGCCTTCTCGGTGCGCGAGGCACTGCGGCAGGCCATTGCCTCCTTCGGCCGCTCCGGGCGTCCGGTGCCGCTGGCGTCCCCGGCGACTCCGGAAGCGGTGTTCTGGGCGATCGAAGCGGCGCGGGAGGAGAGGTAGCCATGCTGTCATGGATTGAAGCTGTCACCGCGCTGCGCAATGAACGGCGTCCCGCGGTGCTGGCCACCATCACCGCGGTGCGCGGGCATGCCCCACGCGAGGCCGGCGCGAAAATGGTGATTGCCAGCCAGGAGATCTTCGGAACCATCGGCGGGGGCAACCTGGAAATGGCGGCCATGGAACGGGCCCGGCAGATGATCAGCGCGGGCGGGAACCAGCCGCAGAGCATCACCATGAAGCTCAGCGACAAGGCCCCGGCCAAGTACGGCAGGCAATGCTGCGGCGGCGAGATCACGGTGCTGCTAGAGCCCTTGCCGGTTCCTGCCACGGTGGCGATCTTCGGGGTGGGAAATGTGGGCATGGAATTGGCCCGCATTCTCGCCCGCCATGACCTGGAGCTGCATCTGGTTGATTCGCGCCCGGAATTCCTGGAGGACCTGCCGGCCCTTGAACCCAGCGTGGCGCGGATCCATTCAGCGGTGGCGGTGCTCGGGGAGCAGGTGCTCAGCTGCCTGCCTGGGGGAACGCACGTGCTGATCATGACGCACGATCATGCCGAGGATTTCCACCTGTGCGATGCCGCGTTGCGCCACCCGGGCTTGGGATCGATTGGATTGATCGGGTCGAGTGCCAAGTGGGCCCGCTTCCAGAAGAATCTGCGTGCCAGCGGCTTCAGCGACGAACAGATCGCGGCGATCCAGTGCCCCATTGGGATCGAGCTGGTGCGGGGCAAGCAGCCGGCGGTGATTGCGGTGTCCGTGGCTGCCGACTTGCTGGCGAGGATCACGTCCGGGGCAAAGCAGCCGGTGCGCAGCGCCTAGATGCGGGGCCGACGGGCGATTATGAGAATTGTCTAACGTGGGGAACAAGGAGCAATGCCGGGGAGTTTAAACAGGGGAGAGCGGTGCTTCGTGCACCGCGCCCGCAACGTCTAGGAGGCCAATTCCATGTCCATGTTCGACAAGCTGCTGCGCAAGGGCAAGCAAATGGCCGGCGAGTACGTCCGGGAACAGCTCAACCAGCGCGGCTCCAATAGCAATCAGCGCGGCTCCAATAACCAGCAACGCGGCTACCAGCAGAATCCCGGCGGCTACCAGCAGCAGCCGCAGCACCAGAACTACGGCGAGCGCGGCTACGGCAACCAGCCGGCCTCGGCACCGTCGCGCGAGGATCAGGCCGCGATCGAGAAGTACCGCTACATGCTCCGTACCGCTCCGCCGCAGGATATGGAACGCGCCCACGCCGAGGCTTTCGCCCGGCTGACCCCGCAGCAACGCGAACTGCTGCATCATGAACTCTCCGAGCAGTTGCCGCCGGCAGAACGCCCGATGAGCCAGGACCCAAGGGACCTGGCCCGTTCGGCAACCCGCGCGGAGATGTCGCGTCCCGGGTTCATGGACAAGATCTTGGGTTCCGGCGGCAAGGGACGGGGCTTGGGCATGGCTGCCGGCGCGGCCGGCGGCTTGGGTGTTGGCCTGCTCGGCGGCGTGGCAGGTGCGTTCATCGGCACGGCCATTGCCGGACCGCTGCTTGACGGTTTTGCCGGTATCGGCGAAGAGTTCGGTTCCATGGCCGAGGGTCTGGGCGATACCGTATCCGGTGCCGGGGAACAGCTCTCCGCGGCCGGTGAAGGCCTGGGCGGCCAGGCCGAAGGCATGTTCGGGGACTTCCTGGGCGGCGCCGGTGGGGACTTCGGCGACTTCGAGTTCTAAAGCAACCGGTCTCAAGCCGGCAGCAACTGCGTGTTGCTGCCGGCTTTTTCGCGCGCTGTCCAGGCCTGCGGACAAGCCGCTGGTTCAGCGGAAGCCGAAGTGCCTGGACGGGCCTTAGCCGGGCTGGATGGCTTCGCGGACCCGGGTGATCTGTCCCGGGGTGACCTGGCAGCAACCGCCGATCAGACGAGCGCCTGCGGCCACGAGTTCGGGAACCGCTCCGGGCAAATCATTGCCTTCAGTTCCTGGGACCCACACACGAGCTTCGTGGTCCCAAATTTCTCCGCTATTCGGGTAGGCCGACAGCGGCAAGCCGGTTTCTTCTCCCAGGATCTGCAATGCGGCCACCGCTTGGGGTACCGGGCAGCAGTTCACGCCGACTGCGTCCCACACGCCGGATTCCTGAACGATTCCGGCTACGACTCGAAGATCGGTGCCATCGCCCAGAACCACTCGGCCTTGGTCATCGGCGCGCACCGCAAGGCTGAGCAACGCCGGCAGCTGCAGCTCCCGAGCCAATACGGTCAATGCTTCTGCTTCTCCCAGGCTTGGCACGGTTTCAAAGATGACCAGATCGGCACCGGCATCAGCCAGGATTTCCAAGCGCTTGCGGTGCCAGTTGGCCAGCTCGGAGGCCGTCTTGCGATAGGCGCCGTCGTATTCGGTCCCGGCGCCCGGTCCGGCACCGTAGGGACCCACCGAGGCGGCCACCCAGCGTGCTGCGTCCGCGCTCCCAACGCTGGAGGCTTCTCGCGCCAGGCGCACGCTGGTGCGCAGCATTTGTTCCATCTGCTGCTCGGAGCCCACCTGAGCCAGGCCGTCATAGCTGACCTGGTAGGAGCAGGTCGTGGCAACTTGGGCACCGGCAGCGAAAAAGTCCTGGTGCGCCGCGCGGACCTCTTCGGGACGGTCCATGAGGATCTGCGCTGACCACAGGTGCCCGGTCACGTCATTGCCGCGATCGGCCAGATGGGTGCCGAGACCGCCGTCGAGGATGATTGGCGGGCTGCCTTCGGCGCACAATGCGTCACGGAAATTGCTGGGGTGGTTTGGGATATGCACGTCATCGAGGGTACACGCCGAGTGCTTGGATGACCGACCTTGACGCCGTGTGACCACAGATGACATGCCCGTCCGGGACTGCCGTCCAAGCTCGATATCCTGCAAGCGCATTCATTCCACAAGGAGCCCCATGACCGAGAGCATCGTCAGCACCAACGAGACTGCACCAGCCGATTCCGGACTGCTAAGAACCATGACCTCGCGTCATCTGGTGATGATCGCTTTGGGCGGGGTGATCGGTTCGGGCCTGTTCGTTTCCTCCGGATACACCATTGCCCAAGCCGGGCCGCTGGGCGCGGTGCTGGCCTATGCAGTCGGAGCCTTGGTGGCCTACATGGTGATGAGCGGGCTGGGAGAGCTGTCGGCGCGGCATCCGGTGGCAGGAGGATTCCATGCACACGCCACCCGTGATCTTGGACCAGCGTGGGGTTTTGCCACGGCGTGGCTCTACTGGCTGTGCTGGGCGGTAGCCCTGGCCAGCGAATTCACCGCAGCCGGGCTGCTGATGCAACGTTGGTTCCCCTCGATTTCCGTCTGGGTTTTCTCACTGGTTTTCGCTGCTTTGCTATTTGCGCTGAATGCGACTTCATCGCGGGTCTTCGGCGAAACCGAATTCTGGTTTGCGCTGATCAAGGTGGTGGCGGTGCTGCTGGTGATTGTCGTTGGCGCCGCCACGATCATCGGCATCAACCCAGCCAGTGACGCCGGCGTGATTGGCCTGTCCAACTTCAGCACCGAAGGGGGACTGTTCCCTGCGGGGATTACCGGAGTACTGCTCACTGTCCTGTCGGTGTTCTACGCATTCAGCGGTACCGAGCTGATCGGCGTAGCTGCCGGCGAGGCGAAGAACCCGCAGCTGAGCATTCCGCGGGCCATCCGCACCGCCGTTGTTCGCCTGGCGGTGTTCTTCATCGGTGCCATCGTGGTCGTAGCCGCAATCATCCCGTTTGCCGAGGCGGGCGCGAATGAAAGTCCCTTCGTCACGGTCCTGGATGTCGCCGGCCTGCCAGCCGGTGCGGACATCATGAACTTCGTGATCATCACCGCCCTGCTCTCGGCAGGAAACTCCGGACTGTACTCATGCGCTCGCATGCTGCATTCCATGGGAGCCGCAGGCCAGGCGCCCAAGGCCCTGTCCAAGACCAACAGCAGGGGCATTCCGATGCTGGCCCTGAGCCTGTCGATCCTCGGCGGACTGGTATCGCTGTTCTCCAGCTTTATCGCGGCGCAGTCGCTCTTCATGGCTTTGGTATCCATTGCCGGGTTTGCGGTAGTAGCGGTGTGGATCGTGATCTGCGCATCGCACCTGTCGTTCCGCCGGCACTACGTTGCCCTGCATGGATCCACCGATTCCCTGCCCTATCGGGCACCGTTGTTCCCGATTCTGCCGATCATCGCCTTGGTGCTGCTTGGCACTTCGCTGGTGGGCGTGGCTTTTGATCCAGTGCAGCGTCCAGCACTGTACTTCGGTGTTCCGTTCACGCTTGCCTGCTTGGCCTATTACCGCTGGCGCCATGGCGCTGGGGTGTTCAGCCCGCAGCGTGAAGCCGAAAGTGCGGGATCGTTCGCGGGAAACTGAACCGGCGCAGAGTCCTGCGGCCCTACTGTTCCACGAGTGGAAGGTGGACCAGGGTGCGTTGCCCGTTTTGCACCATGAATCCGCGGCCCGGCGGGAATTCGTGGCGCTTGACGCGCGGGAAGGGCACCTTGAACAGCGAGTCCCCGTCGTAGGCGTCGGGCTTGAGCGCGATGCCGTGGCGGTTGGACTTCAGTTCGCCGAGCAGTCCGAAGCTGGAGGAGAACGCGTTGATGTCTCCGTCGGCGATCAACAAGTGGTCGGAGCGGTTGATGGCCTTGAGCAGTTCCTTGAGCGGGCGCTCGGCATCCGAATCGGCGAACTCGGTGAAGTTCTCCACAACGAACACGATCTTGCCCGGCATGGAATCGTCGGCGACCAGATCCAGCATGTCCTTGGCGAACTGCCGGGTCTCGGCCGGGCCCGAGGCCGCGCCGTTCCAAGTCCGCCAGCCGCGCAGCTCGGCGCGCCGGCCGCCAATGTGGAAGAACTGGGTGGCCGGGTTGGCGCGTTCCAGCGCGGTGACCATGGCGCGCATGGTGTTGGTCTTCCCGCTTTGCGGCGGCCCGGCGATGACGAAGGTGCCGATGGGCTCGAAGCCGCAGGGTGCGAGGGTGGCATCCGACAGACCGATGGCCGGCTGCCCGTTGACCGTGTCGGGCAGCGCCGCCGCGGAGAATTCCTGCGGCAGCGACTCGACTCCGGCCGCCTGCGGGGCACCGGAAGCTGCCAGCTCTTGGGCCCAGCTGGTGGTCAGCGCGGTCTGCTCGGCCACGTTCGCGGTGCCGCCCAGCACGGCGATCTGCGCCTCGTGGCCCTTGATGATGGCGCGACCCGGGGCACTGCGTTCGCCCAGCACATCCTTGGCCACGCCCAGCACGTTGTAGGCCTGCTCGTCGGCCATGCGCAGCACCACGCGCTGGGTGATGTTCGCGCTGATCGCGGTGGGCACCGCGCCGAAGCGGTCGGCGGTGGTGACCACGTGCACGCCTAGCGGGCGGCCTTCGCCCACGATGCGCATGAACACCTGGTAGTACTCGCCGCGGCCGTGGCCCAGCTCCCAGTCGCTGCGGAACTGGCCGAAGCCGTCGATCAGCAAGAAGATGCGCGGCTCGGACAAGTCTCCGGTGACCTGGCGGTATTCGCTCAGAGAGGCGGCGTTTGCGGCCGCGTACCGGGCCGAGCGCTCATCGAGGTGCTCGGCCAGGATGCGGAAGACGCGCTGGATGCGCTCCACGTCATCGCCGCCAATCACCGCGCCGACATGCGGCAGCGGATCGAGCGACCGCAGCGAGCTGGTGCCGAATTCCAGTGCGTACACCGCTGCGGTGCCGGCCGAAGGGTTGGCTCCCGCGGCGATCGCGATGCTGCGCAGGGCCGCAGACTTGCCCGCGCCGGAGGTGCCGTAGACCAGCAGGTGGCCGTCGGTATCGGGTTTGAACCAGGCGGTTTCCTGGGCCTGGTGCTCGGGGATGTCGGCCAGGGCCAGCGGGATCCGGCTGTCCGAGTCCGGGGCGAGCTCGCGCAAGTCCACAGTGGCCGAGAGGTCATCGAGCCAGGGCCGGCGGGGTGCCGGGATCCCGGCCCCGTTGGATGCGGCGATGAAGCTGGAGACCAGGCGCTTCTGGTCGTTCGGGCCGCTGTTCTCCTCGATTTCCTCGGACCCCGCATCAGGCTGCTCCCAGACGCGCGCGCCGCCGAAGCGCAGGTCCTCAACCCGCACTTCGGCCGCTTCGGGCTCATCGGTGGTCCAGCCTCCGGCGTAGCCGGATTGGAAGGGCACCAGCCGGCCCGGGCCGGTCTTGGCGATGCCGCGGCCGGGCAACGACGGATCGAAGCCGGCGGCGATGGGGTCCTCCACCACGTCATTGGAGTCGGCGGCGTCGGCCATGCGCAGGGCCACGCGCAGGTTGGTGTTGGCGCGCAGGTTGTCCTTGATCACCCCGGCCGGGCGCTGGGTGGCCAGGATCAGGTGGATGCCCAATGAACGGCCGCGCTGGGCGATGTCCACTACGCCGTCCACGAATTCCGGGACCTCCCCGGCCAGGGCGGCGAACTCGTCGACCACCAGGACCAGCGCTGGAGGGGTCTCCGGGTCCTGGCGCTTTTCCAGCTCCAGCAGGTCCTTGGCCTTCTTGCGGTGGAAGAGCTTCTCGCGGTGGTGCAGCTCGGCACGCAGGCTGGTCAGCGCGCGGCGGACCAGGTGCGGGGAGAGATCAGTGACCAGCCCGACGCAGTGCGGCAGCTCCACGCAGTCGGCGAAGGCCGAGCCGCCCTTGTAATCCACGAAGAGGAAGGTGACCCGGTCGGGGCTGTATTCGGCGGCCATCGCCAGCACCCAGGCCTGCAGGAATTCGGACTTGCCCGAGCCGGTGGTGCCGCCTACCAGGGCGTGCGGGCCCTGGGTGCGCAGATCCAGGCTCATCGCATCCGGGGTGCTCTGGCCGATGTAGGCGCGCAGGGTTCCGGCGCGCTTGAGCCGCGGCCGGGGCCCGGTGGAGGCGCGGTCGATCACCGAGTTGTTCTGCTTCCAGCGCTCGAGCACCGCGTCCGGTGCTTCGGCCAGATCAGTGCCCAGGATGCGCAGCAGCGACACCGAGTCCGGGATATCCGAAGAGTCCGGGACCAGCGAGCTGGAGTCAACGATCGGAGCCAGCCGACGGGCGAAGTGCTCTGCATGCTCGCGCGAGACTCCTTCCACGGTCACCTGGCGGGCTTCTTCGCCGGCGCGCACCCAGCCCACGCGGGCATCCTCCAGGCCCCGGGTGACATCCACGAAGGTGCGGCAGGCCGCGGGCAGGGACTGGACGGTGGGGGCCACGAAAATCGTGTAGATGCCCACGGCCGGTCCCCGCTCGATGATCTGCGAGAGCCGAGCGCGGTCCACCGGGGCGTCATTGCTGACGAACAGCACCAGCGAGAGGTCCTTGGCTAACGGCACGCTGGTGTTCTGCTCGCCGGCTTCCTTGCCCAGCTCCATGGAGGAATTGCGGGTGGACAGCGGGCCCAGCCGGTAGGAAGCCGGGTCGTTGCGCCGGGCGATGAGCTCTTCCAGGGCGTTGAGCAGCACGGTGCCCGAGGTCTGGGTATCGGCCAGCGCCAGCTGGGCCAGCGGGGAGCGCGGCCCGGTGGTGTGCGGCAGCCACTTGAACCATTCCAGGTCCCCGGTCCAGGCCGGGTCGATGATCGCGGCGGTGCACAGGTCGTTGGGGGCGTGCAGGCCGAAAAGCTGCACGGCCAGCGAGCGCAGGACATCGGCGGACTGCAACCGGGGCCCGGCAATGCCGATGGCGCCGGCAGAGGGCAGCAGCTCGATGATCGGCACATCGTCGATCATCCGGTATTGCTCGGTGAGCTCTTCGACCCGTTCGACGTATTCCTGCAGTCCTGCCCGGTCCGCCAGCGGGGCCACGGTGGTGCGGCTGCGGGCGGTTCCCGAGCCCAGCCGCAGGGAGAGGAAGTTCCAGTGCTCCGGGCGCCGGGTCCAGAGCAGCTGGCCCAGGGACTCGGCCTGCTCGAAGACCGTTGCGGTGGCTGGGGCTTCGCTGCGCCGGTGGGAGCGTTCGGCTTCCTCCCCGGCCAGCAGGTCATCTTCCAGCACTTCGAATTGCCGTTCGAAGGTCTCGATTTCCAGGCGCAGCTTGTTGTTGTTCTGGGTGCGCTGGCCGATCAGGTTGCCCAGCATCATCAGCGGCGAGACCAGCACCACGATCAGCGACAGCGCTCGCTGGGTCAGCGAGAAAATGGTCAGGCCCATGATCAGCGGTGCGAAGATCATCGGCCAGGGGAAGAGCTTGGGGCTGGCTTCCTGCGGGATCGCCGGGCGAGGCAGTTCCTCGCCGGGGTAGCGGATCTCCACCCGCGGCGAGCGGTTGAAGAGGATCGAGCCGCCCTTCTCGTAAACCGGGGACTGCCCGGTGGTGTTCGCCTGCAGCAGCTCGAAGTAGACATCCGTGGCGCCCAGGGTGATCAGCTGGCCGGGGATCACCGAGACGCGCTGGGCCAGCCCGCCATCCACCAGGATGCCATTGGCGGAGTTCAGGTCGACCAGCTCGATCTTGCTGCCCACCTCGATGCGCGCATGCCGGGTGGAGACCATGCGGTCGTTGAGCACCACGGTGGCCTTCTCCGAGCGCCCCACATAGGAGGTGCCGGCGGGCAGCGCGAAGGCCATGCCGGCATCCGGGCCGTTGGCCACGCGCAGCACCGCGGCCGCCGAGCCGCCCGAGACGAAGGCGTCGGTAGTCGGCACGACTTCGATGGCGAAGCCCGAACCCAGTTCCGCTTCGGCCAGCGGGGTGTGCGGATCGAGCTGCACCGGGGCGGTGCCGGTGGCCGTGGCCAGCAGCGTGGGATGCTCGGGAACCTGCTCCCCGGCCAGGGCGCGGGCGGCATCTCCCACGGTGGCGGTCGCATCGCAGGTCAGGATGACGTCCACGGTGCTGGTGTCCGGTCGCCTGAGCGTGGCCTTGATTTTCACTTGGCGGTCTCCTGGAAGGTAATGCGGAAGGTGCGGCTGCCGACTTGGACGACGTCACCGTCATTCAGATGCAGGCGGACATGGGGCGGTGCATTGTGAGGGGCGCGGGAGGCGACGATGACCTGGGTGCCATTGCTGGATCCCAGGTCCATGATCCAGGCATTCGCCCCGTCGCAGCCGAAGGCCAGGTGCGTTTTGGACATCAGACGTTCCGGGTCCTTCAGCGCGACCAGCAGTTCATTGCCGGTGCCCGCGGTGGCCTGGGGCGCACGCCCGATCAGCCCGGATTCGGGAACCGGGATGTAGGACCCGTCGTCGAAGGCGAAGGCCGCGCGGCGGACGATTCCCAGCCCTTGCTCCGAAGGCGAATGCCAGTCGCTGTTTTGCGCTCCGACAATGCCAGCGGTGGACCGGGCACGCGAAGGCACGGCGGCCTCTTCGCGCCCGGCGTCATCTTCGATCGTGCCCAGCGGCGGCAGATGCTCGGAAATGTCCCGGTCCGGGCGCGAGAGCAGGTATTCGGCACGGGCCAGCGCCCGCGGGTTGGTGGGGTCCAGTCCATTGCGGATATCGACCACATAGGTCTGGGCAATCTTGTCCAGCCAGCCGCGGCCGTGCTCCTTGTCGAACAGGCAGGAGACCAGTAGCAGGACGGGGCCGATGAGCGGGATGAGATGGCTGAGCAGGAAGGCGAAAGACGCGGCCATAACGCGGGGGATACCCGGTGCGGCGAAGCGGCCCAGTCCGGTGGCGCGCAGTCGCATGGCGGACTTGCCGGGCGAAGAGCCCTTGCGGCTGTTCATCGTGAGCAAGACAATCAGGTAGACCAGCAATAGCAGGGCGCTGACCGCGGACAGGACCAGCGGAACGGTGGAGTACTGCCCAGTCACCCGGAAAATCACGTAGCCGATGCCGGCGGGCAGCAATGCAGCCAGCGAAATAGCGTAGTCGATAAGGTAGGACCAAATGCGCAGGCGTGCTTCGGCCGGCCGCATTCCGAGGGTGGAGGATTTGGCGAGGGCTGCTGCTGAAACGACGTCCATGGGACCTTTCTACTTCAGTTCAATGCCGGCCTGCCACGGGGAGTTCTCCCCATTGAACGGAGGCCATCTGCCACATTATTCTAGACTGTGAACGAACTAGAGTGGCCCGGCAAGCGGGCCAGTCGACGAGTTGAGGAGCATTGTTGTGACTGATTTCAAGGCCAATTACGGCGAAATGGAAGCCATGGCATCGAAGCTTGATACCGGGCGCGAAGACCTGGATGGCGTTCTTGAGCAGCTGCAGTCCGGCGTGGACAAGCTGCTGGGCGAAGACTTCACCACCGAGCACGCTTCGGGCCAGTTCGGCGAAGGCTACAAGGACCTGAACGATGGCTTGAAGAAGGCTTTCGACGGCATTAATGACATGGCCATCGCCCTGCGCGACATGATGGAGCAGATCCAGGACACCGACCGTTCCATGGCTGGCAAGTAGGACCGTTTTTTACGGGGTAATGTGGCCGCCTTGGGAAATTACGGGCGGCCACATTTTTCTTGCACCGCCTGATCCTTGAATACCGAATTGTCCTGCAGCGTCGTCGCTGGATACCTGAGGAGTCGTTTGCACTATGGCCGATGAAATCTATTTGGCGCGCCTGGAAGAAATTGTCACGGAGCTAGGCAATAGTATTAAGGATTTCGAGAATGCGTCTGACTTTGCCAAGGGCATGGCCGGCTCAGTGGGAGACCCGATGGGCAAAGGCGATCTGAAAGACCGAGTCAAGGACTTCGAAGACAACTGGAACGATACCCGAGATGACCTCCTCAAGAATCTTGAAGGAGTGCATACCGGCTTGAAGGACATCAAGGATGGATTCGAAGAGTGGGATCTGGAAACGAAGAAGGCCTTCTTGAATTCACGTGCTTCCGATGCCCCCAAAGAAGCTAAGTAAACTGAGAGAGTTGACGACATGACCTTGGAATCGCCAAAGGGTACAACCCTGCAGCTCATCGACGGAAATCCTGATGACCTGCTCCGGAGCGCCAAGGACTTGATCACCTCGGGCGAGGAGATGGAACGCTCTGCGGCCAGGCTGGAAGACATCAGTAACGGGACGTCGGATCTGAAGTCTGAAGCTATCGCCAAGCTGCGTGAGAACGCTGGAGACGTATTTCCCGAGTTGCGCAAGGCGGCCATCCGATACGACGGCACAGGCCAGGCCCTGAAGAAATATTCCTATGCTTTGGACCGGGTCCAAGGCGCGCTCCAAATGTGCACCGCTGAGGGCGGAGTGGATTCGTACACGAGCTTGAACGCGCTGATCACGGACATCGAGGATGCGCACCAGAGCGTGCAAACCAAGAGAAGCCAAGAAGACACTGCCGAAGGCGCGGTAGATGATGCCGACGGATTCCTCGGCTTCAGCGAAGGGACCGACGAGGAAAAAGCGGAAGCCAAAAGCGACCTGACAGAAGCAACCGCTGCGCGCGAAGAAGCCGAAGAAGAACTGCGTGAGCTGTGGGGCAAATTCGACGGTCGCGTTTCCTATTGGGAAGATGCCTACGATGAGGCAGTCGGCGAAATCGAGGATGCCTTCAAAGCCGCGGACAACGATGACAAGTTCCTCTCCACCCTGGGTTCGGTTCTAGGCTGGATTGCCTTGGGCGTGGGTATTGCGGCCTTGTTCATCACTTCGCCGGTGTGGGGACCGATCGCATCAGCAATTGCGGTGATCGCTGCCGTTGCCGTGGTGGCAATCGAGGTCATCAAGATGGTCCAAGGCGATGGCGACTGGACCAGTTTGCTGATAGCGGTAGTCGGAATTATCCCCTTCGGCCGTTTTGCTGGAAAAGCCTTCTCCGGCTTAAGCAAGGCATTTCCCTCGGGGATCAAGGCAGGATCCAAAGCAGGACCTCGGAACATCATCAAGGCCTTTAGCAAAACGCGTTCCAGCACGGGGCGCGGCATTGTCAGGTCTTCCATCAAGTCGGGCACCAAGCGCCCACCGAAAACTACGATCCGTGGAAACCGTCCGACCAAAGCCAAGATCCGGCGAAATAACCGCAAGATCGAGCAAAAGTACCAGCAGACCGTTTCCGGCAAGAGCAATAAGTATTTGGATGGTTTCAATAAGGAATTCAAAGGCGACTGGAAGACATACGTTAAGTACATCTCGGAGGGAAGCGCAACAAAGCATCGCGAAATGGCTGCCTACATACTGAAGAACCCTGACGACATGGGTCCTCAGGCCAGAGCCTGGGCGGAAAAGATTGCGAAGCACGGGAACTGGGAAGACCGGGGCAACGTCATAGTAACCGCGCCTCCTAGCCTCTGGGACCTGACTCGCGAGAAGTAGCTTCGGCGCGGAGCAATCCGTAAAGTGAACATCCGAGCTACACATTGAATTGGCGGGAGAAACGATGAGCGCAACACCACCAGCGTCGATGGCGCGTCCCCGAGGCATCGGATATAGCTTGCTTTATCCGGCAGGTTGGCGCGAATTCAACAGCAGTGTGGAGCACGAGCAGGCTTTGACGAAGCTGGTGACTGCTGAGCCCAAGGCACTTGGGCGCGCAGACCTGGTATTGATGCTTCGACGGCAAATGCACCAGACATTCGAGTACTTGAGGCGCCGTGGATCACTTGGTTTCGCAATGCCGGTAGAGAAACTTGCCGTCGGTGCAATGCCGGTTTCCGTGATCCTGACACCACTCAAGGTGGGGCCCTCCGGCACTTTGCTGGATGCTGCGCGAAAGGCCGCAGGCGGCAACCAGATCGAAATCGAAGATGCCGACGGAGCAGACTGGTACCTCTGGTCTTCCGCGGAGCAAACCGCCGAAGCTCCCGAGCTCAAGAACAATGGCCTGAACATGGTTGTTCCTCGTCCTTTGCCGGATGGAAGCATCGATCCGGATCCAAAAGCTGGATTGTGGTTGCTTTATTCCTACGCGCACGTTGAGTCGGAGAATGGTGAGGCATTCGCCGAAGGATTAAGGTCGTTGGGCTTGTCGATACTGGGAACTTTCAAATGGGTGCCAATTCAATGACAACATACGAGATTGAACCGGATCTGGAATTCTGGATTCCAGTACCTCGCTCATTTCCTGAAGATAATTGGGAGACGGCGGAGCAATGGGCACAGGACCTTGCGGAATTGGCCATCCCGGAAGATCCTGAGCTGCGGAAGGTCTATGAGCAGCTGGCTTTGGACGTGGCGAACAACCAGATAGCCGAAGCCGAGCATACACTCTGGTTTTCGCCTGAAGATGGACACGCACTGGGCACTGCCCACTTGATAGTTCTGGACGATGAGCCAGAAAAGAGCTTGGCGGAATTGGCCATGCCGATTTACGAGCCAGCCACGCCTGTCCAAACCAGCGAATACCAATCGGAGTCGGTTGGCCAGATTCTCCAGTTGACGTCGGTCATAGCGATGGACGCGCGGTCAGGAGATGCGGACACAGCAGTCATGCCTGCCGTAGGGCATGTGAGGACCGTTGCGCGTTCGCACGGGCTGGTATTCCTGCTGGAAGCCTACGACTCGGACCTGTCTGCGTTGAGCTTCATGATGGACCCTATGATCGACTTTTTCGAAGCCGTCAACTTTGAAGAGGATGAATTCGATAGTGAAATGGATGAGAATTGAATACTGCCAGATCCAGGCTCCCCGAACACAAAGATTTTGTAACTAACTCCTTGCATCTATATCCAAGAATCGACAAGGGGTTTTCCCTAGTGCTGTTGGGCGGGATTCTGTGCATCGTGGGAATCTATCTAATCGCGAATGATTTACCCTCGACATCAAGTTATCTATCCCAGATTGTTTTGCAAGGAATTCCGACCGTGATCGGAGCCATTCTTGCTATTTTCGGAGTCGTCGCACTTGTCACCGCACTAAAAGGCGCGGCACGCAAGGGCAACGAGGCGATCGACCTGAGATTCAAAGCCAGCGGCCTGACCGTTCGGGGCGGTCGCAAGATCAACTGGGATTCGATTACCTCGGTGACAGGTATCGAGCATGTAAATAATGCGAAAGTCAAAGTCCTTTGGGACCGAGCCGATCTGAACCGGTCATTGGAAATTTATGTTGATGATTCCGTGGATGGCCCCATTGGAAACTCCAAGGATGGAACGACATACGTTCGGGTTTCGCTTCGCCATTACCCTGCCATAGAGTACCGGACCCTTTATGAGCAAATGCTGGACCAATTCGAAAAACGCGGCATACCCCTTGTATTCGAGGCACGAGCTACGCAGTTCTGAATCTCCGCGTACTGGAGCTCCATCGCCGATGCCGCTAACCGTTATTTCAAGCGGTTGAGAATCCTGCAAAACGCCCGGGGCTGTAATGGTCTGCGGCTCAGCACGTTGCTAGAAGCGGAGCGGTCCGCTGTCGGTTTCACAAAATCGAAAGCACACTGATCGAACGCAAGCAGTTCTGAGCCATCATGCCCGACATGCATTACGACAGAAGCGGGGGGGGGGGGGGGGGGGGGGGGGGGGGCGCGGCGCGGGGGGGGGGGGGGGGGGGGTTATATTGTGGGATTGTTTTGGTTGGGTTAGCTAGAGGGACGGGC